>NZ_JBCHKV010000024.1:0-58116 GCF_039023525.1 Mycobacterium sp. 050272 | reverse complement strand
CAATCCTCCACCGAGAGCATCCCTCCAAAAGACCACCAAGTGGGTCAACATTGCGGGACCCTCAGCGGTCTACTTTTCAGGAATCGACGACACGGGCACCATTCGGGAGGAACTGTCCCGGGTTGTCCGGATCAGGTTTGGGCTTGGCGCGGCGAACCATGTTCGCGATCGTGAGGTCCTCGGCCACCAGCAGGTCGTAGCGGGCCACGAGTTCGCGGGCCTGTTTGTGGTGAAAGTCCTTGCGCCGGTGGGCGATCTTACGGTGCCGCGCCGCCACCGTCTCCCGGCGCGCGGCCCGGTTACGGGAGCCACGTTTGGCGCGCTGTAGTCGCCGCTGGGCCATCTGCAACCGGGTGGCCTCCTGACGTGCCCACCGCGGATTAGCGACCGCGCTGCCATCAGACAGCGTCGCATACGTCATGACCCCGACGTCGATACCGACCTGGCCACCGGTGGCCGGCAACGGTCTTGTCGGCACGTCATCGCAGGACAACACCAGCATCCAACGCCGGCCCGCCCGTTTGACCTGGATTGTCTTCACACGGCCCTCGACCCGCCGATGCAGATGCACCTTCACCTGGCCGATCCCTTGCAGATACACCCGCTTGGCCTCGGGCAGCCAGCGGGCCCCGTCACCGTCTTTGGGCCACTGCACGCTGTCGAAGCGGGCCGTGCCCTTGAACCGCGGATACCCGGGAGTCTCGCCGCGTTTCACCCGGCGGAAGAACCCGTCGAACGCCTTATTCAACCGCCGCAGCGTGGCCTGCTGGCTAGAAAACGACCACAGCGCCTGATCCGGTCGCAGACTGCGGATCTCGCTCAGCTGCCCAGACTGATCACCGTAAGAAATCCGAGTCTTGCTGTGCACCCACGCATCCCGACGCTCCTGCAAAGCAGCGTTATACAACTCGCGGTGAGCGTCCACACACGCGGCCAACCCCACATGCTGGCGTGCGGTCGGCCGCAAACGAAACACATACGCCCGTCTCACGCCGACACCCCATCACCGGGACACCGCCAGCCAAACATGACCGCACCCTACGCAACGACCCTGACAAAACCCGCCACCCCACGCTGTTCACCAGCCCCGATCCCCCCGACGGCTAAAGCCGCCGGCGAGCTGCCCTGCCCCCGGAGACCACGGTGTGCGACTTCAACAACGAGGCAAACGTGCACACTATTCACGCGCTCTTTGACAGCGCGATCGCCGCACTGGAACACGGTGCTGCTGCGACACACGTCGCCTAACCTCAGCCCCGTGTGCGGCGTTGCTCAGCGCCGTCAATTGATGTCGCAATAATATTTGAAATCGATTGCCCCACTGCGGGTGTCACGGACGTCTTCATAGATTCGCGGCAGGCAACCGCACGCAACTCGCCAAAATATCTTCGGGGTGTCAGGCCATCTACGATTCGGCGCTGAGCTCGGCGATGAGCTTCTCGATGCGGCGCTGATCCTCCTCGGTGACCGGCTGTTCGGATTCAGCGGCCTCCACCACATCGGGGGCAACGTCCATTGCGCCGGCGGCCTCGTCGACGCTGAGCGCGGCCCCCGAACGTGCCGTGTAAAGGCGCTGGCCTAACGTGGCGCCCGCGGCCGCCGCGGCACGCACCATCAGATCGCCGTATCGCTGCCGGATGAGCCTGAGCGCCCTAATCACCTCTGGTGAGCCTTGGCTGCTGCGCACCGCCCGCGCTGTGATCGCCTCCACTGTCCGTAAATCGGCGAGTACCCGGCGGGCCCGCTCCCCAAAGCTGGCATCGCTGTCGGCCGGTAGCGCATCGGCAGACGCCAGCACTTGATCGACGGCAACCGTGACCGCATCCGTAATCACCGCGCCGGGGTCCGACTCGCTGCGCACTGGTTCGATAGCGCCGCTTACGACACTTGTTCTGCCGTCGTACAGCTTTGCCAGCGCGCCGGGAGGCCACTGGACCACCTGCTCGAGCTTGGCCCTGGTGCGCTCACGGGGCCAAGCCCGCCCCTTTTCAAACGCGATCAGGTTGGGCGCGCCGATGATGCCCTGTTTTGCCAATTCACGCTGTGAGATGCCTAATTCCTCGCGGCGGGCAGCAAACGCCGCACCGGCGCGGGCCACGCCGACCGTCTCCGCGTGGTCGTGCATCGGGTCAGTGTATCGGCTGTCTGGCGCAGACCCATAGAGCTGGCGAGCGACACGTCTGCCCCGCCGATTACGTTTGCTGCTTACGCTGTCGCTTACGCAGGCCCCCATTGTGCTTATGTTTAATGCTTGCGATGCTTACGTTAGGGCGCTAACGTTAGCGCCTATCTAGTGATAACGCTCAGTGGGAGGAGCGACCGTGACCGTACTTTTGGAACCACCGCCCGTACTGACCGCCATCCCATGCGTGGCTGACCCAGATCGCTGGGCCGAAGGCGGCAATGACCCCACCCTCAAGGCCCTGTGCCGGGGGTGCCCCCGCCGTTGGCTGTGCGCGAAAGAAGCCCTACACACGCCGGGCATCGAAGGCTTAGTTGCCGGGATCCACGTCCCCAAAGAGGGCCGCAGGCGCACCTTCGCGTTGCGTCAATTGCAATCGCTGTCCGCCTACGCCGGCTATGCCGACCAGCCCGTCATCCCTTAGCTATGGCGACTCTATTGCGCCCTCTGCAACCCCCAGCGATTCCACCGCGTCGATCGACGCCGCCCACCCCTGACACACCACCACCCGCGCCGTCACCACCGTTCCACGACCCTCGCGACTGGGGGCAGCCACCATCGCCGATGCCCAAATCGACTGCACGGCAAAGGGGTTACTCCCCAACACCGGCGCGCCTGCCGGCATTGCCGGGGGAGCCCCCGTGACCCAGCGGTCCACCACCACCGAGGGCTACTGCGGATTGCTCTGTGCCCAGGAAATCCAGCTCGACCCACACGGGCGCCGACATCGGTGCCGGGTCAAGACAAGATGGCGCGCGACCGCACCGAACACCACCCCGACAGTGCCGCCGGCGCGGCCCCGCACGCCCAACGTGCCTTTCGCGCAAGTCAGGTGGCCAGCCGTGCCATCGCCGGTCCCACGCACCGACACGTCGAAAAACCCACCACTGACACACCGGCCAACTCGAGCGGTGCCATGCAGCTCACCCCATGCACGCACCCTTAGAAACGGACCGAACACACCGACCACATCACCACCGGCGCGGCGGGGGTCCCCGGAAAGGGGCGACCCCCGCCCCCAACGGGCTCCCCCGCGTGACGGCTGTGACTGATGTTACGGCGTGTCATTCTCGGATTCCGCGCGACATACGGCATCCTCCAATGAAGGCGGATATCCGCCTGTGAAGTACGCGGCGGATATCCGCCGCCGGGTAGGCAGAGCGCAGCACCGACTGAAAGGACACCCCCGGCGACTGCCGGTCTCACCAAAATCAGTGCCACACAACCACATACAGCGCCCGCGATAGCACCCTAGACGGCGAAACCCCCGGCCCGAAGGCCGAGGGTACCCGGTTCGAGCTGCAACTCGAACCGATTTGATGCTTTCGCGAAAATCCCCACCTCGAAGGGAATCGTCATGAAAGACGCATTCCACGGTAGCGCACACCTTGTGCACGGTCTAGCAACACCGCCCCGTGGATCGACCCACACCATAGTTCATCCGTATCGCGGCAGCAGTCGATCGTCTCGTCGCCGCGGGACCGCCCGCACCGCGTCGGTCTGGATTCAGCGCGTCGGCGCCCACTGCGTCAACCGCGTCCCACAGATCATCCTCGAACTCGACACCCCCTGGGCGGCCATTCCCTGCTGGACTGGTCGAGCCCAGCGGTGGGCACAGTCAACCGTGCCCACCGCCTACATGCTGCGCTACGACACCCACGTGCGCCCCGCGATGCCCAACAATCCGATCAGCTTGAAAACCCTTGTCGCCGTGGCCGAAGCGCGTGCGTCCTTCGCCGACTACCGAACCGGGCGCGACTGCCGGCCAACCAACGCCCGGCTCGCCCACGTGACGGGACTGTCGGTTCGCACGGTGCAGCGGGCCTCGACCGCGCTGCGACTGCTTGGCGTCGCGACCGAAGTGATGCGGGGTCGTCAGCGCACGCGGACCGAGCGGTTCGCAAGTTGGCGCGTTGGGGATAAAGGTCGCGGATGGGCCTCGGTGTGGGTGTTGCATGATTGCCGAATTCAGTCGCTGTCACCCCATCCCGAAGGGTCTTACTTACTTTTAAAAAACTCACCTAAAGCAGTACTCACTACCCGACCCCGGCGCCAAACCGCCGGTAGCAGCGCCGCTACGCGGCGCCAACGCCCGGAAACCCGGGCACTGACCCTGGCAAACAAATGGGTCGCCAGCGAGCAAAGTCCTCCCTGGGCTCGCCGCTACCGAACCGGTACACCGTGGGCACACGTCTTGGCGGGGCCGGCCCGACACGGCTGGACGGCACGGGATGTCAACACCCTCATCAGCGACTGGGTCGGTACCGGGCATTGGGTGCCGGAGAGTCCGCACAAACCGATCGGTCTGTTGGGGGCGATCCTGGCGGCGCACGGGGATCTCCACAACCGCCCGTCCGCTCTCGACGAGGCACGAGAACACCAAGAGCTCGAGCAGGCACGTGCCCGTGTCGCCGCGCAGCTGGCCGCCCGCGACGCCCACCGCGACAAACGCGAAGCCGGTCGCGCCGCGCTGGCCGGGCCTGGACGCCAAGCCGCCCGCAAGGCACTCGACGACATCCGGCAGCGAGCGCAGCGCCGACGCCACGACAACCCCGATGCACAAGGGTCGCGATGAGCACCTGCCCTCCCCCGCTGCGGCCGAATGATCTTGCCTGTCAACGGGATCCCGAACAATGGTTCAACCGCCGCCGACGCCGCGACACGCTCCGCCAATGCCTGCAGTGCCCGGCGCGGCCCTGGTGCGCTCAGCAAGCGCTGAAATGGCAGGCCTCCTGGGGGATGTGGGCGGCCGTGTGGATCGACGGACGACATGGCGACGCTGCGCCGTACTTGCATGCCATCGCCGCCGACGACGACGTGGTCATCGATTACCGCCCGGCGGTCAGCGAAATTCTCAGCAGCCCTCGCCCGCCAGCGCCCGCACCGCTGCACCGCCCCGTGGTATCCGCCCGGGCGCGCTCGACAGATGCCGCGGTGCTCGCTCGCAGCTGCGGGCACTGCGAAGTCTTCGCCGACGGCTGCCGCTACACGTTCGACCGCATCGTCAGGCGGCACCCCGGCGAGCGAAGCGCTGAAAATCCCAGTCCCACAGCGCTATTCGCGGCATGCGTGGCCTGCGCCGAGATCGTCAACAGTCTCGGCGCACGGTGGGCAACCCGGCTAGGCTATGTCGTCAACGAGGGACGCGATCCCGCAAGCGTGCCGTTCTATTGGCGGGGGTCCCGATGGGTGCTGCTCGACCGCGACGGATGGCTCACCGAAGTGCGCGCCGACGCGCAAAGTGCATAGCCACTTAACCGCGGTTAATTCTGCGCAGCAGGGCGCCGCCGGCGCCGGACCAGAGCCTCCTCGACGAGGTCGGACGCGAAATCTTGCGCGGTGAGAAGCACATCGTCACGTTTGGCTTCCAGCCACGCCTGACGCACCCGCTGCGCCGTGGCCGACCGCAGCCGCAACGTACGCGGCGCCGCACTTTCAACCGCGGCGACGGGGTGTGCAGGTGCCGGCAGCGCACTTACCGAGGCCGCAGGCCCTTCCGTCACTGTGACAGTCGGCGTTACGGGTGTCGTTTCGGCAGGCTCGGTGACTTCCGGTATCCGGCGGGTCTGGGCCCCTGCGGTCGACAACATCCCCAGCACAGCAGCGGCGGTGTCTTTTTTAGGCATGGTGCTTTCCTCGATTCCGTCGGCCCTCATCGACGAGAGCCATGACCTCCACGGTGAAACTTGCGTACGCCTGCGCCAGATCCGGATCGGCGTCCAGGTCGCCCAATACGACCTGATCGCTGACCATCCGTTCGGCGGCGGTTCGCTTCGGAATGGTCGTATCGAAAATCGGCAGGCCGTCGTTGCGCAACGCGTTGAGCGTCTCGCGGCTAATCAGCGTCTGGGACTCATACTTCGTCACCAGCACTCCCAGAAAGGTGGCCGACAGCACCCGATGCTCGCGCAACGTCGCAGACCATTCCAGGAACATGTTGACACCACGCCTGCCCCACTTGCTGGCGTCGGTCGGCACGATGAACCAGTCGGCGGCGTTGAGCGCCGTGATCACTAACTGACCCAGATTCGGCGACAGGTCCAGCACGATCGCGTCGTAATCCCGCGACACCTGCTGTAGCGCCATGGCGAGCTGCTCCTCGCGCCGGTGCATGGTGACCAGTTCCTGATC
The DNA here is from genome assembly GCF_039023525.1 of Mycobacterium sp. 050272. Taxonomy (NCBI): domain Bacteria; kingdom Bacillati; phylum Actinomycetota; class Actinomycetes; order Mycobacteriales; family Mycobacteriaceae; genus Mycobacterium; species Mycobacterium sp. 050272. Next base: position 51,803 of record NZ_JBCHKV010000024.1, on the reverse strand, counting down.
CAGCTTGGCGACCGCCAACGTGGAGGGCACCAGGTCGAGGTTGTCCAGCCGCGTCTTGCGGATCACCTTGCTGATCGGCGCCCCGTCGCCGATCAGATCGTAGATGTCGAACTCGACATCGTCGTCCGGATCAAACATCGACGTCGAATTGCCCTGCGGGTCGCAATCGGTCAACAAGGTGCGCCATCCCGCACGTGCCATGCCGGCCGCCAGGTTCACCGCGGTAAAGGACTTCCCTACCCCGCCCTTATGGTTGGCAATCGCAATCACTTCAGCTTTCACGATCGTCACTCCTTTAACTTTGCTCACATCTATTAGAGCAAGGTGATCCAGTGTTTTGGTGGCTCGGCGACGGTGTGTCGCCGTGACGAGATCGCGGCGTGATGCAGAGATCAGGTGACGCTGCGACAGCGTGATCGGATCAGCAGGCCACAGCGTGACGGAGTTATCCCGTCACCGTGTCGCCACGTGATCCAGCGATCACATCACGCAGTCGCGCGGCGAGCACAACACCACATCACCCCATGACCACGTGACTAGGTGACTGGGTGACCAGGTGACCAGGTAATCGGATCCCTGCGTGACGCGATCACGGCGCAACACGGTCATCGCGTCACGCGATCACGTCGCCACAGGGCGTCTCGGTGATCAGAACACGTCGTGATCACGCCACCCGGTCACCCGGCCACGTGGTGATCAGGTCACGTGGTGATGCGGCGAGCTGGTGATGGCATCACCGGATGACCGAGCAATCGAGTCACGCGGCGACCGCGTGAGTCGGTGACGTCATCACGCCGTGATCTCGTGATCTCGTGATCCGAACACGAAATGCACTATCACCGTGACGAAATTATCCGGTGACGGGCTCACCCAAACACCGGCGCCAATGCGAGCGCGAACGGGGGAGTACCCGCTGGCAAACCCAACCATCGCTCGAGCGTGATCGCCGTAGCGCCCCGTGGTGCATCGGCAGCAGGTGGGAAACCCGCCGCCCAGCTCCCAATCGACCAGGCTCGCCCCTCGGTGCGCCGACGCCGGCGTCATCGCGTTCCGCCGCGTCCAGGGCCGCGTCGGGACCGCCCACGCCGCGCGTCACGCTCGATCGGAGATTCGTTGATGCGACCGCGTCGGTCGGTGAGGATGACCGGATGTCGGCTGTGAAGTTCGTGCGGCGCATGGACACGGCGACCGACGCAGTCGCCCGCGACCGCAAGCTCATGGTTTCCGTCCCGTAAGCGTGTCGACCTCGCCCGCTGGTAGTTAGCGCCCCACCGAACCCCGGCTTGGGCGGTGCGCAACGAGGCCGCTGACGGGGTAAGTCGTGCGTTCGGCGTGCGGGGGAGGGGCGATCTTCGGCCCTAACGGCGTGGAGGTGAGCCGCACGGGCGCGTGATCGTATCGAGGCGCACCCGATGTGGAGGGCCTAGGCAGGCTGACACCCAGAGCGGCCGCAGGTCGTGACGTTCTGGCCAGAAAGTGCGGTCTCGATGCTCCCTGGCCACAGATTGCACAGCGCGTAGTGACCGCATGACAGTGTTACGGGTTAGCCACTTAACCGCGGTTAAGTCCAATGCGCCCGATCTGGGGCCGAAACCGCATCTCGACGCATCGCCGTGCCGTGTCGCATCACGGAGCCGATTTGCTCGCAGGCAACCCGCCGCCCTCAATGCACCGACAGCGGCCTCCGATGGGCCCCACAGCGGCCGCGGTAATCACGAGGCCGCGCGGGTCGCGGAGCCCAATTCCGCGAACTGGCTACGCAGACCGTCGGCGCGGGCCAGCAAGGTATGCACCGCGTAGGGCCGCGTGCTGTCCAGGCTGAGCACGGTCGGCGCCGTCCGCAGCTCCGCGGAGGCCAAACCAAGGATCACCATGGTCGCCGAGGTGAAGTCGTCGGCGCGGGCGTCGATATCAAGCTCGTCGACCCAGTCGCGTTCCGCGACATCAAAACGGTCGGCCTGGTCTACCAAGCCCGTCATGACCGAGCGCAATTCGTCGCGGCGCGCGCAAAGCCACGCCTGCTCAGCCGGCAACCGTTGACAGCGTTCGCGTTCAGCTTGCCGAGAGGCACGGCTGATCTTCTCGTCGGGCCGGTCATAGCGCAGGAGCGCCTCCAGCCGGTCGATGCGGTCGAGAACCCCTTGCTTGCCGACACCCACTTGGGCGCCCAGTTGAGACAGAAAAAGGCCACGCTCGCGGCCGGCCTTCAAGAAGTACAGCTCGCGCCGCCGATCCTCCCACCACAGCCAATTGTTCAACGTCAGCGCATCGCACACATCGGCTTGCAGAACCCAGCGCGGGATTTCACGATCGCTGTATTTGCGCAGGTAGTCGAGCACTTCACGGGGATCCGACTCGGGGGATTCCGGCAACAACTCGCGGTGGCGGTCATCGACTTTCGCGCGTCGCCGTGCGATCCTGACCACGGCCCGCTCGAGCTCGGACCGATGCACCTTGGGGCGAATGGCCACCCTGTCAGTATTTCACTGACAGATAGACGCCGCAGTTTGCGACACGGCCTGCATAGCGTTGACGCACAAGCCGATTCATGACCGTCACCCGCGGCTATCACGGTGTGGGTCCCGACCCGCGCTCCGCCGCGCACGCTGTGAGCCGGCAACGCCTGAGCGCAGCGCCCAGGTGACTTCCTTCGCGGGACAATACCCTTCGCCAACGCCGGGACGATGGCTCGCACACCGCCGCAGTACACCCGTTGTTTGCCACTTAACCGCGGTTAAGAGGTGCGCGGTGAATCTTGGCAGCTGAACAGGACTTTCACCGTCCAAGGTGGCCGCTCGAACAGATCGGCCACTTTGCCGATCACCCGGACATTTGCGGTCAACAAGCGATTCGCCCCGCGTGTTGAGGCGACAGTCCCACCACCGCACCGTAGACTGCGGCTGTCTCAACCGAAGTACTCCGTATCGACGGGGGAAGCATACGGGAGGCCATTCATGGCTGTTCATGTCGTTCTCAATCAGAAGGGCGGCGTCGGTAAAAGCACGATCGCGGTCAACTTGGCCGCCGTGACCGCCGACGTCCTCAACCGCAACGACGATCCGGACGCGAGCTCACCCGTCGCCGCGGTCTCCGTCGATCCGCAGGGCTCCGCGATCTGGTGGGCCGCGCGCCTCAATGATCTGCCCTTCCACATCGTGCAGGCCCATGACGACCTCGACGGGCTCAAGCGCCTCGGCGAACTCCCCGGGATCGCACACGTCTATGTCGACACCCCCGGGTGGATCGACCTCGAAGCCGACGACAACACCGTCGACCCGCTCGGCCGGGGGCCGGCCGCCGACGCCCTAAGGGTCGTCCTCGATGTCGCCGACCGCGTCATCGTGCCCATCGAAACCGAACCGCTCAGCTTCGATCCCACCGCGCGCACCATCACCAAAGTGATTCAGCCCCGTGGCATCCCCTATACCGTGGTCATCAACAACTGGGATCCGCGCGACGGCCTCCATGATCTCAACGAGACCAAAGAATTCGTCAAAGCCAACGGGTGGCCGCTGGCCCATACCGTGATCCGCCACTACAAGCTGCACGCCCGCGCCAGCGCGGACGGGCAGGTGGTCACCGAGTACCCGGCCAATCGTGTGGCGTTGCAGGCGCGGGAGGATTTCTACAAATTCGCGCTTGAGCTCAACGTGGGCGGGGGACGCTGATGGCACGCGGCCAGCGCACCAATCTCGCCAGCCTCGCAAACACGGTCGGCGACAACTCACCGGTCGAACTGAGCGCCCCCCTTCCCGGCCGCACCACACCGCTGACGGATCTGACTCCCAATCCGCGCAACCCGCGCGATGATCTCGGCGATCTCGCCGACCTCGAGTCGATCGCCGACATGCAGCTGCAGCCGGCCGTGGTCGTCACCAAGGGCGCCTATCTCAAGCTGTATCCCGACGACTCGATCACGACCCGCTTCGTCGTCGTCAACGGATGCCGACGGCTGGCGGCTGCCCACAAATACGGCCGCACCGACCTAGCCGTCGTCCTCAATGATGAGATCGCCCGGGATCGGGTCACCCTGATTTCAGCCTCGATCGCCGAGAACGTCGACCGGCAGGACTTCGACGTCATCGAAGAGGCCAAGGCGGTGGAGTCTTTGGTGCGCGAATGCGGCAGCGCGGTCGACGCGTCCGTCCGGCTCCGTAAGACCCAAGCCTGGGTCTCGCAACGACGGGCGCTGTTGGCGCTGGCGCCCGAGCTGCAAACCGCTTTGCGTCGCGGCGAATTGGCGATCCGGGAAGCCCGCGCGCTGGCCCGGGTGCCCCTCGAGCAGCAAGTCGTGCGATGGCGAGCCGCTCAAGAAAAGAAGACCGACGACCAGTCCAACGGCACTCGCGATCCGCGATCGCCCAGCCCGTCGCGTCTCATCGCCACCGCGCTCAGCGCATTCAACACCAAACCGCAACTGCTTGCCGAGGCGCTGCGCACGCATCTCGGCACCGACGGCGTCAAGACGCTACTTGCGATGCTCGGCGAGGAATCAGCGACGGTCTAGGCACCTCGGCGGTGCGTCACGTGACGATTTACCGCCGCAGGGATTCGTCGTGGTTTCAGCCGCTAGTGACCGGCCCCAACAACGCTCCGCTCGAAGCGATTTCGTTGGGCTATAACTCGGCGCGGTAGTGCCCACTACAGCTGGTCGGCCAGCTCGCCCAGATTGCCCGGCGTCATGAACTGCGCCAGCGCGTCTAAGTAACTGCGCGCCACCGCCCGATACTTGTCGGTCGCCTCGTTGGTGGCACGATCGGCGTCGAGTAGATCCTGCTGCGCAGCGATCAGCAAGCGGTTGGCCTCGGTCAGCGAAACCAACTGTGCGCGAAGCCCATCGACCTCAATGCTCGACGGTGGGGCGACGGTGGCGGCACCGGGCAGCGGCGGAAGCTCATCGGCGTAGACATACCACCGCAAGCGCTCGGGACGCGGCATCGCTCCGCCGCGGATCTCGCCGGACGTGATCGCGCGGATCAGTGTCCGCGGATCCTTCTTGAGCCGCTTGGCGGCCTCCGACAACGACACGACCGGACCGCCCGGTGTGGTTTCCACACCCGGCGGCGGCTGCTTCGCAAGAGTCATCGTCGAATTACGTCGGCCGCTAAGAGCCGCAGTCCTCCTTTAGGACACTATGCTGCTAATTAGAGACATCATAGCGACATGGCGACACTCTTCACGGCCCGATGTGCCTAATTAACGACACAAATGTCGTAAACTAACAACGTCACGACGAGGTGAGGTCGACCCCGCCGAGGTGCCGGAGGAAACGTGAGCAACAGCGAGCAGCGAAAGCTGACAGGCAAGGTCCTAGTTCGCTTTACCAAAGAGGACCTTCAAGCGCTACAGGAAGCCGCCGATCGACAGGGCGTCACCCTGCCGCACCTGATGCGCGAACTCAGCCTGCGCACCCTGGTGTCGCAGGCATCCTGACCCGCCGCGTCGATCCCTATGACACGACGCCCCAAGAGACCGAACACACCCGCCGTGGGGGAGTAACGACGCAATCAGTCGCTCAGGCAAACTGCGCCGGACAAGATCCGCCCAACAGTGCTGGGATGCACCTTGTGAAGGGTGCCCGATCGTGCTCGGCAGTCCCTGCGGCAAATTCCGCCAACACTGCGGCCACGATGGCCGGGCCCACCGCCGACGAGTTGGTTCGGTGCGGTGTGACGTCGCAGCACCCTCCACCGTCGACGGTAAGGCCATCAAGATCGCCTCGATGATCGACGAACACACCCGCGAGTCGCTACTGAACATCGTCGGGCGGTCGATCACTGCGCGGCGGCTCGTCGCCGAGCTAGAGGTGGTGTTCGCCGCGGCGGGTGGTCCTCCGACGGTGTCGCGGATGGACAACGGTCCGGAGTTGGTTTCTCAAGCGCTGCAACAGTTTTGCGATGGCAAGGTCCGAATGTCCTACATTTCGCCCAGCCAGCCTTGGGATAACGGCCACATCGAATCGACGAGGACTATGAGAACCTGGAGCACGAGAGGGTCCGCCAAAACTTCGCCAGCGCGCACGACCTGATCCTCAGCAGGCAGCCGGAGATTCGGACAAATCAACCCCGCTCAACACCGGCCCGCCTGCAATCCGCCGGGTAAACAACCCACGGTGCTGGGCGCCGGCCACAATACGTCCGACCGTGCTGTGATGCAGATTGTGGCGGCGGCCGATGGTGCTCGGCGCGGTTCCCGCAGCGTTTTCAGCCAACACGGCCGCCACGACCGCCGGATCCTTTGACGTCACACCGTCGCGAACCAGCTGATCGGCCGCCGGCCGCCACTGCTTGACGTCCACACTCGCACCGGGCACAGCGTCCACGGCCGCCAGCGACCGGTTCGCACCCTCTGATCGCGACCGATACGGCTTACTGGGCCCAGCCGGTGGAGAAGGAGCCAGCGGCGGGGGAGCGGGCCGTGCAGCGGGTTGCGAAGCCCGTGGCTGCCTCGCTCGCGGTGAGGAAGCCACACCCTGTGCCGCCTGAGCTGACGAGGTAGCAGCCGCGGCTAGCACGTCACGCACCTCGTCGACATGCTCGGAAGCCGGCGCGGCTGCGGGCACCGCGCGTGGGGGAGAAAGCGACAACAGCGACAGCGTGGAATTGGCGATCGACACGTCGATGGCCACCGGCCATAGCCATGCTCGAGATGCTGGCATGCCCAGCGCTACCGCCAGGTCACGCAGCGCGTCAAATGACAGGATGAACGCGCACCCTGCCAGAGCGAAGGTCATCGCCAGCGCGAGCCAGTAGATGAAGCCGACGCGTCGGGTCTTGACCAACAGGGCCACCGAGTGGGTGGCCCCTAAGAGCACCGCCGGCGGCACGACAGCCGCCGCCGCGGCGAGTCGAACGGTTCCCGGGGGCGCGGTCAACACGGCGTGGGCGACGTTGCCGGCGACCGAAACGCTGGTCGCCAACAACAGCCACGTCCAGAAGAAACGCACCGCCGCGCGCGTCTCTTTGGTGGTTTCCTCAGCAACCATCGACTACCTTCCCGTGGCGTGCGTGACCCCGAGGGCCTCGACGTTCCGGGCCTCATCGGGAGCTGACCTTTTTAGCGTATGGCCGCCAGAGTGCTTCACATGCACAACTTTCGGCCACCTGACGCATCGTCCGCCGATAGTTACCGCATCGCGCCGGACGACGCATTCGCCGCTTCACGGTCGTGCGTGCGGGGAACCTACGTGTACGACCCGAATTGCTCGACAAACCACCTTCAAGGGTGAATTACGTTCGGCGCCAAGGATGCTCATCCAACATCGCGGTGACGATCCCCACGAGTTCGGCTTCTCCGTTGCTACGCAGATGCTCGGTCACCGCCTCAATCCGTTGCAGCAGAGCACCATAGGCATTGGCCGCGGCCGCGACATAAGTCTGTGCGACCTGCACTTCCCAAGCTGAGCTGAAGCGCGACGGAAGGGTGCGTAGCTGTTCCGACAGCCCCCAGGCTTGCTCTTGGACGGCGCCCACCAGGCTGCCCACCAGCTCCGCGTCACTGCCCGCTCGTGACCGCCCGTCATCAGCTGCGGCGGCCTCGAGCACGTAATCAACCTGGCGCACCGTAGACAATGCGTCTTCGATCGCACCGGTATGCGCGCGGACCTGCGCCGGAGGGACGGGAATACTTAACAGGGTTTCCGTGGAACCCGTGTCGCTTACAGCGGCGGCCAGGCGGATCTCCTCGCGCTCGGCGTGAACCCGGGCAATCTCGGTGTGCACCGCCTGGTTCGCGGCCGTAATGGCCGCATCGGCCTGCCGGCGGGCCTCGGCGACGTGTGCCGCGGCCTCGGCGCGCACCTGCTCAGCCTCGGTCTGCGCCCGAGCGGTCGCCTCCTGCACCGCGGCGCTTGCCTTCGCTATCTGCTCCTGGGCAGCAGCGATTTCTCCGCTGGCCTGCCCCCGCGCCGCCGCAACAGCGTCCGCGGCGTCGGCTCGTACCTGCTCAAGTTCGCCACGAACCTGCTGCACCCGATGTTCGGCGGCCTGACGCTCGTTAGCGCGCTCGGCCATCCGCTGCCCGGCCCGCTCTTCGGCCGCCCGAACCTCTTCCCGAGCCGCCGCCACGTGGGTCTCGGCGTCGGCCCGGACCCGGGCCAGCTCGTCTTGCAGCTCCTGGATGGTTCGTTCGGCCGCCGCCCGCTCAGCGATGCGTTCCGTCGACCGTTGTTCGGCGCGCGCTTCAGCGGCGGTGAGCGCTTCCCGGGCGGCCGCTGCATCGGCGGCAGCCCCGGCTCGTAGCTGTTCGAACTCGCCGCGCAGCAAGTCCAACCGTTGTTGGGCCGCTGCCCGTTCCTCGGCGCGCTGGGCGTCTTTGCGGGCGCTTTCGGCTTCTACCGCCCTCACCCGCTCACGCGCCGCGGTAGCCGCGTGCGCCGACTGCTCTGCTTGAGCGCGCGCAGCATCCGCTGCTGCTTCGGCGTCCCGCCGATCTTGGTCAGCTTTCTCGGCCTGGCGCTCGGCCAGAACGCGCCGGTGGTCGGCTTGCACCAGCTGCTGCACCATCGAAAGGCGTTTGGGCGCAGAGCCGAAACGCCGGCGGTGATCGATGAGATCCTGTTCACTCATCGCCGCCGCTGCGGCAACCTCTGCAGGAGGCGCGGTCCCACCTCGGGTCGCCGCAGCGAGCGCGGCTTGCGCCGCCTGCCTGGTTACCGCCGCCCACGTCTCGACGTCGAGTTCCTCAATCTGCTGCATCAGAGGAGTCATTGGCGGCGGCGCCTCCCGCCGGCAGGGACCTTCGCCGCGGGTGGGCTCGCGTCCTCACCCGCGCCCGCCGCCACCAGGTCCGGGTCCCCGTTCGACACCGGCTTTGCACCCGGGGCTGGATCTGCAGGCAATGGATTTACGGCCGTGACCTGTGGAAGGTCACCGCTTTGCTTAGCCAGCACCCGTGAGAGCTGAGTGAGCTGAACCGCGGCGGCCCTCACCAAGGCGGCGTCGTCGAGTTTCTGGGCGTCGTCGTGTATTCCCTGCAGGACGGCCAAGGCCAATTCCGGTCCAAATCCCACCGTGGCGCCCTCGCTAGCGGCAGGCTCGATGCCACCCTTGTCCACCACCCATGCCAGCCTCTCTCGGCATTCCTGCACGCTCACAGCGCGTCGCTCGTCTTCGCGCAGCTCCCGGTGGTGGCGCTCTTGCTGCTCAAGCAGCAGACGATGCCGGTTAGAGAAACCGCGCCAGGCGAACACCGCGACACCGGCAACGATCAAGGCCGCAAGCAGCGCGCCGGCGCCGGCGAACCCCGCCGACGTCAAAAACTCACGCGCAGGCGGTAGCGCCGGCATCGCCTCCGTTAAGGGAACGCGCCCCGATAGCAGTGGGTTTGACGCAGTCATGAAAGCTCCTCCCGAACTTCATTTGTGCCGATTAGGTGACGGTGATTCCAGCTCAACTGTGTGGCAGTCATATGCATGCGCCGCGATCTTGTTGGACCTGAAACGGTGCAGTGGGGGCCATCGGACAGACTTCGTGGACCCAACGTGCACAAGATGAATCTGCGACGGCGCGGTGTGGCAAGTGCCGCCCCATGGACGGCATTCGGCGCTGAGTGATTGCTTTCACGAGCCGCGACCTAATGCGGACCAGGTACTAGGGGCGCAAACCAACCAGGCAGGTACTCGTAATATCCGTATGGGGCCTTATCGCCCTCAGCGACGTGGATGACGTCGCGCACATCAATCGGCTGCTGCGGCGGAGGCCATGGCTGCTCAACGCCGTAAGCCCGACGAGGGTCAGGCGCGAAGATCCCCGGCGCCAATTCCTTCGTACCGTAGGGTCCCAGCAAGTGCGGGTCTTGCCGGGTAATCGTGGCGTTATCCAGTGGATACTTCGCCGGCGCGGGACCCGACATCGACAGCCCGTCATCGTCGGGATACCACAAGCCTGGCCCGATCTGCTTAGTCCCGTACGGGGCCAATTCTCCTGGCCCAACAGCGATGATTTTGGTGACATCGATCCAGTAGCGCGGATCTTTACCGTGTGGCGGCTCACCGGTTGCCGGAGAGGCCGGCGGCGGGTCCTGGCCGAAGCCGGTTGCTTGGATGCGGCTGCCGGGTTGGTAGTCGAGGGCGCGGATTTGTCCGGCCAGGGTGCTTGATTGTTGTTCGGTGGTGTTGAGCACGGTGTTGGCCGCCGAGACTTGGGTGCGCAGGCCTTGGAGCAGGGTGCGTTGTGCGGCGGGGGAGCGGGCGCCGGGTGCGGCTTGAGTCAGGGCGCGGGTTTGCTCGGTGATCGTGTCGAGTTGGCGGGCGCCGACCTGGTTGAGTAGTGCGGCGCTGCCCAAGCTTTGGTGCAGGCTGGCGTCGGTGTGTCCGTTGCTGGTCAGTCGTGTGGTGGCGTCGTGGACAAAGCCCCGGTGTGCATCGACGAGGTCGCCGGACATCACCGAGGCGCGGGCTCCTGCGCCGCTGACTATTTGGGCGGCCGATTCCAGGGTGGGCTCACCGGGGGTCGGGGGCTGCGGTGAAGAGCCGAACAATCCGCGGGCACGCTGCACCACCGCCACCGCTTGGGCGGCTACCTGCTCAATCGACACTCCAGCATTATCGCCCCCGCGTTACTACGTCAAAGTCGCTTTTGTGAAGGCGAGCAGTTGCCGGCCACCACGCGGCCTCGCGTCCCAATCGCCGAAACGCGGCGTTCGTTCAGCGCGCGGCGATGATGCTCGGAATCACCGGCGCAGGTGCGACACCGCCTACCGGCGAACCATTGACGAATGTGAATTGGCCGCCACAGCCGCCAGGCATGTAGTACTGCACCGTGGGGTTGGCCGCCGAGAGCGTCGCGATCTGCGGCAGTGACATCGGTTGCCATGGGCCAATTTTCGGCGGCGGGTTAATGCCCGCCAGCCCGCCAGTGCTCACACCCCCGAGCTCGCCGGTGATCTCATTAGGGCCCTTCGGCGCCCAGATGTCACCGCCGAGATTGACCCGACTAAACCGTTGGGAGTCGTAGGTGTATTGCAACCACTGCTGCTGCTGGCCTCCGACGGTGCGGGTATAGCCGGTGTAGTCCACGCCGGAGATGCGGAACTTATATTGTTCCTCGAGGTACGCCATTGGTGGCGCGTTGTCGTCGGCCCACGTTTTGCCTCCGGTCACATAAAATCCTGTTGGCCCGCCGGCAGGCATGTCCGCCAGGGGGCGGTGACCAGTCCACGGCGGGGGCGGATTCTTACCCACGTACGGCGGTGGGATGACATCTTGCCAATACCCGAACCGCTCATCACCGACGAACGGATTTCGCGGGTCGATCGCGGGCTGGGGCTGATCAGGGGAGGTGCTGGCAGGGGATTCAGGGAGGGGGCCTTGGCCGAAGCCGGTTGCTTGGATGCGGCTGCCGGGTTGGTAGTCGAGGGCGCGGATTTGTCCGGCCAGGGTGCTTGATTGTTGTTCGGTGGTGTTGAGCACGGTGTTGGCCGCCGAGACTTGGGTGCGCAGGCCTTGGAGCAGGGTGCGTTGTGCGGCGGGGGAGCGGGCGCCGGGTGCGGCTTGAGTCAGGGCGCGGGTTTGCTCGGTGATCGTGTCGAGTTGGCGGGCGCCGACCTGGTTGAGTAGTGCGGCGCTGCCCAAGCTTTGGTGCAGGCTGGCGTCGGTGTGTCCGTTGCTGGTCAGTCGTGTGGTGGCGTCGTGGACAAAGCCCCGGTGTGCATCGACGAGGTCGCCGGACATCACCGAGGCGCGGGCTCCTGCGCCGCTGACTATTTGGGCGGCCGATTCCAGGGTGGGCTCACCGGGGGTCGGGGGCTGCGGTGAAGAGCCGAACAATCCGCGGGCACGCTGCACCACCGCCACCGCTTGGGCGGCTACCTGCTCAATCGACACACTTGCATTATCACCCGCCCCCCACAGGTGGCTAACGCCAATTGTTAGCGGAGCCCAGGCGACGGTGCCCTAATGGCACGAACGCTGTTTTCAGGCCGTTCGACGCAACCGTAGAACGTCGTGTTCGACGCAGCCCACGCGGGCGGCGGCCTCAGCGACCGATAGCGCCGGGTTAAGCAGGACCTGCAACTCATCAGCAGTGAATGTCGGTTCGACGTCCCAGGGCGCCTCATCCCACCCGGTTTCACTGAAGCCAAAAAATAGTTCGTCGCGCATCACTATCCTCACGAAAGGTGGAGTAAGGGAGAATATTTCAGTGCCGAGGCATAAAGGAACGAATGCCGGCTCTCTGGGGCTCCGTCGCCCTGTCGGGATGACTACCTGTGTCGATAGTACCGGCGCCCCACTCAGATCGCAGGCTTCCCACCGAGGCGCGACCGGATCGATGCCTTCTCTTAACCCAGCGCTACCGCCGCATTCACGGGTTGCGTTTGGTGGATGAGGCCGGCTCTATCCCGGCGGCGATAGACGGCGGGGCCACTTCGATCACGGCTGATTCCTCGTCAACGACGCGCAGATCACCGCGAAGCGGTACAGATACCGGTCCAACGTGGTGTTCTGGTTCGATACCGCCGCCCAATCCGCGGTCAACAAGATAGCAACGCTGAATCTCTACGCCGCCTCCGGGCTATCAGCACATGCAGTCCCGCTATTGCACGGAACGGTCCTCATCACTGGAATCAATCCCGCCGGAGATCCAATCGGTCTCTCGAGACAACAATTAGCCTTCCTGCAAACCGGGCCGGCGCCGAGCTGGTGGGCACGATTCATCTTGCAAACCCGCGCACAGCGCTCCCAACGCCGCCGACCCACCAACAACCGGTAATCCCACTGCGCGTTGACAGTTCAGGTGGTGGGTTCCGTTTCGACCCGCGCACCAACATAGGTGGGCCATCTCGCCTGCCCGCAAGTACGGCAGCGGCTGAGATTACTGATCTGATGTCGGCCTTGGTGGTGGAAGCGCGTTCCTGAAACCTTCCCAGCCGGCACGGTCCGCGCCGGCGCGGCTAGTCTTGACGCGCCGGCGCAGCGCACGGCGATCGACTCTATAGCGCCAATCGAGCAGCCATTGATCAAGGCCTCGGCTCGGGTGTGACGCGACTTGGGAGATCTGTTGTCGTGTCAGGCCAGCCAGCTCGCCGTTCTCATCATGCGATGTTAGGACGACGCGGCCGCGCAAGAGCGGAACGGTGCGCGCCGTCAACCGAGTCGCGGCCAGCAGCAGTTCGGTGGCCGGCCGGTTCACGTCCTGAGACGTCAACCCCACGGGGTGAAACCAGAAATCTAGATGGCCGAAACGACTTGTTGTGGAGAGGCTTTCGACACGTCCGGCACCCAGGTAACCTGCGATGTCATCTTGGGATGTCACCTCAACCAAACCTAATCCTTCCGGATGAAGGTATTGGTGCCCCGGGTTAAGAAAGATCGCGATCGACATCGCCCTGTCCGTGTGCCAATCCTCTCATCTCTGACTACCTGCCAGGGCAGGCACGTAGAGACCTCTATGGTGTCGCGGATCATCGCGACCGTCAGGCAGTCGGAAGAGGTTGGCATATGCCGCCTTGTTCTGCCGCGTACCGTTGTGCCTCGTCGGTCTCGGCCGCAGTGAAAGCCCGCACCGCGGCGGGCTTTCCGGGAACTCGGACAAGCCAGCTCTGTCAACGCTTTCTGAAAGTTAACCCCGAAACGAATCCCGAGAATTGACCCCTCGATGGTTAGTGGGCGGGGTCGCGGTGAGCTTCGTAGACGATCCAGCTGTGTCCGAGGATGTGGTCGCGTCCAACTCGTTGCATGCCGAGCTTGGTTAAAACGCGTTGCGAGGCGTGATGGCTTGGGTCGACGATGGCCAGTATGCGTTCAGTTCGGTTAGTCAGTGCCCACGCCAAGCAGGCTGACGCGGATTCGGCGGCATAGCCGTGGCCCCAATATGCGCGGGCGAAATGAAAGCCCAACTCAAGGTCTTGGCGCCCGGGCAGGAATTGCAGTCCGCAGTCACCGATGAGCTGACCGTTGTGGGACAGGGTGACCGCCCATTTGCTGACGCCGTGACGTTCGTGATGATCAATGAGGTCTGCGACTCGTTGGCGAGTGCCGTCGTGGTCGCGCACGCCGCCAGGAATGAACCGTGTCGCTTCGGGATCCGAGTACACGGCGTGCATGGCTTCGAGGTCATTTCGCCGAAGGGGGCGGATCGTCAGACGCTCGGTGCGGATCGGCAATCCAACCGCGGGGACCGATGATGCACGATCGGTACTCATGACCTCGCTCCTGTGGGACCAGCACCTGTGTCTGCCACTGCATACTGACAGCGACGTCGCCCCGTTGACCCGCTACCAGCGTCACGGCGGCGCCTTCGTGTCAGTCAACGCAGGATATTCGCCGCACAGCCTCAACGACACGCTGGCGCTGTTGCAGCATTACCGTTGCGCGGTCGACGCGCACCCGGACCTCGAGCTGGCGGCCACCGTCGGCGACGTCGCAGCGATCACCGGTGCTGGCCGCATCGCCGTGGTCTTCGACCTCGAAGACTCCCGCCCTCTCGACGACGACCTTGCCAACCTCACCGTTCTCGCCGACCTTGGGGTGCGCACGCTGCTACCCACCTACAACCACGCCAACCGTGCCGGCAGTGGCTGTCTGGACGTCGCCGATAATGGTCTTACTGAGTGGGGGCGTTCGATCATCGGCGAGATGAACACCGTTGGCATCGTTCCCGACGGTTCGCACTGCAGTGCCCGCACCGGACTAGACATGTGCGAGATCTCGACCGGCCCAGTCATTTACAGTCACTCGTGCATGCGCGCGGTCTGGGATCATCCCCGCAATATCAGCGATGACCAAGCCCGCGCCTGCGCGGCCACCGGCGGCGTCATCGGAATCACCGGCGTCGGCATCTTCCTGGGGCCCAACACCCCGACCCTGGAGGCAATGACTCGGCATCTGGAATACGCCGTCGATCTGGTCGGCATCGAGCACGTGGGGATCAGCAGCGACTTCTCCGTTGACTACGCCGACTTCATTGCCGAACTCACCCGCAATCCGCACATGTTCGACGACAGCTACACGCGTTGGGGACCGATCCAGTGGATGGCTCCCGAGACACTACTGACACTCGGCGAACACCTCAGCCAACGCGGATGGACCGCTACGGGCATCAATGCCGTCGTGGGCGGCAACTTCCATCGTGTAGCCCAATGCGCATGGCGCACCTAAAGGTTGATAGTCAGTTATCGGCGGTGCGGTTTTCTTTGGTGAGCAGTTGGCGCTGTTGGTGCGTGCGGTAGGAGTCTCCGGTGAGGGTCAACACTTCGGCGTGATGCACCAAGCGGTCAATCATCGCCGCGGCGACCACGTCGTCGGAGAAGGTCTCTCCCCAACGTCCAAACGGAAGATTTGAGGTCACCATGATCGAGCCCTGCTCATAGCGCGACGCCACCAGCTGGAAGAACAGGTTGGCCGCGTCCTGGTCGAATGGGATGTAGCCGACCTCGTCAATGATGATCAACTTGTAGCGGCGGATCTTCTTCAGCTCGGCCTCCAGCCGGTTGGCGTGATGCGCAGCTGAGAGGCGGGCGGGCCCAAGATGACGCGCCAGCCTTCGGGTTGCCCGCGTAAGCATTGTTTCCGGCCGCAAGCACGGCGGCCCGGCGGGGCGGTACTCGATTGCGACCCCTCCGGCACCGCATGCGCGTTGCCAACGTCATGAGTGCTGTTTAACATGTGTTTAATAGCTGTGACTTCGGTAGCAGCCACTCGAATCATCTGAAGGTATCCGTCATGTTGCACCTACTACCCAAATTCCACTCACTACCCGCTCCCCTGGCTGCGGTGGCACATCGTCACTGGCCTGGTCCAGCATTCATTACGGCAATCGGGCACATTCACATCCGGCTGCCTGAGCCGCGCCCGAGTTACCCGACGCATGAGGCCAGCTATTTCGAGGCGGGGGAAATGTCTCGCCTGATGGACCACCTTTGATGCGCCAGCACACCGCGTAAATCAAACTGCCCCACTACCCGTTGCTTTCTAACTGCGTTGCCGCGAATCGCCAACAGGGCCGCCAGAGCGGCCGACGATGGCACCGGTGAGGACCCCAGCGGTCCTGGTCGCGCACGAGGTGGCCGGTTGGCCACAGCGGACCGTGGGAACCGTATGCCGCGCAGGGGGATTGGCGTGCCGGAACGGTGGTGTTGGCCGCCGGCTGCCACCGCGCCCGTGTCTGGTGATCAACTCGAAGCCAGGCACCCCTACCCAAACTTCTGGAAAGGTGTCGTGCGGCGCTCCCAAGGCGAGTGATACCTTTTCGGCACCGTTAACTCGTTCAAGGAATAATGTTGCTTTGCAACGCCTTCGCGGCAGCGGCACTGCTCGGTGGCTGCCGGGGCTTGATTGGCCACGACGCGTGCAGCGGCAGTAAACCAACGCAGCGTTACTTCAGTTCTTGTCTTCGCAGGAAGACCGGTGGTTGGGTGCTCAGATCGACACCGCCGTCGACGGGCAGGGTTTCATGCAAGTTCACGGGTCGACCTTGCTGGGTTGCGTGGGCGCGGTAGTGCAGGACACCAGTGACGTGAACCCTCAGGGTGTTGGCGTCGAGGTCGTAATGCATGTTGTCGGTGGTCTCAAGAGAGTCCAGGTTCAAACTGTCGTTGTCGATGGCGTTGGGGCCGGTGGTGACGACTTGCCGACACCCTTCAGGGGGGCAACACCCTTCTGGCGGAGCGGCCCCGGCATAGCAGTAGTGCGCTCGTCTATCGACCGTCTCTAGTGATACTTGACGGCCGACGTCGTTGAGCGCGATCGCCGGTGTGATGGTGGGCGGGTCGGCCGCCGTCAGTGCCTCGAGCAGCAGTGGTGTCGTGTCTGCGGTGATGTCGATGTAGCGATTCGACGAGGAGACATGTGGTGTTCCGGGGAACACCGAGATTGTGCTGGCCCCATTGGTGAGCGCGCCGGCGACGACGAGGGCTTTCATCGCGGCCGCGGAGTTCGGCGGTGCGGTGATTGTGACCGCGATGGTGGTGGTGTCCAGCTTCCACTGACCGTCCTTTTTGTGGACGGTGATCACCGCTTGGGAGGGGGTGAGCCCGAAGCGAGCCGACAGCACGACGCGTTGGGTATCCGGCGAGGCGTCCGGATTCCGTGCCGCGTCGTTAGTCGCGGTGATCGCGCTGATCGGCGTCGCCGAGAGCTCGTCGACGAGTGCCTTGTCGGTCAAAAGTTGCGGGGTAGCCGGTTGTTGGCCGCTCAGCGACACAGCGGTCTGGGCATCTCCGGTGGCTAGCGCCTCCAAATAGTGCTGGCCCACCAGGCGCGCGGCCTCGCGGTCTTGCGCGGCGCGCTGGGCCGCGTCGGGACCGCTGAATTTGGCTACCGCGAAGATGCCGCCGCCAACCACCAGGGCCACCACCGCCAGTGCCGAAACTGCTGATACCACAAGCCGTTTGCGGGAGCGCCGCGGTATAGGTGCTCTGTGTGGTGGCGGGGTGGGGTAGCGGGGGGCCGTCGGTGGTGGGAAGGCGGGGTGTGGGCCAGGCCAGGGTGGGGGAGTGGTGGGCGCGAAGGGGGGTGGGGGAGTCGGGGCGGCCAGGGGCGCTGAGGTGGGCAGGGGCAATGCGCCTGGGGCCGGGGTTGGGGCGGGGCTTTGGAGCTGGCTGGTCAGGGCGGCGGCGAAGTCGCTGCATCGGGGGAAGCGTTGGGTGGGGTCTTTGGCCATGGCGTGGACGAACACCACGTCGGTGATGGCCATGTCCGGGCGGGTGTTTCCGGGGCGCGGAGGTGGCGAGGTCAAATGCGCGTGGATCACTGAGATGGGATCTGTATCGGAAAAGGGTGGGACGCCGGTCAGCAAGTGGTAGGCCGTGGCGGCCAGAGCGTATTGGTCGGCACGGCCATCGAGTGTGGCGCCGCGCAGTAGTTCGGGTGCGGCGTAGGTGAAGGTTCCCAACGTTTTGACGGTGTCGGTCATCAGGCTGGCCGTCACGTCGTTGTCGTCGGCGGGCCGAGCGATACCGAAGTCGCTCAATAAGATTCGGGGAGTGCTGCCGTCATCGGGGTGGCTGATCATGATGTTGGCGGGTTTGACGTCGCGGTGCAGCAGGCCGAGCTGATGAGCGTGATCCAACGCCGCGCCGACGGCGCTGACCACGGCGAGCACCTCGGCCGGCGGCAGGCCCAGGCCCTGGCGTTGCGTGAGGACCGTATGAAGATTGGGGCCGTTGACGTAGTCCATGGCGATCCAGAGCTGGCCGTTGAATTCGCCCCGGTCGTGGACCGCCACGATGTGGGGATGCCACAGCTGCGACGCACGATCGGCCTCACGGATGAATCGTTTCTGGAAATTAGGGTCGGCCGACAGATCCGCGCGTAGCACCTTGAGGGCCTCCAGCCGCGGCAACCGGGGGTGGCGCGCCAAATACACCTCGCCCATCTCCCCGGCACCCAAAAGCCGCACCACCGTGTAACCGGCAAACGAGGCACCTTCGCTCAACGGCATCGGGGCTCACCTTCCTCAGTTCACGCTCGACTGTTTAGCGATGGATGGGGGTGGACCCATACATCGGGGGATCTTTGGTCAAATCGACTGTGCCGCTAGCTTTGTAGATCACCCTGCTGGTGGTTGGTGAGTGAGCGTTGTACACGACGCTGCCTGATACGGTCACCAACATGGTGTTGGGATCGAAGCTAAACCGGGTGTCGGAGAAATCACCGGCACCGATCACCGATACCTTGGTGTCACCGGTGTCCAGGGTGTTGCACTCCGGTGGCGGGGCGACACCTTGGTAGCAGTAATGCTGCCAGTTGTCGATGGACGTTTTGGAGGCTTGCAGGCCAGCATCGTTGAGGGTAGCTACAGGTTGGATGCTGGGGTGGGTGGCGTTGGCGCCCAAAGCATTCAGCAGTACCGGGGGCGCCTGGGCGGTGATGTCGATGAAGCGGTTCGACGAGGAGACGGCAAGGGCGCCTGGGAAAACCGAGACCGGGGTTGTTCCGTTCGTTGCGATTCCGAACAGTGCGACTGCCTTGAACGAGGCACTGCTGGTGCCTGGCGTTCCGATGTCGACAGGCACGGTAGCGGTGTCGAGTTTCCAGTCGTTGCCGTGGCGGTGCAATGCAATACGAGTCTGCGACGAGGTCGGCCCGAAGCGGGCGGACAAAATCACGTACTGGACGCTGGCCGGGTCATCGCCGGAGGCCGAAGGAGCTGCGGTGACCGTAATGTCGGTGATCGGTGTTGACGCCAATTGGGTGCGCAGGGCGTCGGCGCTGACCCACTGTGCTGTGGCCGAGGCGGTGGCGCCCAACGACAAAGCCGTGTCGGCGTCCCCCCGCGAGAGCGCCTCGAGATAGTGCTGCGCGGCCAGCCCGGCAGCCTCTTGAGCAGATGTCGTGCCCGGTGGCGCGGAGGTCTGAGCGCCGTGCGGCAGGACGAAATACGCGAGCACGCCGGCGGCAGCGAGCACCGCGGCCGCCGCGGCCGCGGCCCGTAGCCACCGGCGCCGTCGTGCCGGCCGCGGTGGTGCGCCTTCATGATGCGGGTTGGGCGGCGTCGGCGGCCATCCCGGGCCTGGATGCGGTCGCCCAGCTGGCTGTGGTGGCGCAGTGAACGCGGCGGCGACCGGCTCAGACGACGGTGGAGTCCGATCAGGCCGCGTCGTCGTCCACGGCCGGGTCTCGCCGGCCGGCTGGCCGCCTGCTTGAGCCGCCGCGTTGTGTGAAGACGGCGCCAAGCGGAGTTGATCGGCCAACGCCGCCGCGAATTCGCTGCACCGTTGGAAGCGCTGCCGCGGATCTTTCGCCAGAGCCCGGGCAAACACGGCATCGGTGATGGCCAGGTCGGGACGCACGGCTCCAGGAAGTGGCGGTGGCGCGGTCAGATGGGAGCTAATCACTGCCACCGCAGGCAGATTGGCAAACATCTTGGTACCGGTCAACAGGTAGTAGGCGGTAGCCGCCAACGCGTATTGGTCCGCCCGGCCATCCAGTGCCCCACCCATCAGCTGTTCGGGTGCGCAGTAGTTCACGGTTCCCACCGCCATGTTGGTCGCGGTCAGGCCGCTCGCATCGTCGATCGGGCGCGCGATACCGAAGTCGCTCAACAAGATTCGCCACTCTCCGGCGTCATCGGCCCGGCTGACCATAATATTGGCGGGCTTAACGTCACGGTGCAGCAGCCCGCGGTGATGAGCGTGATCTAACGCGTCGCTCACCGCGGCGACCACCGCCACGACGGCCTCGACCGGCATTCCGGACGCATAGTTCGCACTGACCACCGCGCCCAAATCGGCGCCATCAACATAGTCCATGGTGATCCACAACTGGCCGTCAAACTCACCGCGGTCATGCACCCCCACGATGTGGGGATGCCACAATCCCGAAGCCAACTCGGCCTCCCGGTTAAAACGCTGTTGGAAATCGGGGTCGGCCGAGTACTCAGTGTGCAACACCTTGAGCGCCTCCAGCCGCGGGAAACGGGGGTGGCGGGCCAAGTACACCTCGCCCATCCCTCCGCTACCCAGCAACCGCACCAGCGTGTAGCCGGCGAACTGTGCACCCTCACTCAGCGGCATCGATACCCCGATACGTCTCCCAGCCCTCGCGGGGCTGATCAAGGCAAGACGTGACACCAACCTCCTGAATTACGTTGTCGCCCAGCAGATTTGGCTGCGCATCGTCGACAGAATGCGCCACGCTCACCGTCCCTTCCCAGACAGACAGGCCTTGGCGATCTGTGGCAAATCTCTTCACACTCACTGGTGGTCTCTCCTCCATGGCGTTAGGTGCCTGACCGTTCGACGTGGCGGCGCCGCCGCCCACCACGCGGATTACGGGCAGCCGTCCAGCGCTTGTGGAAAGCCCGCACGGATGCCCTTGTGTAGAGGCGGCCAATGGCCGCATGCACGACGGGTGCGGGAAAGTCCGGGTCGTCGGCGAGTTGTCCGACGCGCTGGCGGGAGACACCGAACTCACCAGCGATCTCGGTGATTCCAATGAGGTCAAGGTTCAACGGCGGCGGGTGCTCAGCGTCCGCAACGAAATCGGCAGTGCTCTGCACCAGCAATCGGATGGGCGCCGCAAGACCGGTAGCCGCGGCCGCGGCGCTCAAACCCACACCGGTGGCCTCCGCCAGGGTCGAGGCCTCCACCGCCAGCGTGATCTGCAACCGATTGCTACCAGCGTCGTAGCTGACTTCGGCCCTACCAAGGGCCTCGGCCAGTGCCGCGGTATCTGCAGCTGACAGCGCTGCGGCAGCGTACGTGAGCTGAGTCGTCCAGGTCATCACACACCAGCCCCCTTGTCCGGCGCGCACCGCGCCTGCGGGGCCCGAGGACATAGTGAGCCACAACTATTGACAGACGCAAGGGTCTACAAACCATTAGACAACCCCTATCGCCCTCATGTGCTACTATGTAGCACATGAGGGCGATAGGGGTTCGCGAGCTTCGGCAGAACGCCAGCAAGTACCTTGAGGACGTCGCAGCGGGGGAGTCGATCGAGATAACTGACCGCGGCCGCCCGGTCGCGCGTCTCGTGCCCGTTACAGGGGATCCATGGCAAGACCTCGTCAACTCCGGCGAGGTTGTGTTGGCGGCTCGTCCTTTGAAGGCCGACGACCTTGAGCCGCAGAGTTACCCGCACAGTCCCACTGAGGCTCTAGAACAACTACGGCACGATGAACGCTAGCCAGATGCGAATCTATTTGGACACGTCCGCGTTGGTGAAACTCGTTGTCGTCGAGGCGGAATCGGTAGCGCTGCAAAACTTCCTCGCTGAGCAACGCCACGACACCCTGTTCTCAGCAGCCCTGGCGCGCACTGAACTGATACGGGCAGTCTTCCCGAACGGGCCCCAAGCCATTGGTCACGCACGCGACCTCCTGCACGGCTTGGACATCATCACGCTGAGCCGACAGTTACTCGACGACGCAGGCACGTTGCAGCCACTAACCCTTCGCAGTCTCGACGCCATTCACCTCGTTGCCGCACAGCGTGCCGGCGACACCCTACGTACGGTGATCACCTATGACGCCCGGATGCTCGCAGCGGCAGCCGAATTGGGGATCCCCACCGCAGCACCAGGCTAGCTCTCTGACCTTCACACGCGGCCTAGAAGAATCGTAAGACTCCAAACTGCCGAAATCCGCTGCCGGCCAACTCAATCCTCGCAATGGCGTTCGTAATCCCAGCGTTCCAACCATGCGGAGAGGTGGTGGACTCCGATGCTGACCACGATCAGCACAACGCCTTCTGCGACCATCAGAAGCTCGTTCACAGTCGGTCCATCTCACGGGCCGTCGCCGCCTGCTCGAAGTAGCTGGTCCTGCGTGGCGGGTACCGGCGGCGCGGCTCACGCTCGACGCTGACGCTCCGCACCAACCGCTGCCAGAGGGTGACACGCCCAGGGCGCGGGGTGGTGAGGGGCTGGAGTGCCCCGAGGGCAGCCGCGGTTGCGAACGTGACCTGGCGTTCGGTGATGAGCACAGGTTCCGGTGCCACTTTGGTGAGGTTGTGTGCTTGCGCGGCGCCTGATGTTGCGACCGCCGCATGGCTGGGTTGCGTGGCTGCAGCGGTATCACGATGTAGCACCACTGTTTTCGGGATGGCTAGCATTTCGATCACCTGAGAGGGATTCGCGCCCGGCGGGTCCGGCCGTCAATAAAAATCTACGAAGTGACCGGCGTCGTGCGCATGCGTAATGGACTACCTGTTCTGCCGCGAAGAACCCGCGCTACGGCCGGCGAGTGCCGTCAGGTCTCGGCAGTCCACTGGCTGGCCGGCGGTTCGTCGAGCTTCTGGAACCACGCCAGGTGATAGTTCGCCGACGTCGCATCGCCGGCCACGCTGCTTTCGGTGGCGGCCAACAACAGGCAGTTGAGCAACAGCGCGGGCACCACATCCGGATACTGGCTCAGCAGCTGATAACGGGCCGTGTCGAGATGAACGCGCAGCAGGTCGGCTTCCTCTTCTACGACACCCGTTCCCGCAGTCGCGGCTTTGGCCAGGGTGTGCACTAACCGCGGCAGTCCGTCGCGCCAGTGCGTGACTCGACCCAGTTCCCATGAGATATCCTCGACCGCCGGCAGTTCGCGGGCCTGCACCGACGATTCGGTCGCGGCGAAGTCGGTCGCCCGGCCGACCCGATCGCCGGGCGTGTAGGTGGCGGTCCGGATCGCCTCACCGAGCAGTGCCGAGGCTTTGCCGGTCTGGCGCCCGGGCGCCAACAATCGCACGCCCACCGGAAGCGTGATTCCGGGCGGAATCCACCCGTGGGCAAGATCGGTGACCAACAGCGTCGTGCCGTCCGCGAGATCGCCGACTGCCCAGTTCAGCCCGGGGTCTTGCCGGACGACGAACGCTAACAGCCGGTGCAATCGTTCGGAATCGGATTCGGCGTTGACTGCGGCCGCCGGGGCTTCCACGAGTTCCGGTTCCGGTTCCGGCTCCGGTTCGCGCTCGGGCTCGGGCTCGGGTTCCGGCTCGGGCTCCGGTTCGCTGACGGCCACCGGCTCGGGCTCGGGCTCGCTGACAGCCTCCGGCTCGGGTTCCGGCTCGGGCTCGGGCTCCGGTTCGCTGACGGCCACCGGCTCGGGCTCCGGCTCGTTGACGGCCTCCGGCTCGCTGACAGCCACCGGCTCGGGTTCCGGTTCCCGGACTTCCGGTTGCACCGGGATAGCGACGTCCACCGTGGCATCCTCGGAAGGAGCTCGATGCCGGCCCCCGGAAGAATCGAGGTCGTCGTCCGCGGAGATCTCGGTTGCCGGCTCTTCAGCAACGGGCTCGGCGGTGACAGGCTCGGCGGTGACGACCGGTATGACTTGCGTCTGGTCGAGCGTCCGATCACTGACGACGGGCTCTGTAGCCGGGACCACCGGGATGACTTGGGTTTCGTCGATCGCCGGCGCAACCACATCGGGTTCCGCCGCCGGGACCGCGGGGATGACTTGCGTCTTTTCCAGGTCGGCCGTGCTGAAACGTCGCGCGACCTGTGCGGTTTGGCGTCGCGCGCGTACCTGAGCCTTCATCATCTCCAGCTGGCGAATCGTCGATTCGACGCGCCGAACGGCACGCGCACGGGCTTCGTCGATCACGCGAGCCTCTGCCGCGCGCCAGCCCACATCGGTGAGTCCCGCTCGCTTGACCATCCCCAGCTGTTTGTTGGCGCTGCCGGTGATTCGTTGCAGGTCTTTCTCGAGATACTCTGCGAGCGTGGCGGTTTCGTCTGTCACCGTCGACAGTTCGGCAGGCCAAAGCCCACCGATCACCCACGGGGAGCAATCGACAGGAGAGCTGAAGGCCGGCATCGACAATGATTCCCGGGTAGCTCTCCGGAGGCGCTGGCGCGCCGTCTTTCGACCGAAGATCGCCACCGGATCAGACTACCGATATATGCCGAACGCTCTTTACCAAAGGTGAATTGTGCGGGTGGGAGCGCCTGGCGGGTGACGTCTTGCGACCGAGTTATGGCGAAAAGGCAGCGCCCGCACGTACATTGATTTCTTCTGATACGCCGTTCTGTGCGCGAGGCACCTGCGATACCATCGAGACGTCCCGACGGGTGCATGTCTGGCTCCACGTAGTACTGCCGCCGCCCCCGCGGCTGGGCTGTTTGCGGTACTGCCGGCACGTTCTTCTGAGGGATGGGATGGCCGAACCGAAAGTAGTACGCCACTCGCAAGTGTCGCGACCGCCACGCGCGGCGGCCGGATGCTTGCAACACCTGAGGCCTGGCTTAGGCCAGTAGTGCGCGCCTCGGCGCGCTAAGGCGAATACTGCCGGCTCCAGGCGGGGGAGGGGCTTGTGGTGTCTCACGCGCACACCACAAGCGCGGTGAGCGGCCGCAACGCGGCCGGCGTTCCTGCTGCACAAGGTGGTGCCAATGGATGTCGTGATCGGTGTCGATGCACACAAGGCCACCCACACCTTCGTCGGTGTCGACAGCGTCGGCCGAAAGCTGGCAGAAATTACCGTGGCGGCAACCACCGACGGGCACCTCGAGGCACTGAGCTGGGCCCGCGACACTTTCAGGGGCGACTTGGTCTGGGGGGTGGAGGATTGCCGCAACCTCAGCACGCGACTAGAAAACGACTTACTCCACGCAGGACAACATGTCGTGCGTGTGCCACCCCAACTAATGGCCCGCACCCGTGCCTCGGCCCGCACCCGGGGCAAGTCGGACCCCATTGATGCCCTGGCCGTGGCGCGCGCGGTGCTGCGCGAACCGGACCTGCCCGTGGCCAGCCACGACGACACCTCGCGGGAATTGAAGCTGCTCGTCGATCGCCGCGAGCACCTGGTCCAGTACCGGCGCGCGACCATGAATCGGTTGATGTGGCGCGTGCACGAACTCGACCCACCCCACGCCAGCAAACGGATGAGGCTCGACCACGAGCTTCCACGTCAAGCGCTGCGGAGCTGGCTGGCCACCCAGCCCGGCTTGCTCGCGGAGCTGGCCTACGACGAGTTGACCGACATCGCCAGGCTCACCGACGAAATCGACGCCCTGGAACGCCGTATCGCCGTGCGCGTGCGCGCCGCGGCGCCCTCACTTTTGACGCTGTTTGGCTGCGCCGAACTCACCGCCGCCAAACTCATCGGAGAAACCGCCGGCGTGCACCGGTTCCGCAGCGAAGCCGCCTACGCCCGCCACGCCGGCCTCGCCCCCATCCCACACACCTCGGGAGGCAGCCAAGTGCGGCTGCGCGGTAGCCGCTGCGGCAACCGTCAACTCAACGCCGCGCTGTTCCGCATCGCCTTCACCCAACTGCGGGGCGGCTCCGGCGCCGACTACTACCGTCGGCGCCGCGACGCCGGTGACACACACGCCAAAGCCCTGCGGTGCCTGGAACGCAAAATTGTGCGCAAGGTTTATACGCACCTGCGTACCGATGAAGCCAACAGACACCAATCCCAGCCCGCCCCATGGCATTTCGAAGAACTCGAGCGGCTCAACGACCAGTGGTCACGCGCGCTGGCCACCCTGGGGGACCGATGACGCGCAAGCGGCATAGGTCCTCCCGCGACCTTCAGTCGCGGGAGGAGGTCAACAGCGGAGCGTCCTCCTCGGGGCGGGGGGCATCTTCCTCGGCGGCGGCCTTGGCGAGGTCGTAATTTAGTGGGGTAGCTTGGCGGCGATCGCGTTCGCGATCGTCACCATCTTGTCGGTGACCATGGCGGGGCCTTGTGCAGCGACGTCAATGACGACATTGGAGCGTGAGGTGATTGCGCGTACGTTGGTCTGTTCACCCTTGCCTTCCGGGTGGATGACGAGTGTTGAGATATCGGAAATTGTCGGATATCCCACTGTGTACCAATCGGTTCGGGTGTTCGGCGGCGGCCCGGTGGGCCCGGTGTCGCTGAAATGGGCGTCGGCGCAGTGCTGCCAGGCCAGTGTCACGCGCGCGACGAATAGGGTGGCTGCATCAGCGGTGGGAAACGCGACCACTCCTTGGTCGACGGAATGGGTATGCCGGTCGCCGGGCTCGCGCAACCCGTGTCCGAGCGCTCCGGTGTAGCCAGAGCCGTCGTAGGCGGTCCACATGGTGTTCCAGACTGCTTCGGCACAGCTCGGATCTGAGAAGGTCTCGCTGGCATCGGCCGGGGTGATTGTCGAATAGGTGTGGAAGGTCGCCAGCGGGCCGGCGCCGACGATGTCGCTGATGTGTTCGTCCGACAGCAGCAGTTTGTCGAGATCTGTCGGGGCCACGGTCGGGGCCGCACTGTCTCGAGCCGACAGCGCGCGCGGCTGTCCGCTAAGGACGTGTGAACACGCCCACGTCATGATCACGCAAGCCAGTGCGAAGGCGGCGACACCCCGATAGCTCTGGCGGCACGGTGAAATCATCTATGCCACCTTACTTTCGCTGCCAGCGCCGCGGCGCAACGGGAATATGCGAAACTCGGCGAATTGGGACCCGAATGCATCATCAGCCAGTACCGGATTGTGCGCAGCGTCACCGAGGTCTTGGGTCGCTGTGCGCCTAAGCAGCGAAGCGTATGCCACATTGGCTGGCGTCGACTCAGTCGGAGCGGTGAGCAGGCGTGAGGCGAGGGCATCTGTTTGTTGCGGCGCGGAAACTCCTGGCTTTGGCCGGGCGCGGAAGTGCCGCTTCTCCTTTCGCTGTGTTGTCGGTGTAAGGGGTCTAGGTTGTCAGTCGGCCGATTGGCGAGGCAGCGCTCCAGTGCCCTGCTGATGTGTGCGCCAACAGGTCGGCACAGTGGATCAGCACCTGCGAGCCCGTGGCCGCTGAGATGTTCGCTGGCGCGTGCGATGGCGGGGCGGTCGGCGCGCTGCGCCGTGGTGGAGTCGGTGAAAGTGGCTTCTAGGGCGGCGATTTCGCGGTCGGCGGGATTTGGGGCCGGCAGCCACGTGACGTCGCGGCCTGGGGTGGATCCTCGTTTGACGAGGCCTTGGCGTTCACGAGCGCAGACGCGGTAGATCTGTTCCTGGATGGGAGGGCAGTACTCGGCGGTGCCGGCGACGGGTACCGCTGGGGCGTGACCGCGCAGGTGTGCTGTGGTCAGGGGGCGTTGCGCACTGCGTAATTGGGCGAGCAGATCGTCGCGCAGGATGCGGGTGGCCGCGCTGGTGCTAGGCACTGGCTCGCTCCGTGAGGGCTGGGGATGCCACGGGCGCGTGGCGGGTGGCCGCTGCTGCGTGGCGGCGGCGTTGTTCGCGTTGGGTGGCGGCGAAGTGCACGGCCTGGCGAATCTGCAGGGACCGGCGCTGCCATTCCGCAGGCTGGCGCTGGTAGCGGTCGATCACTTCCTGCAGACGCGCGCGGGCCTGTTGGAGAGCGTCGGCATTTCGGGAGCCGGGTAGCGGGACTGATGCCCACACGCCGTCGGTGACGCCCAGTTTCAGAGCGCGCTGGGCGCAGCTGACGATGATGGGGCAGTTGGTGCAGATGGCGGCGGCCTCTCGTTCGCCGCTATAGGCGCTGAACCACTTGTGCGGTCCTCGTACTCGCACAGGCCAGTGTCTGCTTTTAAGGGCCGGATGTTTGTCACAGCAATATCCGTTTGGGTCAGCGAATTTCGCGGTCGTGAAAACGTGCCCCACCGGCCCACAGGCCGGCCGCGAAGAGACCCAGCGCACTAAGAAGGCTGATCACGTAAGCGGCGATCTCCACCCAGATGGAGTGAGCGTGAGACAGGTGGGTCATCACGTCGGCAAGGCCGTCGTCGATGAAGCCCACAGCATGATCACGGCAAGCAGTACGCCCCAAACGCGGCGGCGATCGGCCGGGGTGGCTCTATTTATCCTCTTGAGGAGAAACCAGACCACCGCCACGGATATAGCGAGGGTGGTCAGGGCGAATGACCACCATGCCCACAGGGGGGCCGCCGTGGTTGGGGCTGCGGACGGAAACATCGAGTTAATACCGCTGCGTCCGGCGATGTAGAGCGGTGAGAGAAAGACCAGTGTTCGCCAATTAAGCATCCTTTGCCAGCGGTTGGCGGTCTCGGCGACGCGCATCGCTGGGCCGCTCATGCCGCACGCCCTGCAATGGAGGCTGCAATCTTGGCGGCCTGGTCGGTCGGAGCGTCACTGCATGCCCGAACGTCGATCACGACGTTGTTGTGCGCGGTCAACGCGCGCTGACATCCCCAACCAGCCAGACCCTCATAGGTGAAACGCGCTGTGAGCGTGCCGTTTTGGTTGTCTACGCGGTCGACTGTGAACGTGTAGCGTTCGTGGCTGGTGGTGTCGGTGACGGTCGCAGCTACGCCCATGCACCTTTGCCACTTGGCGCCCTGCTGGGAAGCGAAATCGGTTGCGGCTTGCGCCGAGGCGAAGCTGATCACCGCTTGGCTCACGGAGTGCGTCCAGTTCTCACCGGGCTCGCGAAGCATCTGAGTTTGCACTGCAATCCAGCCGCTGCCTTGGTAGTTCGCCAATTCGGCCGGGTGATAGGTCCCGAGGCAGTCAGGCCGATCGATATCGGCGGTCCACATTTTGTCGGGCGCCGGATCGGGCACGAGCACCATCGCGCTGGTGCCCATGATCGCGTTGATGGCCGCCGGATCTGGTAGCAGGCCGGTCAGCGCGTTGACCGCGATGGTGGGGGCGGGCGAGGGCGGTGGCAGGCTTGGTGATGCCGGTGCCGTGGTGGTGTCGCTGCCTTGGGGTGCGGGCTGTGACGGCGTTGATCCCGTGACGATCACGGCCACTACTGCGCACATCGCCACGGCGGCGGCGGCGACGCCGACGATCGCGTACGTGCGTGATGTGCGCCGCGGCCGCCCGGGCGGCGGGTAGGCGCCCGGCGCCCACTGAGCGGGCCACGGAGGAGCGGAAGACGAGGGCGGCGTCCAGCCGGTGAACGGCGCGGGTGCCCCGACCGGGTGTGCGGTGAAGGCCGGCCGGCGCTCGTCCGTGCGCTGGGGTGCCCACGGCGAAGGCTGCCACGGCGAGGGCGATGCAGCTGCCGAGGCGTAGGGGTATCCGACTCCGCGCTGATGCAGATCTGACATGGGATGCAACCTCCGGTCGTGTTGGCGCACGGCGTGACGGCGTGCCCGGGCTGTTCAGGGGTGGGGGCTTAGCTCGACTGGCCAAGGCGCTGCGAGATCTGCGCCGCGAGGGTCGCGGCCGTATCGCCGGGGTTCTCGCTGCAGGTCGTTATGTCGATGACGACGTTGCGTTTGGCGGTAAGGGCGCGCTGGCATAGCGTGCTGCTGTTCTGCAGGGCGGTGCTCGCGGTGAGGGTGTCGCCGCGCTGGGCGACGTCCCTGACGGTCCACGTCATCGGCTTGTCGTTCTTGGGGGTCAACACAATTGGGTTCGCGCGGCAACCCTGCCAGGTGCCTGCTTGCTGGTTGACGAACGCTGTGGCCGCGGATTGCGTCGAGAACGTCGTCACCCCGTTGAAGACGGTGTGCACCAGGTTTTTATTTTGATCGCGCAGGGCCTGCACGAGCGTGGTGCGCGGCGCGAAACGGGAGTAGGCCACGCTGGATACGGGCACGACGAGACCTGCGCACTCGGGCGGGTTGGGTTGGTCGTTGAACATGCCCGACCCAGACAGCCTGTCGATGGCCTCAAGCCGTACTCCACCCATGACCTGGCCGACGGTAGCGACGTCGGGAAGCAGTGTGGGCAGAGTCTCATCGTCGACGAGCGAGCCGGTATTTCCTGGCGCCGGCGCCGCAACGGTGGTCTGCGGCGCGAGAGACGACGTGACCGGAGGGGCGGGGACCGGGACACCGCTAGCTGCGGTGGTGGCCGATCCGTTGTGGTCGGCCAAGCCCGCCATCGCGACGGTCGCGGTGATGACGGTGGCCACCGTGGCAACCCCCGCCGCGCCAACCAGCCACCACTGCGTCTTGCGCTTGGCGGCGTTGACCGGCGGCATCGGCCAGCCACTGGGGCCGGGCCAGGTGTTCGGTGGGCCCCAGGGGCCGGCGGCAGGCGGCACGATCGCCGGTATGGGGCGGCTAAAAGCGGGCGGCGCGGCGGGCGATCCCCATAGCTGGCCGGGGCGACCTGCGGTGCTGATGCCCGGGTGGGGGGCAAAAGCTGGGGCTGCCGGCTCGCACGGTCGTTGATAGGGCGTGCCGTATCCGGGGTAGCCGCGGTGCTGGTGCGAAGGGATGGTCTGAGTCATGGTCTGGACTCCTTACCGTAGGACCCGCTCTAATACGTGCCCTTGATGCAACGTATTCAACCACAAGAGTCGTAGCGCATGCCAGCGGAATCGTAGCGACATGGAATGATGACGTAGCAGGGGCGAAATAGCAGTTCAGAGTCGTATAGCTGCTTGGATAGCGCAGTGGGATTGGAGTATGTGTGCTCTGCATAGCCCGAAATCATGGGCTGTAGATGAAGCGCTAGGGCCGACTAGACGCAGCGTGATGCTGTCCTAGTGGCGAATAAACACGCTGCAGCGGCCGGCACGGACCATAGGCCGGCCAGTTCCTCGTTGCAGGCTGGCCTCAATCAGCGGCGTTATCGTCGCGCCACGTAACGGGAGATTCGCCGTCGCCGCATCGCAGCGTCTCGGCTGGCCCGACGTCCACATCCGATGGTGGTAGTGCGGGCAGAAGTTAGCGGCGGGTGAGCACGGCAAGTGCACCTGAGAGCGCGGCTGCGGTGTTGGCGTCCAACGGCACTTCGGCCTCGGCGGCGGCGACGGCCTCGACCGGCACGTCGGCTGCGTAGGCGGTTTCTTCGACGGTCAGTTCCGCGCGATATCTGGCCGCATACAGCCGTTGACCCAACGTGGCGCCGGGCGCGCGGGCGGCCCGCAGCATGAGGTCCTTGTAGCACCTGCGGACCGAGCTCAACCCCAGCGCGACTTCGGGAGCTCCCTTGGCGGTGTGTGCGGCATTGGCTGCCACAGACTCGAGTGTGCGCAAATCGGCCAAGATAGTTGCGGCGCGGGCGCTAAAGCCGGGATCGGTGACGTCTTGCGGCAGTGCGGTGATCGCTGAGTTGATCGTCGTCAGCGCAACTTCTACGGCCTGGGCCATCAATGGCGCGCGCACCGTATTGGTCAGCACCTCGGTGCGCTCGGTGTCGTCGATGTTGGCGCCGCGGCGAATCCGTTCGATGGTGCCGTGCGGCCATTGCAGCGCGTCTTCGATTCTGGCCAGGGTGGCTCTGCGTGGCCAACGCCGCCCCTTCTCGAAGTCAATGAGGGCGCCCGCGTTGACGATTCCCTCGCGGGCCATGAAACGCTGGGTCAGCTTGAGTTCCTCGCGGCGAGCGGCCACCGCGGCGCCGGCGCGTGCTACCCCCGGGTCGGTGACCAGGGTCTGTTCAGGGTCGTACCCGTCATCGTCGTCGTCGGGCTCTGCCTGATTCGCGGCGGCAAAGCCGAAGGCCACCGTGATGCCCTGGGGATGTCCGAGCTGGATGGTCATGCCCTCGCGGATGGCAAAGGTGGACTGGCGGATGCCGTTGATGAAGGTGCCGTTGCTGCTTTGGTCGGCTCCGATCCACCCGCCAGGGGTGTGGTCGATGCGCAGGTGGGTGCGCGAGATGCGGTCATCGCTGATAGTGACCTGAGCCGGAAATTCACGGCCGATCACGATTGGCGCTTCGCGGGGACTCAGGGTGTACGTCTGATTCTCTGCTTTAATCACCAACGCCGGGTGGGCGCGGATGGGCTCCACAGCTAGCGGTGGCTGTGACGTGTTTCGGGCGGTCTCCATGTGGTCACTCCAACATTGCGCGTCGCTGCTACTGCTACGTAAACGCTACCACGACTGCGATAATAGATATCGCACCATGCTGTACTTTACTGCGCGCATTGCCGAACAGCTACCGCTCTCCTTTGCGCGCAAGGCTGGGACTCAGCGGATCACGATCAGTGCGGCGGACGGCTGCAGCGAGTACGTCGCTTGCGTGTGCTCCGATTGCTGGGCGCATCATGCAACGTTTGTTACGTGTGCGGCGTCCGAGGCGGCGTAGCGCCGCGCTGGCGTCACGCCTCGATTCGGCCGTTGATGGCCGCGGCGATCGCCGTCGCCTGGTCGTCAGGAGCGAACCCGCAGGCCGCGACGTCGGCGACGACGTTGTTACGCGCGTTCAGCGCATGCTGGCAGCGCCAACCGCCACCGCCCTCTTGGATCATCTGGGCTGTGAGGATGCCAGTTTGGAACTTGACCGCATTGATGACGTAGGTCTCGGGGCCATCCTCGTAGTTGGCCGTGGCCGGTTTGCCCTGGCACTTGGACCAACTGTTGTGTTGTGTGGTGACGAAATCGGCGGCGGCCTGTGCCGTGGGAAAGCTGACCACGCCTTGAATGACGACGTGCTTCCACTGCGCGGTCCCGCTCTCGTGCAGCAGCTGCCCTTGCATGGCGATCCAGCCGCTGCCCTGATACGCCGCTTGCTCGATCGGGTGGTAGGTGCCCAGGCAGTCGGGGGTGTCGGATTTGGGATCGTCCATACGATTCACCGTCTGCTGCAGGGCCATCGCGGGGCTGCCGACAATCGCGTTGAGGGCAGCCGGGTCGGACAGCAACCCGGGCAGCGCAGTGACCGGCACGATCGGGGCGGGCGCCGGCGTGGTCGTCGACGGTGATGGGGTGGCGGCCACAGGTGTCGTCGTGGCGCCGGCGCTACTCGACTGGCCGGTGTCGCCGGCCGTCAACGCCACTGCCGTAGCTGCGATGACCAGCGTCGCGGCTGTCGCAGCAGCAGTGATCGCCCAGGTGCGGCGAGTGTTGCGCCGCCGACCGGGAATCGGGTACTGCGCGGGGGCCCATCCGGCGGGCGGGAACTGCGGGCCGCCGGGCCACGGGTGCGGTCCTGCTGCCGGCATAGGGGCAGGGGTGCGGAACAGCGGTGCACGACGCGGGTCGACGACCAGGGTGACTTCGTCCTGGGGCGCGCGGCGTGGGCCGGTGACCACGGTGACCTCGTCTTCGGGCCGTGCGGTCGGCGCGGGGCGCCGCTGCGGCGTGGCCACCGGCGCCGAAGGGGCATGCGGGGCTGCGAGTCCTAGGTGGTAGTGCTGCAGTGACATTTCGGCGACCTCCGTGTCCGAGCTGATGCTACGTATACAACCATATCAACACGTAGCATCGCAATATGTTCAGATTTTTGTACGAGCGGGTGAGGTCGGCACACCTGCGCCAACGCAATAGAGCACCTTGAACAGTCGATATAGCGCGATATGGCATACGCTGCGCGGGGTCGATCGTGAGTGAATCTGCAGACAATCGGCGGCGATGATGCTGGTGCGTCACGCGGAGAGCCGTAGCTTACTGCTGTATTTATGCGGCTATACGGAGCAGGCCAAGGCCCCGATAGCGGTCAGAAACAGGCAGAACCCGCCGGCCATCACCAATGCTTGAACACGTGGCCACTATCGCTAGCACTACCGACCCGCTGGAGCATCCAGCAACCACACATGGAGGGTCAGTCGCCCACTAGGCGGTACTGGGCCGAGAGTTGTTGCTGTGCCTTATCTAGTTGTCGGGCAATGGTTTTGATGGTGTAGCGACCGGCGCTAGCTAAGCACCAGTAGCGCGGGACCAGACCGTTAGAGCCGGCCACGCGGGTGCAGTGGCTTTGGGGCATCCCCGGCGCTGAGGCGGCGTCTTGAGCTCCCGGTGTGGCAGCGGCGGCATCGGCCAGCGTGCTGGCCAGGGCTTGCGCGGCGGTTGGGTCTTTCGCCTGATAGAGGGTGTCCAGATTGATCGACACGTCGTCGACGCCGGCTGCAGTCAACGCAGGCCCGGTGTGGACCGGATCCTCATCCAGATGCAGGGCCCCGACCGGGGGATAGGCACCCGAGGTGGGGGTGGCCTGGTCGGCGGGCAGCGGCAGAGTCTTGGCGATTAATCCAGTGGGATCTTGTGGCAGCGTGGGGAATTGGCGCGGATCGGTCGGGGTGAAGGTGTCGATCAACGGCAGCTGAAGATCTAGGGTGCGGGCCGCCCCGAATATTTGGTGCTGGGCGTCGACGGTGTCAAGAGTGCGCCGCCAGTTTTAACACCTGGTGATTGTGTAGATCTGCGATGTAGATGTTGCCTGCGGTGTCGACGGCAACACCGGCGGGGTCGTACTGTCCAGCGGACAGTACGACCTCCTGGGAGGTTGCCCCCGCCGCTAGTTTGAGCACCCGGCTGTTGCCCCGGTCGGCGACGTAGACATCTCCTGCTTTGTCGGCGGCGATTCCCCTGGGGCCATTGAGTCCGGTGAATGGCAACATGCTTTGGGCACCGGATCCGTTAGCCAGCTTGAGGATTCGGTTGTTGCCGCTGTCGCTGACGTATACATTGCCTGCGCCGTCGACCGCGACTCCCTTGGGGAATTTGACATCAGTGAGCGGGAGCACGGTTGGTGCAGTGGCGCCTGCTGGCAGTTTCAGCACGCGTGGGGTGCGGACGTGTGATTCGGCGATGTAGACGTTGCCTGAGCCGTCCACCGCGACGCCGTTGGGGTCGGCGAGGTCGGCAAGCGACAGCACGGTCGGCGTCGTGGACCCGGCGGCCAGTTTGAGTACCCGATCATTGTGGCCGTCAACGACGTAGATATCACCGGCGGGTCCCACGGCGATGGCCACCGGATCCAGGCCGACACCGTTGGGATTTTCAGGGCTGGGGATATCGAACGGTATCGCGACCTGGGTGGTCGAACCCGGGGCCAGTTTGCGTACTTGGCCGCCGAGTTCGTCGGCAACATAGACCTCGCCGGTGCTGCCGACCGCCACGCCGTTGGGGCCCTTGAGGTCGGTAAACGGCAGCACTGTCACAGGTTCGTTGTCGTGATCCTTGATGAAAGCCGAAATGCCCAGGGCTGCAACGATGACGGCAACGAGCACGGTTGTGCCGACGATGAGGCCGATCTTGGTGCGTCGGTTAGTGTGCATGCGTAGATCGCGATTCGGTCGTGCTGGGCATCGCGGGACGATGCTGACGTACCCACGTTTGGGCCGCCATTTGAGTGGCATCCCACGGCGATCCGAGCGGGGGCGTGTAGGAGAGGTCGAGTTCGCTGAGGCGGTCGACGGTCATCGTATGGAACAGTGCGGTGGCGTAAGTGTCGACGCGCTTGGCGATTTCAGCGCTACGGTGTCCCACTAGTTGAGCACCTAGCAGGAGACCGCTTTGCTCATCGCCGGTGATGCGGATGTGGATGGGCGTGGCACCCGGGTAGTAGGCCTTGTGGTCGTCGGGACTCGATTGGCTAGTTGCAGGCACCCAGCCGCGATTTGCGGCGACGACTTCGTGTTCGCGAAGACCCGTGCGGGCGGCAACAAGGTCGAAGACCTTGACGACCTGGGTTCCGAGACTGCCCGCGAAGCGGGCATCACCGCCGAGCGCATTCTCGCCCGCTACGCGACCTTGCTTGTGAGCCGTGGTGCCCAGCGGGAGCCAGGTGATGCCAAGGAGTCGGTGGTGGGTGTGTACACAGTCGCCGGCCGCGAAGA
This sequence comes from Mycobacterium sp. 050272, assembly GCF_039023525.1. NCBI lineage: Bacteria > Bacillati > Actinomycetota > Actinomycetes > Mycobacteriales > Mycobacteriaceae > Mycobacterium > Mycobacterium sp. 050272. The sequence continues at coordinate 16,032 of NZ_JBCHKV010000024.1, read as the reverse complement.
CGTCGGACAGGTTGGTTCGCATGGCTTCGTCGACGACGATGGCGCCTTTGACGCCGAGGTCTGCGCCGGCATCGGCGGCAAGTTCGGTGTCTGGGCGAACGCCGACGACGACCAGAATGAAATCGACTGTGCGCGAGACAGGTCGGCCGTCGTGGTCGGCGGTAATGGTGAGTCCGCCAGTATCGCTTCGACTAATCGCGGTGACGGCGGTATTGGTCAGGACTTCGACGCCGTTACGTTCGAGTTCGGCGTGCACTAGGGCGCCGAGTTCCGGATCGACGGTGGGCAAGACCTCCGGCAACGCTTCGATCTGCGAGACGCGGATGCCGCGCGAGGTAAGGGCTTCGGCCATTTCGAGGCCGATATAGCCGGCGCCTACGATCGCGGCGGTCGTGGGCTGGCGTTCTTGTAGCGAATCCATGACGGCGAAGGTGTCACCCATGGAGTGCAGCAAGTGCACGCCATCGGCGGGGCCCAACGCGTCGGGGCCGCTGAGGCCCCGGATGGGCGGCCGGACGCTTATCGCGCCGGTCCCCACGATCAGAGCGTCGTAGGGCAATTGCCGCGGCATACCCGTGGAGTCCAGTAGGTCGAGTGTGTGCTCCTCGACATTGATGCCGGTGGCGCGGGTGTCGGTGAGTACCCGCATGCCGGTGGCGGCCAGGTCGGCGGCGGTGCGATGGGCCAAGTTGGTCCAGTGCGTGACTTCACCGGAGACGTAGTACGGGATCCCGCAGATGGAGAAGTTGGGATAGGCGTCGGCGACGACCACGGTGACATTGGATTCGGGGTCGAGTTCGCGGGCTCGAAGTGCCGCGCTGATGCCGGCATCACTGCCGCCGACGGCGACGATATGACGGTGAGTCATGAAGGATCGGCTCCTGCCGTTTAAGTAGTTGTCACGGAGATGCTGCGGCACTTCGATTTTCGATCATGATCATCTGGTCGGCATTCAGCGGATGGCGTTGGCGGCCTTGAGCACTCTTTCCTGGAACTGGCCGGGCAATGCGAAGTATCCGAAGTCCTCCAGGTCGGCTTGCCCAGGGCCAAGGGTGGACTGCAGGAACGCCCGCACCGCCAGCCCGGTCTGTGCGTCAGCGTATTTGGAGCAGACCAGTTCATAGGTCGCCAACATGATTGGGTAGACCCCGGGCCCGACTGGTTTGTAGACCAACGACATATCTAGCACCAGGTCGTTGCCTTGGCCCGTGATGCTGGTACCAGCGATGGCCTTGCCGACCGAGTTCGCGTCGATGGCCACCGAATCCGGTCCGGCGGAGGTCACGATCCTGGCGGCGAACAATCGCTGCGCTTGAGCGAACGACCATTCGTTGTAGCTAATCGCGCCTTCGGTGTGCTTGACCAGCTCCGACGTACCTTCATTACCTTTGGCACCCTGCCCGACCCCACCGCTGAACACTTTGCCGGTTCCCTTGCCCCATGCCCCGCCCGAAGCGGCGTCAAGATAGCGCTGGAAATTGTCGGTTGTTCCCGACGCGTCACTGCGGAATACCACGTGAATGGGCTCCGAAGGCATCCTGTCGTTGAGCGCCTTGATTGCCGGATCATCCCACCGGGTGATCGTCCCATTGAAGATCTTTGCCAGCGTGGGGCCGTCGAGCACAAGCCTGTCAACGACATCGAGGTTGTACGTGATGGCCAACGGACCAAACACCACCGGCAGATCCCAGGCGTCCGAACCGCACCGCTGCCTGGCCATGTCGTACTCGCCCCCGGCCAGCGGTGAGTCCGACCCACCGAAATCGGTCACACCTGAGATGAATTCGCTCACCCCGGCGCCCGAGCCGTTGGACGTGTAGGTGAGCGTTTGTCCGTGGCAAGCGTTTTCGTAGGCCTTGATGAACCGGGTCATGGCGTTTGCTTGCGCGCTGGAGCCGCTGGCCTTCAACGCCTGCTTGCCACTGCACTCCACAACCACTGAGGTGGCGTATGACGGCGCGACTTTGTCTTTAGCGCACCCGGCGACCACCAGCGACATAGCAGCCAGCAAGCTCATGGCGGCAAAAAGCTTAGGTGAAGATCGCATCGTGGTTAGCCTCCAGACTATTAGTGGAATACGCTGCGACGGAATGTATTTAGCGCGGCCTCAAGGTTGGGGCCACATGATCGATGCGAACGGTCAATTCATCGACGACCCGGTCGAAGTCGCCCGTCCGGCCGGTACGCACCGGGTCGGGAATGGACCAATGCAGGCGCCGGCTGTCCGCGGGCAGTTCCTCATGCGCACTATCGCAGACGGCGATGATCACGTCGCTAGGCTTGACAACCTCGTCTAGATGGCGCGGGACCTGGGGCTGCATCAACAGCTTGTGACGCCTTGCCGCGGCAACTGCCGACGGGTGTATTTTCTTGGCGGGACGAGTCCCGGCCGATGTTGCGGGCAGTGAACTACGGCGATTCCATACAGCAACGGCCAATTGGCTGCGCGCCGAGTTCTGGGTACACACAAACACCACCCGCTTGGCACGCCGGGACGTTGAGGGCAGCAACAAGTCCAGCGACTCAGGAATGAGCTGCAGATAGCTGCGACGTCGATCCCCCTCCGAGCGGACACGGCGCACGATGCCTGCACCCTCCAGAACTCCAAGATGGTGCGCGATCAGGCTAGATGACATCTCCAGCACGGCTTGGAGCTCGGACGGTGACGAGTCCGCAAGCATCAATCGATCGACGATCACTAGCCGCCCCGGGTCCGCCAAAGCGGCGTGGACCTGAACTCGGCGAAGCGCATCCTTAGATAGCTCAATCATAATTAAGTCAATAATTACTGAGTGACCGACGATAGGTCAAGATAGGGATGATGATTGGCGGATCTCGCCATCGGCTCTTGCGCTTCACCCCGTCACCTGTTAACCCACTGTTTGCTTGATCGCGGATTCGACAGCGATCAATATCGAACCGTGTCGAAGTCGCGGTTGCCCGTGAGCGATCAGCAGAGCTGTGGCCTACTCGACGGCGAACGCCGTGCTTCATGGGTGTATCACCGAGTTAATCAGGCCGCGCCGCAGCATCTCTCAGAGGTGCTGGGGCCCGATGGCTCAACTCGGCAGCACGATGACCACTGCTCATTCTTGTCTCGGCGGCCTTGTGATTACACCGGCAGCTGACATGGCCGCAACATTCGAAACACGTTTGAGTGGAGGATCGATGATCACGAAAGCCCTCACGAGTGCGGCCAATGCCGCACTTCTCGTCAGTGCCGTAGTTGCATGCGGAAGCACCAACAATGTAGGCCAAAACACCACCCAGGCCGCGCAGGCCGGCCAGATCTGCGGCCAAAACTTCGCCACCACACCCGACTATCGTCTGCCCATCAAGAAACTGGACGGAGCCGCGAACACGTTGTCGGGAGCGGGCTCTACATTTGTGGCCCCGGTGATGTCGATATGGACGAAGGACTACAGCACCACCGACGGCGTCCAAGTCGCTTACCAATCAATCGGATCCGGTGGGGGCGTTCAGCAAATTAGCGCAGCCACAGTCGATTTCGGCGCGTCAGACACGCCGATGAAAGACAGCGAACTCGCCGCGGCGAAGGGCGGGCCCATCCTGCACATCCCGCTGGTGCTCGGTGCCGTCGTCCCCGCCTACAACGTCAAAGGCGTGGACAGCGGCCTGAAGTTCGACGGCGAAACCCTGGGCAAGATCTTCGCCGGGAAAATCACCAAATGGAACGACGACGCCCTCAAGGCGCTTAATCCCGGAATCAACCTTCCCGACGAACCCATCGCGGTCGCACACCGTTCCGACGGATCCGGCACCACCGCGGTATGGACCGATTACCTCACCAAGGAAAGCCCGACTTGGGTCCGTGCCCTGGGCGGATCCGACAAAAGCTTCGGCAAGGAAGTCGCGTGGCATGTCGGAATCGGCGGGAAGGGCAACGAAGGCGTGTCAGGTGTTGTCAATCAGACCGAAGGCGGTCTGGGCTACGTAGAACTGGCCTACGCCATCCAACAGAACCTCAGATATGGCCAAGTGAAGAACAAGGCCGGCAACTTCATTCAGGCGTGCACCGCCACCATCACCCAGGGCACCGTAGGCACGATTTACCCTCCGGATCTGCGCGCCAGCTTCACCGACGGTGCTGACCCGAATGCGTACCCGATCACGGGAACGACGTATGCGTTGGTGTACGTCAACCAACCTGATGCCGCCAAAGGCAAGGCGGTGGTCAACTTCTTCGCTTGGGTGCTGTCCAACGGCCAGGACGAGGTAGCGCGGGTCAACTACGCGCCGCTCGGAAAAGATCTGCAGGAGAGGGCCGTTGAACGGCTGAAAATGATCACGATTGCCGGAGCACCGCTGGGCTAATGACACGGGCGTGCAGCGCTGAAGAAGGTGGAGCGGCCCGTGCGACGAAGGCCTTCCTCCCCGATCGGCCCGTCAAACGCCACCTCCACTTCTCTGCGCGAAATCACCGAGGCGATGCGACGTTCCGATCGCTGACGGCGGGCGCTGCCGTCTTCGTGATGCTGACCCTGGCGGGGACCGCGCTCTACCTGATCTTTCAGGCCTGGCCGGCACTTACTCACTACGGCCCATTGGGATTTCTGACGTCCGACCGGTGGGCGCCGTCAGAGGCAACCCTTGAATCCAGAAACCCCAATCCGTACGGGATCTTGCAATTTGTCGTCGGAACGCTGGTGACTTCGGCCATCGCGCTGCTCATCGCCGTTCCCGTATCAATTGCGCTGGGGCTCTACATCACAGATGTGGCTCCCAAACGGATGCGTCGATCGTTGTCGTCGCTAGTCGATCTGCTTGCCGCGATCCCCAGCGTCGTCTATGGATTCTGGGGCGTGTTCGCCTTGCTGCCTGTGATCACACCGATCGGCACCACACTGAGCCGGCTATCAGTGCTCCCCGTGATCGGCAGCATCTTCCGTGGTCCGTTCTTCGGCTACTCGGTGTTCTCGGCCAGCATCGTCCTAGCAATCATGGTCCTTCCGATCGTGACCGCCATCTGCCGCGAGGTATTTGCTACGGCCCCCGTGGCCGAAAAGGAGGCGGCACTCGGGCTCGGAGCCACCCGATGGGAAATGCTGCGACTCGCCGTGATTCCCCGCTCCCGCGCCGGCATCACCGGCGCCGCCATCTTGGGTCTCGGCCGCGCCTTCGGCGAAACCATCGCCGTCACGATGCTGATCGGCAACAACGTCTTGTCGCTCCCCAAAAGCATTCTCTCCCAAGGAGCTACCATGCCCAGCGTCATCGCCAACGAATTCACCGAGGCCAACCAGCCCTACCACCTCGACTCGCTGTTCGTCGTCGCCAGCGCGCTGCTGGCAGTGTCACTGTTGGTCAACTTCATCGGCAAGTGGGTCGTCAGCCGCGCGGGTGAACACATCGCATGATGGTCACCGCACCAACGCTCAGCATCGAAGCCGCACGTACCGGGCGCCGGCGCAAGTTCACGAACTGGGCGATGACCGCTCTTCTGACCGCCACGATGGCCGCCACCATCGCCGTATTGCTATGGGTCCTAGGCTATGTCGCCGCCGAAGGACTGAAGTACCTAGGGCCCGAATTTCTCACTCAAACTCCTCCGGGCAACCCTGCTCAGCCGGGGGGTGGATTCGTCAACGGCATCATCGGCAGCATCATCATCGTGGGGATCGCGACCGTGCTGTCGATTCCGATCGGACTCGCCGCCGCCATCTACTTCGTCGAATACGGCGGCCGCCTGGCGAGGTATGCGCGGTTCGTGACCGATGTGATGGTCGGGATCCCAACAATCGTCACCGGTGCGTTCGTATACGCAGTCTGGGTAGTGCATTTCGGCTTTTCTGGCATCGCCGGTGGGATCGCCCTGGCCCTGATCATGCTCCCGCTGATCATCCGATCGGTTGAGGAAATGCTACGGCTCGTGCCCAACGAGATTCGAGAGGCATCACTTGCGCTCGGAGTCACCCGGGCGCGCACGATTGTCGCGGTGGTTCTGCCCACTGCCAGCTCGGGCATCATTACCGGCATCATGCTCGCCGTCGCACGAGCAATGGGCGAGACGGCCCCACTCCTGTTGACGGCGTTGGGCAACGATTTGTTCACGGAACTCAACCCGGACAAACGGATGTCGACCTTGTCGCTACAGATATTCGGCAACGCCATCACTGGCTTCAAAGCGGCTCAAGCGCGGGCCTGGGCCGGCGCCCTGACGCTTGTCGCGTTGGTGCTTCTGTTCACCCTGGCGGCTCGGCTCATCGCTCGCCGTTCCACAATCAGCCAGGGACGCTGAGAACCGCAAAACCCTACAACGCCAAAGCTATTGGCGTTCACGACGTCAGCTACAGCAATTCGGGTCGAGAACCGCGCAGAGGGCTGCCATCGCATCTCGATGAGGGCGGTGGTAGACGCTCATGCCGCGGCGATCCGATTCCACCAACCCCGCCGTACGGAGTTGGCTGAGATGGTGGCTGACGGTCGACTCGCTCAATTTGAGAACAGTTGCGAGATCACGTGTGTTCTCCTCGCGAGCAGACGAATTGAACAGCAGCGACATGATTTTGACCCGAGTGGGGTCGGCCAACGCCTTGAGTCGCAGAGCTACCCGTAACGCATCGTCATCGCTCATCGGCCCAGCGGCCAGCGGCGAGCAACATACCGGCGCGGCAATGTCGATCACGGGCAGTGTTCTTGGCATCCCACCATTCTGCCACAGGGATTTGACATATATCAAAAAGGTGGCAAGCTGGGGACGTCAGACGGTTTCGATACATGTCTCACACCTATGGAGGTTCACTCTCATGTCGCGCGTCCAACTCGCCCTCAACGTCGACAACCTCGACGAGGCAATCTTGTTCTACTCCAAGCTCTTCAACATCCAGCCTGCGAAACGCAAGCCGGGGTACGCCAATTTCGCCGTCGCTGAGCCCCCGCTGAAGCTCGTGCTCCTGGAGAACCCGGGGCAAGGCGGCACCCTCAACCACCTCGGCGTCGAGGTCCAGTCCAGCGATACGGTGCATGAGGAGATCGCCCGCCTGCAGGGTGAGGGAATGTTCACCGACGAGGAAATCGGAACGACGTGCTGCTTCGCCACCCAAGACAAGGTCTGGGTTACCGGACCGGGTGGCGAGAAGTGGGAGGTTTATACCGTGCTAGCCGATTCCGACACTTTCGGCACCAGCCCACAGCATTCGGATGGCGGCACTGCCGAAGGTGGGGTTTGCTGCGGCGGCGCATCCTCCGAGGAGACGGAGCAGGCGGCCCGCACGACGTCGTGCTGCTGATCAGTCAGATCGCGTGCGCGAACGGTTGCGCATCTGTCAGTGAGGGTGCGCAACTGTCTTGCACGGTCGAATCGGTGCACTTGCTCAGGCCATTTCGATCCAGGTTGCGGCGACAACCCCGACCACGCCATGTCTGAAAAAGTTCAGACGCAGTCCAATCCGACGAACGAGCGCGGTCTGCGTTGGACGCTAATTGCCTTGTGCCTGACCCAGATTACGAGTTGGGGCGTTTTGTACTACGCCTTTTCGGTGTTATCGGTCCGGATTTCTGCGCGAACTGGTTGGTCCCCTCCAGCAGTCACCGCGGCGTTCTCAGGTGGATTGGTCACCTCGGCACTCGTCGGCGTCATCGTGGGCAGATGGTTGGATCGACATGGCCCGCGTGGCGTTATGACCGCCGGCGCCGTGGCCGGCCCACTTGCAGTGGTGGGCGTTGCGCTGGCTCCGACGTTTCCGTGGTTCGTGGCCGCATGGATAGCGGCAGGAGTGGCCATGGCCGCCGTGCTGTATCCGCCCGCGTTCGCGGCGTTGACACGCTGGTTCGGCCCCCGCCACGTTGGCGCCCTGACAATTCTGACGCTTGTGGCGGGGCTGTCGAGCACGGTGTTTGCGCCACTGACCGCCGCCCTGGCCGATCGACTTGATTGGCGCACAACCTATCTCGCCCTCGCGGCGCTACTGGCGGCCGTGACCATTCCGGCGCACTTCTTTGGCCTTCGCCACCCATGGCCGGCCGCGCCCGGGCTGCACATCAGCGAACCACCCAGCCGAATCACGCGGAGTCGCCCGTTCGTTGCACTGGCAGTCGCGCTCACCGTAGCTGTGTTGGCCTCCTACTCGGTCATCGTCAACCTCGTGCCGCTGATGACCGAGCACGGTATCGACGCGCGCATGTCAGCCACGGCGCTCGGCCTGGGCGGCATCGGACAAGTGTTCGGCCGACTCGGTTACCGAACGCTGATCGCCCGCTTCGGCATACGGGCGCGAGTGGCATCGATTCTGGCAGGAGTGGCGGTGACGACAGCACTACTCGGAATTTTCAGCTCGGTGGTGCCGCTGATCGTGATGGCGATTCTCGCCGGATTCGTGCGGGGCATCATGACCCTGCTACAAGCGACTGCCGTCACCGAACGTTGGGGTCATACCCACTACGGACATCTGAACGGCGTCCTATCCGCCCCCGTCACCTTGGCCACCGCGACCAGTCCGTGGATCGGTGCCGCCCTGGCGAGCTGGTTCGGCGGATATGGCTTGATGTTCATAGCGCTTGGCGCTTTCGGAGCTCTTGGAGCCGTCATCGGCTTGGCCAGTGTTCCCGCTCGTTCCGATGACAGCGATGTTCCGCATCTGTCGCCGAGTGCTCACGCGGATTAAACTTGCGCGTGCGTCTGAGTCCATCGTCTGGCGCCGACGACCGCTCTTCACTACGCCCGGCGGGTTGCGTTTCAGTTCGATATCTATCAATATAGATGAGTGTCTAAATCACGGCTTCCGCTTCCAGACGCGTCCGTGTGCGCGTACGCGCCTTTAGTAACCGAGCCGCTCTCACCAGAGGCCGCCGCCGACATCGCGACCAAGCTGAAAGCACTGGCTGATCCGATCCGACTGCGCCTATTCAGCATGGTGGCCAGCCGCGCGGGCGGCGAGGCATGCGTGTGCGACGTATCTGAGGGATTCGACGTAACCCAGCCGACCATCTCGCATCACCTCAAGGTCCTCAAGGATGCGGGGCTATTGACCTCCGAACGCCGCGCCTCTTGGGTGTACTACGCAGTCGTCCCGGAGGCATTGACGAACTTGTCGACGGTACTCAGAGTTGACGTTTCCGCGGCGAAGGCGTCGGCATGACCACCACCCAGTCGCACGGTCATCCCGCCGTCGTCGAAAAGCTTTCGCTCCTGGACAGATTCCTGCCCGTCTGGATTGGCATCGCGATGGGCGCCGGCTTGTTGTTGGGCCGGCTCGTACCGGGGCTCAATACTGCTCTTGAGCGCGTCCAGGTCGACGGCATCTCGCTGCCCATCGCACTCGGCCTGTTGGTAATGATGTATCCGGTATTGGCCAAAGTCCGCTACGACAAGCTGGACTCGGTAACAGGCGACCGACGGTTACTGCTCAGCTCCCTGATTTTGAACTGGATACTCGGGCCCGCCGTGATGTTCGCCTTGGCGTGGCTTCTGCTACCCGATCTGCCCGAATACCGCACCGGATTGATCATCGTCGGCTTAGCGAGATGCATTGCGATGGTGATCATCTGGAACGACCTCGCCTGTGGAGACCGCGAGGCCGCTGCGGTGCTGGTTGCATTGAACTCGATCTTCCAGGTTGTGATGTTTGCAGTCCTGGGCTGGTTCTATCTGTCAGTCCTGCCGGGCTGGCTCGGCTTACCGCAGACCACAATCAGCACCTCCCCCTGGCAGATCGCCAAGTCGGTAGTGATATTTCTTGGTATCCCTCTACTGGCCGGGTACTTGTCGCGGCGTTTCGGTGAAAAGGCCAAGGGCCGAACCTGGTACGAAAACAGGTTTCTCACGGTTATCGGCCCTTGGGCCCTGTACGGCCTGCTATTCACTATCGTCATTCTCTTCGCCTTACAGGGCGATCAAATCACCAGCAGGCCATTCGATGTCGCCCGAATCGCTTTGCCGCTGCTGGCGTACTTCGCCATCATGTGGGGCGGTGGATACCTCTTGGGGGCGGCGCTCAACTTGGGCTATCAGCGCACAACCACGCTGGCTTTCACGGCTGCCGGCAACAACTTTGAACTCGCGATAGCTGTTGCAATCGCGACGTACGGGGCGACCTCCGGGCAAGCTCTCGCCGGAGTCGTCGGCCCTCTCATCGAAGTACCAGTGCTTGTCGGACTCGTCTACGTCTCTCTGGCGTTGCGGCGACGTTTCGCCGCGGATGCTTCGAACGCCGTGCCGGGCAGCGGAGCACACCATGACCGATAGCTCGCCGTCACCCAGTACAGACCAGCTCGGGCATCAATCAGGCGACCAGCAACTGGCCCCGAAGGACGTTACGGATCGGCTCCACGCCGAGTTCGGCGAGCACGTCGGCCGCGACGATATCGAGCGGTCGCTGCGCTCCTCTTGCGAACGATTCAACGGTCGCGCCATCGATGCGAAATCGCTAACCGCGCGAGCGGAACGGTGGACGCGCCAACGCCTCGCGGCACGCGTGCGTGTCAGCGGGCAACTCGTTGACACGCGCCCGACTGTCTTGTTCTTGTGCACGCATAACGCCGGACGCTCACAGATGGCTCTCGGATTCTTCAATCACCTCGCGGGCGACCAGGCAGTGGCGTGGTCGGGCGGATCTGAACCCGGCGATCAAGTTAATCCGTCTGCGGTGCAGGCCATGGCGGAAGTCGGTATCGATATCACCCGCGAGTTCCCCAAACCGTGGTCCGACGAAATCGTTCAGGCCGCAGATGTCGTCGTCAAGATGGGATGCGGCGACACGTGCCCCCTGTTTCCCGGCAAGCGTTACGAGGATTGGGAACTCGTGGATCCCGCCGGGCAAGGGGTCGAAGCCGTGCGTCCCATCCGCGATGACATCGAAGAGCGTGTTCGCCGACTGCTGTCCGAACTAGGCATACAGTCGCAGCGGTAATCAAGGAGCAGAGCCATGGATGAAGCTATGCCGCCCTCGGTGCTGTTCGTGTGCGTTAAGAACAGCGGGAAGTCGCAAATGGCGGCCGGCCTAATGCGCAAGCTCGCCGGTGACGCAGTTCTCGTCTACTCGGCCGGAACGAAGCCGGGCGAGGGCATCAACGCCCTGTCCGCCGAGTCGCTGGCCGAAATCGAAGTCGACATCTCCGGCGAAAGACCCAAACCCATCGATCCAAACCTCCTTCAGAATGTCGACTTCGTGATCACGATTGGGCGCGAAGCCAAGGTCCAGCGCGCGCCCGGGATTACCGTCGAGAATTGGGACACCGACGAACCCTCCGAGCGCGGAATCGACGGCATCGAACGAATGCGCCTCGTACGCGACGACATCGCGACACGTGTTGCCGATCTCTTCGGCCGCATCCGAGCCGACTCAACGTAGAGCCGCCGCCCCGATAACAGCTGACGATCGGCAGCGACTGGGTGTCCACTTTAGACCGCCCGGCACATGCCCAGCTGCGCCTGCACGCCCAATGCTGGGCATCGCTGCCAGCGAAAGTCTATGATGCGTTGGCCTCCTAGCGATCGCTGTCCCGATCTCTTCCTCAATTTGTGTGAGAGAGGCGCCGCCAAGCGCCAAATCGCCAAATCCATTTCCCGCCTTCACGTTCAGGAGCGATTGGGAGGCCTTCGGCGGATAGTTGACATCAAGCCCGATGGCGATCGTCGTGCACTTTTGCGCGAATGAGTCACCGCGGTGAGGGCCGTGCCCTGGGTCTGGCTAAGTCGAGGTCACGCCGCGGGCCCATCCCATACTTCGCGGCCGCGGCCGTTATCGCGGCCGTGGCATTGCTGGTGGTGGCGTGGGCGGTCCCGTCCAACCAGGCGGGGCTCGCGACATTGGCTTACCTCGTCGCGATCGTGGCCGTATTGGCTATCAGCGCAATGTTTCAACGCGTCAACCGGCACTCGCTCGACCCCGGGGCGCGGACGTGGCTGGACCATTCGATGATCTTCGTATTCATCGCCGCCAGCCACACACCCGTTCGCCTGGTTGGCCCTACCGCACCCCACAGAACATCTGGTCGTGGCCGCCAGTTGGGGCGCAGCGCCGACCGGAGTTGCGCTCACGCTGCTCTATCCGACCGCGCCGCGCTGGGTGGCGGCGCCGCTGTGCGTGATGGTCAGGTCGGCGTCGATCTGTTACACCGGCACGATCCTGCAGTACAGCGGCACGATCTTGTGAAGCACCGGCGCAGTAGCGCTAGTCATGTTGTTGGCCGGGGGCGCCTTCTACAGCCTCGGCGGGGTTCTCTATGCACTGCGGCCGACGGCGCTGCACCATCACGACATCTCCCACGCCTTCACCGTCCTCGCGGCGATGTGCCACTACATCGCTATGTGTTTCGCGGTGTTCTAGACAAATGAATCAGACGAGTCAGCGAACTTGCGAACTGCGCCAGTCCGACGGCGAGCAGCCGATCACACCGCCGTTTCGCTTGCGTGGGGAAAGCGGGCAAGCGATGCCGAGGAGACCTTCCGCCCCATATCAATATTCGTTAGCATATGAGGATGGGACAGTCTCCGTTGGATACTCGCGACCTCTTGTGCCTGGACCTGCGACATGCTGAGTCGATTCGAGCGTCGCTATCGTCCTTGGATCGAATTGAGGCCTTCGCGGCGCGCGCCCGAGCATTAAGTGACCCGACGCGACTCACGATTGCGACGGCCTTGCTGACGGGTGACGAATTGTGCGTGTGCGATGTGGCCTGGGTGGTGGGTCAGGCGCAGAACCTCGTGTCGCATCACTTGCGTCAGCTCAAAGTCGCCAAGCTGGTGTCCTCCCGCCGGTCCGGCCGACTCGTCATATACCGACTGACCGAACAGGGCCGGGAGCTCACCTCGGCTGTCATGACCCTCTCCGTGTCACCTGTGAAGGAGCGCAACGATGTCTGATGCGTGCTGTGGAAGCGACGAGGCTGACCAACCGCAGGCGGGGCCGGAAAAACTCTGGCAGGTTCGAGAATTGCACTGGGCGGCGCTGGCCGCCGTTCTGCTGGCGGCTGCCTGGTTGATCGAGGCGTTCGGGCGCACTTCGGTGGCCTCGGTGTTGGAATGCGCTTCAGCGGCGGCCGGTGCGGCGTCATTCGTGCCAGGTGCGTTGCGCGGATTGCGGCATGGCCGCATCGGCGTGGGGACGTTGATGACGATCGCCGCGGTGGGCGCGGTCGCGTTGGGCCAGTTTGCCGAGGCGGCGATGCTGGGTGTCTTGTTCTCCATCGCTGAGGGGCTTGAACACTACGCGGTGACACGGACCCGCCGCGGACTTCGCGCTCTGTTGTCGCTGGTGCCACCGACAGCCACAGTGGTGCGCGACGGCCGCGAAATCACCGTGGCCCCAGAGGATCTCGCGGTCGGCGAGAAGATGGTGCTACGTCCGGGGGAGCGGGCGGCCACCGACGGCATGATCACGGCCGGGCGTACCAGCCTCGACGCATCAGCCATCACCGGGGAGTCGGTGCCGATCGAGGCCGGCCCGGGCGACCAGCTACATGCCGGCGCCATTAACGGCAGCGGCGCCATCGAGGTCGAAGTGACCGCGGCCGCCAACGATAGCTCGCTGGCGCGGATCGTCCACATTGTCGAAGACGCTCAGGAACGCAAAGGCGCCGGCCAACGCCTCGCTGATCGGGTCGCTCGGCCTCTGGTGCCGGCGATCATGATCCTGGCAGTTGCCGTCGCTGTGTTTGGCGCACTGCTTGGTGATCCGCTGGTCTGGCTGCAGCGCGCCCTCGTTGTGTTGGTGGCCGCGTCGCCGTGCGCCTTGGCGATCGCCGTGCCCCTGACAGTGGTGGCCGCAATCGGCGCCGCGAGCCGGCAAGGCGCCCTCGTGAAAGGCGGGGCGGCGGTCGAAGCGCTGGGTCGAATACGCACCGTGGCGCTCGACAAGACGGGAACCCTAACCCGCAACAGGCCTGAAGTCATCAACACGATCACCGTCGGTGACAGCACCGATACCGAAGCTCTGCGGGTAGCGGCGGCATTGGAAGCCCGCAGCGAACATCCACTCGCGCAAGCGATTCTGGCCGCCATAGACACCAACATCCCGAGCGCCACCGGAGTCACCGCCGTCCCCGGGCACGGATTGACCGGCCAACTCGACGGGACGACGCTGCGGCTGGGCAAACCTGGTTTGGATCGACTCAGGACCACTGCGCAGCGAGGTTGATCGGCTGCAAGGGGCCGGAGCAACCGTGGTGCTGCTCGAACGAGACGGCGCCCTTATGGCCGCAATCGCGGTGCGCGACGAACTACGACCAGAAGCCGCCGACGTCGTTACTGCGTTGCGCCGTAACGGGTTCGAGGTCGCCATGCTCACGGGCGACAACTCGCGCACCGCCCACGCCTTGGCTAGCGAGGCAGGTATCACTACGGTCCACGCCGACCTGCTGCCAGAGGACAAAGCCCGACTGCTGCCCGAATTGGCCCGCGGTAAGCCGATCGCCATGGTCGGCGACGGCATCAACGACGCGCCGGCGCTGGCTACTGCCGACATCGGCATCGCCATGGGCGCCATGGGTACCGACGTCGCGATCGAAACCGCCGATGTCGCGCTCATGGGGGCGGATTTGCGTCACCTTCCTCAGACCTTGTCTCACGCCCGCCGCGCTCGCCGGATCATGCTGCAGAACATCGTGCTGTCGCTGGTGATCATTACCGTCCTGATCCCGATTGCTGCGTTGGGCCTACTCGGATTGGCCGCAGTGGTGCTCATCCACGAAGCCGCGGAAGTGCTGGTCATCCTCAACGCCATCCGCGCCGCCAAAACGCAACCGTTGCCGGGCGTCGTCGCGGCGGCGTCCAAATTGACGTCGACACCCAATGTCAACATCGGTGCACCCCCACCGCTAAGTGATCCGTGCTGCGGGACACCCACTCAGGAATTGCCGGTTGGTGTTCAGACGCTCAGGCTCGCCCCAAGTGAGCCGGGATCGTGCTGCGGTGACGAGTGCGCGTGTTGTCACCCAAGCGCACCCGAGAAGAATTGAACGTGTCGGCGACTGGGTCCCGCACGAGGTTGCACTTGCTTGGTGGAGGGCCAATGCGGTGGGCCCCGCAGTGTGCAGCGGCCCGATGCGGTCTGCACCGGATAAGTGGGCGAGCTTAGCCGATTTTTGTCAGGGTAAAGGTGTCGCTCGGATCGCTCAGGCCGCAGGGTGCGGTGCTGTCCAAGAAGATCGCAACCCCGTTGAGCGTCAACGGGTCCCACCATTGATCCACGGTGACCGGATGCTGGCTGAGATCGTTGCCACAGATCGCGCCCTCCGGAATCGTCCGCTTCACGTCGTAACGACCATCAATCAGCGGGGCGTTGAACCCTTCACCGGGACCGGTCGTGACGTGGGCAACGCAGACCGGCTTGCATGTTGTGCTAATCGTCCACGTTCCGGTATCGCCATCCTCGTCGGCGTAGTGGTAGACACCGTTCATCTTTAGGTCATCGGCCGCGGCGAGCGGCTCAGCTTGGGATGCTGGTGGCGACAGCACGCTGGCAAGGAGTGTGGTCGCCGCAACGACTATGCCGATTTTCATAAATTCCGCTCTCGTGTGGAAAGATTCCTGCCTCGCGAGCAAGACGAGCCAAACGTATCCGCAAACTGGCTGGGATCCCGCCGTCTCGCTTCGGTGCATATCGAATTGAAAGACGGTGGTGCACAAGGCCGCTGAATTCTAAGAAATCGGCCAGTATCCGAGCCGGCTACCGTGTCGCATTCGAGCGAAATCAGCGCTGCCGAAAGAAACCCGGTCTGACCTGGGAGAACGCATCACGCTTACTGACTGGGGGTCATGTGGTTGCAGGTTCAAATGCTGTTGGCCCGACCGGTTGAACGTCGCCCTGAACTGCGGGTCGGCGTCCCGTTGAGGCATCCCATGATGTCGACCTGGAACCGCGGACTGCCACGAAGTTGCACCATGCGTTCAAGGCGAATGCGGGTAACGCCTGCATGTGCCTTGACGCCGCCGAGCGCGAACTGAAAATCAATCTCCGAATGAACGATCGGCCACCGACTAGCTGTAGGAGGACAGCACGTTGGTGACGCCGGTGGTGAGTCGTGATGCTGGTGGTTGGCCGTCGGCGGCAGAGTGTGGTCGATGGTAGTTGA
>NZ_JBCHKV010000023.1:0-88883 GCF_039023525.1 Mycobacterium sp. 050272 | reverse complement strand
TACCAACCCCAAAAACAGAAAACACCCCCAACCAACAACTGAGGGTGTTCACTATGTCGCGAGACATCTGTCCTCGATGTCTCGCGACATCACAGCTGCGGTGGCGGAGGGATTTGAACCCCCGGACGGTGTTAGCCGTCTCTCGCTTTCAAGGCGAGTGCATTAGGCCGCTCTGCCACGCCACCGCTGACAAGGGTAACGGGGCTAGTACCGTGGCCCGCATGCGCGCCATCGTCGCCAATTCTCCCGACCACCTCGTCTGGCAAGAGATCCCCGATGTCTCTGCCGGGCCCGGTGAGGTGCTGATCAAGGTCACCGCGGCCGGAGTCAACCGCGCCGACGTGCTGCAGGCCGCCGGCAAGTATCCACCGCCGCCTGGAGCCAGCGAGATCATCGGCATGGAGGTATCCGGCGTCATCGCAGAACTGGGTCCCGGCGTGACGGAATGGTCTGTCGGACAAGAGGTTTGCGCGCTGCTGGCGGGCGGTGGTTACGCCGAGTACGTAGCGGTTCCCGCGCCGCAGGTGCTGCCGATACCGGACGGCGTCACGCTGGAGGATGCCGCAGGGCTGCCCGAGGTGGCCTGCACGGTGTGGTCGAACCTGGTGCTCACCGCGCACCTGCACGAGGGCCAGTTGCTGCTGATGCATGGTGGGGCCAGCGGTATCGGCACGCACGCGATTCAGGTCGCGCGGGCGCTGGGCGCCCGGGTGGCGGTCACCGCCGGTTCGGCGGCCAAGCTAAATACCTGTCGCGAGCTGGGTGCCGAGATCACCATCAACTACCGCGACGAGGACTTCGTCGCGCGGCTGCAAGAATGCGGCGGCGCCGATGTGATCTTCGACATCATGGGTGCCTCCTACCTGGACCGCAATCTCGACGCGCTGGCCACCGACGGGCAGCTGGTCATCATCGGCATGCAAGGCGGTCTCAAGGGCGAGCTCAACATCGGCAAGCTGTTGCCCAAGCGGGCCAGCGTCATCGGCACCACGCTACGGGGCCGACCGGTGAGCGGCCCGCACAGCAAGGGTGAGATCGTCGCGGCCGTGACCGAGTCGGTGTGGCCGATGATCGCCGACGGCCGGGTCCGGCCGATCATCGGCGCTCGCATGCCGATTCAGCAGGCCGGCGATGCCCACCAGAAGCTGGTCTCGGGCGACGTGCACGGGAAGATTGTGCTGACCGTCTAGCTGGGCCGTTGAATGTGCCCTCAGGGTGGCCAGTGTGCAACCAGGGTCTCGAGTGTGCGCTCGAGGCTTTCATTGTGCGGCGTGGATGAGACCGCCCGGCGAGTCGCTGCCGTCAGCGCACACTCAACGCCGTTGCCGCACACTCGATCGCGGTTCGGGCTCCGTGCGGGTTCGCGATTAACCCAGCGACGCGAGCGCGCGGACCAGTTGATCGACCTCGGCCATCGTCGAGTAGTGCGCCAGTCCGACCGTCACCGCGCCGCCAACCTCGTTGGCGCCCAACGCATCCAGCACGCGTGAGCTCTCGTTTGATACGGCCAGAATCCCGTTGTCCGCCAAGCGCTGTACGACCCGTTCGGCGGGCACGCCCTGCAATGCGAAGCTGACAAGCGGGATCCGCACCTCCGGGCGACCGATCAGCATCATCAACGGCAACGACCGCAGCGAGACCATCAGGTAGTCGAAGATCCGGTTGAGATACGAGGTGGCGGATTGCATAGATACCGACAGCCGCTCGCGCCGGCTGCCGCGGGCCGATTCGTCCAGTGCCGCAAGGTATTCGATGCTGGCCACCACGCCGGCTAATAGTCCGAACTGATGTGCGCCCACCTCGAGGCGCGCGGGGCCGGCGGCGTTGGGGTCGGTGGAGACGGAGCTGAACGAGTTGATCAGCGCCGGATCCCGGAACACGATCGCGCCGACCGGCGGGCCGCCCCAGGCCGTCGCGTTAACCGCCACCACGTCGACCTCGGTCTCTTTGACGTCGAGCAGTCGGTAGGGCGCGGCCGCGGAGTGGTCGACGATCACCAACCCGCCGACGTCGTGCACCAGCTTGGTCATCGCCCGCAGATCGGTAACCGTGCCCAGCGTTCCCGACGCCGAGGTGACCGCGACCAGTCGCGTCGACTTCCCGATCAGGCTCTCCCACTGCCACGTCGGCAGCTCACCCGTCTCGATGTCGACCTCAGCCCATTTCACCTTGGCGCCGTAGCGGTGCGCCGCCCGCAGCCACGGGGCGATGTTCGCCTCGTCGTCGAGTCGGCTGACGACGACCTCGTAGCCCAGACCCGCCCGCGAGGAGGACGCCTCGGCCAGCGAGGACAGCAGGATCGCGCGATCGGCGCCCAGCACTATGCCCGCCGGGTCGGCGTTGAACAGATCCGCCACGGCCGCGCGCGCCGCCTCCAGCACGGCGGCGCTGCGCTGCGCCGACGGGTGCGCTCCCACGCTGGTGGCACTGGAGCGGCGGAAGGCGGTGGAGACGGTGGTCGCAACGGAATCAGGGATCAGCATCCCGGTCGGCGCATCGAAGTGCACCCATCCGTCACCCAGTGACGGATGCAGTCCGCGCACCCGGGCGACGTCGTAAGCCATGCAGCCACCTTAGAGCTTCCGCGCTAGAGCGAAATTGTGACGATAGCGGGTGCCACAGACCTCAGAGCCAGCCGGTGGCTGCCCGAGCCAGGTCACCCGGCCAGCCATACTAGTCCAGTGGGGCTCTGGATCGGAACGCTGATCGCACTGTTTTTGCTGATCGCCCCGGGGGCAATCGTTGCGCGTATCGCCCAGCTAACGTGGCCGATCGCGGTCGCGGTTGGCCCGGCGCTGACCTACGGTGTCGTCGCGCTGGCGATCATCCCTTACGGCGCGCTCGGAATCCCTTGGAACGGTTGGACTGCGCTCGCGGCGCTGGCGGTCGTGTGTGTGGCGGCGACGGGTTTGCAGTTGCTCCTGGCCCGCTACCGCGACACCGCCGCCGAGGCCAGGGGCATCGCCGGGTGGCCGGCCATGGTGGTCGGGGCCGGGGTGGCGCTGGGCTCGCTGCTGATCATGTGGGCGGCCTATCGCGGGCTGGCCGCCCACTGGCAGACCATCCCCAGTACCTGGGATGCGGTGTGGCATGCCAACGAAGTGCGTTACATACTCGACACCGGCCAGGCGTCGTCCACCCATATGGGCGAGCTGCGCAATGTCGAGACTCACCAGGCGCTGTACTACCCATCGGTGTTCCACGCGCTGACCGCGGTGTTCTGCCAGCTCACCGGAGCGGCCCCGACCACCGGCTACACGCTGAACGCGGTCGCGGCCTCGATCTGGCTGTTTCCGACCAGCGCGGCGATGCTGACCTGGCATCTATTGCGCCCGGTGATGACGCCGGGCCGCACGGCCGCGATCTCGGCCACCGCGGCGGCGCTGTCGGCGTCGTTCACCTCGGTGCCCTATGTCGAGTTCGGCGTGGCCGCGATGCCCAACCTGGCGGCCTACGGCGTCGCGATCCCGACATTCCTGCTGATCACCTCGACACTGCGGCATCGCGATCGGATCCCGATGGCGGTGCTGGCGTTGGTCGGCGTGTTGTCGGTACACCTGACCGGCGGATTCATCGTCATCCTGTTCCTGCTGGGCTGGTGGCTACTGGACGTGTTGTGGCATCCGGTGCGCGGACGGCTCGCCGACGCCGCAATCCTGGCCGCGGTGGCGGCGCCGACCGGGGCGATTCTGGCGCCGCAGTTCATCGGGGTGCTCAGACAGGCCGACATCATCGCCGGGCATGCCTTCCCCAGCTTCAAGAGCGCCAAGCAGGGGGTCATCGATGCGCTGCTGCTGCACACCCGCCACCTCAACGATTTTCCGATTCAGTACGGCCTGGTCGTGCTGATGTATCTCGGCATGGCGTATCTGCTGTACAAGCGGATCTGGTGGCCGGTGGCGGTCTGGGTGGTGCTGACGGTGGCGACCGTCTATTCGGGGGCCCCGTTTCACAACGCGGCCGGCGCCGTCATCGAGGAATTCAGCCAGTTCTTCTACAACGATCCGCGCCGCCTCACCTCGGTGGTGACGATGCTGGTGACGCCGATGGCGGCCATCGCGTTGTTCGGGGCGGTCGCGCTCACGGTCGCGATCGCCAAACGCATCACCGACCGGTTCAAGGAGTTGCCCGCGCCGTTCTGGGTGTCGACCGCCGCGGTCCTGCTGGTGCTGACGACCGTGTTCAGTGCGCGGCACTACTTCTACCGGCACCTGGTGCTGTTCGGCGACAAATACGACTCGGTGATGATCGACCAGCGCGACCTGATGGCGATGGCGTATTTGTCGAACCTGCCCGGCGCGCACAACACCCTGATCGCCAATGCGAACACCGATGGCACCGCGTGGATGTACGCGGTGGCCGATTTACATCCGCTGTGGACCCATTACGACTTCCCGCAGCAGACCGGGCCGGGGCCGCAGCGCTACGTCATCTGGGCGTACGCCAACCGTGGCGATTCCGATCCGAAGGTCGTCGAGGCGATCAAGGCGCTGAATATTCGCTACATCTACACCAGTCAACCGACGGTTCGCGGGTTCGCCGTCCCCGACGGACTAGTGTCGCTGGAAAAGTCGAAGTCGTGGGCGCTGATCTACGACAACGGCGGGGCCAGAATTTACGAATGGCGCGGAAATGCCACACCGCCCCGCCCCTAGACATACGAGGATGGTGACCGGATTGACTAACGGCAACGACGGCCCAGACGCCGACGGCGTCGAGATCATCGGCGGTGTCGATCCGCGAATCATGGCGCTTCGCGATGCCGGTGGCGACGACGAAGATTCCGAGGAGCGTTCCCTGACCGACCTTGTCGAGCAGCCCGCCAAGGTGATGCGCATCGGCACGATGATCAAGCAACTACTCGAGGAGGTGCGGGCGGCTCCGCTCGACGAGGCCAGCCGCAAGCGGTTGCGCGACATCCATGCCACCAGCATCCGGGAGCTCGAAGACGGGCTCGCGCCGGAGCTTCGCGAGGAACTCGATCGCCTCACCCTGCCGTTCGCCGACGACGCCGAGCCCTCGGACGCCGAGCTGCGCATCGCGCAGGCCCAGCTGGTCGGCTGGCTCGAGGGCCTGTTCCACGGCATCCAGACCGCACTGTTCGCCCAGCAGATGGCCGCCCGCGCGCAGCTCGAGCAGATGCGCCAGGGAGCGCTGCCCCCGGGCATCGGGCGCCACGGTCCGGGCTCGGGCACCGGGCAGTACCTATAGAGCAGGCGTCAGTGTCAGGTCCTCGCGGTCCGCATATCGAGACCAGTAACGCGTGGGTGGAATTCCCCATCTTCGACGCGAAGTCGCGATCGCTGAAGAAGGCGTTCCTCGGCAAGGCCGGCGGCGCGATCGGTCGCAACACCTCCAACGTCGTCGTCGTCGAAGCGTTGCGCGACATCACCATGTCACTCGAGCTAGGCGACCGCGTCGGCCTGGTCGGCCACAACGGAGCTGGCAAATCGACTCTGCTGCGCCTACTTTCGGGCATCTATGAACCCACTCGGGGCTGGGCGAGAGTCACCGGTCGGGTCGCGCCGGTGTTCGACCTCGGCGTCGGGATGGACCCGGAGATCTCCGGCTACGAGAACATCATCATCCGCGGATTGTTTCTGGGGCAGACCCGAAAGCAGATGCTGGCCAAGGTCGACGAGATCGCCGAGTTCACCGAGCTCGGGGATTACCTTTCGATGCCGCTGCGCACATATTCCACCGGGATGCGGGTCCGGCTGGCGATGGGCGTGGTCACCAGTATCGACCCCGAGATCCTGTTGCTCGACGAGGGCATCGGCGCCGTCGACGCCGATTTCCTGAAGAAGGCGCAGTCGCGATTGCAGGGCCTGGTGGAACGCTCCGGAATCCTGGTCTTCGCAAGCCATTCCAACGAATTCCTGGCCAGGCTGTGCAAGACCGCGATGTGGATCGACCACGGTGTTATCCGCCAAACCGGCGGCATCGAAGACGTGGTACGCGCTTACGAGGGCGAGGACGCCGCCCGGCACGTCCGCGAGGTGCTGGAAGAGACCCGGCTGCAGATCCAGGCGGAAAAGCCGTTGGCGCAAAGCGCTTCCGGGGATGAGTGAGTCCATCGTCGCCGTCGTGGTCACGCACCGGCGCGCGCAGGAACTCGCCAAGTCGCTGGACATGCTCAGCAGGCAGTCCCGGCTGCCCGACCACCTGATCGTCGTTGACAACGACGGCGGCGCGGATAGCCGGATCCGTGATCTTGTCGCCGCCCAACCGATCCCGACAACTTACCTGGCGTCGCGCCGAAACCTCGGCGGCGCAGGCGGTTTCGCGCTGGGCATGCTGCACGCGCTGGCGCAGGGCGCCGACTGGGTGTGGCTGGCCGACGACGACGGACGTCCCCAAGACTCGCAGGTACTGGCCACGCTGCTGGCCTGCGCCGATAAGCATGGGCTGGCCGAAGTGTCGCCAATGGTCTGCAACTCCGACGACCCGGAGCGGCTGGCCTTCCCGTTGCGGCGCGGCCTGGTATGGCGCAGGCGCGCAAGCGAATTGCGCACCGAAACGGGACAGGACCTGCTGCCCGGGATCGCGTCGCTGTTCAACGGCGCGTTGTTCCGGGCGTCCACCCTGGACGCTGTCGGCGTCCCGGACATGCGGCTGTTCATCCGGGGCGACGAGGTGGAGTTGCATCGCCGACTGGTGCGATCGGGTCTGCCGTTCGGGACCAGCCTGGACGCGATCTACCTGCACCCCTGTGGATCCGACGAGTTCCGCCCGATCCTGGGCGGCCGGATGCACACGCAGTACCCCGACAACGAGACCAAGCGGTTCTACACCTACCGCAACCGCGGCTATCTGCTGTCCCAACCGGGTCTGCGCAAGCTGCTGGTCCAGGAGTGGGTTCGGTTCGGCTGGTTCTTCCTGATATCGCGGCGCGATCCCAAGGGCCTGCTGGAGTGGATTCGGTTGCGCCGCATGGGACGTCGTGAGCAGTTCAGCAGGCCTGGAGGAACCCCGTGACATTCATCGACGCCGCCGCACAATCGCGCACCTTTACCCGGGCCCGCAACGATCTGGTCGACGGATTTCGCCGTCGCGAGCTGTGGCTGCACCTGGGCTGGCAGGACATCAAGCAGCGCTACCGCCGCTCGGTGCTGGGCCCGTTCTGGATCACGATCGCCACCGGGACGACGGCCGTCGCGATGGGCGGGCTGTATTCGAAGCTGTTCCACCTCGAGCTGGCCAAGCATCTGCCGTATGTGACTCTGGGCCTGATCATTTGGAACCTGATCAATGCCGCCATCCTGGAAGGCGCCGACGTGTTCGTCGCCAACGAGGGTCTGATCAAGCAGTTGCCGACGCCGTTGAGCGTGCACGTCTACCGGCTGGTGTGGCGACAGATGATCCTGTTCGGCCACAACATCGTCATCTACGTCGTCGTCGCGATGATCTATCCCAAGCCGTGGTCGTGGGCCGACCTGTCGGTGATTCCGGCGTTGGCGCTGATCGTGCTCAATTGCATCTGGGTTTCGCTGTGCTTCGGCATCCTGGCGACCCGCTACCGCGACATCGGTCCGCTGCTGTTTTCGATCGTGCAGCTGCTGTTCTTCATGACGCCGATCATCTGGAACGACGACACCTTGCGCCAGCAGGGCGCGGGCAGCTGGGCCAAGATCGTCGAACTCAACCCGCTGCTGCACTACCTCGACATCGTGCGGGCGCCGTTGCTGGGCGCCCACCAGGAGATGCGGCACTGGGCGGTGGTGCTGGTCCTGACCGTCGTCGGCTGGCTGCTGGCGGCATTCGCGATGCGGCAATACCGCGCCCGGGTGCCCTACTGGGTCTAGCCGCGCGCCGCGCTCTCGGCGTCGGTGACATCCGCTCGCCTCCACACATCGGCGCATCCGCGGTCGCTGCCATAGACTGCGCCCCAGCGGGGGATTTCGCGAATGGCAAGGTGGCGTAGCCGACGTGAGTGACATCAGCCGCATCACCACCGGCCTCGGCCTGTCGATGTCGAGCGCGGTGCTGCTGGTGATCATCTGGCCGTCGTTCGGAAACCTCTGGTGGCTCACCTTCATCGCGTTCGTGCCGATGTATGCCGCCCAGTACCGGGTGCTGCCGCGGCGCTGGAGCGCGGTGCCGGTGGCAATGGCCTTCGCGGGCTACTACCTCGGGCTGCTCATGCACATCGCTTCGGCACTGCCGGTGGCCGTCATCGTCGGCGGCGCGCTGGCGTTCGGGGTCGTCGGCCTGGTCGTCGGGGTGTTCCTTCGGCCCTTCGCCGAGCGGACGGGTTACCGCTGGTTCGTCATGCAGCTCGGCTTGCTCTGGGTGGCGATCGATCTGCTGCTGCAGAACAACGAGATCGACGGAACGTATCTGTGGATCGCCTACCGGTTAGCCGACCTCCCGCAGCTGGTGCAGCCGATCAGCATCACCGGCACGCCGGCGCTGAGTTTGCTGCTGCACGTCATCAACGCGACGGTGGCGCTCGTGGTCATCTCATTGATGGACCGCCGGTGGCCGCAATGGACCGACGTCGGTGTTCCCCGCCACGCGCTGGCGTGGTCGGTGGTGATCCCGGTTGTGGTGACAGTGGTCTGGACGGGCGCCAGCCTGGCGATCTTCGAGGACGTCTCGGACCGCATGGGACCCCGGGTCCGCGTCGCCGCCGTCCAGCCCGGGCTCGACAACACCTTCCCCGGGACACTGGCATCCACGGATTTCTCCCACGGCCGCAGCCAAGAGGAGCGGATCAAAGATCAGATCGCGCAGCTCAGCGCCATGACGCGGGCGGCCTCGGCGCGGGGCGCGAAGGTGGTGGTGTGGCCCGAGGAGACGCTCGACTACGACCCGCAGGTAAGCCATACGGACTGGATCCCTGCCCTGGTCCGCCAGACCGGGGTCTACCTGGCCATGGGATTCACGCCGGACGCCGCGAACGACGCCGCCCCCAACACCGCCCTGCTATGGAGTCCCGGCGGCGACGTCGTTGCCGTCTACTACAAGACCAAGCGCGTGCTCACCGCCGGAGAAGCCTTCACTCCCGGGCGGGTCTACCCAGCGGTCGACACACCCCAAGGCGTGCTGGGCATGGTCATCTGCTTCGACATGGACTTCCCGAATGGTCCGACCCGCCGGACCGTTCTCAACGGCGCTCAGATGGTGCTGTCCCCCAGCCTCGACCTGCCGTCCAAAGTCGACATACGCAAATCCATGGCGGTCTTCCGGGCGGTCGAGAACAGGGTCGCGCTCGTCAAGGCCGACGTGGCCTGGGACTCGATGCTGGTGGCTCCGAACGGAGAGGTGATCGCCAGCACGGCGGTACACGACAAGCGTGGCGGCCAGGCGCTCCTGGTTGCCGACGTTCCACTCGGCCCGCGCGGCGCGCCGTTCACCCAGTACGGGAACGCGCCGTTCCAGTGGCTGGAGTACGCGGTGACCGTTGTGATGCTGTGCGTCATGGCGGTGTCCTGGCGCACCTGCTCTAACGAGCGGCGTCGGTGACGATCATCTCGTCATCACTGGTGGCCCAGGCCCTGGTGAACAGGTCAAGGGACACCGTCTCGTTCGCGCCATCGTCGGCGCCGCTGTCGTTCATGTGCACTTGGGAGTTGAGGACGTCGATCCCAGTGACGACGACGGCATGGTCGGAGGTGGGCTGGCCGTAGCGGTCCTTGGCGTCCACCGGCTGGCCCCAGATCATTTCGCCGTTCACCTCGACGATCACCTTGCGACCGCCGGCCAGGTACTGCTTGAGGGCGGCCATGCCGCTGGCCAGACCCGTCGTGGGCGCGTCGCTGGTGTTGGTCAGCCTGGCGGTGACGCCGTAGTGCGCCAGCAGTAAGGGCAGGTCTTCCGGGCTGGTGCCCTGGCCGCTGTTCGGGTCGTTGGTGTTCTTCGGCACGGTGTAGATGGACCCCGGGTGGCTCTGGCTCGGCAGCTTCTGGGCCAGCGCGATGATCTCCTGCTCCGCGACCGGATGGCCGGTCACCTCGCCGATCACGTCGGCGGTGGCCATCAATGCGCAGTCGTCGTAGGTCTGCGGCTTCCAGAACGCGGCGGCCGCGGTCGGGTCGCCGTACATCCCAGCGGTGCTGACGTCGTCGGCGTGGGCCAACCCAGTCGCGAAGGCGAGGCTCGCGAAGATGGCGATGATCGCGAGACCGGCGGTCCGAGTGGCCTTTCCGGCCAGCTTGGCGGTGGTCATGATGGGCTCCTTTGCTCATCTGCGCCTGGCGATTGAGGTGCGTGCGGAAAGGCTCGGTCATCGCCCTCTATGAATCCTTGGAGCCTGGCAGCACATCGCCGAGAGGGGCGGCGCAAGGATCCTTTGAGAATCCGCCAAGAGCCTCCCCAGACGCTGTTCTGACAGGAAAAGCCCTGCAAAACAGCTGATTTGACGGGGCGCCGGCACACCGAGAAAGGTCTGGAATGCACTCGATTCGACAGTGCGATGCCGGCGTCTATCCTTGCGGCAAACGTGCCGAAACTCGACGCCGGAACTCGTCGATGGAGGAATATGCGATCGTGAGCGACGCCTTGGCAATCGGTTGTGTGGGCAAGCTGGTCGTGGCAACGCGCGGCGATCGCGGCCCCGGCGAGGTGCTGGTGACCGTGCGGGGGTCGAAGGAGACGTTCCTGGCCTGGTCCGACGATCCGTTACCCAAGGGCAGCAGGGTCTTAGTGGTCGAGATCCGGGGCGGACGGACCGTGGTGGTCGAGCCCTGGCATGACGCGGCCGGCTCGAACTAAGCGTGAAATCCCTTGCTAGACAACATCAACCGTAAGGAGTTCAAGAATGCTCGGTTATAGGGTGCCCTCCCCCGATGAGGCGCTGCTCATCTCCGGCGGCCGCGCGAAAGGCAACGCGCCGTTCCGTGTGGTGACCGGCCACGGAGCGTTCGTGCTGCCGTTTTTCCGCAAGGCACGCTTCCTCACCCTGGCCATGTGTGAGTCCGAGGTCGCCGAAAAGTGCGTCACCCAACAAGGAATCACGCTCAACGTACGCGCGGTGATCGCGTTCAAGGTCGGCAACGACACCGAGAGCATCATCAGTGCCGCGCAGCGATTTCTGTCCGAGCAGGACCAGATGTCGGTCCTCACCGGCCGCATCTTCGCCGGCCACCTGCGGTCGATCATCGGGTCGATGACCGTCGAGCAGATCATCCGGGAACGCCAGAAGCTGGCCACCGAGGTGCTCGACGGCTCCAAGGAGGAGATGGCCCGGATCGGTCTGGCCGTCGACGCGCTGCAGATCCAGTCCATCGACGACGATGGCCTCGGCTACATCAACGCGATGTCGGCGCCGCACAACGCCGCCATCCAGCAGCAGGCGCAGATCGCTCAGGCCCAGGCGAACCAGAAAGCCGCGGAAGCCGAGCAGGAATCCCAGCGCCAGCAAGCCGAATTCGCTCGGCAGACCGCCGTCGTCAAGGCGCAATACAAGGCCGAGGTCGACAAGGCCCAGGCGGAGGCCGCCCAAGCGGGCCCGCTGGCCGAAGCCGAGGCCCAGCGTGAGGTGCTGGCGATGCGGACCGAACTGGCCCAGCGCGCCGCCGAACTGCGTCAGCAGGAACTGGTCGCCGAGGTGGTCAAGCCCGCGGAGGCCGAAGCCGAGCGGGTCCGGATCTTGGCGGTAGCCGACGCGGAGCGGATGAAGATCCTGGCCGAGGCGGCCGCGTCGCACAACCGGGTGGCCTTGGACAAGGCGATGATCGACCAGCTGCCCGACATCGTGGAGCGGGCCGCGGCCGGGCTTGCCGGCGCGAATCTCACCGTGCTCAACGGGGCTGACGGTCTGAGCCAGGTGGCCAGTGGACTGGTGTCGCAGGGCAAGGCGATCTTCGACGCGCTGCGCGGCGAGATCGTCGAGTACGACGACAAGGATAGTTCGCTGGTGCCCAACAGCGAATCGCACGAGTAATACGCTCCCGGCACTGCGGAACTCGCCGCCGTCGGGATGGCACGCGCGTGTATAACCGATGACAACCGCTTGCCGGATATCGGTGGCGGCCGAGTTCGTGTGGTGCAACACTGAAACACCACAAATTCACCACCAGGCAAATTAGCGCGCTTCGTGACAGAGACGGGCACCGCGGAAGGTCGACGGACGTGATTAAAAAAGTCCAATCAGTGGCGGATGCGGCGCGGGAGAACCTCGCCGCGGAGCTGGACCGGCTGCGGCAGCGGCGCGACGCGCTCGAGGCCGAGGTCAAGGACGACCGCGGGATGATCGGCGATCATGGCGATGCGGCCGAGGCGATCCAGCGAGCCGAGGAACTGGTGGTCCTCGGCGACCGGATCAACGAGCTGGACCGGCGGCTGCTGGCCGGGCCGTCGCACTCCGACGAGGACGAGGCGCTGCCCGGCGGCACCGAGGTGACCCTGAAGTTCGCCGATGGCGAGGTCGTCACCATGTACGTGATCTCGATCGTCGAGGAGACCCCCGTCGGTCGCGAGGCCGAGACGTTGACGTCGCACAGCCCGCTGGCGCTGGCCCTGGTCGGACACAAGGCGGGCGACAAGGTCACCTACTCCACCCCGCAGGGTGAAAGCCAGGTCGAACTGATCTCGGTGAAGCTGCCCAAGTAGCCGCCACTGGGGCGCTCACGACCCCGATAAACTCCCCCAATGCTTCCCCCGGAGCCGGGTACCGCGCCGGCGCGCCTGAGTCTCACCACCCAGATCGGGCGCTTCGTGGCGACGGGCGGGCTGGCTGCCGTCGTCGACTTCAGCCTCTACATGCTGCTGTGGAAAGTCCTCGGCGTGCAGGTCGACCTGTCCAAGGCCACCAGCTTCGTGGCGGGCACCATTACCGCCTACCTGATCAACCGCCGGTGGACCTTCCAGGCGGAGCCGAGCACCGCGCGGTTCGTCGCGGTCATGGTTCTCTACGGCGTCACCTTCGCGGTCCAGGTCGGGCTCAACCACCTGTGCCTGGTGTTGATGCACTACAGAGGGTGGGCGGCCGTGGTCGCGTTCGTGATCGCGCAGGGCACTGCCACGGTGATCAACTTCATCGTGCAGCGAGTCGTAATCTTCCGCATGCACTGAGCCGTCCCGCACAAGCGGTACCCTCTTTGACGATGTTGAGCGCCGACTTCCCGACCACCCCCACCCGGCTGATGGGCTTTGGCCGCACCGCGCCGTCGGTGGCACACGTGCTGTCGACGCCGGATCCCGAGGTGATCGCAAAGGCTGTGGCCCGGGTGGCTGACGCCGGCGGCCTGCAAAACGGCAGGGGCGTGATCGCCCGCGGGCTGGGCCGCTCCTACGGCGACAACGCGCAAAACGGCGGCGGCCTGGTGATCGACATGACGGTGCTCAACCGCATCCACTCGATCAGCGCCGACACCCGATTGGTCGATGTCGACGCCGGCGTCAGCCTGGACCAGCTGATGAAGGCGGCGCTGCCGTTCGGGCTGTGGGTCCCGGTGTTGCCGGGAACCCGCCAAGTCACCATCGGCGGCGCGATCGCGTCGGACATCCACGGCAAGAACCATCACAGTGCGGGCAGCTTCGGCAGTCATGTGCGGTCGATGGACTTGCTGATGGCCGACGGCTCGGTGCACACGATCACCCCCGAGGGCCCCGAGTCCGAACTGTTCTGGGCGACGGTCGGGGGCAGCGGCCTGACCGGGATCGTGTTGCGCGCCACGATCGCGATGACCCCGACCGAGACGGCGTACTTCATCGCCGACGGCGTGGCCACCAAGGACCTCGACGAGACGGTCGCCGTGCACGTCGACGGCAGCGAAAGCCGCTACACCTACTCCAGCGCCTGGTTCGATTTGATCAGCCCGCCGCCCAAACTCGGCCGGGCCTCGGTCAGCCGGGGCAGCCTCGCCAGGCTGGATCAGCTGCCGAAGAAGCTCGCCAAGAATCCACTGAAATTCGATGCACCACAACTGTTGACAGTGCCGAACCTGTTTCCGATCAGCGCCATGAACAAGCTGTCGTTCATGGCGATCGGCGAGACGTATTACCGCCTGGGCGGCAACTACACCGGCAAGATCCAGAATCTGTCGCAGTTCTACCACATGCTCGACCTGGTCAGCGGCTGGAATAACGCCTATGGGCCAACGGGTTTCGCCCAGCATCAATTCCTGGTGCCACCGGATGCTCTTGACGAATTCAAAGCCATCATCCGCTGGATCCAGACCCAGGGGCATTACTCGGCGCTCAACGTGTTCAAGCTCTTCGGCCCGGGCAACCGCGCGCCGCTGAGTTTCCCGATGGCCGGCTGGAACGTCGCGATGGACTTCCCCAACAAACCCGGGATCAACGAGTTCCTCAACGAACTCGACCGTCGGGTACTCGAATTCGGCGGACGCGTCTATACGGCCAAGGACTCGCGCACCACCGCCGAAACCTTCCACGCCATGTATCCGCGCATCGACGAATGGATCGCCGTGCGCCGCAAGGCCGACCCGTTGCGGGTCTTCGCCTCCGACATGGCCCGACGTTTGGAGCTGCTCTAGATGGTGCTTGACGCCGTGGGAAACCCGCAGACAATCCTGTTGCTGGGCGGCACCTCCGAGATTGGGCTCGCGATCTGCGCGCGCTACCTTAAGAACGCGCATGCGCGAATCCTGTTGGCCGCCATGCCCGGTGACCCCGGACGTGACGACGCCGTCGCGCAGATGGAGGCCGCCGGTGCGCGCTCGGTCGAGCTGATCGACTTCGAGGCCACCGACCCCGAGAGCCACCCCAAGATGATCGACGCGGCCTTCGCGGGCGGCGACGTCGATGTGGCCATCGTCGCGTTCGGCATCCTCGGCGACGCCGAGGAGCTGTGGCAGAACCAGCACAAGGCGGTGCTTGCCGCCGAAATCAATTACACGGCAGCGGTTTCGGTGGGTGTGCTGCTGGGCGAGAAGATGCGCACTCAGGGTTTCGGTCAGATCATCGCGATGAGTTCGGCCGCCGGCGAGCGGGTGCGGCGCTCCAACTTCGTCTACGGCTCCACCAAGGCCGGCCTGGACGGTTTCTACCTGGGCCTCGGAGAGGCGTTGCGCGAGTTCGGTGTTCGCGTTCTAGTGATCCGCCCCGGCCAAGTACGTACCCGGATGAGCGCGCACGTCAAGGAAGCGCCGCTCACCGTCGACAAGGAGTACGTCGCCAACCTCGCGGTGACCGCGTCCGCAAAAGGTAAGGAATTGGTTTGGGCGCCAGCAGCATTCAAGTACGTGATGATGGTGTTGCGACATATCCCGCGGCCCATCTTCCGCAAGCTGCCCATCTGATTATGCGCAACGCGCTGGCCAGCCTCGGCCAGATGGTCGCGGCGGTGCTCGTGGCGGCCGTCGTCTCGGTGGTCTCGCTGATCGCCATCGGGCGGGTCCAGTGGCCCGCCTTCCCGTCGTCGAACCAGCTGCACGCGCTGACCACGGTCGGCCAGGTCGGTTGCCTGATCGGGCTGCTCGGCGCCGGCTGGCTGTGGCGGCGGGCGAGCCGGTGGCGGTGGGTCGCCCAGCTTTGCGGGCTGGTGTTCGTGTCGGCGTTTTCCGTCGTGACGCTGGGCATGCCCCTGGGAGCGACCAAGTTGTATCTGTTCGGCATCTCCGTCGATCAGCAGTTCCGCACCGAGTACCTGACGCGCCTGGCCGACAGCCCCGCCCTGCACGACATGACCTATCTTGGGCTGCCGTCGTTCTACCCGCCGGGCTGGTTCTGGATCGGCGGGCGCGCGGCGGCGCTGACCGGGATGCCGGCGTGGGAGTTGTTCAAGCCGTGGGCGATCACCTCGATCACCATCGCCATCGCGGTTGCGCTGGTGCTGTGGTGGCGAATGATCCGGTTCGAGTACGCGCTGATCGTCACCACCGCGACCGCGGCGGTGACGCTGGCCTACAGCTCGCCGGAGCCCTACGCCGCGATGATCACCGTGCTGCTGCCGCCGGTGCTGGTGCTGGCGTGGTCGGGCCTGCGCGCCGGCGGCTCTGGGCCCAGCGCCGAACGTGACGGCACAGTCACGGTGGAGGCCGAGCGTGACTGCAGCGTCACGCTCGAGCCCAGAAACGGCTGGGCCGCGGTCGTCGGCGCCGGGCTGTTCCTCGGCTTCACCGCCACCTGGTACTCGCTGCTGTTCGGCTACACCGCGTTCACGATCGCGCTGATGGCGCTGGTGTTGGTCGTCGCACGCTGGCGGGCGGCCGGCTGGAAAGCCGCGCTCGACCCGCTGCGCCGGATCGCCGTCATTGCGGCCATCGCCGCCGCCATCGCTGCTACCACCTGGCTGCCGTTCCTGATACAGGCGGCCAGCAATCCGGTCAGCAACAGCGGCAGCGCGTTTCACTACCTCCCGGCCGACGGCGCCGAGCTGACCTTCCCGATGCTGCAGTTCTCGCTGCTGGGAGCGATCTGCATGCTCGGCACGCTGTGGCTGGTCCTGCGCACGCGATCGTCCACCCGTGCGGGTGCGCTGGCGATCGGCGTGCTGGCCATCTACCTTTGGTCGCTGCTGTCGATGCTGACGACACTGGCGCGCACCACGCTGCTGTCGTTCCGGCTACAGCCGACGTTGAGCGTGCTGCTGGTGGCCGCGGGAGTGTTCGGCTTCATCGAGGCCACGCTTGCCCTCAAAGAACGCGGCGGGGCCTGGGAAAAAGCGGTCGTCCCGGTGGCCGGCGCGATCGGGATGACCGCCGCCATTGCCTTCAGCCAGGACATTCCCGACGTGCTGCGCCCGGACCTGACCATCGCCTACACCGACACCGACGGCCACGGCCAGCGCGGCGACCGGCGCCCGCCGGGCGCGGAGAAGTTCTACTCCGCCATCGACGCCGCCATCGTGGGAGTCACCGGCAAGCCGAGGGATCAGACGGTGGTGCTGACCGCCGACTACAGCTTCCTGTCCTATTACCCCTACTGGGGCTTTCAGGGGCTGACGTCGCACTACGCCAATCCCCTGGCGCAGTTCGATTTACGGGCCGCGCAGATCAAGAAGTGGTCGAGCCTGAAGAGCCCGGACGAGTTGCTGCACGCGCTGGACACCTCGCCGTGGCCACCGCCCACGGTGTTTCTGATGCGCCGGGGCGCGAACAACACCTACACGCTGCGGCTCGCCGAGGACGTTTACCCCAACCAGCCCAACGTGCGTCGCTACACCGTCGACCTGCGGGCCGCCCTGTTCGACGACCCACGATTTGCCGTGCAAAGCGTCGGCCCGTTTGTGCTGGCCATCCGCCGGCCGGTGGCAGGCCGCTGATGGCGACCAACACCGCGCGCGACTTGGCCGAAGAACTACCATCTAGGTCCGTGAAGGGAGCGGGAGCTAGGCACCGGACCGCTCGCATCGTGGCCGTCGTCGCCGGTCTGCTCGGAGCGCTGCTGGCGATCGCCACACCGCTGCTGCCGGTCAACCAGACCACCGCCCAGCTCAACTGGCCGCAGAACGGCACCTTCCAAAGCGTCGAAGCGCCGCTGATCGGTTATGTCGCCACCGAGCTGAACATCTCCGTCCCGTGCCAGGCCGCCGCCGGGCTGACCGGACCGCAGAGCGCCGGCAAGACCGTGCTGTTGTCGACGGTGCCCAAGCAGGCTCCGAAGGCCATCGACCGCGGACTGCTGATCCAGCGCGCCAACGACGAGCTGGTGCTGATCGTCCGCAATGTCCCGGTCGTGGTGGCGCCGCTGAGCCAGGTCCTCAGTCCGGCCTGCCAACGCCTGACCTTCACCGCGCATGCCGACCGGGTCACCGCCGAATTCGTCGGCCTGAGCTACGGACCCAACGCCGAACACCCCGGCACCCCGCTGCGCGGAGAGAAGAGCGGCTACGACTTCCGGCCGCAGATCGTCGGCGTCTTCACCGACCTGTCCGGGCCGGCGCCGCCTGGCCTGAGCTTCTCGGCGACCGTCGACACCCGCTACAGCAGTAGCCCCACGCCGCTGAAGATGGCCGCGATGATCCTCGGCGTCGTGCTGACCGCCGTCGCGCTGATCGCACTACACCTGCTCGATACCGCCGACGGCACCCGGCACCGCCGCTTCCTGCCGTCGCGGTGGTGGTCGATCGGCGGGCTCGACGCGCTCGTCATCGCCGTGCTGGTGTGGTGGCATTTCGTCGGCGCCAACACCTCCGACGACGGCTACATCCTGACGATGGCCCGGGTGTCCGAGCATGCCGGCTACATGGCCAACTACTACCGCTGGCTGGGCACGCCCGAGGCGCCGTTCGGGTGGTACTACGACCTGCTGGCGATATGGGCGCACGTCAGCACCAGCAGCATCTGGATGCGGCTGCCCACCCTGGCGATGGCCCTGACCTGTTGGTGGGCGATCAGCCGTGAGGTCATCCCCCGGCTGGGCCACGCCGTGAAGACCAACCGGGCGGCGGCGTGGACGGCCGCGGGGCTGTTCCTGGCGACCTGGCTGCCGCTCGACAACGGGCTGCGGCCCGAACCGATCATCGCCCTGGGCATCCTGCTCACCTGGTGCTCGGTCGAGCGGGCGGTGGCCACCAACCGGCTGCTGCCGGTGGCGATCGCCTGCATCATCGGCGCGCTCACCCTGTTCTCCGGGCCGACCGGCATTGCGTCCATCGGCGCCCTGCTGGTGGCGGTCGGACCGTTGCGCACCATCATCCACCGCAGATCCCGACAGTTCGGGGTGCTGCCGCTGCTGGCACCCATTGCGGCGGCGGCCACCGTCACGATCATCCTGATCTTCCGCGACCAGACCCTGGCCGGCGAGCTGCAGGCGACCGCGCTCAAACGTGCCCTCGGACCGAGCCTGAGCTGGTTCGACGAGCACATCCGTTACGAGCGGCTGTTCATGGCCAGCCCCGACGGATCGGTCGCCCGTCGCTTCGCGGTGCTGGCGGTGCTGCTCGCGCTAGGCATCACGGTTGCAATGTCGTTGCGCAAGGGCCGAATTCCCGGCACCGCGGCCGGTCCGAGCCGCCGCATCGTCGGCATCACGATCATCTCGTTCCTCGCGATGATGTTCACCCCGACCAAGTGGACACACCACTTCGGCGTGTTCGCCGGGCTGGCCGGCTCGCTGGGCGCGTTGGCGGCCGTCGCGGTCACTAGTGTGGCGATGCGCTCACGCCGCAACCGCACCGTGTTCTCCGCGACCGTGCTGTTCCTGGTCGCGATGTCGTTCGCCAGCGTCAACGGCTGGTGGTACGTCTCCAATTTCGGTGTGCCATGGTCGAATGCATTCCCGGCGTGGCACTACGCGTTCGCGACCGTCCTGCTCGGGCTGACGCTGGTGGTGCTGTTGCTGGCGGCGTGGTTCCATTTCGTGTCTCCCGACGGGCCATCCGGTGGACCACCGAAGACCCGCAGTAGGGCGCGGATGTCCGCAATCGTCCAGTCCCCGTTGGCAATTGCGGCGTGGGTGCTGGTGACATTCGAGGTCGTCTCACTGACGCTGGCGATGACCGGCCAATACCCCGCCTGGTCGGTGGGCCGGTCCAACCTGGAGGCATTGACCGGCAAGTCCTGCGGCCTGGCCGAGGACGTCATGGTCGAGCAGGATCCCAACGCCGGCATGCTGTCGCCGATGTCGGGCCCGGTGGGCGAAGCGCTGGGCGCCGGCCTGTCAGAAGCCTTCACGCCCAACGGTATTCCCGCCGACGTCTCGGCCGACCCGGTGATGGAGCGCCCGGGCGACCGCAGCTTCGTCAACGAAGACGGGAAGACGACCACCAGTGAGGCCGGCACCGAGGGCGGTACCAGCGCCGCGCCCGGAGTCAACGGCTCACGCGCCCAGCTGCCCTACAACCTTGATCCGGCCCATACTCCGGTGCTGGGCAGCTGGCGGCCCGGCATCCAGGTGCCCGCCATGCTGCGCTCCGGGTGGTACCGGTTGCCGCCGCGCGACAAGGCCGGACCGCTGCTGGTGGTCTCGGCGGCCGGCCGGTTCGATCCCCGTGAGGTGCAGGTGCAGTGGGCCACCGACGACCAGGCGGCCAGCGGACACCCGGGCGGGTCGTTCCAGTTCTTCGATGTCGGCGCCTCCCCCGCGTGGCGCAATCTGCGGATGCCGATGTCATGGATTCCCGAGAAAGCGACCCAGGTCCGCCTGATCGCCAACGACGAAGACCTGGCGCCGCAGCACTGGATCGCGGTCACCCCGCCGCGGATTCCCCAGCTGCACACGCTGCAGCAGGTGGTGGGCTCGGCGGACCCGGTATTCCTGGACTGGCTGGTGGGTTTGGCGTTCCCGTGCCAGCGGCCGTTTGGCCACCAAAACGGCGTCGACGAGACACCCAAGTGGCGGATTCTGCCGGATCGCTTTGGCGCCGAGGCCAATTCGCCGGTGATGGACAACAACGGCGGTGGGCCGCTGGGTGTCACCGAGTTGCTGGTGAAGGCGACCACGATTTCCACCTACCTGAAGGACGACTGGTCGCGCGACTGGGGCTCGCTGCAGCGCCTGACGCCGTACTACTCCAATGCCCAGCCC
Source organism: Mycobacterium sp. 050272 (assembly GCF_039023525.1). Taxonomy (NCBI): domain Bacteria; kingdom Bacillati; phylum Actinomycetota; class Actinomycetes; order Mycobacteriales; family Mycobacteriaceae; genus Mycobacterium; species Mycobacterium sp. 050272. Next base: position 68,504 of record NZ_JBCHKV010000023.1, on the reverse strand, counting down.
GCCCATCTGCAGTTGGGCACGGCGACGCGCAGTGGGCTGTGGGACCCGGCCCCGCTGCGCCGGGGCTAGTTACAGCCCCGGCAGGCAGTTGATAAAGGGGATGCACGGCGGCGACGGCGGCCGCGGCGGCGGGAACCCTTCGATGATGGTCGAGTTGGTCGGCGGGCTGTTCTGGTCGAAATACCAAGGGTGACAAACATTTCGGTCCCAGTTCGGCATGTTCTTCAGGACCGGTGAGCCCGGGCACCATTGATAGGTGCAGCTGTTGGTCGGGGTTGGGACGGTGCCACCGTCCTGGCACACCATTGGGGCGGGCTGAGCCTGGCCGATTCCCGCGGCCAAGCCCAACCCGACGACGGCGAAGCCGCCCGACAGGACCGCACCAGCAAACAACCGCTTCATCTTGTGAGAAGTGTTCATGCGGCCAGTGCATACGGTCAAGTTTGCTACCGATCCCAAAGTCTCAGCGATGGCCGGGCGCGGGACCCTCGGCGATTTGGCCGCCGGAAAGCTGGTGGTACTGGTGGCAGACGGTCATATCCCAGGTGAGCCCGGGGGAAGCAGGCATCGCGTCCCCGGGGCACCAGTAGTGGGGCCCATCGGAGGTAGCGAACACGGCCAAGCCCAACCCCGCAGCCGTGACGCCACTCGACACCACCGCCCCGGCAATAATCCGCGTCCAGTTCATGATCGATTCCTTTGCCCTTTTGTCGCCGTCGGCTTGTGCGACTCTTTCTGGTTTGTTTGCCGACGCCGGTAGTCTCACGCGCGCCGCTTGCGGTGCATTTGCGAGATCCTTGCGAAATTCATGCGCCGCTGACCTGGGCATTTTGACGGATTGCGGTGGCACCGCGGCCGTCCGTGAAACTGGTCTCGGGATTTACCGCGGTTATTCCGAACGTATTTCGACGGTGAACTCTCGGCTGCCGATCTTGATGTGATCGCCGTCGCCCAGGACAACGCTGCCGCGGACTCGCTTGCCCTGCACCTCGACGCCGTTGGTGGAGCGCAGATCGGTGATCACGAAACCGGTTCCGCTGTCGGTGATCACGGCGTGATAGCGGCTGACGTCGTTGTCGTCGAGGACGATGTCGTTGTCCATGAAACGTCCGATCCGGGTGGTCGCGTCGTTGAGCCGGTACTGGCTTCCGGCCTTGTCGCGCAACAACACAACGACCGACCCGTCGGTCGGAATCGGGGCGGACTCGACGACGGGCGCGTCGACGCTGACCTTCAGCGTGGTCAGGGCCGCCCGGGTGCGCGGCGGCGGTTCCTGGCGCAGGATGCGCTCATGCAGCTCGGTGACCGTCGGCCCGGGATCGATCCCGAGCCCCTCGGCCAGCGCCGTCTTCAGTCGCCGATACGCACCCAGGGCGTCGGATTGCCGCTCGGTCATGTAGTAGGCGGTCATCAATTGCGCCCACAGCGGTTCCCGGTAGGGATGCTCGGCGGTGATCGCCTCGAGCTCACCGATGACGGATTCCGCGCGCCCGCAGGCGATTTCCGCCTGGGCGCGGGCGGTGTGGACGGCAACCTTCTCTTCGATCAGCGCAGTGGCGAACGCGTCGACGAAGGCGAACTCGCGCAGGTCGTCGAGGACCGGCCCGCGCCACTGGCTCAGCGCGGCGGACAGGTGGCTGCCGGCGTCCTCGAACCGGCCCGCGGCGGCGGCCTGGGTGCCCGCCGCCTTCTCGGTGCTGAAGCGGCCGAGGTCGCAGTCGGCGTCGGCGATGCTGAGCTGGTAACCGGGCGGGACGCTCGCCAGCATCTGCTCGGCCTCGGCGGTGCGCAGCAGCCGCCGCAGGTTGGACACATGGGACTGGATGCTGATCCGCGCGGCCGGCACCGGGTCCTCGTCCCAGACCGCGCCGATCAAGGAGTCGACGGACACCGGCCGGTTGCGGTTGATCACCAACATCGCCAGGACGGCGCGCTGCTTCGGTGCGCCCAGATTCAGCCGGGTGTCGTTGGCGGTCACCTGCAAGGGACCCAACACACCGAACCGCAGACCTGAGGCCGTCATCGCAGTAAATGGTTTCAGACCTGGCCGGAGAAAGGTATGAATCCTCGAACGTGCCCGGCAGGTGCGCGGGACTTACCGCGGCTACCGGCCCGTTGCGCGGCCCCGCATCCTCAACCGACAAAGGTGCGTCGCTTACCATCGAACCCCGTGCCCCACGACGAGCGATCGCAGCCGATCCTGCGCTTGGTCGCCGTCGTCGCCGGGCTAGCGGGCCTGCTGTTGTGCCTCGTGGTGCCGTTACTCCCGGTGAAGCAGACCACCGCGACCATTCTGTGGCCGCAGGGCACGGTCGACGGACACATCACTCAGGTCACCTCTCCCCTGGTATCCGGGGCGCCGCGGGCCCTCGACATCTCCATTCCCTGCCCGGCGATGGCCACCCTGCCGGACAGCGGCGGATTAGTGGTCTCGACATTGCCCACCGGCGGAGTGGACCCGGGCAAGAACGGCCTGTTCGTACGGGCCGACAAAGACGTGGTCGTCGTCGCGTTCCGCGACACCGTGGCCGCGGTGGCCAAGCGCTCGGCGATCGGCGCCTGCAGCGTGCTGCACGTCTGGGCCGACGCGGGCGCGGCCGGGGCGGACTTCGTCGGCATCCCCGGCGCCGCCGGCGTCCTACCCGCCGAAAAGAAGCCGCAGGTCGGCGGCATCTTCACCGACCTGAAGGTCGCGCCGCAACCGGGGCTGTCGGCGCGGGTCGACATCGACACCCGCTTCATCACGGCGCCGACGGCGCTCAAGAAGCTGGTGATGGCCGCCGGGGTGCTGGCTGTTCTGGTCGCCATCGTCGCGCTGGCAATGCTGGATCGTCACAGCCGCGGCGGCACCCTGGTCAACTGGCGCTCCCCGGTGGCTTGGCTGTCCCGGTACCGCCCCGGTGCGCAACGGGCCAACTGGTGGCGGGTCGGCTGGGCCGCTTGGCTCAGCGACGTGGGCGTGATCGCGACGCTGCTGTTGTGGCACGTCATCGGCGCCACCTCGTCCGACGACGGCTACAACCTGACCATCGCGCGGGTAGCCCCGAAGGCCGGCTACGTGGCCAACTACTACCGCTACTTCGGCACCACCGAGGCGCCGTTCGACTGGTATCTCGCCGTGCTGTCCAAGCTGGCAGCGGTCAGCACCGCAGGCGTGTGGATGCGGCTGCCGGCCACGCTGGCCGGTATCGCCTGTTGGCTGATCCTCAGCCATTGGGGGCTGCGCCGGCTCGGGCCCGGCAAGGGCGGACTGGGATCCAACACGGTGGCGGTGCTCACCGGTGGCGTGGTGTTCCTGGCCGCGTGGCTGCCGTTCAACAACGGCCTGCGCCCCGAGCCGCTGATCGCGCTCGGCGTGATTGTCACCTGGATGCTGGTGGAGCGCGCAATCGCGCTGCAGCGGCTGGCTCCCGCCGCGGTAGCGATCGTGGTCGCGATGCTCACCGTGACGCTGGCACCGCAGGGGTTGATCGCCGTCGCGGCCCTGTTGACCGGGGCCCGGGCCATCGCGACGATCATCCGGCGCCGACGGGCGACCGACGGGCTGCTCGCGCCGCTGGCCGTGCTGGCGGCGTCGCTGTCGCTGATCCTGGTGGTGGTGTTCCGCAGCCAGACGCTGGCGACGATCGCCGAGTCGGCCCGCATCAAATACAAGGTCGGGCCGACGATCGCGTGGTACCAGGACTGGCTGCGCTACTACTTCCTCACCGTCGAGTCCAACCCCGACGGATCGATGGCGCGGCGCTTCGCGGTCCTGGTGCTGTTTCTCTGCCTGTTCGGCATGCTGATGGTGCTGCTGCGCCGTGGCCGGGTGCAAGGGCTCGCCAGCGGCCCGGCCTGGCGGTTGATCGGCACCACCGCGCTCGGGCTGCTGCTGCTGACGTTCACGCCGACGAAATGGGCGGTGCAGTTCGGCGCGTTCGCCAGCCTGGCCGGAGCGCTCGGCGCGATCACCGCGTTCGCCTTCGCCCGGATCGGTCTGCACAGCCGCCGCAACCTGGCGCTCTATGTGACCGCCCTGCTGTTCGTGCTGGCAGTCGCCACGTCGGGCGTCAACGGCTGGTTCTACGTCGGCAACTACGGGGTGCCGTGGTTCGACATCCAGCCCGTCGTCGCCAGCCACCCGGTGACGACGATGTTCCTGGCGCTGTCGATCGCGACCGGACTGCTGGCCGCCTGGCTGCACTTCCGGATGGACTACGCCGGGCACACCGAGATCAAGGAGAGCCGGCGTAACCGCGTCCTGGCATCCACTCCGCTGTTGATCGTCGCGACGATCATGGTGCTGGGCGAGGTCGGCTCGCTGGCCAAGGGCGCGGTGTTCCGCTACCCGCTCTACACCACGGCCAAGGCCAACCTGGCCGCGCTGGAGTCGGGGCTCTCGAAGACCAGCTGCGCGATGGCCGACGACGTGCTGGCGGAGCCGAACCCTAATCTTGGCCTGCTGCAACCTGTTCCGGGACAGACGTTCGGGCCTGACGGTCCGCTCGGGGGCGTTAACCCGGTCGGGTTCAAACCCGGCGGGGTGGGCGACGACCTGCGGTCCTATCCGGTGGTGACCAAACCCGGGGTGGTGAATTCCGACGCGTCCCCCAACAAGCCCAACGCCGCGATGAGTGACTCCGCGGGGACCGCCGGCGGGAAGGGCCCGGTCGGGGTGAACGGGTCGAACGTGGCCCTGCCGTTCGGCCTCGACCCGGCCCGCACCCCGGTGATGGGCAGCTACGGCGAGAACTCGCTGGCGGCCACCGCCACCTCGTCCTGGTATCAGCTGCCGCCGCGCACACCGGACCGGCCGGTGGTGGTGGTATCCGCCGCGGGCGCCATCTGGTCGTACAAAGAGGACGGCACGTTCACCTACGGGCAGTCGCTGAAACTGCAGTGGGGTGTCACCCGCCCCGATGGGACCACCCAGCCGCTCGCCGAGGTGCAGCCGATCGACATCGGGCCCGAGCCGGCGTGGCGCAATCTGCGCTTCCCACTGACCTGGGCGCCGCCGGAGGCCAACGTGGCCCGCATCGTCGCCTACGACCCGAACCTCAGTGAGGATCAGTGGTTCGCGTTCACGCCGCCGCGGGTCCCGGTGCTGCAGACCCTGCAGCAGCTGATGGGATCGCAGACGCCCGTGCTGATGGACATCGCCACCGCCGCGAACTTCCCGTGCCAGCGGCCGTTCTCCGAACACCTCGGCGTTGCCGAACTTCCCGGCTTCCGCATCCTGCCCGACCACAAGCAGACGGCGTCGTCGTCGAACGGGTGGGAGGCCAGCGAGACCGGCGGGCCGTTCCTGTTCACCCAGGTGATGCTGCGGACGTCGACGATCTCGACCTACCTGCGCGGCGACTGGTATCGCGACTGGGGATCGGTCGAGCAGTATTTCCCGTTGGTGCCGAGTGATCAGGCGCCGGATGCCGTGATCGAACAGGGTGTGATGACCGTGAACGGCTGGAGCCGCCAGGGACCGATTCGGGCGTTGCCATGAGCATCGTCGTCGACAGACCGGCCGAGGCCGCCGCCCGTGACGACGTCCGGGTGACCCGGTGGGTCGCCACGATCGCCGGATTGATCGGCTTCGTATTGGCGGTCGCGACACCGCTGCTGCCCGTCGTGCAGACCACCGCGATGCTGAACTGGCCTCAAAACGGCCAGTTCAATAGCGTCACGGCTCCGCTCATTTCCCAGAGCCCGGTCGACGTGACGGCCACCGTGCCGTGCGACGCGACGCGCGGGCTGCCGCCCGAGGGCGGCGTGGTGCTGAGCACCGCACCCAAGAAGGGGAAGGACGCGGCGCTCAACGCGCTGTTCGTCGTCGTCAACGCCAAGCGCGTCGACGTCACCGACCGCAACGTGGTGATCGCCAGTGCGTCGCGCGCGCAGGTGGAGTCCACACAGTGCCAGCGCATCGAGATAACCTCCACGCGTGCCGGCACTTTCGCCACCTTCGTCGGGCTGACCGACCCGGCCGGCAAGCCGCTCGGCGGCGGATTCAACGACCCCAATTTGCGCCCGCAGATCGTCGGGGTCTTCACCGATCTGAGCGGCCCGGCGCCGCCGGGATTGCGCTTCTCGGCGACCATCGACACCCGGTTCTCCACCACCCCAACGACATTGAAGCTGCTGGCAATGGTCGGCGCGATCCTGTCGACGATCGTCTCGCTGGTCGCGCTGTGGCGACTGGACCAGCTTGACGGTCACCGGATGCACCGGCTGATCCCGACGCGCTGGCGCAAGTTCACCCTCGCCGACGCCACGGTGATCTTCGGGTTCGTGCTGTGGCACGTGATCGGGGCGAACTCGTCGGACGACGGCTACATCCTGGGCATGGCCCGGGTCGCCGATCGCGCCGGCTACATGTCCAACTACTTCCGCTGGTTCGGCAGTCCGGAAGACCCGTTCGGCTGGTACTACAACTTGCTGGCGCTGATGACCCATGTCAGCGACGCCAGCCTGTGGATGCGACTGCCCGACTTGATCGCCGGGCTGGTGTGCTGGCTGCTGCTCTCGCGTGAGGTGCTGCCCCGGCTGGGGCCCGCGGTGACGTCGAGCAAGGCCGCGAACTGGGCGGCGGGCCTGGTCCTGCTGACCGCGTGGATGCCGTTCGACAACGGGCTGCGCCCCGAGCCGATCATCGCGGTGGGTTCGCTGATCACCTACGTGCTGATCGAGCGCTCGATGTGCGCCTCTCGGCTGACCCCGGCGGCGTTGGCGGTGATCACCGCGGCATTCACGCTGGGCGTCCAGCCGACCGGTCTGATCGCGGTGGCCGCGCTGGTCGCCGGTGGCCGTCCGATCCTGCGCATTCTGGTCAAGCGGCATCGCCTGGTCGGCACCTGGCCGCTGGTGGCCCCGATCCTGGCCGCCGGCTTCGTGATCCTCACCGTGGTATTCGCCGACCAGACGCTGTCAACGGTGTTGGAAGCCACCAGGATTCGCACCGACATCGGGCCCAGCCAGGCCTGGTACACCGAGAACCTGCGCTACTACTACCTGATCCTGCCCACCGTCGACGGCTCGCTGTCGCGCCGGTTCGGATTTTTGATCACCGCACTGTGCCTGTTCACCGCGTTGTTCATCATGTTGCGGCGCAAGCGCGTTCCCGGCGTCGCCCGCGGGCCGGCCTGGCGATTGATGGGTGTCATCTTCGGCACCATGTTCTTCCTGATGTTCACCCCGACCAAGTGGGTGCACCACTTCGGGCTGTTCGCCGCGGTAGGCGCGGCAATGGCCGCCCTGACGACGGTGCTGGTGTCGCCGAAGGTGCTGCGCTGGTCGCGCAACCGCATGGCGTTCCTGGCGGCGCTGATGTTCGTGTTGGCCTTGTGCTTTGCCACCACCAACGGTTGGTGGTACGTGTCCAGCTATGGCGTGCCGTTCAACAGTTCGATGCCGAAGGTCGGCGGAATCTCAATCAGTACAATCTTTTTCGCACTCTTCGCGATTACCGCGGTGTACGCGGCGTGGTTACACTTCGCCGACCCGAGCCATGGCGAGGGCCGGCTGGCGCGGGCACTGACGGCCGCGCCGATCCCGATCGCGGCCGGCTTCATGGCGCTGGTGTTCATCGCGTCGATGACGGCCGGCATCGTGCGTCAGTACCCCACCTACTCCAATGCCTGGGACAACCTGCGCGAATTCAGCGGCGGCTGCGGGCTGGCCGACGACGTGCTCGTCGAGCCGGACAGCAATGCCGGCTTCATGGCCCCCGTCAAAACCGCGGAGCCGGGTGATTACGGCCCCTTGGGCCCGCTGGGCGGCGTGAACCCAACGGGATTCAGCCCCAACGGGATACCGGAACGCACCCTGGCCGAAGCGGTGCGGGAGACCGCGGTCCCGCAGCCCGGTACCGATTACGACTGGTACGGGCCGACCAAGCTCACGGCGCCGGGCATCAACGGGTCACTGCTCCCGTTGCCCTACGGGCTGGACCCCGCGCGGGTGCCGGTGGCCGGCAGCTACACCAGCGGTGCGCAACAGCAGAGCAGGCTCACCTCGGCGTGGTACCAGCTGCCGAAGCCGGACGCCGGGCACCCGCTGGTGGTGGTGACCGCCGCGGGCACGATCGCCGGCAACAGCATCCTGCACCACCACACCGCCGGGCAGACCGTGGAACTGGAATTCGGCTTGCCCGGTCCCGGCGGCACCGTGGCGCCGGGCGGCCGGCTGGTGCCGTATGACCTGTACGGGGAGCAGCCGAAGGTGTGGCGCAATCTTCGCTTCGCGCGCTCGGCGATGCCCGCAGACGCCGTCGCGGTGCGAGTGGTGGCCGAGGACCTGTCCCTGACGGCCGACGACTGGATCGCGGTGACCCCCCCGCGGGTGCCGGAACTGCGCTCGTTGCAGGAGTACGTCGGCTCAACGCAGCCGGTGCTGATGGACTGGGCGGTCGGGTTGGCGTTCCCGTGCCAGCAACCGATGTTGCACGTCAACGGTGTCACCGAGATCCCGCGGTTCCGCATCACCCCGGACTACAACGCCAAGAAGCAGGACACCGACACCTGGCAGGACGGCGTCAACGGCGGCCTGCTGGGCATCACCGACCTGCTGCTGCGTGCCCACGTGATGTCGACCTACCTGTCCCACGACTGGGGCCGGGACTGGGGGTCACTGCGCCGGTTCGAGACGATCGCCGACGCCCAGCCCGCGCAGCTCGACTTGGGCACCGCGACGCGCACCGGATGGTGGTCCCCCGGCCCAATCCGGATCAAGCCCTAAATGGGCCCGACGAAAACGGCTGCCTTGCAAGGGTTTTACGAAATGCAGAAGTCATAATTAGTCACCGGTCGAATAAAGCTATTAAATTGGCACAGATGTAATTCGCTGAATTGGTTTAAATTCAGCAAATAAGGGTCAATACCTACTCCGCTGTGATCCGGGTAACACAGCAGAGGAGGGATCGAGGACCTTATGCACACAGGAACACGCCGCGCCGCATACCGGGCGGCATTCATAGCGGCCATGTCGACGGTGGCGACAGCGGGGATCGCCACCGCGGCGGCCGAAGCCGGGACAACAGTCGTTTTGGACAGCAAATTGCGGCGTTGCGATTTCAGTCTGGTAAGTACCGTACCTATGGTGCCGCAATCTGCCCTCGGCACCGGGTCGGTCATTGTCCATTCCGCCGGAGGGAAAGCGATTGCCGAGGTGCACTTGTCGGACGCGCCCGAACCGGGAGCCCATTTCGACGTCGGCTTGATTCAGGAACCCCGGCCGGGGTCGGGTGGCTGTGGTCCCGGGGATCCCGGGACCGCGTTTTCCGGGATGGACACCGACCCCGCCGGCGGCGCAACGGTGACCGTTTCCGACACCATCCGCCCAGGCACGACGGGCGTCTGGGTCGTTATCCAGCGCCCGAATCCGCACTCCCAGAGTCCGGCCGAGTTCTACACCTCGGAGTTCGTCGCGCCGGTCTAAGACCCACTGGCCGGCGCAACACCGTCACTGGTAATGGTGATGCGTCAGCTCCGACTGCATTGCGGCTACCCGTTCGCGTACCTGCTCGTCGGACCGTCGCTGCTCGGCCGCCGTGACGACGATGGCATCCGAACCCGGAAACACCGTTGCCTCGTGGCCACTGGCGAGCCACCGCACCACAAATGGTGGTGCGCCGTTCGCCCCGCGCACCTCGGTGATCAAGCCGCGCTGATCCGTTACCCCGGTCGTGGTGCCCTTGAGCACGAGCCAGTCACCCACGTCGGCCTTCATCGCCGTCTCCCTCGCTCTGTGACCTCTGGGCCGATCATGCGCCCGGCTCGCGCGCTCGGCGAGGGCCGTAAGTCACCACTGACGAATTTCCCAACCGGACGGGACTTCCGTCCCTACCGCAGCACGCCATCGAATGCTGCGATGAGGATGAACATCCAGCACACCACGGAGGCACGGCAATGGACGCTTCACCGCAAGCGCAGGCCAAGACACGCATGTTCGCCCGCGTGCTCGGCCCGTTCCTGGTCATCGTCGACGTCACGGCCGTAGCGCGCGCGTCGGAGATGCAGACGGTCCTTTCAGACTTCGAGGCAAGCCCGCTGTGGTCGTGGGTGGCTGGTGCCTTCATCCTGGCCTTCGGCCTGGTCATCGTGGCGACTCACCAATATTGGAACGGCGCCGCCGCCATCATCGTGTCGCTGACCGGCTGGCTCATCACGCTGCGCGGCGTGCTGCTCTTCGCCTTTCCCAAGGCCTTTGCGACGGCCGCCAACAGCATGATCGGCGCCCAAGGGTGGTGGATGGCGATCTGCGTCGCATTCGCGCTGGTGGGGCTGTACCTGACCTACGCCGGCTGGGTCCCGCTACCGCATCGGCCCGAGCCGCAGACCGTGACCGCCGATCCGCAGTTACCCCGAGCCGCCTGATCGAGCCAAGAGGTAACAATGACCGCGGCAGCAGAACCCATCCCGCAGCGGACCACCCGGATGCCCACTGCGTTACGCAACGGCGTGCCCAGCGACTTCGACGACTCGGCGGCGATCGCGGAGGCAGCCGTCGAGGATATGCGGACGTTGGGAAGCGGGGCGGCCGTCCTGGTGGTGAAACGCGGCCCCAATGCCGGATCGCAGTTTCGATTGAATCAGCCCGTCGTCACGGTCGGCCGGCATCCCGCCAGCGACGTGTTCCTCGACGACATCACGGTCAGCCGCAGGCATGCCGAATTCCGCAGGGAAGACGGCAAATTCCACATCGTCGACCTCGGCAGCCTGAACAAGACCTATCTCAACCGTGAGCCTGTCGACTCGGCTGTGCTCAGCGACGGCGACGAGATCCAGATCGGCAATTTCCGTCTGCTCTTTCTTGTCGGGCCGGTGAAGAGCTGAACCGTACGGCGCAGCGTCTTCACCCGGAGTCCGGGCTGTAATACCGTCGCGGGATGAGCGACTACGACGTTGAGGCCGTGGACCGGCTGCCCTTCTGGACCGAGGAAAAGTCGCGGCGCTACCAGACGGACAACTACACCGGAGCGGTCGGCCTGAACTGGTACCGGACCGACCCCACGCTGCAGTTCACGATGGCCTACTATCTGCGGCCCGATGAATTAGCCGTCGTAGAGCCACATTTGACCAGTATCGGCGAACTGATGGGCGGCCCGGTCGCCCGCTGGGCGGAGGAAACGGACCGCAACCCGCCGCGGCTGGAGCGCTACGACCGGTGGGGACACGACGTCAGCCAGGTCGTCATGCCGACGTCGTTCACCCAGTCCAAGCGCGCGGTATTGGAGGCTCAGCAGGCACTGCGCACCGACGCACGGGCCGCGAAGGTGAGCTCCGGGCTGGCGCTGTTCGCGTCCAACTATCTGCTCAACCAGGCCGACATCGGGATGGGCTGCGCGCTGGGCACCGGCGGCGGCATGGTCCAGTCGCTGGTGGCCGCCTACGCGCCGGCCGACGTGGCCGAGCATGTGCAGGCCAAGTTCGCCTCCGGTGAATGGGCCGGCGAGACCGCGCAGCTGCTGACCGAACGCACCGGCGGCTCCGATCTGGGGATGCTGGAGACGACGGCACGGCGTAGCGGTGACTCGTGGTTGCTCAACGGATTCAAGTGGTTTGCCTCCAACTGCGCTGGCGAGGCATTCGTGGTGATGGCCAAACCGGAGGGCGCGCCCGACTCCACCCGCGGCATCGCCAACTTCCTGGTGCTGCGCACCCGCCGTGACGGTTCGCGCAACGGCGTGCGGGTGCGGCGGCTGAAGGACAAGCTCGGCACCCGCTCGGTGGCGTCCGGCGAGGTCGAGTTCGTCGACGCCGAGGCGTTCCTGTTGTCCGGCGAACCGAGTGGCCCGGATGCTCAGGCGGGCCCCTCCGATGGCAAGGGCCTGGCCCGGATGATGGAGTTGACCAACGCCGCGCGGCTGGGCATCGCGTTGTTCGGGCTGGGCAATGCGCGCCGCGCCCTGGTCGAGTCGCTGTGCTATGCGCGACAGCGGCACGCGTTCGGCGGCGCGTTGATCGACAAGCCGCTGATGCGACGCAAACTGGCCGAGCTGATCGTCGACGTCGAGGCCGCGCAGGCAATGGTTTTCGACGGCACCGGCGCGGCCAACCATCGCCAGCCGCGCAGCGTGCGCCAGCGCGTCGCGGTGCCCGTGACCAAGCTCAAGGTGTGCCGGTTGGGGATCACGGCGGCCTCGGACGCGATCGAGATCCACGGCGGCAACGGCTATATCGAGACCTGGCCGGTGGCAAGGCTGTTGCGCGACGCGCAAGTGAACACGATTTGGGAAGGGCCCGACAATATCCTGTGTCTGGATGTGCGCCGCGGCATCCAGCAGACCCAGGCGCACGAGGCGTTGTTGGCGCGGCTGCACGACGCGGTGTCGGTCTCCGACGACGACGAGACCACCTGCCTGGTCGCCCGCCGGATCGAGGATCTCGACGCGGCGATCACGGCCTGGACCAAACTCGACAGCACCGTCGCCGAGGCGCGACTGTACCCGCTGGCCCAATTCATGGGTGACGTGTACGCGGGGGCGCTGCTGATCGAACAGGCGGCCTGGGAGCGGGAGACCCGCGGCGGTGAGCGCAAGGCGCTGGTGGCCCAGCTTTACGCGCAACGGTATCTGGCCGATCGCGGACCGCTGCGCGGTATCGATGACGAATCCGAGGTGGCATTGGATCGCTTCGACGAGTTGGTGGACGGGGCGCTGCGGATCTAGTGGTCGCCGCCCGCCGGACCCAATTGACGTTTTGCCCGCCTCGCAGCGACAACGGGTGCCGATCGTTCGAGTTGTCGCTCCGACAAGTGAGCGGGGGAGCGGGCTACACCAGTGCGCTGCCATCCCAAAACAAGGGCAAACCGGTCCAGGTGCGGGTGTCGACGAAGCGCAGCATTGTCCGCGACGCTTCCGTGAGTTCGTGGTCTTCGCGGAGCAGCCGCGTGCAATCGTCGATCAGGCGCCGGGTTCGCTGCCCGGCCGTCTCGAATTCGTGCCCCTCCCAGAATCGCCAGGCCAGGAAATACCGCCACAGCAGGGTCTCGTAGGCGTCATTGCCGAGCTCACGAGGACTTCGGGACAACGCCTTCTTCGCAGCCACAATGTTTTCCATCAAATCGGCGCGCTCGCAGCGCTGTTCGTCGGCGTCTTCGGTCACCTTGTCGACCGCGTCGGCATCGAGGTTGCCCGGATCCATCCAGTCTCGGCCCGGCTCCTGGTCGATGTCGCGATCCTCGGATTCCATGTCCACGTACAGATCGAAGGCGAGAGCGCGCACCTCGTCGAGGTCCTGCTCCCATTCGGTGCGCGCTTTTGCACCTTGTTCGCGGGCACCCACGCTCAGCGGGTGCTCCGCGCCAAGGACGCGCGCAAGATCCTCGGTGAGTGGCTCCCACTCGGAGATACGGTCGACGTCGTTAGCTGCGGTTGTCGGCGACCAGAACGCCCGAACGTAACGCGCCCTCAGGGTGGTTTCGTGATCGTGGCCGAGCGCGTTCTCGGCCGTCGTAATCAATTCGTCCAGGCTCTTGAGAACGAAACTGGTTGCGCCGGTGGCTTCGCCGAGCCACCCCAGCCGCGCCAGTTGGGCGGCGAGCGTCTCGGGATGATGCTCTCCCAGGTGCTTGCGGCGGTACATGACCACCCGCATCGCATCCGAACTGGCGCCGAAAGGGTCGCCGAGATCGTAGCGGGCCTGCGCCACCATGTAGATCGCTGAAAGCGTGACTTCATGCTCGACACCGAACGCGCGAGTCTCGGCACCGCACAACCGGACCCAACGCGCCAACCTGCTCCCGGGTTCGTCGCTGGGATACTCGACGTAGGCCAAGACATGACTCGACCGGAGCGTCTCGGGGTGCTCAGCGCCCAGCACGCGGACCATGGCCGGAACCAGTTCTCGTAGGAGGTCAATCGCGCCGGCGTCACCAAGCAGGAACCGCCACCGCGCCACCGCGCCGGCCACCGCGAGAGTGTCCGGGTGTTCGGCTCCGAGTACTTCGCGACGGATATCCAGGAGTGCGCCGGCATCACGAACAGCACCGAGAGTGTCTCCGGTGGCATGGCGGGCCTCGGCCAACGCCAGCAGCGCAACCAACGTGGATTCATGCTGCGGCCCCAGCGCGGTATGCGCCGACTGCCACGTCTGCAGAGCTCCCGTGACGGGATCGGTTGCGTCCCCTGGGCTCTCGGACATGCGCTCCCCCTCTCGCAGGCCCGACGTCCGCCGGCTAGAGCGGAAGCAGACTGTGCTTGCGACCGACGCGGAACCAGATCTGCTTGTCTCGCAACAGATGTAGCGACTTACGGATCAACAGCCGGGTCTGGTGCGGATCGATGACCGCATCGATGAAGCCGCGCTCGGCCGCCGTCCACGGGATCGCCATGTTGAGGTTGTAGCCCTCGATGAAGTCCTTCTTGATCTGCTGCGCCTCGGGCGTCGTCGGGTCGGGGAACCGCTTCATCAGCAGCTGGGCAGCGCCCTCGGCGCCGATCACCGCGATGCGCGCGGTGGGCCAGGCGAAGTTGAAGTCGGCGGTCAGCTGCCGGGATCCCATCACGGCATAGGCGCCGCCGTAGGACTTGCGGATCGTGATCGTGACCTTGGGTACGTCGGCCTCCACGACAGCGGACAGGAACCGGCCGCCGCGTTTGATGATGCCGTTGCGCTCCTGCTCGGCCCCCGGCAAGAAGCCGGGAGTATCGACGACGAAGATGAGCGGGAGCTCGAAGATGTCGCAGAACCGGATGAAACGTGTTGCCTTGTCCGAGGCTTCGTTGTCGATCGACCCGGCCAGGAACATGGGCTGGTTGGCGATCACTCCGACCGGACGCCCGTCGACCCGGGCGAACGCGGTGATGATCGCCGGCCCCTGCTGCGAGGCGACTTCGAGAACATCGCCGTCGTCGAAGATCCGCAGCAGGATCTCGTGCATGTCGTACGCGGCGTTGTCGGAGTCCGGGATGATCGCGTCGAGTTCCAGATCGGTCGCAGTGATCTCGGGCTCCAGCCCAGGATTGACGACCGGCGGTTTGTCGAAGACGTTGGACGGCAGGAATGACAGGAATTCACGGACGTACTGAAACGCCTCGGCCTCGGTGTCGACAACGTGATGAATGTTGCCGTAGCGGGCCTGGACATCGGCGCCACCGAGCTCGTCGAGCGTGATCTCCTCGCCGGTGACTTCCTTGATCACGTCGGGCCCGGTGACGAAGAAGTAGCCCTGGTCGCGCACCGCGACGAGGAGATCGTCCTGGATCGGCGAATACACCGCTCCCCCGGCGCATTTGCCGAAGATGAGGGAGATCTGGGGCACGATCCCGGACAGCGCTTCGTGACGGCGGCCCAGCTCGGCGTACCACGCCAGCGAGGTGACCGCGTCCTGGATGCGGGCACCACCGGAGTCCTGGATGCCGATGATGGGGCAGCCGACCATCGCGCACCACTCCATCAGCCGGGCCACCTTGCGGCCGAACATCTCGCCGACGGTGCCCTGGAAGACGGTCTGGTCGTGGGAGAACACCCCGACCGGCCGCCCGTCGATCATGGCGTGGCCGGTGATGCAGCCGTCGCCGTAGAGCGCGTTGGGGTCGTTCGGGGTCTTAGCCAGCGCCCCGACCTCCAGGAAGGTGCCCGGGTCGACCAGTGCGTGGATGCGGGACCGGGCGCTGGGGATGCCCTTCGCGTCGCGCTTGGCGGCGGCCTTCTCGCCGCCGGGCTCCTTGGCCAGTTCCAGACGAGCGTTGAGCTCGGCCAGCTTCTCGGCCGTGGTGTGGACGACAGGAGCCGGCCCAGGCGCTACATCCGTCACTACTTGCCTACCTCACTTGTCCGGCGGTGGTCTGCCTCGACCTTGTTCAGCGCCTGGGTCATATGCGCACCCACCTTGGCGATGATCGGCTCGTCGATGGCCTGAATGTGCTCACCACCGATCGGCACGACCTCAAGGTCGGCGACATACTCGCCCCAACCGCCGTCCGGCTGCCGAACGGCGTATCGCGGCTCGAACATGATCGCGTCGTCATGGTAGCGATCGGCCATATAGAGGGTCACATGCCCGTCGTAAGGCTGGATCTCGGCGGTGTCGATGGCCCGGTTGTCCAGGTACGACGTGCGCTGGTGCTCGATGATCCCGGCCGGGATCTGCACCCCGCTCTGGCTGACGGCCTCCAGCACGAACCGGATCTGACCCTCGTCGTCGAGCTCCTCGAGCTGCTCGTACGGGATCGCCGGGATGGTGACCTGGAAGGTCTTCTCGGCGAAGCGGGCGTAGCGGTCCCAGCGAGCGCGGACCTCTTCCTTGGTCTGCGGGACGTCTTCGCCGGCGCGCACCGCGTCGATCAGGCCCACCCAGGCGACGTCCTTGCCCATCTTCTTGAGTCCGATCGCGCAGGCGTAGGCCAGCACCCCGCCCAGCGACCAGCCGGCCAGGATGTAGGGCCCGTCGCCCTGCATCTCGATCAGCTTCGGAACGTATTGCGCCGCACGTTCTTCGATCGTGCCCTCGACGCGCTCCAGCCCATACATCGGAGTGTCCGCGGGCAACCGGTTGAGCAGCGGCTCGTACACCACCGTCGATCCGCCGGCGGGGTGGAAGACGAACACCGGTGGCTTGGTCGAGCCCTCGACCGGCGCCCGCAGCGTGCGCACGAACCCGTCGACGGTGCCGGCCTCCAAGTACTGGCGCACCTTCTCGGCCAGCGCCTCGATGTTCTGCGAGCTCACCACGTCCTCGGCGGTGATCGGCCCTTCGGCGCGCTCGGAAAGCCGTTCGGCCAGCTTGGCGGCACTGGCGTCGTCCAGTTTGGGCAGCGGGTTGAAGATGCCACCCGGGGACTTGCCGGTGACGATCGCCCAGGTGGCGAAGGTGACCCGCTCGGCGGCATCGCGCGGCGGCACATCGGAGTTCAGCGCCTTGGCGACCGCCTCGGAGTTGAGCGCTTCGGCCGCGCCGGCCAGGTTCGGCTTGGCGCCGTTGGCGACTCCGTTGCCCGTCGGGCCGGACGGATCGGTCGGCGCCGGCGGAATCGCCACATCCGACGGCGGCGCAGCCGGCTGGGTCTGCGGCTCAGCCTGCGGATCCGGCGCGGGAGCGGCCAGCGATTCCGGCGTTGCGCCGCTGAGCAACCCGGCCTGCACCCGCGCGATCTCCTCGGCCGTCTGGGTCTTCTGGTGCTCGTGCAGCTGCTCGACCTCGTCGCGGTGCTCGATCGCGTACTCGATCAGCTTCTCGACGTTGTAGAGGTTGGCGTCACGCACCGCCGTCAATTGGATTGGCGGCAGGTCGAAGTCGTACTCGACGCGGTTCTTGATCCGCACCGCCATCAACGAGTCCAGCCCCAGCTCGATCAGCGGGACCTCCCACGGCAGGTCCTCGGGCTCGTAACCCATCGCGGCGCCGACGATCGCGCCCAGGCGATCGGCGATGGTCTCACCGGAATCCGGTGACCACTTGACGAAGTCGGACGGCATGTAGCGGTTGGTCAGGCTGTCCGACAGCGTCTCCGCGTCGACGGCCTCTTCGACAGGCGCCGCGACCGGTGCCTGCGTCAATCCCGATTCGGCCACTGGTGCAATCGCGGCACCCGCGCCCACCGCGGTGGGCAATGCGCCCACGGCCGCACCCGCCCGCGCGACCAGCGCGTCGTAGACCAACGTGAACGACTCGTCGATGCGGGCATGCACCTGCACCGAGGCGCCGCCGGGATGCCGCGTCATCGTCGTCACCAGCCGGGCACCCTCGCCCGGCACCGCGCGCTGCTCGGCCGCCGTCATCTGCGCGTCCGGAATCACTTGAGCGGCAGCGGCTCTCACCAACGCGGCCAGGTCTGCCGTCTCGCCCCGGGGTGCGAACTCCCAAACGTGGCGGCCATCCGGCAATGCGACGTGCGTGCCGGGCATGATGATCGAGCCGTCTCCGCTGAAGTGCGCGTCCAGCCAGTGTTCTTTGCGCTTGAACCGGGTCGGCGGAATGTTGGCGTAGTCCCAGGGCCCCTTGGCGGGGGTGAACATCGTCCGGATGTCCAGGTCGTGTCCGTAGACGTAGAGCTGCGCCAAGGTCGACGTGATCGACTCGACCTCGTCCTGCTTGCGGGCCAGCGTCGGAATCAGCTGGGCGTCATGCAATCCGGCCGATGCCGTGGTCAGACCCACCTGCATCAGCGCCACCGGGTTGGGCGCCAACTCCAGGAACGTGGTGTGCCCGCTGTCGACGGCGTTGCGGATGCCGTGGGTGAAGTAGACGCTGTGCCGCAGCCCCTTCTTCCAATAGTCGACGTCGTGGATCGGCTCCGAGCCGGGCTTGATGTAGCTGCCCTCGTGCACGGTCGAGTAGATCCCGGCCGTGGGGCTCATCGGCTTGATGCCCTGCAGCTCCGCGGCCAGCTCGCCGAGCAGCGGGTCCATCTGCGAGGTGTGGCTGGCGCCCTTGGTCTGGAACTTGCGGGCGAACTTGCCCTCGGATTCCGCGCGGGCGATGATCGCGTCCACTTGCTCGGGCGGTCCGCCGATGACGGTCTGGGTCGGCGCGGCGTAGACGCACACCTCCAGGTCCGGAAAGTCGGAGAACACCGTCTTGATCTCGTCGGCGGAGTACTCCACCAGCGCCATCAGCCGGATGAACTCGCCGAACAGCATCGACTCGCCCTCGCCCATCAGGTGCGAACGCGAGCAGATCGCCCGGGTCGCGTCGCGCAGCGACAAGCCGCCGGCGAAGTAGGCCGACGCGGCCTCACCCAGCGACTGTCCCACTACCGCAGCGGGTTTGGCACCGTGATGCTTGAGCAGCTCACCCAGCGCGATCTGGATCGCGAAGATGGTGACCTGCGTGGTCTCGATGCCGTAGTCCTGCGAGTCGTCCAGGATCAGCTCGAGCACCGAATAGCCGAGCTCGTCCTGCACCAGGGCGTCGACCTTCTCGATCCACTCGGCGAACACCGGGTTGCGCAGGTACAGGTTTTTGCCCATCTTGCGGTGCTGGGCACCGAATCCGGCGAGCACCCACACCGGGCCGTTGGTTACCGGGCCGTCCACACTGAACACGTTGGGCCGTTGCTTGCCCTCGGCGACCGCGCGCAAGCCCTTGATGGCTTCCTCGTGGTCGTGGGCCAGCACCACCGCCCGCGAGCGGCCGTGGTTGCGCCGCGACAGCGATCGGCCGATCGACTCCAGGGACGCCGCCTGCCCCTCGGGGCTTTCCATCCAGTCCGCCAGTTCGGCCGCGGCGGCCTTCTTGCGCGAGGTCAAAAACGCCGACACCGCAAGCGGGATCAGCGGCTTGGTGGGCTCTGACTCCTGTTGCGCCGCAAGCTCTTCCAGCGCAGCCGCTTTGAGCTCCAGCGCCTCGTCGGTGACGCCCGGCAGCTCGGGCTCGAAATCGGGGATCTCGTACTCGTCGGTGATGATGTTGCCGAAGTCGTCGAACCGCAGCGAGTGCGATTCCTGCGTGGGCGCCTCGGTCGGGTCGGCACCGGGCGCGGCCGGTGCGATGACCTGCGCCCGGGCCTCGGGCTCTTTGAGGTCGCGGGGCAACAGCTCGCGAACCACCACGTGCGAGTTGGCGCCACCGAAGCCGAAGCTCGACACACCGGCCAGCGCATAGCCGCCGTAGCGCGGCCAATCGGTCGCGCTGTCAACGAATTTCAGGTGAGTGCCCTCGAAGTCGATGTACGGGCTGGGCCCGGCGAAGTTGATCGACGGCGGCAGCTTGTTGTGCTGCAACGACAACACGACCTTGGCCAGACTGGCCGCACCGGCGGCCGACTCCAGGTGTCCCACATTGGTTTTGATCGCACCCAGCAGCGCGGGGCGGTCGGCGGTCCGGCCGCGGCCGACCACCCGGCCCAGTGCTTCGGCCTCGATCGGGTCACCCAGGACGGTGCCGGTGCCGTGCGCCTCGATGTAGTCGACGTTGCGCGGATCGATCCCGGCGTCCTTGTACGCCCGGCGCAGCACCTCGGCCTGGGCATCCTGGTTGGGGGCGATCAGGCCGTTGGACCGGCCGTCGTGGTTGACCGCGCTGCCGGCGATGACGGCCAGAATCTGGTCGCCGTCACGACGGGCGTCAGCGACCCGCTTGAGCACGAACATGCCGCCGCCCTCGGAGCGGGTGTATCCGTCGGCGTCGGCGGAGAACGACTTGATCCGGCCATCGGGCGACAACACCGCGCCGATCTCGTCGAAACCCAGCGTCGCCAGCGGCGTGAGCAGTGCGTTGACACCACCGGCCAGCGCCACGTCGCATTCGCCGTTGCGCAGCGCCTGCACCGCCTGATGGGTGGCCACCAGCGAGCTCGAGCAGGCGGTGTCCAGCGCGACCGAGGGGCCGCGGAAGTCATAGAAGTAGGACACCCGGTTGGCGATGATCGAGTTCGCGGTACCGGTAATCGCATACGGGTGCGCGACCGTCGGGTCGGACACCGCCAGGAACTGGTAGTCGTGGTTGGAGAAACCGACATATACGCCGACAGCCTCGCCGCGCAGGCTGGACGCCGGGATGCGGGCGTGCTCGAGGGCCTCCCAGGTCAGCTCGAGCGCCAGCCGCTGCTGCGGGTCGATGTTGTCGGCCTCGGTCTTGGCGATGGCGAAAAACTCCGAGTCGAATCCCTTGACGTCCTTGAGGTAACCGCCGCGGGTGCGGGCCTTGGCGACCAGTGCGGCGATACGCGGCTCTTCGAGGAACTCCGACCAGCGGCCCTCGGGCAGATCGGTGATCGCGTCGCGGCCCTCCATCAGGGCCTGCCAGGTTTCCTCGGGGCTGTTCATGTCGCCGGGCAGCCGGGTGGACAGCCCGACGATCGCGATGTCGACACGTTCGGCCGGACCGGTGCGGGTCCAGTCAACTTCGCCGGCGTCGTCGGGGCGTTCGGGTTCGCCCTCGATGATGCGGGTGGCCAGCGACTCGATGGTCGGATGCTGGAAGGCCACCGCGACCGACAGCGTGACACCGGTCATGTCCTCGATGTCGGCGGCCATCGCCACCGCGTCGCGCGAGGACAGGCCCAGTTCCACCATCGGGATCGACTCGTCGATCGCGTCGGGTGACTGCCCGACGGCCCGGCCCACCCAGTTGCGCAGCCATTCGCGCATCTCGGGGACCGTCATGGTCTTCTTGGCGGGTACGTCCCCGCCCGGACCGTCGGCGGCCGCGTGGTCGGAGTTGTCGGGCAGGTCAGGTTCGGTGTCAGCCATGGTTCCTGATTTCAGTCTGTAGCACTGGCAAAAGCGTCTGGGGATCCGATGCCGCTGCGCAGGCTGCCGTCGAGGTAGGCGGCGCGGCAGGCACGGTGTCCGATCTTGCCGCTGGAGGTGCGGGGAATCGTCCCCGACTGCACCAGCAGCAAGTCACGGACGGTGACCCCGTGCCGGACGGCAATGGCCGCCCGGATGTCGTCGGCGATGGGCTGGTAGTCGAGCTTGTGGGAGCCCGCGGCGCGCTCCGCCACGATCACCAGCTGCTCGGAGGTGTCGTCGGGGTCGTACTTGAGCCCGGTGTGCGGGTTGTCGAAAACTTCCTGCGGCAGTTGGTTGGCCGGCACCGAGAACGCGGCGACGTATCCGGTGCGCAGCGCCTTGCTGGCCTCCTGCGCCGAGTACTCGAGGTCCTGCGGGTAGTGGTTGCGGCCGTCGATGATGACCAGGTCCTTGATGCGGCCCGCTATATAAAGGTGGCCGTTGAAGTAGGTGCCGTAGTCGCCGGTGCGCACCCACAGCCCATCATCCTCGGCACCCTCGGCGTGGGACTCGCTGATCCGCGACTTGAGGATGTTGCGGAAGACCTCGGTGCTCTCGGCTTCCTTACCCCAGTAGCCGGTGCCCAGGTTCTTGCCGTGTAGCCAGATCTCGCCGATCTGGCCGTCCGGCAGCTCGCTGGCGGTGTCGGGATCGACGATGACGGCCCACTCGTCGACGCCGATGACGCCGGCCGATACCTGTGCGACGGCGTTCGGCGAGTCCGCGGCCACCTCGACGAAGCGCTGCTTGTTCAGCTCGTCACGGTCGACGTGGATGACGGTGGGCGCCTCGTCCATCGGCGTGGTGGACACGAACAACGTCGCCTCGGCCAGACCGTAGGACGGCTTGATCGCGGTCTTGCGCAGACCGTACGGCTCGAACGCCTCGTAGAACTTGCGCATCGACGCCGGGGACACCGGTTCGCTGCCATTGAGGATGCCCTTGACGTTGCTCAGGTCCAGCGGCGGCTCACCTTCCTTGGGGACACCGCGCACGGCGGCGTGCTCGAACGCGAAGTTCGGCGCCACGGTGAAGACCTCACAGTCCGGCCCATCCTCGGGCTTGCGTGCCATCTCCCGGATCCAGCGGCCGGGCCGGCGCACGAAGGCGGCCGGGGTCATGAACGTGAAGTGGTGGCCGAGCACCGGTGACAACAGCGCGGTGATCAGACCCATGTCGTGGAAGAACGGCAGCCAGGACAGGCCGCGGTCGCCGTCCTTGCCTTCCAGGCCGTTGAGCACCTGCAGCACGTTGGTGGGCAGGTTCAAGTGGGTGATCTGCACGCCGGTCGGGGTGCGGGTGGACCCGGAGGTGTACTGCAGGTAGGCGATCGTATTCTCGTCCGCTTCCGGCTCGATCCAGGTGGCGGCTACCTCGTCGGGCACCGCGTCGACGGCGATGACGCGCGGCCGCTCCTTGGCCGCCCGGGCCCGGATGAACTTGCGGACGCCTTCGGCGGCCTCGGTGGTGGTCAGGATTGTCGAGGGCGTGCAGTCGTCGAGCACGGCGTGCAACCGGCCGACGTGGCCCGGCTCGCTGGGATCGAACAGCGGCACCGCGATCCGGCCGGCATACAGCGCGCCGAAGAAGGCGATGAGGTAGTTCAGGTTCTGCGGGCAGAGGATCGCGATGCGGTCACCGGGCTCGGTGACCTGCTGCAGCCGGGCGCCCACGGCGCGGTTGCGGGCGCTGAAGTCGCGCCACACGATGTCGCGGTAGACACCGTCGCGTTCGGTGGAGTAGTCGACGAAGCGGTAAGCCAGCCTCTCGCCGCGCACCTTCGCCCACTTCTCAACATGCTTGACCAAGTTCGTGTTATCCGGGAACTTGATTCGACCGTTCACGATGAACGGGTTGTGGTACGCCATGCCGCCCTCTCCTGTTACACACTCGCCGGTCAGTTACTCCGGCGGTTCTGGTGTCGGCGTTGCCGACAATGTTCTCTGCGCGCGGGCCGGCCTCGTACGCGGCGCAAACTTGCGCCGGTCCGGCCGAGCTTCACCCGGTCGGGAACCACCAAACTCTTATCGCTCTTAGTTTTCTCTTAATGTTAGGCGGCAGCGCGCGGCAGACCAAATCTCAAGGTACCGCCGATTGCCCTCGGCACCGCCTACCTAACTGCTGTGTCCCCGTGCCCAGCTCGCCGGCTCTGTCTTGGCAATGTGCAAGGCGACCCGGGCGGCTACCCGTGCTTGGGGTGTGGCGCGTTTGCGATGAGATTACGCGCCCAGTTCAATGTCCAATCCGTGGAGGTGGCGCCGTCCAGATTCCAGAACTGGGGGGTGGCGTACATCGCGTGGACCGGCTGGCCCGCCCCGCCGGCCAGCGTGTTGAGCGTATTCGGCAGGTTCGCGACGTTGAACGCCTCGTCCGGAGCCGCGCAGATCAGGTCGCCGGCCGCGCAGATCTCGTTGGTCTTGCTGTTGAGGTCGCCGAAGCCACCGGGCCGCGGGCCAGTCATGGTCAGACCCAGCCCGGACAGCACCGGCACCTCGTGCAGGGTGACCTCCGCGCCCTGGCCCGGCGGGTTCGGCCCGATGTCGTTGCCCACCCCCTGCTGGCGACGGCCGTCGGCGATCAACGTCACACCCAACACCAGGTCGTCGTCGACGGGTCCGCGCCCATTGCCGATATCGCTGGCGATATCACCGGCGATCACCGCGCCCTGCGAGAAGCCGACCAGCACGTAGCTGGTCAGCGGGCATTTGTTGTTCATATCGGTCAGCGCTTGGATCGTCGCGCGGGTGCCTTCGGCCCGGCTGTCGTTGTACGACATCTGCTTGACGCCGCCCAGCGGATTGTTGAATTGCGCCGTATAGGGGACGGTGAACGTCTGCAACCGCGACGACGGGAACTGCTGGGCGATCGCCAGGGTGTCTGGGTGCAACAACGCATTCGGGAACTGCATCGGGTTGAGCGGATCGTCGGTCGGCGACGACTCCCAGGTGCCGGGAACGATGATCATTTGCACGTCCGGGCAGGAGGCGTCCTGGGAGGCCGGCCGCGGCTTGTGCGGATGTGTCGTCGTCGAGGAAGGCGGCAGAATGCCCGGCGGGACAGCGCTGGGCGGCGCTTCGGTACTGCGCAGCATCGTCACCACGGCCACGATGACCAGCAGCACGACGCCGGCCATGGACAGCGCGGCCACCCAGGCGAGAATTCGGCGGCGCTTGCGCAGCCGCTGGGCATTCGAGGTCATGTTCTCCTGCTAGCAGAGTCGGTAGGTCGCAGCTTGTTACCAGGCAAGCGGCCGCCCCGCCCTCTGCTGCTCAATACACGGTACCGGCTCGGCGCACGGCGCCGTCCGTCCTGCCAGCGGGCCCGCGTGGCTAGCGGATGGCTCCCACGATGTCGCCCGACATGGCGCCCAGCTGCCCGGCCCACGAGCCCCAGCCGTTGTCGCCGCCGCCCGGGAAGTCGAAGTGGCCGTTGTGACCGCCGACGCTGCGGTACTGCTGATAGAACATGCGGCTGTTACCCATCGCCTCGCCGGCCTGCCCGATCATCGCGGGCGCATCGCCGCCCATGTTGGTCGGACTCCAGACCCACACCCGGGTGTTGTTCTGTGCCAGTAGCGCGGCGTGCACGTAGGGGTCGTGCCACTTCCACCGGCCCAGCTGCGGAGCGCCCCACATGCCGTTGCCGTCCACGCCGCCGAATTGCTGCAGGCCGGCCAGGATCGAACCGTTCGTGGTGGTGTTCGACGGGTACAGGAATCCGGACAGCGAGCCGGCGAAGCCAAAGCGGTCGGGGTGGAAGGCCGCCAGTGCGAACGCGGCATACCCACCCTGGGATGCGCCCACGGCGGCGTGGCCGCCGGGTGCCAGGCCCTTGTTGGCGGCCAGCCAGTCGGGTAGCTCGGAGGACAGGAAGGTGTCCCACTGCTTGCTGCCGTCCTGCTCCCAGTTGGTGTACATACTCCAGGCGCCGCCGGCGGGTGCGACCACGGAGATCCCCTTGCCGGCCAGGGTGCCCATCGCGTTGCCCGCGGTCACCCAGTTGCTGACGTCGGGCGCAGCGTTGAAGGCGTCCAGCAGATACACGGCGTGCGGACCACCACCGAGGAAGGCGACCGGGATATCCCGGCCCATGGCGCCGGACGGCACCATCAGCGTCTCGTAAGGCGCCGCTTTGGCCTTGCCCGTGATTCCCGCCGCCAGACCGCCGAATCCGAGTGTCAGCGCGGCAACGCACAGCACCCGCAGCAGCATCGCCAGACCCCGCACGCTACCCATGTCCGCCCTCCATCGTGTAGTCGCTGTGTGTGCACAGTAACCAGGGCCGAAGTGCAGCCGACCCGCAGGGTAGTGAAACAAGTCACACCGCACAACGACTAACGGCGGGAACCCGAAGGTTCCCGCCGTCAATCGCGTGCTTTACCGGCTTTAGGTGCCCTGGCTCGGCGCGGTTGCAGGTGCGGCCGTGGCCGGACCGGCGCCCGGGGTGGCGCCCAGAACCGATTGCAGGTCAGGCTTCATCGCCTGCAGCTGCGCGCCCCAGTAGGGCCAGTCGTGGGTGCCGTTGGCGTCGAAGTTCCAGACCGCGTTGTGACCGCCGGCCGCGTTGTAGGCCTCCTGGAACTTCAGGTTGGAAGTCCGCACGAAGCCCTCCAGGAACTTGGCGGGCAGGTTGTCGCCACCGAGGTCGGACGGCTTGCCGTTACCGCAGTACACCCAGATCCGGGTGTTGTTGCTGACCAGCTTGGCGACCTGCAGCGACGGGTCATTGCGCTGCCAGGCCGGGTCGCTGGACGGTCCCCACATGTCCTTGGTCTTGTAGCCGCCGGCGTCACCCATGGCCAGGCCGATCAGGGTGGGCCCCATGCCCTGGGACGGGTCCAACAGCGCCGACAGCGAACCGGCGTAGACGAACTGGTCGGGGTGGTAGGCCGCCAGGATCAGCGCCGACGAACCGGCCATCGACAGACCGACGGCCGCGCTGCCGGTCGGCTTGACCTGCTTGTTGGCCGACAGGTACTGCGGCAACTCGCTGGTCAGGAAGGTCTCCCACTTGTAGGTGGTGCAGCCGGCCTTACCGCAGGCGGGCGCATACCAGTCGGAGTAGAAGCTGGACTGGCCACCGACGGGCATCACGGTCGCGATGCCGGACTGGTTGTACCACTCGAACGCGGGGGTGTTGATATCCCAGCCGTTGAAGTCGTCCTGAGCGCGCATACCGTCCAGCAGGTACAGCGCCGGCGCGTTGGCGCCACCGCTCTGGAACTGAACCTTGATGTCGCGGCCCATCGCGGCCGACGGGACCTGCAGGTACTCCACCGGCAGACCGGGGCGCGAGAACGCCCCCGCAGTGGCCGGGCCCCCCACGACGCCGATCAGACCCGAGAGTAGAGCCGCCCCCGCGGCACCCACCACGAGCCGACGTGGCATCCGAGCCACGGCGCCGCGAAACCTGTCAACAAGCGTCATTCTTGCTTCCTCATCTTTTCGGCGCATCCGTCATCAGGGCGCGTCGGTGATTGGTTCGCACTGCATGCGCAACGGGCGCGGCAGTACTGGCTTAGTGAACCACACGAACCCCCAGGGGCTCTCATCGAGGACGCTGGGCAAACCGTCATTCCAGGCCGATTTCGTGGGGTTTTCGCGCGGCATCGGACGGCCGAATTCGGCATTTCCGCATGTGCCCGACGGTGAGCGACCACTGGTGACGGTGCAAATGTGAATTTGCTGTACGTGTGCGGGTCCGAGAAATTGTGATGGGTTCGCGATCTGTGAGATTTGTCCACGCAATATTCACTCGCGGGGCGGCGGCGGACTCGGCTCGGGCACCGGCAGGCCGCACCTGGCGAGTTCGTAGAGCGGGACCCGGTCGATTCGGTAGGCGGTGAATTCGAAGGAGTGCAAGAAGTTTGAGACGAACCGGTGCAGCGACATCGGGGCGCGCACCGACGCCAGCACCGCCTTGGTCTCCGGGCACTGCAGCGCCGCCACCGCCTGGGCAACCCAGTTCGCGTCCAGATAGCCAGGAATGCCCGGGTACACCTTCACCCAGGGGCCGTCGGCGATCACCCAGTCCGGGAACAGGTTTTTGTCGTGTCCGATCCGGCCGTGCGTCAGGCGCTGGGTGTGTTGCGCGAGCGGGTTCGCCAATCCGATCTGGTCGATGACCCGGACGTCGAGCCCGACGTTCATGCCCAGCATCCCCAGGTTGGTGAAAAACACTGCGTGTTGCGGCTTTTGCGGCGGTTTGCTGTCGGGGGGACTTCCCGGGGCCGGCGGGGGTGCCGGCAGCTGGGGAACGATGTCCCACTGGATGTAGTTGCCGGACGGCAGCAACAGCGCCCCGTCCGGGGTGTTGTCCAGGGCCGCCAGCACCGCCGCCATCCTCGGGTAATCGAGGTAATCGGCGGCGGTCAGCGGGTGCGCGTGCCCGGTCGCCTGGGCATAGAAGCGGCGCTCGTCGACGATGCCGCTGTAGGTGACGTGGGTGGCGTCGTAACCCATCCCCGGCGAGTTTGCTGCCCATAGCGACCAGCCCGCGATACCCAGCCACAGCATGCTGGCGGCACCGGCCAGCCAGTAGCCGGTTTCGCGCGAATAGTCCTGCCCGTCGGGGATCAGCACGGGGATCACGGCGACTGGGGCCAGCAAACAAAATAGCGGTGCCAGCAGCACTCGCGCGTGCATGAAATCGCCGCCCTGCCGCGTCCAGTAGAGGGCCTGCAGCAGCCCGCTCACGAGGACGAAGGCCACCACCGCCGGCGGGCTTTGCACAGCCCTCGCCACCCGGCCGTAGTTGGGCGCGAGCATCGGGCGCAAGAACGACGGCCGCCGCCGCACCATCGCCAGCAGTAGCCCCAGCGGCACCAGCAGCAGCACCGGCAGCCACACGGCGTAGGGCGAGCTGAAATTCGACAGGTAGATCATGCCCTGGGACCACTTGTCACCAGCGGCGTCCTTGGCCAGTGCCGTCCCGGGAACCAGCAGGCCGTAGTAGCCCATCCGGAAGATCTGGTAGGCCACCGGAAGGAGCCCGCCGGCGACGACGATCAGCGTCCGGCGGCGCCAGGTCCGGGCCGAAATCAGCATCATGATCAGAGCCAGGCCGCCCATCAGCGCCAGCTCCGGACGCACCAGCACGCTGAACCCGGCGACGAAGGCCAGCACCCCGAGGAACACGTCGTTATCCGGCCGGTTCCGCAACGGCTGCGCCCAGCGGACCATCATCCACCACAGCAATCCCAGGTAGGCCAGCGTCAGCCCGCTCTCCAGCCCTGAAGTGGCGAAGTCCCGCGCCGGGGGCAACGCGATGTAGACCAGCGCCCCGGCGGGCAGCATGATCGCCCGGCGTCCCCGCAGGCTGGGGGCGTAGAGACGACCGGCGCCCAGCATCAGCAGCACCACGCCCGACACGGACAGCACCAGCGCCAGCGCCAGCGCGACGTACTCCATCCGCACCGGACCGCCGACCCAGCTTCCGACGTACATCAGGTAGGTCCACGCCGTGGAGGTGTTCGCCTCGACCCGCTCACCCTGGTTGAAAACCGGACCGTTACCGGCCAGCAGGTTGCGTACCGTGCGCAACACGATCAGTCCGTCATCGGCGATCCAGCGTCGCTCCCAGGCTCCCCAGCCGAACAGCACGGCGACCACCGCCACGCTCACCCCCAGGCTCACCCGAACCGAGGTGTCGTAGGGGAACGGCGATCGGCGTCCGCGGCCGGCCCCGGACCGGCGGCGCAGCACAGTGCCGTTGAAGCGCTTGATGGCCTCCAGACCCGGGCTAGCCGAAGGCAACGGCGGCACCAACTGTTGCGATCCACGCGAGGAACAGCAACTGCAACACCCGGTCACGCAGCGCAATGTCTTCGGGCTCGCCGGCCAGTCCGCCGTCGACGTCGACCGCATAACGCAGGATCGCGATCGTGAACGGGACCATCGAGACCGCGAACCAGGAACCCGAATAACGGTCCCGCTCGAACGCCCACATCCCGTAGCACAACACCACCGACGTCGCCGACAGCGTCCAGACGAATCGCAGGTAGGTGCTGGTGTAGCTTTCCAGCGATTTGCGGATCGCCGCTCCGGTTCGCTCGGCCAACTGCAATTCCGCGTACCGCTTGCCCGCCACCATGAACAGCGAAGCGAACGCCGCCGTCAGCAAGAACCACTGCGACAACGGGATATCGGTAGCCGCACCGCCGGCGATGGCTCGCAGCAGATACGCCGACGACACGATGCAAATGTCCATCACCGCTTGGTGTTTCAGGCCGAAGCAGTAGGCCAGCTGCATCGCGAGGTAGATGCCCATCACCACCGCGAGGTTCGGCGTAAGCCACCAGGAAATACCCAGTGAGGCCGCGCCGAGCACCACCGCCAGCGTGTACGCCAGCCATTCGGGTACCACGCCGGCGGCGATCGGCCGGAATCGCTTGGTGGGGTGCTCCCGGTCTGCCTCGACGTCGCGGACGTCGTTGATCAGGTAGATCGCCGAGGCCGCCAGGCAGAACACCACGAACGCCACGCCGACCTTAGACGCCACCTCCGCATAGTCGTACCGCACGCCGCGGCCGGCCGCCGCCACCGGCGCCGCCACCACCAGTACGTTCTTCACCCATTGGCGCGGGCGCATGGCCTTGATCACCCCGGTGATCAAGTTGGCCGGAGGTCGTCCGGTCACCACTTCTCCGCCCATTTCGGCTTCGCTCATTTCGGCCACACCTATCTCGACTTTCTATCGAGCCAGAGTGCAAGGCGAGCGACCACGGCGCCGAGCGCCACGCCGAAAGCCACGTCGCTGGGATAGTGCACGCCCAGCAGTATCCGCGACACCGCCATCGGCGGAACCAGCACCACCGGCAGCGGCAGTCCGGTGGCCCGGCCCATCAGGATGGCCGCGGTCGTCGTGGAAGTGGCGTGGGCGGACGGGAAACTCAGCTGGCTGGGCGTACCGACATTGACCGCGACGGCCGGGTGATGCGGACGCTTGCGGCGCACCACCCGCTTGATCAGCACCGCGGCGGCGTGCGCGGCGAACGTGCCGGCCGCGGCTACCAGCCACTGCCGGCGGCGGCGCTCCCACAACAGGGCGCCTAGCAGTTCGACGACCAACCACCCGGCGCTGTGCTCCCCAAAGTGCGACATTCCGCGCGCCGTGGCCAACACCCCGGGGCGGTCAGCCAGTGCCGACTGAACGGCTACCATCGCGGCCACTTCGCCGCGCGGCGCCGGTTCAGGCATGGCTTGTTTCCGAAAGCAGAACGGTTTCCCACTTCTGCTTGCTGGACAGCACCGGCAGCGCGTCGCGGTACACCCGGCGCATCTCGTCGAATCGGCTCAGCAGCTGGCGCTGGCGGCGCAGCGATTGCAGCAGCAGGGTGAACATCTTGCGCCGATCGCGCTGGCGGTAGACCACACCGCAGCCGTCGGCCGTGGTGACCGTGACACCGTCGACGGTGCACAGCCGAAACCAGCGCGCGTCCTGGGTCGGCACGTTGAACTCCGGGCGCCGGTGGCTTTCCGGGTCGGCTGTCTTGAGGTTGTGCACAATCCCGCGGGCCAGCCGGTAGCTGATCGACACCGGGTTCACCGGCGGCTTCATCGCCTTGGTCTTGTGCTGCGGCGCAGGCAGTTCGCTGGCGGCCGGCAGCACGACCGCGTCCGGATACTCTTTGCGCAGCCGATGAACTTCGGGCAACCCCGATTCCAGGATCGAGAAGATGTGCTCCGGGCCGGCGAGGAAGTCGTCGATGGCCCGGTTCTGGATCACGACAGTCGAATATTCAAGGCAGGCAAGATGTTTCAACGTTGCCTTGAGGTGACTGCGCACCAGGCCGCGGACCTCGCCGTCCCAGTGCAGCGCCGCGACGACCAGGCGGTTGCGCAGATGGAAGTAGGCCTGCCAGTCGATCGCGTCGTCCTTGTCGCTCCAGGCCATGTGCCAGATCGCGGCGCCGGGCAGCGTGACGGTCGGGTAGCCGTGCTCGCCGGCGCGTAAGCCGTACTCCGCGTCGTCCCATTTGATGAACAGCGGTAGCGGCTGGCCCAGCTCCTCGGCGACCTGCCGCGGGATCATGCACGTCCACCACCCGTTGAAGTCGACGTCGATGCGCCGGTGCAGCAGCGCGCTGCGATCGTTCTGGTCGTTCAACGGGAATTCGGCGAAGTTGTGGTCGTACTCGGCGTGCGGCGCGGCGGTCCACATGAAGTTCGACTGGTTGACCACCTCGCCCATGATGTGCAGGTGCGACGGCTCCTGCAGGTTGAGCATCTGACCGCCGATCAGCATCGGCGTCTTGGCGAAGCGGTTCATCGCCAGCACCCGCAAGATCGTGTCCGGCTCTATGCGGATGTCGTCGTCCATGAACAGGATCTGTTGGCAGTCAGTGTTTTTCAGCGCCTCGTACATCACCCGGCTATAGCCACCGGACCCGCCGAGGTTGGGCTGGTCGTGGATCGAGAGCCGGCTGCCCAGACCCGCGGCGGCCGCCGCGAAATCCGGGTGGTCGCGCACCTTGCGGGTGCCCTGGTCCGGGACGATCACCGCGCCGATTACCTTGTCCACCAACGGGTCTGCGGTGAGATCGGCGAGCGCGTTGACGCAATCGGCGGGTCGGTTGAAGGTCGGGATGCCCACGGCGATGTTGGCCGTGCCCGGAGCGGGTTGGGTCGCATACCAACCGCCGCTGACCAAGTTGACCGCGGTGTCGGTGGTGATGTCGAACCAGATCCAGCCGCCGTCCTCGAACGACTTGAGCGGCACCTCGATCTCGACGACGGCCGGCTGCTCATCGGTCCCGACGAATTGGCGGCCCTCCACCGAGATCCGCACCCCAGTGGCCTTGGTGCGGTACACGTCGACGCGGCCGGTTCCGGTCAGCTCGACCCGCAGCACCACCGACGTGCAGATGGACCAGCGGCGCCAGTAGCTCGCCGGGAAGGCGTTGAAATAGGTGGCGAAAGAGACCTCGGACTCCTTGCCGATCTCCAGCGAGGTGCGGCTGGTCGCGTGCGCCCGCCGGGCGTTGGTGGTCGACTCCTCGAGGTACAGCTTGCGCACATCGAGCGGTTCCCCCGGACGCGGCAGGATGATTCGGGACAGCAAGCTCACGGCGGTCATTCGCGCGCGCCTTCCTCTTCGGTCAACGGGGTTCCGTCGCGCAGGTGCGGCGCGAGGGTGTTGTCGTACATGTTCAGTGCGCTGGCAATCGCCATGTGCATATCCAGATACTGATAGGTGCCCAGCCGCCCGCCGAAAAGTACCTTCGACGAGGCCGTCTCGGACTTCGCCCTCCCCCGGTAGGCGGCCAACAGGGCGCGGTCGGCCTCGGTATTAATCGGATAGTAGGGCTCGTCGTCGTCGGCGGCGAACCGGGAGTACTCGCGCATGATGACCGTCTTGTCGGTCGGGTAGTCGCGCTCGACGTGGAAGTGACGGAACTCGTGGATGCGGGTGTACGGGATGTCGGGATCGTTGTAGTTCATCACCGGGGTGCCCTGAAAGTCGCCGACGGGTAAGACCTCGAGCTCGAAGTCCAGGGTGCGCCAGCCGAGCCGCCCCTCGGCGTAGTCGAAGTAGCGATCCAGCGGGCCGGTGTAGACGACCGGGGCATCGGGGCTCTCGGCACGCAGTTGGTCGCGGACGTCGAACCAGTCGGTGTTCAACCGGACCTCGATGCGTTCGTCGGCGGCCATGTTCTCCAGCCATGCGGTGTAACCGCCCAGCGGCAGGCCCTCGTAGGTGTCGTTGAAGTAGCGGTTGTCGAAGGTGTAGCGCACCGGCAGCCGGGTGATGTTGGCCGCGGGCAGTTCCCTCGGGTCGGTCTGCCACTGTTTGGCCGTATAGCCCTTGACGAACGCCTCATAGAGCGGCCGACCGATCAGCGAGATGGCCTTTTCCTCGAGGTTCTGCGCATCGGCGGTGTCGATCTCGGCGGCCTGCTCGGCGATCAGTTGCCGGGCCTGCTCGGGAGTGAAGTACTTGCCGAAGAACTGCGACACCAGCCCCAGCCCCATCGGGAACTGGTAGGCCTGCCCGTTGTGCATCGCGAAGACCCGGTGCTGGTAGTTGGTGAATTCGGTGAACTGGCGCACGTAATCCCACACCCTCTTGTTCGAGGTGTGGAACAGGTGGGCACCGTACTTGTGGACCTCGATGCCTGTCTGCGGCTCCGCTTCGGAGTAGGCGTTGCCACCGATGTGCGGACGTCTCTCGACGACGAGCACACGCTTTCCGAGTTGGGTGGCCACACGTTCGGCGATGGTGAGGCCGAAGAATCCGGATCCGACGACGAGGAGGTCAAAACGAGCGGTCATCGGTTGCTTAGGGTATCCGACCCCACGGGGGCTACCCCAGTTGGCGAGGCTGGCGCGGTGGGATTCGAGCACGTGAAGACTGGTTTGCAGTGACCCGAATCGCACGTAACGCCCAGGGTCGCAAATACCTCACGATTCAATATCACCACTCTAGTAACAGCTTTCCCACTCGTACCATCGACTCTGTGTGGTTCCCACCGGATACGGACCGGCGGGATCTTCCGACACAACCGATGAATTGAGGAGACTTCCGTGCCGAACCGACGCCGTCGCAAGCTCTCGACAGCCATGAGCGCGGTCGCCGCCCTGGCAGTGGCGAGTCCATGCGCTTACTTCCTTGTTTACGAATCGACCGCCAGCGGTAAGCCGGTCGAGCACCACGACTTCAAGCAGGCCGCGGTCATGACGGACCTGCCCGGCGAGTTGGTGGGCGCGCTGACCCAGGGTCTGTCCCAGTTCGGGGTCAACCTGCCGCCGATACCCGCCCTGGGCGGTGCCGGCACCGGGACGACGGGCCTCGGGACGACTGGGCTGACCAGCCCGGGTCTGGGCACTCCGGGCCTCGGGACCACCGGTCTGACCAGCCCGGGCCTCACCAGCCCTGGCCTGGGCACTCCCGGCCTGACGAGTCCGGGTCTGACTAGTCCGGGCCTGACTAGTCCGGGGTTGACCAGCCCCGGCCTGACCCCCGGTCTCACCAGCCCGGGTCTGACGCCCGGCGCCGCGCCCGGTGCGCTGACGCCCGGTGTGCCCGGTACGCCGACCACACCCGGTATGCCGACGATGCCTGGTGCCGGACTGAACCCGGCGCTGGCCAACCCCGGGCTGACCAGCCCGGCCGGACTGACTCCCGGTGGCCTAGGCGCTCCCAGCGAGGTGCCGATCAGCGCGCCGATGGACCCGGGTGCCGACGGCACTTACCCGATCCTCGGTGACCCCTCGACGCTGGGTGGCGGCTCGCCGATCGGCGGTGCCAGCACCGGCAGCAGCGGCGGTGGCGGCCTCGTCAACGACGTGATGCAAGCCGCCAACCAGCTTGGCGCCGGTCAGGCCATCGACCTGCTCAAGGGCTTGGTGATGCCGGCCATCATGCAGGCTCAGGGCGGCGCGGCAGGTGCGCTGCCGGGTGCCGCGGGTGCCCTGCCGGGTGCCGCTGGTGCCCTGCCGGGTGCGGCTGCCGCTCTGCCGGGTGCCGCGGGTGCTCTGCCGGGTGCCGCGGGTGCGCTGCCGGGTGCCGCGGGTGCGCTGCCGGGTGCGGTTGGCGCCCTGCCGGGCGCGGCTGCGGCCCTTCCGCCGGCGTTGCCTCCCGTCTAGAACTTCGGGGGTCCCCTCACCTGACGGCACCGCAGAGTTACCAATCCTCTGCGGTGCCGTCGAACAGGTTGAGGACCGATTTTGACACGCGGAAAAACGTGTCGCCTCATTAATAACACCAGAAACACACGTAACATCAGCTGGTGTTGTCTCGTCACCGTCCGCCCACGATGTTGCTTACCGCCATCGCGGCGACGGTTGTCCTGGTCTCGGCGGTCGCGGACCTGACCCGCGACCACGGCGCCCCGCCCGCCGCTCGGCCGACCCACGACACCAAGCTCGCCGAGCAGCCGCTGGTCGGGCTCGGTGGCGGCGTCACGGTTCGCGAAGTGACCCAGGAGACGCCGTTTTCTCTGGTCGCGCTCACCGGCGACCTGGCCGGCACCTCCACCCGGGTGCGGGCTAAGCACCCGGACGGTTCGTGGGGGCCCTGGTACCAGACCGAGTACGAGACCGCGGCGCCGGACAACGGCCCACCAGCCGGCGAATCGGCCCCACCGCCGGGACCGACCGAGGGACCCCGCAGCACCGATCCGGTGTTCGTCGGCACCACGACGACCGTGCAGATCGCGGTCACCCGGCCGCTCGACGCCGCGGCAACCGTAGCGGCCCCAGCCGCCGCACCGGTCAACGATCTGGGCTACCGCCCCGCCTCGCGGGAACAGCCGTTCGGGCAGAACATCTCGGCGATCCTCATCTCCCCGCCGCAGGCGCCCGTCACGACACAGTGGACGCCGCCGGCCGGAGTCGTGATGCCCGGCCAGGCACCGCCCATCATCAGCCGGGAGGAATGGGGCGCCGACGAGTCACTGCGCTGCGGTAGTCCGCAGTACGACAACGGGATTCGCGCGGCCGTCATCCATCACACCGCGGGCAGCAACGACTACTCGCCGCTGGAATCGGCGGGCATCGTCAAGGCCATTTACACCTACCACAGCAAGACGTTGGGCTGGTGCGACATCGCCTACAACGCGCTGGTCGATAAGTACGGCCAGGTGTTCGAAGGCAGCGCCGGCGGTCTCACCAAGGCCGTCGAGGGCTTCCACACCGGCGGCTTCAACCGCAACACCTGGGGTGTCGCGATGATCGGCAACTTCGACGACGTGCCGCCGACGCCGCTGCAGCTTCGCTCGGTCGGCCGGCTGCTGGGCTGGCGCCTCGGGTTGGACGGCGTGGACCCCAAGGGAACGGTGACATTGGAGTCCGCGGGCAGCCACTACACCACCTACCCGGCCGGCGCTGTTGCGACGCTGCCGACCATCTTCACCCACCGCGACGTCGGC
Source organism: Mycobacterium sp. 050272 (assembly GCF_039023525.1). NCBI lineage: Bacteria > Bacillati > Actinomycetota > Actinomycetes > Mycobacteriales > Mycobacteriaceae > Mycobacterium > Mycobacterium sp. 050272. Next base: position 32,483 of record NZ_JBCHKV010000023.1, on the reverse strand, counting down.
AACACCGACTGCCCCGGTAACGCCGCCTATGCGCTGATGGACGAAATCCGGGATATCGCATCTCATTTCAACGACCCGCCCGAGGAATTGATCAAGGCGCTGCAGGGCGGCGCGATCTACCAGCACTGGCTGGAGCTGGGCGGGATGAACAGCGTGCTGGGCTCGCCCACGTCGCCGGAGGACAACGCCGAAGGCGGTGCCCGCTACTCCACCTTCGCCAGGGGCGCGATGTACTGGTCGCCGGCGACCGGAGCACAACCCGTCACCGGCGCGATCTATGACGCCTGGGCCGCACAGAGTTACGAGCGCGGCCCGCTCGGCTTGCCGACCAGCGCCGAAATCCAAGAGCCGCTTCGGATCACGCAGAATTTCCAGCATGGCACGCTGAACTACAACCGCCTCACCGGCGACGTCAACCAGGTCCTCGACGGGATCACCACACAGCTTTCAGGACAAGCCCCCAGTGCCCCGGCCGTCCCGCCGGAACACTTCTCGCTGCCGACACATCCGGACGCCTGACCGCGGGCCCCGCACCCGGCGCCGACGCGAGTACTAGTCTGCGACCTGTGCCCGAGACGCCGTATCTGAGCATCGATCTGGGTCGCGTGCGCAAGAACTTCCAGGCGATGCGCGCCGCGTTTCCCCAGGCGCAGGTCCGTTACGCGGTCAAGGCGAACCCCGCCGAACCGATCCTGCGCCTGCTGGCCGCTCAGGGCTGCGCTTTCGACGTCGCATCGGTCGGTGAGATCGACACGTGCGGCTCCGCCGGAATCGACGGCAGCCTGCTGACGTTCGGGAACCCCGTCAAGAAGCCCGCCGACATCGCCCGGGCACACGCGCGCGGCGTGCGGCGGTTCGCGTTCGATACCGAACAAGGACTCGACGCCATCGCCGAACACGCGCCGGCCGCGGCGGTGGAATGCCGTATCGCGCCCGACTTTCCGTCGTCGGTGACCCCATTCGGCCACAAGTTCGGCTGCACCCCGGATGCCGCCGCCGAATTGCTGAACCGGGCCGCGCGACTGGGACTTCGCCCCGAGGGCGTGTGTTTTCACGTCGGGTCACAGCAACTGGACCCCTCGGCGTGGGAGCTCGGAATACGTTGTGCCGCTGCCATCTTCGACGAAATAGGTGAAATCGGAACGATCAACATCGGGGGCGGTTACCCGTTGGCGTACGCGGTCGGCGCACCGGACCTCGACGTCATCGCCGAGGCCGCCCACACGGCACTGGCCCGCCACTTCGGCGCGAACCCGCCGCAGCTGGCTATCGAACCCGGGCGGGCGATCGCGGGTTCGGCAGGCACGATCAGCTGCGAGGTGGTGGCGGTGCGCACGGGCACCGATACCCGGCGCTGGGTGTATCTCGACATCGGCCGCTACGGCGGCCTCGCCGAGACCGAAAACGAGTACATCCGGTACCGCCTGCGCACCGGCCGCGATGGCGATCCCATCGGCGACGCGGTAATCGCGGGTCCTACCTGCGACGGCGACGATGTGCTGTATCAGAGCTATCCGCTTCCGGTCACCCTGAGCCCCGGCGACCGCATCGAGATCGCCGATGCCGGCGCGTACACGGCGAGCTATTCCTCCGTCCAGTTCAATGGGTTTCCCTCGCTGCCAACATATTTCGACGATCCCTCCGACAACCGGTGGGAGGTCGCCGAACCGCTGGCGCCGGGGCTGACCCGGGTCTGGGACCTCGCCGAGGTCATCTGCGACGTCGACACCCAATTCCAGAACCTGGTGATCGGCCGCACCCGGCAGGGCGTGTCGTTGTTCAGCGACGGCGAACGTCAGAGCACCGAATTCAGTCAGCTGGTCTACCACGAGGCACTGCTGGTACCGGCGCTGCTGTTGGCCGGCCGGATCGAGCGCGTGCTCGTCATCGGCTCGGGCGAGGGCGTGGTCTGCCAGCAAGCCGTGTCCGCGGGCGCCGTCCACGTCGATCACGTCGACATCGATCGCGAGGCGGTGCGGCTGTGCGCGCGACACCTGCCCTACGGCTACACGGTGGACGAACTACGCAGGGCGGAAACAGGTTCCGGTCCGGTTGCCATGCACTATTGCGACGGTTGGGAATTCGTCGAGCGCGTCACCACGCAATACGACGTCGTGGTGATCGATCTTCCCGACGAACGCACCGAGGCGGCCCAGCACAATCGGCTTTACGGCACCGAGTTCCTGCGACGCTGCGCGAGTATCGGCAGGGTGATCGCCGCCCAGGCCGGCTGTCCTACCTTGTGGCGCAACGAATCGCTGCGCGCGTCGTGGCAGCGATTTCGCGAAACCTTCCCAACCGTCGTTTATTTCGGTAGCGACGAACATGAATGGGCGTTTCTTTGCGGGCTGACCGAGGCCTGTGACCACCCCGTCGCAGCGATGTCGGCGCGCTTGCCGACGCTGCCGTACCGACCTCAGACCATCGATGCGGACGCCCTCACCGCATCCACAGTGCCACCAAAGAGCCTGCGGGACAGCGCCTCCCGCTAGGCGGTTGCCGTCAGAGGATCGCGACCGCCACCACGATGCCCAGCGCCACCTGTGCGGCGGCCACCATCAGCGCCTCATAATTGAACTCGTCGGAGTTGAACAACACATCCATGTCGATGCCGATCACCATGGTCGCGATCCGCATCATCACCACCTGGGCGACGATGCCCACCAGTCCGAAGACCGCCGATCCCACCAAGCCTTCGGCCAGCTTTCCAGACGACGAGTAGATCGCCAGCACCACGATCAACGCCATGCTGACCATGCCCGCCGCGGACACGATGATCGCGTTCGGCTTTCCCGCGTTGACCATCCTGCGCAGCGGGCCCGGCGTGGTGAGGTCGATGGCGTAGAACCCGACCAGCATCAGGATCAGCCCGACGATCGCGTACAAGATGATGGCGCCGGCGCCACGGCCGAGCACCGCCCAATAACCGTGGTCCCAATAGCCCGAATTCAGCGCCACGATGTTTGTCATCGACGATCAACTCCGTTCACTTGCTCAGAAGTTCACTTCTGGGGGATCCGGTGTGGGACAAAGGCTGCGCCGTCGTCGGTGATCAGGCCCGCGGTCTCGCGGATGCCGAGGCCGGCGGCGGTATCGCCGACGATCCACGCGCCCAACGCGGGCCGCATATCGTCGAATTCCGGTAGCGGGTCCAGCAGCTGATAGACGTATCCCTCTTCGCCGTAGACACCGCCCGTCGCGGTTTGCATGCCGGCGCCGACGACGGTGATGTTCGCGCCTTCACGCCCCAGCTTGGGTTTACGGACGTATTCGGTCAGCTCGTGCGGATCGTCGATGTAGGCGGGCAACAGGTTCGGGTGGCCCGGATACATCTCCCACAAGATGCCGAGAATCGCCTTGTTGGACAACAACGTCTTCCACAGCGGTTCGATCCACGCCGTCTGCGGCAGGCTGGACACCACGTTCTTGCCGAACTCGTCGTCGAGCACCCACTCCCACGGGTAGAGCTTGAAGACCGAGTGGATCGGTGACTCTTCCAGGTCGACGAAGCGTTTCAGCGCGGAGTCCCAGCCGATGTCCTCGATCGTCAGGCCGACGGTCGCAAAGCCCGCCTCCGCGGCGGTTTCCTGCATGTAGGTGGTCGTGATCTGGTCCTCGCCGGTGGCCTCCATGCCCGACCAACTCAGGTGGAGCTCGTCGTTGGGCAACAGATCGCGCAGCTGCTTCCACCGGTCGACCAGCTGTTCGTGCAAGGAGTTCCACTGGTCGTCGCCGGGGAAGCAGTCCTTGAGCCAATACCATTGCAGGATAGCGGCTTCCAGTAGTGTCGTCGGCGTATCGGCGTTGTACTCGAGCAGCACCGCCGGTCGCCGGCCGTCGTAGCGTAAATCGAAGCGGCCGTACACGTGTGGGTCCGACCGCCGCCACGACTCGGCAATCGGCTGCCAACTCCACTCCGGCAGACCGAATTCCGCGTAGCGCTCCATCAGCACTACCTGCTCGACGGCGTTCAGGCACATCGAGTGCAGCAGTTCGACATCGGCTTCCAGCGCCAGGATCTCGTCCATCTCGAACTCGTAATACACCGATTCGTCCCAGTACGGGCGGTCGCGGCCCCTGGCGTCACGCGCGGGCGTTCCATACACCAGGCCTTGCGATTCGACGATCGTCTGCCAGTTCGGCCGCGGCCGCTGTCTGGCGCGCTTCACGATCCGCTGCTCTTCCCGGGCGACGAGCCGCCCAGGCCGCCGCGCGAAATGCTGCTCCCCGACTTGGTGGTGATGTTGGCGCCCTTGGGGGCGGTCGTCGTCCCACCGCTCGGTCGCGAACCCACCGAGCCCGAACTGCCGTAGTAGTAACGGTATTGGTGCCCGCCGTAGAAGAAGAAGCCGTTGAGTCCCTCGGTGTGGCCGGTGCAGTAACTGTCCGGCACGATCACCGGCTGACCGCTCGGATCGTCCTGGACGCACTGGGCGGTGACGGTCGCCGGCTCCGACAACATCCAGTATCCGAGGCCGGCCACCAGGCCCACCACGCCCACGGCGGCCGCGGCGCCCATCAACACCCGGCGCTGGTGGCGGCGCTTCTCCTCGGCGGCTAGCCGCGCCTCTTCCAGCTCCTTCTGCTGCTTTTCGTACTTGGCCCGGGCCCGCTGTTCAGCCGGTGTGGGCGGGCGTGGCTTCGTCGTCGCCGCGTCCTGGAACTCCATGCTGCCGCCGGACGGGAAGCGTCCGGAGTCGTCCTGGTGCGCGGGTTGCTCGGCCTCGTCGCTGCCGGCGAGCTTGTCCGGCTCCGCCTCCGGCTTATCGCCGAGTTCGGCATCCACATCGTCGGGCTTGTCGTCGATGGGCTCACCACCCTTCGGCGGCTCGTCTTGCGACCCCACTAGAACACCTGACGAGGGGCGACGGGCCGGAAGGCGGGCACGCGGGCAGTCTGCCACATTTGCTGAGGCTTCGGCAGAGATCAGCACCGGCGCGGCCGGGCTAGCCCCACCACCGTTCCAGAACGCGTCCGACGCCGTCGTCGCTGTTGCGCGCGGTGATCTCGTTGGCGGCGGCAAGCACATCGGGGTGGGCATTGCCCATGGCCACACCGTGACCGGCCCACCGCAGCATCGGCAGGTCGTTGGGCATGTCCCCGAACGCCACCACTTCGTCGCTGACGATCTCCAGCGGCCGGGCGATCTCCTCGATGCCGGTGGCCTTGCTGATTCCCAGCGGCACCACCTCCACCAGGCCGTTATTGGTGGAGTAGGTGATGTCGCCCTCCACGCCGACGTGCTTGGCCAGCTCGGCGGCCATGTCCGCACTGCGGGCACCGGCCTTGCGGATCAACAGTTTGATGGCCGGCGCGCTGAGCAGGTCTTCGATCGACACCTCGGTGTTGTCGGGATTCAGCCATGCGTGCTCATAGCCCGGCGAGCTGACGAACTGCGGGGTCGCCGTGTCGTGGGCACTGTGGCCGATCCGCTCCACCGCCAGACCGGCCCCCGGTATCACGCGGGTCGCCAGCTCGGCCAATTCGGCCAGGGTGTCGACGGGCAGCGTGCGCGTCGACACCACGTGGTCGGTGGCGGGGTCGTAGATGACGGCGCCGTTGGCGCACACGGCCATCGGCGCGAAGCCCAGCTCGTCGACGATGGGACGAATCCAGCGTGGCGGGCGACCAGTCGCCACAATGAATTTGGCGCCGGCGGCCACGGCGGCGCGCACCGCCGCCCGAGTACGCGGGGTGATGGTTTCGTCGTCGTCGAATAGGGTGCCGTCGACGTCGCAGGCGATAAGCGCCGGCCGCGAAGTCGGCGCCGTCATTGAGCCGTCACTCAGGCGATCCGCCCGCCGGGCCGGTCGCCCTCGTCAATGCCGTCCGCTTTGCTTCTCGCCCGGCCGGGTGACTCCGTCGGTCCCGTACTTCAGGGCCCGCTGCTGCAGTTCGACCAGCCGGATCTGCTGGGAGTCATCGCGGTTCGGTGCGCCACCGCCCAGGCGCTGCGGCACCCAGAACTCGCCCGGCGGATGCGGATACTCCTCCTGCACCCGGTAGAGCAACTCGTTCAACGCCCCGCGCAGCGTCGCGTTGAGTTGCTCGACGGAACCGTGCGGAGCAATCGGGCGCCCGGCGGACACCGTGATCGGAATCTTATTGCGGAACACCTTCTTTGGATGATCCTTCGGCCAAATCCGGTGTGCGCCCCAGACAATCAGCGGGACGATCGGCACCTGCGCGTCCAACGCCATGCGCGCGGCACCGGACTTGAATTCCCGCAGTTCGAAACTGCGGCTGATGGTGGCCTCGGGGTGCATCCCGATCAGTTCGCCAGCCCGCAGTCGCTGTACCGCCGTCGCGAAGGCGTCATGCCCGTTGCGCCGGTCCACCGGAATGAGCCTGGCGTGCTTGATCACGTAGTCGACGGCCTTCACGTCGGCCATTTCGGCCTTGATCATGAAGTACATCCGCCGGCCCCGTTCCCGCGCGGCGAACAACGACGGGAGCCAGTCCAGGTAGCTGGTGTGGTTCTGCGCGCTCAGCGCCGGGCCGCGCTGCGGAATGTTCTCCAGCCCGTGGAACGTGAACTTGGTCCCGTTCATCGCGACGAGCGGGGGAACGATCAATTCGCCGAACCGGTAAAACCCCTCTGCCATGTCTTCTCCTCCGCAGTAAGGCTACTGGCGCGGCGTGCGGTTCGCCGCACGCGCCGCGGCCTCGTCCGCCTCGATCTGCGCCGCCTCGGCCATCGTCGGCGCCCCACCGCCCAGCCGGTGCGGGACCCAGAATTCCCCGACCGGGTGCGGATACTGCTGCTGCGCCTCGTAGAGCAGCTTGGTCATCGCCTCGCGCAGCGCGTCGTCGGTCTGGGCGATGTCGTCGTCGGCGTGCAGCGGCGGTCCCACCCGTACGGTGATCGGCACCTTATTCCGGCCGATGCTGCGGGGATGGTCCTTGGTCCAGATCCGGTGCGCACCCCAGACGATGACGGGGACGATCGGGACGTTGGCTTCGCGGGCCATCCGGGCCGCACCCGTCTTGAACTCCTTGAGTTCGAAACTGCGGCTGATGGTGGCCTCGGGATATACCCCGACCAGCTCCCCCTCGCGAAGCCGCTGCACGGCCACCGCGTAGGCGCCCGAGCCGGCGTTGCGGTCCACCGGAATGGTGTGGGTGCGCTTGATCAGAAAGTTGACCACCTTCACCTGCTGCATCTCGGCCTTGATCATGAACCGCAGCCGACGCCGGCGCCGGCGCATGGCCAGCCCGGCCGGCAGCCAGTCGACGTAGCTGGTGTGGTTGATCGCGACCACCGCACCCCCGCGATCGGGGATGTTCTCGACCCCGCCGTAGCTGATCCTGGTGCCCGAGGCGAAGACTCCCAGCCGGGACAGGATCTCCAACGTGCGATAGGTCGGCTCCACCATCGGCGGCTACTCCGGCGCCCCCGCGGCTTGGGCCCGCCGCGCTGCCCGCGCGGCCGCCTCCTCGGCGTCCATCCGAGCGGCTTCAGCCAGGGATGGGGCGCCACCGCCCAACCGGCGCGGCACCCAGAATTCGCCGGCCGGGTGCGGTCCGTACTGCTCCTGCGCTCGTTCCAGCAAATGCTGCATCCGCGAGTGCAGCAGCCCCCGCAGCTCCGGCACACCCAGCGTGGGTTCGATCGGCTCGCCGACCAGCACCGTGATCGGTACCTTCGGGCGAAGGAGCTTCTTCGGGTGGCCCTTGGTCCAGATCCGCTGCGCACCCCAGACGATGTGCGGAACGATCGGCACCCCGGCCTCCACGGCCATCCGCGCGGCACCGCTCTTGCATTCCTTGATCTCGAAACTGCGGCTGATCGTCGCTTCGGGGTAGACGCCGACCAGCTCGCCGTCCTTGAGGTTGCGCACGGCCGCCTCGTAGGACGCGGCCCCGTCCTGCCGATCCACCGGAATGTGGCGCAGGCTGCGCATGATGGGACCGGTGATCTTGTCGTCGAACACCTCTTGCTTGGCCATGAACCGCACTTTGCGGCCGAGGCCCTGCTCATACGCCGGCAGCCCAGCGAACGTGAAGTCGAGGTAGCCGGTGTGGTTGATCGCGATCACCGCGCCGCCACTGGTCGGTAGATTCTCGACGCCGGAGACAGTGATCTTCAGGCCCTGGAGACGCCAGACCAGGCGAGCAAGCGCAATGACCGTCCCGTATACCGGTTCCACAGGTTGTCAGCCTAGTGCGCCCGACTGTGAGCCGCCTGAAGTGGTGAAAAGAGGTGACCCGTGAGCTTTCCTTCGTCGCCGCCGGCGGTACCCGCGATCGTCGAGAACCTCGCCGCCGGCCGGCCCGTTCGCGCGGTCTGGGTCAACGAGGAAAGCGGGGTGACCTTCCGGCTCGGCCAGGCCGGTTCCGGCCCGGAATTCGTCAAGACAGCTAACGCACGCGGCACCGACTTCGCCGCCGAAGCGCGGCGGCTGCGCTGGGCGGCCCGGCATGTGGCGGTGCCGCAGGTGCTCGGATTCGGGGTCGACGACGACCGCGCCTGGCTGCACACCCGCGGGCTGGCGGGACTGTCCGCGGTGCACCCACGGTGGCTGGCGGCCCCGGAGATGGCGGTGCGTGCGATCGGTGCCGGGCTGCGTGACCTGCACGACGGATTGCCGACGGCCACATACCCTTTCGAATGGTCGCCGGCCGGCCGGCTGGCCGCCCTGCCCCGCGCCGTCCGCAGCCGCGTCGGCGAACCGCCGCCGGTCGATCGGCTGGTGGTCTGCCACGGTGACGCGTGTGCACCCAACACCCTGATCGATGACGGCGGCCGTTGTTGCGGTCACGTCGACGTCGGCGACCTCGGGGTGGCGGATCGATGGGCCGATCTGGCAGTCGCGACGCTCTCGCTGGGCTGGAACTATCCCGGCCGGAATTGGGAGTCGGAGTTCTTCACCGCCTATGGCGTCGAGCCAGACCCCGTGCGCATCGACTACTACCGGCGACTGTGGCAGGCCTAGAACCAACCCGAGATATCACCTCGGACAGCACCTCACGCTAAGCTCAAAGGGATTCGACAGAACCCTTCGAAAGGCATTTGTGCAGGTCACGAGCGTCGGCCACGCCGGATTTCTGATCCAAACCCGGGCGGGCAGCATTCTGTGCGATCCCTGGGTCAATCCGGCCTACTTCGCGTCATGGTTCCCGTTCCCCGACAACACCGCGCTGGACTGGGACAGCCTCGGCAACTGCGAATACCTGTATGTCTCACATCTGCACAAGGACCACTTCGACGCGAACCTGCTGCGCGATCACGTCAACAAGGACGCGGTGGTGCTACTGCCCGACTTCCCCGTGCCGGACCTTCGAAATGAACTGCAGGAAATAGGTTTTCACCGGTTCTTCGAGACCAGCGACTCGGTCACGCACCACGTCAGCGGACCCAAGGGTGACCTGGACGTCATGGTCGTCGCACTGCGGGCACCCGCCGACGGCCCGATCGGCGACTCGGCCCTCGTCGTGTCCGACGGCGAGACAACGCTTTTCAACATGAACGACGCCCGCCCAGTCGATCTGGACATGCTGGCGACCGAGTTCGGGCATATCGACGTCCACCTGCTGCAGTATTCCGGGGCGATCTGGTATCCGATGGTCTACGACATGCCGGCCCGGGCCAAGGCGGCGTTCGGTACCCAGAAGCGGCAGCGCCAAATGGATCGCGCCCGCCAGTACATCGCGCAGGTGGGTGCGACTTGGGTGGTGCCGTCGGCGGGACCGCCATGCTTTTTGGACCCAGAGTTGCGCCACCTCAACGACGACCACGGTGATCCGGCCAACATCTTCCCGGACCAACTGGTGTTCTTGGACCAAATGCGCCGCCACGGGCACGAACGCGGCCTGCTGATGATTCCGGGATCCGTCGCGGATTTCACTGGCAGGTCGCTGAATTCGCTACGGCATCCATTACCCGACGAAGACGTGGAGGCCATCTTCACCACGGGCAAGGCGGCCTATATCGCCGACTATGCCGAACGGATGGCCCCGGTGTTGGCCGCCGAACGGGCCGGCTGGGCACCCGCGGCCGGCGAGCCGCTGCTGGAACCGCTGCGCGCATTGTTCGAGCCGATCATGCTGCAGAGCGACGAGATCTGCGACGGCATCGGCTACCCGGTCGAGCTGGTGATCGGCTCTGAGACGGTGGTCCTCGACTTCCCGAAAAGGATTGTCCGCGAACGCATTGCGCATGAGAAGTTCCGCTACGGCTTTGCGATCGCCCCCGAGTTGGTGCGCACCGTGCTGCGCGATCGGGAACCGGACTGGGTCAACACCATCTTCTTGTCCACGCGTTTCCGGGCGTGGCGGGTCGGCGGCTACAACGAATACCTGTACACCTTCTTCAAGTGCCTGACCGACGAACGCATCGCCTACGCCGACGGCTGGTTCGCCGAAACGCATGACGACTCCGCGTCGATCACCATGGACGGCTGGGAGATTGCGCGCCGCTGCCCCCACCTCAAGGCCGATCTGTCGAAATTCGGTGTGATCGAGGGTGACACCCTCACCTGTAATCTGCATGGCTGGCAGTGGCGGCTCGACAACGGCCGCTGCCTGACCACCCGCGGTCACGAGCTGCGGAGCCGCCGGGTATGACCGATACCTACGACGACGGCCTGGTACAGCTGGACCGGGCGGCGATCACGTTGCGGCGCTACCACTTTCCTGACGGCACGTCGAAGATCATCGCACTGGGCTCGATCCGCGCATACAAATCCCAGCCGCTGGGCTGGTTCACGGCCCGGTTCACCCTGTGGGGCGGTACCGACCCGCGCTATTGGCTGCCGCTGGACGTGCAACGACCACTGCGGTCGACGCTGATCACCCTGGACATCCGCGCCCGGCCGAACCCGGCGTTCACCCCGGCGCGCCCGGCCGAATTCATCGCCCTGCTCGACGAGTTGCTGGCCCGGCTCGGCTAGCGGTCTTCCAGCGCCGCATGCGCGGCGTTGTAGCCAGGGGTGAAGGTGATCCCGGGTCCGCCGTGACAACCCGCACTGCCCAGGTACAGTCCCTTGATCGGGATCGGTTGGCCGAGAAAGCCTCTCGGACCCGGCCGATTGGGACCGATCTGGTTCGCGTTCAACAGGCCGTGGCAGTAGTCGCCGCCGGGGGCACCGAACATCACCCCCATGTGCTTGGGCGTGAAGGTGGTGTGCCGGATGATGCTGCGTTCGAAATTCGGTGCGAGCCGGGTGATCTTGTCGATGACCCGCTGACCCATCTCGATTTTCGCCTGCCCGTAATCAACATCGCCCTCGATCGGGAAGAACAGCGCGAATGCCGAAGCGGCGTGCTTGCCGTCCGGCGCCAGGTCCGGGTCGTTCTGCGACGGGATCTGCAGCACCACCGTCGGGTCGGCCGGAACGATGCCGCGGCGGGCGTCCTCCCACTGCTGCTGGACTTCTTCCGGCGTGCAGAACAGCCCGATGGAGGCCTGCATGGCCCGGTCGTTGAGCATCTCGTAGGGTGCCGCGAATTCGGGCGCATCGTCCAGTGCGAAGTGCATCTGCAAGTAGCTGCCGCGGTGATCGATGCGCGCATAGCGTTCCCGGATATCGGCGGGCAACTCGGCGGGATCGACCATCTCGTTGAGTGTGACGTCCGGCGCGACGCCCGACACCACGATCGGGGCGTTGAATGTCTCGCCCGCCTCGGTGCGGACTCCGGTGACTTGTCCGTCGGCGACCAGAATGTCGGTCACCTTGGTGCGCAACCGAACTTCGCCGCCGTGGCTCTCGAACACCTCGCGCAGATGAGCGGTCAGTGCGCCGATGCCCCCGCACAGCTTCTTCATCTGCATGGTGTCGCCTTCGGGAACGCCGAGTCCGAAGGCAAGCGCGGCAGCACTTCCCGGCGTGGACGGCCCGCGGTAGAGCGTGTTGACGGCCAGCACGGTCATCGAGCCGCGGATCGCACCGAACTTCTCGCGGTCGGGCAGGTACCGGTCCAACACGTCGGTGACCGATCCGAACAGTATGTCGTCGATCGCTGAGCGCTCGAATTCGTTTGTGGCACAGGCATACATCTCGTCGATGCTCTTGGGCGGCGTCCCGGCTTCGAATCGGCCCAACGCGCGGCACGGCGCTTGAGCCCATCCCATCAGCCCCGCCATCCCGTTGACGGCCTCCGCCCCGTGCACCTCGTTGAGGTGGGTGAACAGCTTGATCGGATCGCTGTACTGGATCAGCGGATCGTCGCCGACACCACGCACGGCCACCGACATGACGTCCAGGTCGATCGTCGGCATGGCGTCCAGGCCCAGCTCGCGGACCACCTCGGACGACGTCGGGAACAGCACCGAGCCGGCGATCTCGAACTGGTACCCGTCGAACAGCTCTACGGTGGACGCCATGCCGCCCGCGTAGAGCTTGGGGTCCAGGCACAGCGTGCGCAGTCCCGCCTTTTGCAGCAGCACGGCCGCGGTGAGCCCGTTGTGCCCTGCACCGATAACGATCGCGTCATAGTCAGTCATATGCCTGCCCTCCGGAAAGGAGGCTCGCACGGGCGCAAAGTTTTGTCAATTATGACGAAACTCGCCGCGCAGCGGCCGAGCTCCACGAGTCGGTGATTCCCGCACGCAGCGACTCGAGCGCGCCATGACACAGCCGCGCGAGTTCACCCAATGACCGGTCGTCGCTGTCCATCCAGACTTCCATCGCGCCGAACACCGCGGCCGCGATGCACCGCGCGGTCACCGCGGTGCGTACCTGTTCGTCCACCGTCAGATGCGCGGTGCCGTTGGTCCCGCCGCTGCGCCGGTTTAGTTGCGCGCCAATGGCATCGGCGAAGTCGGCCTGGACCTCACGGATGTGGCGAACGATGCGGCCGGGGTCGAGTTCGTCGTGGCGCAGGGCGGCGATTTTGGTCACCGCGTCGACGTCATAGGGGAACGCGAAAACGGCCGACTGCACCGAATCGATGATCGCCTCGCCCGCCGGCCGGGCATCCAGGGCCGCGCGAAACCAGTGCAGCCCGGTGTAGTCCGCGAAGAGCAAGTCGTGCTTGGACGTGAAGTGCCGATAGAACGTGCGCAGCGATACCCCGGCGTCGGCGGCAATTTGTTCGGCCGACGTGTCTTCCACGCCCTGGGCCAGGAATCGCACCACCGCAGCCTGCCGCAACGCATCGCGGGTGCGCTCGCTGCGTGCCGTCTGGGCGGGCCGAACCATTTCAGTAAGGTACCAAGAAATGTTGTGTCATTATTGACAAAACTTCGCGGCGGGGGCGAGACTGCGCCCATGGTCTCCCTCATCACCCACGCGGTACTCGGACTCGCGGTCATCATCTGGATCGTCCGGTCGAACTCGACGGTCTTCGCCCGGCCCGCCACCGGCGGATTCTTCTCTCCGATGGAAATCGTCTACTACGTCGTCGGGATCGCGTCGGTCGCGCTCGGCTGGTACTTCAACATCACCTACGTGGCGGAGTACTCGCACGGATCCACCAACCCGCTGTGGGGCGAACACGGGAGCTGGGCCGAATACATCAAGCTGATGTTCACCAACCCCGCGGCCAGCTCGGCCAGCCAGGACTACACGATCGCCAATGTCGTTCTGCTGCCGATCTTTACCATTGTGGACGGCTATCGCCGCGGGTATAAGCGTCCCTGGCTGTACTTCGTGTCCAGCCTGTTCACCAGCTTCGCGTTCGCGTTCGCGTTCTACTTCGCGACGATGGAACGGCAGCGCCGCCACGAACAAGAGCGCGCGACGGTCAACGCCTAGGGCTCCAACACCTCGGTCCCGACGAACGGCACCAGGGCGGCGGGCACCCGCACGCTGCCGTCGGGCCGCTGGTGGTTCTCCAGGATGGACACCAGCCAGCGGGTGGTGCCGAGTGTCCCGTTGAGCGTCGCGGCGATCTGCGGCTTGCCTCCCGCGTCGCGGTAGCGGGTGGCCAGCCGGCGCGCCTGGAACGTGGTGCAGTTCGACGTCGACGTCAGCTCGCGGTAGGTCTGCTGGGTGGGCACCCACGCCTCACAGTCGAACTTGCGAGCGGCCGACGACCCGAGATCGCCCGCGGCCACGTCGATTACCCGGTACGGCACCTCGATGCGCGCCAGCATCTCACGCTGCCAGCCCAGCAGCCGCTGGTGTTCGGCCTCGGCCTCGCCGGGCGTGCAGTAGACGAAACCTTCGACCTTGTCGAACTGATGCACCCGGATGATGCCGCGGGTGTCCTTGCCGTAGCTGCCCGCTTCCCGGCGGAAACACGACGACCAGCCCGCGTACCGCAGCGGACCGCCGGACAGGTCCAGGATCTCGTCGGAGTGATAGCCCGCCAACGGCACCTCCGAGGTACCGACCAGGTAGAGGTCGTCGGCCTCGACCCGGTAGATCTCATCGGCGTGGGCGCCCAGGAATCCGGTGCCCGCCATCACCTCGGGCCGCACCAGCACCGGCGGGATCATCGGGACGAATCCGTTCTCCACGGCCAGCCGCAGCGCCAGCTGCAGCAGGCCGAGCTGCAACAGCGCACCCTTGCCGGTCAGGAAGTAGAACCTCGAGCCGGACACCTTGGCGCCGCGCGCCATGTCGATCAGGCCCAGCGACTCACCCAGCTCCAGGTGATCCTTCGGGTTCTCGATCGCCGGCGGCTCACCGACGACGTCGAGAACCGCGAAATCGGCCTCCCCGCCCGCGGGCACCCCGTCGATGACGACGTTCGAGATCGCCATGTGCGCGGCGGTGAACGCGGCCTCCGCGTCGGCCTGGGCGGTCTCGGCGGCCTTCACCTCATCGGCGAGCTCCTTGGCGCGCGCCAACAGCGCCGGTCGCTCCTCGGGCGACGCCTTGCCCACGCTCTTGCTGGCGGCCTTCTGGTCGGCGCGCAGCGTGTCGGCCGTCGAGATCGCGGCCCGGCGGGCCGCGTCGGCCGTCAGCAGCGCATCGACCAGCGCCGGATCCTCACCGCGGCTGAGTTGGGAGCGGCGCACGGCGTCGGGGTCTTCCCGGAGCAGCTTGAGGTCGATCACGGCCGCAAGATTACTTTCGGCTCGGCACCCGTCGCGCGGGAGCACCCGACAGAGCTAACCCCAGGACTCACATGTGTAACGTTTGTCACGTTCGCCCGAGCGTCCTGTCAGAATGGGAGGCGATGTCGGACACCCTCGAGACGGAAGTCGCCGCACCCGGCCCGCCCACCGCTGAGGCGGAGCAGCCGCCGGCCGGCTTCCAGTTGCCGCGAACCCTGCAGGCGACCGCGACCCGACGGGCGCTGCTCCTGTTCGCGCTCGGCGGGCTGTTGATCGCCGGCCTGGTAACCGCGCTGCCGGTCGGCGGGGCGGGGCAGGGCAGGCTTGCCGGCTACCTCGACAGCAACCCGGTACCCAGCACCGGAGCTAAGACCGACGCCGCCTTCAACCGCGCCAAGACCGGCGACTGCCTGATGTGGCCGGACGTCACGCCGGAGTCCGCGAGCATCGTCAAGTGCACCGACGACCACAAGTTCGAGGTCGCCGAATCCATCGACATGCGCACCTTCCCCGGTTCGGAATACGGCCCCAACGCCGCGCCGCCGTCGCCGGCTCGCATCCAGCAGATCAGCCAGGAGCAGTGCGAGGCCGCGGTGCGCCGCTACCTCGGGCCCAAGTACGATCCCAACAGCAAATTCAGCGTCAGCCTGTTGTGGGCCGGTGACCGGGCGTGGCGTCAGTCCGGGGAACGCCGCATGCTGTGCGGCCTGCAGATGCCCGGTGCGAACAACGAACAGGCCTCTTTCAAGGGCAAGGTCGCCGACGTCGACCAGTCCAAGGTGTGGCCCGCCGGCACCTGCCTGGGCATCGACTCGACCGCCAACCAGCCCATCGACGTCCCGGTCGACTGCAAGGCGCCGCACGCGATGGAGGTCACCGGCACGGTGAACCTGGCCGAGAAGTTCACCGGGCCGCTGCCGGCCGAGCCCGAGCAGGACGGCTACATCAAGGACGCCTGCACCAAGATGACCGACGCCTATCTCACGCCGATCAAATTGCGCACCACCACGCTGACGCTGATCTACCCCACCGTGGCGCTGCCGAGCTGGTCGGCGGGTAGTCGTGAGGTCGCCTGCAGCATCGGCGCCACCCTGGGTAACGGGGGCTGGGCCACCCTGGTCAACAGCGCCAAGGGTCAACTGCTGATCAACGGTATGGCCCCGGTGCCGCCGCCCGACATTCCCGAAGAGCGCCTCACGATGCCGCAGATGCCGCAGATTCCGGTCCAGACGCCGGCGAGCCCGCCGCAGCAGTCCAACTCTGCGCCGGAGATGCCGCCGGGCAATCAGCACCTGCCGCAGCAGCAGCCGGTCGTGACGCCGCCCCGGGCGACCACCCAGGCCCCGGCCAGCCAAGCGCCGCAAGATGTTCCGGCACCTCCGGCCGACAACGGTGCACCGCCGGCCGGTAACCAAGCGCCACCGCCCATGCCGGACGCACCCCCACCGGGCGCACCGCCCGCGCCAGCCGAGCCAGCGCCGGCGGGTTAGCCGGATGACCGTGCGGATGGATCCGCAACGGTTCGACGAACTGGTCTCCGACGCGCTCGATCTGATTCCCGCCCAGCTGGCCGCCGCGATGGACAACGTCGTCATCCTCGTCGAGGATCGCCACCCCGAGGAGCCCGAACTGCTGGGGCTCTACGAAGGAGTGGCGTTGACCGAGCGCGACTCCGACTACGGCGGATCGCTACCGGACGCCATCACGATCTACCGCGAGGCACTGCTGGACATCTGCGACTCCGAAGACCACGTCGTCGAGGAAGTGGCAATCACCGTGATCCACGAAATCGCCCACCATTTCGGCATCGACGACGACCGGCTGGAAGAACTGGGGTGGGGTTGACGATTCCCGCAAATCCGCCGATCTTCTCCGCGCGGCAGCGCGGATTTGTCGTCCCCTGGTGCTAGGAACGGCTTATGAGCGCAGAATGCCGCGACTGCCGGGCAGGCCTGGAACACTGCCACGGCACCATTATTCGCCACTCGCTGCGCCGTTCGGAGTGCACCGAGCCGGACTGCGTCAGCCCCGAGCTGCTGGCGCACACGTTCGTCATCGACTGCGACGCCGTCGGCTGCACCTGCACCGAATTGGTGGCGCTGGCGGTCTGATCAGCCCATTGGATCGGTGCCCGAGTGCACCGCGTCGGCGACGGGCGTCGCCTCGGGTTCGGGATAGAACGGCGGCGTCAGGGTTCCCCACCGCACACAGCTCCACCGCCCATCGGTGATCGGGGCCAGCACCACCGACTCGGCATTGCCCAGATGATTGTCCAGCGCGAAGCCGGCGTCTACTCCGGCGAGCACGGCCGATACCAGCCGGATCGCCGCGCCATGGCTGACGACGACGATGTCACCCGTCCACGCGTGGTCGTCGAGGTAGCGCATCCGCAGGTCGGTCAGCACCGGGACGTAGCGGTCCAGCACCTCGTTGGCGGTTTCGCCGCCGGGTAGCGGCACGTCGAGTTCGCCGTGCTGCCAGCGCTCGTAGATGGCGTTGAACTCCGCGACTGCCTCGTCGTCGTTGCGGTTCTCCAGTTCGCCGACCTGTACCTCGTGGATCCCGGCGAATTCGCGCGGAGCGACGTCGACCTGGGTTCCGATCACCGCGGCCGTCTGCGACGCCCGGTTGGCCACCGAGTGCGCGAGCAGCGCCGGCCGCCCGGCCTCGAGCGCGAACGCCCGGGCCTGGTCGCGCCCGGTCGGGGTCAGATCCGTCCCGGGCGGCCGGGTGTCCAGCCGCCGCTCGACATTGCCGAAGGATTGGCCGTGCCGAAGCAGCACCAACCGACCACTCATCGTTTACATCCCCCCGCCGGAAGCATCGGCCTGCTCAGGTTTGCCCTCCCGCAGCCGCGCCAGCCAGCGCGACGCCTCATCCGGTGGTGGCGGCCCGATGCCCGTCGCCGAACCCGTCGGCCAGGAACCCAAATACCGCACATCCACACAACGACGGTGCAGCGCCTTGAGTGCCTCGGCGACGGCGTCGTCGTCGATGTGGCCCGCGCAGTCGGCGAAGAACTGATAGGTACCGAGTTCGGTCCGGGTCGGCCGGGATTCGATGCGGGTCAGGTCGATGTCGCGAATGCCGAACTCGCCCAGCGCGGCGAGCAGCGCGCCCGGCGCGTTCTCGATGCGCAACACCACCGAGGTGCGATCGGCGCCGGTGCGCACCGGCGGCGGCCCGGGCCGGCCCACCAACACGAAGCGAGTCCGGGCGTTGGGTTCGTCGACCACGCCTTCGGCAAGGGACTCGAGCTTCCAGTGCGTAGCGGCCAGCGGTGAGGTCACCGCGGCGTCGGCGTCGCCCTTGGCCACCTGCCGCGCGGCGTCGGCGTTCGAGTACGCCGGGCGCAGTTCGGCGGCGGGTAGATTGGCGGCGAGCCAGCGGCGCACCTGGGCGGCAGCCACCGGAAAGGCCGCCAGCGTCTTGACGTCGCCGGCGTTGCGACCCGGTTGGACGACGATGCTGAACGCCACGTCCAGCGTCGTCTCGGCGAAGATCTGCATCGGCGAGCCGTTTGCGAGGCTGTCCAACGTCGGCACCACCGTGCCGTCGATCGAGTTCTCGATCGGCACGCACGCGTAGTCGGTCTCCCCGTTACGGACTGCCTCCAGCGCCGCTGGCGTGCTTTCGATCGGTGTCCGCCGGACCGGGCCCAGCTGTTGGTCAGGGACCAGGCCGGCCGACATCATCTGCAAAAGCGCCGCCTCGGTGAAGGTCCCTTCGGGACCGAGGTAAGTGATGCCGACCACGGTGACAACCCTAGTGGCCTCAATCAAAAAGCGGCCTTGCTTCGGTCTGCGATCTAAGTTAACTTAGGCTTACCTAACGATCGAGGAGAGCGATGTTACCGGTGACCAGCGCCGCGCCGACGACTGCCGAACGCATCCGCAGCGCCTGTGCCCGGGCCGGTGGCGCCCTGCTCGCGGTCGAGCGTGAGGACCCGGTGCCCACGCCGGTGCACCACCTTCTGCACGACGGATCCTTCGCGGTCGCACTTCCCAGTGACAGCACGGCCGATGGCCGGATCGGCGGCTCCCAAGCGCTGCTCGAGCTGACCGACTACGCGCCGCTTCCGCTGCGGGAGCCGGTGCGTTCGCTGGTGTGGGTTCGGGGCCACCTGCACCAGGTCCCGCCCAGCGAGATCAACCCAACCCTCGATGTGATCGCCAGCGAGTGCCCGCATCCCGCGCTGCTGCAGGTCGATACGCCGAAGTGCATGCCGGCCTGCCCGGGCGAAGATCGCTACACCTTGCTGCGGCTCGAGGTTGCGTCCGTCGTGGTTACCGACGCTACCGGCGCCGAACCCGTCGACATCGGGGATCTGCTCGCGGCGAGGCCCGACCCATTCTGCGAGATCGAGTCGAGCCTGCTGTGGCACCTGGACAAAGCTCACGGCGACGTCGTCGCCCGCCTGGTATCCCGGCTGCCGGCGCCGTTGCGGCGCGGACACGTCCGCCCGCTGGGGCTGGACCGGTACGGAGTGCGTTTCCGCGTCGAAGGCGGCGACGGCGACGACCACGACATCCGGCTGCCGTTTCACAAGCCGGTGGATGACATGACCGGGCTGGGCCAGGCCATTCGCGTGCTGATGGGTTGCCCGTTCATCAACGGCTTGCGCGCCCGTCCCTGACCGGGCGCGCCACCCGCCGGCCAGATCGGGCGGGGCACGTAAGTTAGCCGGGTGAACGGCGATCGATCAGCGCACGGCGCACGCCGTGGCCGACCGGTCCCGCCGCCGTCGCGTCCCGAGCCACCGCCGATGCTGCGTCGCCACGACCATCCGCCGCCGTCTGCCACCGACCCGACGGTGCCGCTTCCCCGCATCTCACCGTCGGTCTCCACCGGCACGGCAGCCCCCGGCCCGGGGGCGCCAGGGGACAAGCCGCGATCGCGCGTACGGCCACGCGATCGGTCCGCGCCGACGTCGGATCTGCCGGGCGCGCACCGCAAGCCCAGAAAGCGCCGCTGGGGTCGGGTGATCGCGTCGACGCTGCTGATCGGGTTGCTGCTGGCGGCCGCGGTTGTCCTGGGCGGCGGCTTGTGGTTGGACACAACGCTGCATCGCAAGGCCGTGCTGACCAATTACCCCGATCGGCCGGCATCCAGCCGCGGCACCAACTGGTTGCTCGTCGGGTCGGACAGTCGCCAAGGCCTCTCGGCGGAACAGCAGGAGAATCTGGCCACCGGCGGCGACGTCGGTAGCAGTCGCACCGACACGATTCTGCTGATCCACATCCCCGCGCTGGGGTCGAGCAATCCGGCGACGATGGTGTCGCTGCCGCGCGACTCGTTCGTGCCGATTCCCGGACACGACAAGGACAAGATCAACTCCGCCTTTGCGATCGGCGGGGCCCCGCTGCTGGTCCAGACGGTCGAGCAGGCCACCGGACTGCGGCTCGACCACTACGCCGAGATCGGGTTCAGCGGGTTCGCGGCCGTGGTGGACGCCCTCGGCGGCATCACCGTCTGCCCCACCGCGCCGATCAACGACCCGCTGGCCGGTATCGACCTGCCCGCCGGCTGCCAGAAGCTGGACGGCCGCAACGCGCTCGGATACGTGCGCACCCGCGACACCCCCCGCGCGGATCTAGACCGGATGGTCAACCAGCGGCAGTTCGTCTCGGCGCTGCTGCACCGCGCGGCCAGCCCGACGGTATGGCTCAACCCGTGGCGCTGGTATGCGGTGCCGCACGCCGCGGCCGACGCGCTCACGGTCGACGACGGCGATCACGTCTGGGACCTGGCCCGGCTGGGCTGGGCGCTGCACGGGCCTACCACCACGCTGACCGTCCCGATCGGGGAGTTCACCAGTAACAGCGCCGGCTCGGTAGTGGTATGGAATCACGAGGTCGCGGCCAAGCTGTTCGAAGCGCTGGCCGCCGACTCCGTCGTGCCCGACGCCGCACTCGAAGGGCAGTCACAGTGATTTCGTGACGTTAGTACGAGTCGCAATTCCAGATTGAGTAATGTGAATTTCCTATGGTTAGTAAATATGACCTAGACAAATGCACTTATAGCGTTCTGAGAACTTTCCGAATCGGTCCTGCACTCGTTGCGGCACCCTTCTACCTGCGATAAGCTGCTGACATGGCCGAAGCCGACGCCCCCAAGTCCAAGTTCCACTCATTACTCCAGGAACAGATTTCCCACGAATTCACGAGCTCTCAACAATACGTTGCGATTGCCGTTTATTTCAGCGCCGGCGAACTGCCACAATTGGCGAAGCATTTTTACGGCCGCGCGCTTGAGGAACGCAATCACGCGATGATGTTGGTGCAGCATCTGCTCGACCGGGACGTCCAGGTCGAGATCGCGGGCGTCGACGCGGTGCGCAATCAATTCGACCAGCCGCGCGACGCGCTGGTCCTGGCTCTCGAGCAGGAAAAGATCGTCACCGAACAGATCACCCAGCTGGCCCGAGTGGCCCGCGACGAGGGTGATTACCTCGGCGAGCAGTTCATGCAGTGGTTCCTGCAAGAGCAGGTAGAAGAGGTCGCGGTGATGAAAACGCTGGTGACGGTGTCCGAGCGCGCCGGAGCCAACCTGTTCGACCTGGAGTACTTCGTCGCCCGCGAGGTGGCGACGCAGGGCATCAGCGCGAGCGCCCCGCCGGCCGCGGGCGGCCATCTGGTCTCGCCGGTCTAGCCCCTGCCGTCGAGGGTCCGCGCCTGTTCCAGCCAGGTTTTCGTGCGGCCGGGGTAATTGGTAGCGATCCAGGCCACCCCGACGTCCCGGCAGAAGTCGATGTCGTCGTGCCCGTCCACGGTCCAGCAGTACACCGCCCGACCCTGGGCGGCGGCGCGATCCACCAGTTGCGGATAGTCCTTCAGTGCGACGACCGAAGGCCCGACGGCGGTGGCACCGACGGCCGTGGCCGCGCTGCTGGTCAGGTAACGGGCATTGCGGCCGAGCAACACCGTGGGCAGCAGCGGTGCTGCTCGCCGGATTCGCCATACGGCCGCAGCCGAGAAGGACATCACCACCGCGCGCGACCGGTCGGCCGACGCCGGCGAGGCGATGCCGTAGCGGTGCAGCAGCGCCAGCAGCTTGCTCTCGACCAGCGAGCCGTACCGAACCGGGTGCTTGGTCTCGATGAAAAGCTTCACCGGCCGGTTCCAGTCGAGCACCAGCGATACCAGGGCATCCAGCGTCAGCAGGCTGGTATCCCCGTGGGTGCCATCGGGACGCCAACTGTCGTGCCAGGCACCGAATTCCAGCTCACGCAACTGGGCAAGCGTCATGGTGCTGACCAGACCGGCACCGGTCGAGGTCCGGTCCAGCCGGCGGTCGTGCACGCAGACCAGGTGACCGTCCCGGGTCAGCCGCACGTCGCATTCCACACCGTCGGCACCCTCTTTGAGCGCGAGGTCGTAGGCGGCCAGCGTGTGTTCGGGGCGAGCCGCCGATGCGCCGCGGTGAGCAACGACAAAGGGGTGCCCGGCGACCACCTCGTGGGCCCACGTCATACCCCTATGCTGCCGGTTCCTCCCCCTTCAACTCAACCGGAGCGGCGTCGGACGCGCCGGGCGGAGCCGGGAGATCCGGGGTTACCACAACCCAGCGATGCGTAGGCCGAGCGACGGGTTTGCGTTCGAACCCCTCGTAAATGCGGGCCGCGGCGGCCAGCGTCGCGGCCGCGAACAGGTACCCGAACACCATCAGAACGGTGTTGTTCGCGATGCCCTGAGGATCGGTGGCGAAGCTGGTGACGATGGCCCAGATCGACACCGCGTAACTGAAGACCCACGCGATCCACCACTCCACGATGGGCCGGCGCACCCGAGCGAGATGATCTTCGAGAGCGGCCAGCTCGATGACGTAGACCGGCGCCCACAGCAGGTTGATCAGCGGCACGGCACAGCCGGCCCACAGCGCCGCGACCGAACGATGATCGGCCAGGCCGTAATGCGCGAACACCGCTGCCCGCCGTGCGATCAGCCACAGGACCAGAAACACGCCGGAGGTGATCAACGCGATGAGCGCCGCCACGCTGGCCAGATCCCCCAGCCAGTCCGCCGCGGTCGCCACGATCGAGTTCAGCAAGGTCTTTCGGTTGTAGACCAACAACACATACCGGGCGACGTACACCAGCGCGGCAGCGCCGAGCGTGAGCACGCTGATGAACAGCACGAGACGCACCACCGCGGACGGCGGCGCGGAGGGCGTCGAACCTTCGGGGCCCGCCGCGGCCTGCTCGACGCGGTCGGTCAAGCCCCAGCGCGGGATCACCGCGTAGCGGGGCGTCGGCCCGAGCACGCGTCGTCCTCGCCGCGCGGGCGGTGCGGCGCCCGGACGCACCGCGATCCAGCGGAAGCCCGGCGGCAACCGCGGCGGGGTGCGTTGCGGCGCGACCGGCCGAGCCGGCGCCGGCGGGCTAGCGTGCGTGCCCCAGCGAGGGTCGGCCGCAGCGGTGTCCGGCAATGGTGCGAGCAGCGCACCGCGGCAGCGCGGGCACCACTCGCGGCGGCGGTCACGCACGTTCCACCGAGTGCTGCACTGAGAGCACACCTGGATCACCGGACCAGCGTAGCCCTGGCGACGATGCGGGCTGCTGCAACGCGACCGTCCCCACCGCCGAGCGCGACCCGCTGAAATGCACCGATCCTCCCGGCGGTAGCGGAAAGCACGGCCCACCTCACCAGGGGGCGTCGGTACGCTGCGGCATTCGCCTCCGGCGTCACCAGCGCGCGCCTGTTACGCCGGTCACAGCTACTTCGTGGCTATCCACAGTTTCCACAGGTTTATCCACATGGGGTGTGGGGTATAGACGCAATCAATCAGCAACGAGCGGTTAACCCTGGCCCCAACTGTGGATAACGCTGGCTACTTTTGGCACGCCATCGACAGGCCCGACGAGCAGCCGAGCGAATGGACCGCCCCCTTTGCACAGCGATCGCAGTTGCCCCCGCGAAATCCACGCTGACCTGCAACCCAGACTCGGACGGTCGCCATCGGACAACACGAATCCGCAGCTCAGCGTGTTGTGGTTAGGGACATTTTCCAAGCCCATCGCAAAGAGTTATGATCGCCATCACGAAAAATGTTGTGACTCACCTCACTCCACTGAGGTGGGCGAACGGTGAAAGGCGATCGATGGCGCTGCATTCGTGGGGTTCGGGTAGCCCGGCCGCGTCGAACTCGTATTCCGGATCGCCTGCCTGGAACCACAGTTACAGCATCGCCGCCTTGCGTGCCGGCCTGATCGCGCTGGCATTGCTCGCGGTTCTCGCGCTCATCGTTTTGTCTTGATTACTTCCTCTTGAAACCACGCCGAGGGGGTACTCGGCCCACCGGCCCATTGGGGCAGTCCTTGCGGCGCGTGCTGTCATGGAGCAGGGTTGATTACGCTGAGCCTGTCGCGTGGCGGACTCCGTGCGAATGCGCGTTAAGACGATCATCGAGGAAAGGAATGCCGTGGCTGAATACACCCTGCCCGATTTGGACTGGGACTACGCAGCGCTGGAACCACACATCTCAGGTCAGATCAACGAGATCCACCACAGCAAGCACCATGCGACCTACGTCAAGGGTTTGAACGACGCCATTGCCAAACTCGAAGAGGCCCGCGCCAATGACGACCACGCCGCGATCTTCCTGAACGAGAAGAACTTGGCGTTCCACCTGGGTGGCCACGTCAATCACTCGATCTGGTGGAAGAACCTGTCTCCGAACGGTGGCGACAAGCCGACCGGCGACCTGGCGGCCGCGATCGACGAGCAGTTCGGATCGTTCGACAAATTCCGCGCTCAGTTCAGTGCGGCGGCCAACGGCCTGCAGGGTTCGGGCTGGGCGGTGCTCGGCTACGACACCCTCGGCGACCGGTTGCTGACCTTCCAGCTTTACGACCAGCAGGCCAACGTGCCGCTGGGCATCATCCCGCTGCTGCAGGTCGACATGTGGGAACACGCCTTCTACCTGCAGTACAAGAACGTCAAGGCCGACTACGTCAAGGCGTTCTGGAACGTGGTCAATTGGGCAGATGTGCAGTCGCGTTACGCGGCCGCAACTTCGAAGACCCAGGGCCTTATTTTCGGCTGATTTTTATCTCGTAGAGCACAGGGCGTCACGCGATATCGCGTGGCGCCCTCTGCTTTATCCCGCCGGGACGGCTCGCTTCAGGAAAGGTAACGGCGCGTGGCCGTGTCGAGTTGCAACGCGCCTAAACCGCAGGCATTCTTAACTATTCGAGCTACCAGCGTGGTTATTTCGGACGACGATGTCGTGCGGAGGTCGAGATGGAAACTGGTTCAGGCCAACCGATAGGGGTAGCCCCCTTTCATGCTCGTGGTGCCTTGAAAGGGTTTGTCATCTCCGGCCGTTGGCCCGACTCGACCAAGGAGTGGGCGCAGTTGTTGATGGTTGCGGTGCGGGTCGCATCGTTGCCCGGATTGCTTTCCACCACAACGGTATTCGGCGCCCGTGAGGAACTGCCCGACGAGCCCGAGCCCGACACCGTCGGCCTGGTGCTCGCCGAGGGCACGGTATTTGGTGAATCCGCAATTCAGCCAGGGTATTTCGCGGATCATCAGCCGCCGGCGCTGCTGATGTTGCACCCCCCGTCGGAAACCACGCCGTCGTTGCCGGAATGCACCGGAGCGGCGTCGGGATGCGTGTTGTTGCCGGGGTTGCCCTATTTGGGACTGGAGCACCGGGCGGCGTGGGTCGAAGCGGAAGCCGACGGCACCATCACGTCGATGGTCAGCCGTGTCGGTGTCGACCCCATCAGCCATCCCGACACCGCGATCCTGGCCATGCTGCTTGCGGCATAAGGGAATTCAAACGCTTTAGTTCATAGCCCGAATCCGACGGATACGGGTATCCGAACTTCGACGCCGTCCTGGCGCACCCACGGTTTGCCCGCTGGCCTGAGACCGATAGCGAAGGGGGTAGCCCCGAATCGTCGCGTCGACATACTGGCGAATAGCCCGGCCGGCGAACCGGTCCCAACGGATCGGTGGACGAGACCTTCCAGCGGTGTTCGATGACCGCAGCGGTCGTCAACGACGCGTCGAAAGCTCCCCGAATGCTTGCCCCCACGGTCTCGGTGACGATCGGCCAATTCCCCGGCGCCACGCTGCCGGCACGCCCGATGGCCGTTGGGTCCGCGACCGCGTTCGGTGATGCCCCTGGCGCGAGGGCGGCGCCGACGACGGTCCCATGGGCCCGTACCCGCTTCGTATTGCCGACCATAGTGTCGTCGTTCGCCCTCGCCGACGCGCTGCACATGTGGGCCGCCGTCTTGTTCCTCGAGTTCGGCCCGTGGATAGTGTTCGACGGCGCGCTGAGCTGGCGGTCGGAGGCCATCCCGACGACCGTGGCGGCGGCGCTGACCCCCGTTTCATCGGCAACGGCGCAAACATTGCGACGCCGTCGCACCGAGGCGTGGTATGCGGGGAGGTCACCGGAGACCGGCTAAGGCGCAACGCCGCTCGCACGCGCAAGCCGACCGAGCCCGGCAGTTGCCTCCAGAGGTATCTCTGAGGACTGTTTGCTGCACCCGTCCCCTCTTGGGGCGACAAAAATCAGACCGGACAGCAAAGTATGCTTTCAATAGGTTTTAGCTACCAGTCCGTTGCGAGATATCCGGCCGACACCGTTGCGCCGGCCGCCGCGCTACCTCTCGGCCGCGCGCCGAAGCGTCCGGCTACCAGACTTGCTTTCTGCGGATAACCTGTGAGTTTTGTTCGCTTTATGGACACTGCCGTCATTTAGTTGGACGCTCGTCACGTGTGGATGCAGCGAACCCTCGGGCCGTCACCAGCGAACCCGGCGCCCTTTGCACCTGGTTGCGGACACAAACTCTCGCTACCATGGTCAGCAAATACACTTAGGTAACAGTTTCACTTCTACAGCCCAGTGGAGGTCATATCGATGAGCACGACGTTTTCCGCCCGCCTGAACCGCTTGTTCGACACGGTGTATCCACCCGGGCGCGGACCGCACACCTCAGCGGAGGTGATCGCGGCACTCAAGGCGGAGGGCATCACGATGTCGGCTCCCTACCTGTCGCAGCTACGCTCCGGCAATCGCACGAACCCGTCGTCGGCGACGATGGCCGCCCTGGCCAACTTCTTCCGGATCAAGTCGGCCT
This sequence comes from Mycobacterium sp. 050272, assembly GCF_039023525.1. NCBI lineage: Bacteria > Bacillati > Actinomycetota > Actinomycetes > Mycobacteriales > Mycobacteriaceae > Mycobacterium > Mycobacterium sp. 050272. Next base: position 5,439 of record NZ_JBCHKV010000023.1, on the reverse strand, counting down.
ACTTCACCGACGACGAGTACTACGAAAAGCTCGACAAGGAGCTGGTCTGGATGTCCACCATGCGCGACGACGGTGTGCGTCGCATCGCGCTGCGCGCCGCCGGGTTGTCTCCCCAGGCGCAGCAGGACATCGTCGAGCGCGTCGACGAATTGCGCCGCGCCGAACACCTCGACGCCTAGCCGGTTGCTTGGGCAGCCGACCTGAACGGCTGCCGTCGACCTGTTCCGATTAGGGTTGCTCTCGGATCGCGTACACACGACAGCGATAGTCCACGAGACACCGGGAGGCGGCCGGGAATGGGCCTGTTTCGCAAGCGAAAGACTCGCGCCACGCGTCGTGCCGAAGCCCGTGCGATCAAGGCCCGCGCCAAGCTGGAAGCCAAGCTCGACGCCAAGAACCAGGCGCGCCGATTGAAGGCCGATCGACGGGCGGCCGAGAGGGCGCTGAACGCGCAGATCAAGTCGCAACGCGACAGCGACCGCGCGGCATTGAAAGTCGCCGAGACCGAGCTCAAGGCGGCACGGGAGGGCAAGGTGTTGTCGCCGACGCGGATCCGTCGGGTGCTGACGGTCTCGCGGCTGCTGGCACCGATCCTGACGCCGGTGATCTACCGGGCGGCGATGGCCGCCCGGGCGATGATCGACCAGCGTCGCGCTGACCAACTCGGGATCCCGCTGGCGCAGATCGGCCAGTTCTCCGGGCACGGCGCCCAGCTGTCGGCGCGGATCGCCGGCTCGGAAAAGTCACTGGCAATGGTGCAGGAGAAAAAGCCCAAGGACGCCGAGACCAAGCAGTTCGTGGCCGCCATCTCCGAGCGGCTCACCGATTTGTCGGCGGCCGTCACCGCCGCGGAGAACATGCCGGCCGCGCGCCGGCGCGCCGCGCACTCGGCGATCTCCTCGCAACTCGACGGCATCGAAGCAGATCTGATGGCTCGGCTCGGACTGACCTGAAAGTAGTGTTCTGACATGGCATTTCGCGACAGGTGGATGTTGCGCGTCTTTGTTGTCGTCTCGGCCGCCGCCGCGCTCTTCGTCGGCTCCGGGAGCGCCACCGCGTGGGCGCACGTCCACGCCAGTGCCGACACCGCTGTCCGGGGCGCCATGGCGATCGTGACCTTTGCGGTCCCCAACGAATCCGACAAGGGCGCCGCGACCACTGCGCTGAGCGTCGTGCTTCCCGACGTCGCATCCGCACGCACCGAAGCGATGCCCGGGTGGACGGCCAAGCTCGACCGCGACACGGCATCCGGCGTCGTGCACTCGGTGACCTGGACGGCGGCACCGGGCGGCGGCATCGGAGTTGACCAGTTCGCGCTGTTTCGGATCTCGGTGAAACTGCCCGACACCGATACCGTCAACTTCCCGGCCACCCAGACCTACGCCGACGGGACGGTCGTCAAGTGGGATCAGCAGCCGACGGCCGGTGGTGGTGAGCCCGAGCACCCGGTGCCCACGCTGACCCTCGGCGCCGGGTCGGGCGCCCCGCATGAGCACCACCATTCGGGCATGCCCGCCGACCACGGCGACGAGTCGACGTCGGGGGACAACATCGCGCGGGTGCTGGGCGGAGCGGCCCTGGTCGTGGCCGCAGTGGGCATCGCCCTGGTGCTGGTCCGCCGCCCTAGGACATGAGGCGGGCGGCCGCCGTCGCATGGGTGAGCCTGCTGCTGGCCGCCTTGCTGTCTACCGCGACGCTGACCGCACAGGTCGCGTCGGCACACGCCACCCGGGTGTCCGCCGACCCCGCCGATGATGCGGTTCTCGCCACCGGTCCGAGCCGGGTCAGTGCCACCTTCAACGAGCGATTGCAGACCACGTTCGCGGCCATGACCGTCGTCGGACCGGACGGCAATGTCTGGTCCACCGGGGACACCACCGTGCAGGGCGCGATCGTCGGCATCGCGCTGCGCCCACTGGGACCGACGGGCTCCTACACGGTGAATTACCGGGTAACGTCCGCCGATGGTCATGTGGTGTCGGGGTCGTGGTCGTTCCGGCTGACGGTGCCCGGTACCGGCACGCCGGGACCCGCCGCCACGAGCAGTGACGCCGGCCACGGCATCCCCGTCTGGCCGTTCGTCGCGGTGGCCGTGGCGATCGTCGGTGCGGGCCTGTTGTTGACCCTGCGCCGCAAGCCCTGATCGACCTGGTCGGCGGGGCGCGATCGCCCGTGCTGGCATGATGGGGTCCGAGTAACTTTTGGCGGGGCTAGGAATGGCCGAGAGAAAGCTGCGAAGGAGCGGCCGCATGGCAGACCCTCAAGATCAACCCAACAGCGAGGCCAACGGCGCAGCGCCGCCGCCGGAGCAGACGCCTCCCGCCAAGGCCGCGAAGAAGGCACCCGCGAAGAAAGCGCCGGCCAAGAAGGCGCCCGCGAAGAAGGCCGTCGCAAAGAAGGCTCCGGCCAAGAAGGCGCCCCCGAAGAAAGCGCCGGCCCAGAGCCCAGCTCCCACGCCACCGAAACCGCCCGCGGCACAGCAGGATCCACCCCCGCCCGATGGTGAAATCGTCGCTGCCGCCAAAGATGCTGCCGCACAGGCGAAATCCACGGTGGAGGGCGCCAACAACCCAGTATCGGTCAACGTTGCACCGTCGGTACCGGGCTCGTCGACGTTGCCACTCGTGGTCGCCGTAGCTCTGAGTCTGCTCGCGATCCTGCTGATCCGGCAACTGCGGCGGCGCTGATGAGCGTCTCATTCGAGGCCACAGCCGACCTCGTCGACCGAATCGGGCCCGACGTGCGCAGCTGCGATCTTCAGTTCCGCCAGTTCGGCGGCCGCACCGAATTCGCCGGACCGATCAGCACTGTGCGCTGCTTCGAGGACAACGCAATGCTGAAATCCGTACTTTCACAACCGGGTGCGGGCGGGGTGCTGGTGATCGACGGCGCCGGCTCGCTGCACAGCGCGCTGGTCGGAGACCTGATCGCCGAACTGGCCCGTTCCAACGGCTGGGCGGGACTGGTCATCAACGGCGCGGTGCGCGACGCCGCCGCGTTGCGCGGCATCGACATCGGCATCAAGGCGCTGGGCACCAATCCCCGCAAGAGCAGCAAGAGTGGTGTCGGTGAGCGCGACGTCGAGGTCAGCCTCGGCGGTGTGACGTTCGTGCCCGGCGAGATCGCCTACAGCGACGACGACGGCATCGTCGTCGTTAGCGGCTAAACCGCTACCGGTGCACGCTTTTTGGTGAACCGCAGGCTCTCGTCGTTGACCTTGCCGCGCCGGATCGTGCGCATGTCGAACAGGTAGTTCTGCTTGAGACGCCACGGTGCCCGCGATCCCGACTTGGGCAGCAAATGCATGGACCGCTGGAAGTAGCCGGGACTGAAGTCCATGAAAGGCAGTTCGTCGACGTCGGTGCCGGGATGCTCCGGCTCTACGTTGTCAAACCCGTTGTCGTCCATGTAGTTCAGGACACGGCAGAAGAACTCCGACACCAGATCGGCCTTCAGCGTCCAGGATGCATTGGTGTAGCCGAAGGTGATGACGAAGTTCGGAACTCCGGAGAACATGCAGCCCTTATAGGTCATCAGCGAGGTGAGGTCGAACGGTTCGCCATTGCGGGTCGGCTGCAGCCCACCGAGCAATTGCATGTTCAATCCCGTTGCGGTGACGATGATGTCGGCCTGCAGCTCCACACCCGAGGTGAGCTTGATTCCGGTCTTGGTGAACCGGTCGATGGTGTCGGTGACGACGTCGGCCTTGCCGTGCCGGATGGCCCGGAAGAAATCACCGTCGGGCGCCAGGCACAGCCGTTGGTCCCACACGTTGTAGCTGGGACCGAAGTGCTTCTCGACGTCGTAGTCTTTCGGCAACCGCCGCTGGGCCATCGTCATCAGCGTCTTTCGCATGTAGGCTGGCCGCTTGCGGGCCAGCTGATACTGGAAGGTGCTGAACGCGATGGCTTTCCAGCGATTCGCGAGGTGCGCCAGCCGAGCCGGAAGCCATCGGTTGAACCGCACCGCGAACGGGTCGGTCCCGGGCAGCGAGCCGATGTAGGTCGGTGAGCGCTGCAGCATCGTCACAAAGCCGGAGCCCGAATTCACCAGGGCGGGAATCAAAGTGATCGCGGTAGCACCCGAGCCGATCACGACGATCTTCTTGCCCGCGTAGTCGAGGTCCTCGGGCCAGTGCTGTGGGTGGACGATCGTGCCGCCGAAGTCTTCGGCGCCCGGGAACGTCGGCGAATATCCCTCGTCGTAGTTGTAGTAGCCGGTACACGCGAACACGAAGGAACAGGTGATGTCGCGCCGCTGGCCGTCGTTCTCGACGGTGAGGGTCCATTGGTTGTCGGCGTCGGACCAATCGGCGGCCACCACGCGGTGGCGGTAGCGGATGTGTCGTTCGATGCCGTTCTCGACCGCGGCTTCCTTGATGTAGGCCTTGATGTCGGCACCGTCGGCGATCGACTTCGCCGAACGCCACGGCTTGAACCGGAACCCGAGCGTGAACATGTCGGAGTCGGACCGGATGCCCGGATATTTGAACAAGTCCCAGGTGCCGCCCAGGTCGTCGCGGCGTTCCAGGATCGCGTAGCTCTTGGTCGGGCAGCGGTCCTGTAGGTGCCAGGCCGCGCTCACGCCGGAGATGCCGGCGCCCACGATGACGACGTCCAGGTGCTCAGTCATGAGGGCCACGTTATCAACGCAGTGTCGAGCTAGTCAACACACTGTCGAAATCATCAACCATGTGTAAAGTAGCGGGCGTGACAACCGCCGGCCAGACCCGCGCCCTGCGCGGCCGCCGCTCGATGCGCCCCTCCGGCGACGACCGCGAGCAGGCCATCCTCGCGACCGCCGAGCGGCTGCTCGAGGAGCGTTCACTCGCCGACATCTCGGTCGACGATCTGGCAAAAGGTGCCGGAATCTCGCGCCCGACGTTCTACTTCTATTTCAAGTCGAAAGAGGCCGTGCTGCTCTCGCTGCTCGAGCCGGTGATCGCACGGGCCGACTCCGAGTTCGACGGTGCCGTGATGCGGCTGCCGAAGGACCCGCGCCGGGTGTGGCGCAACGGCATCAAGGCCTTCTTCACCGAATTCAGCACCCACCGTGCCGTGGCGCGCACCGCGACGGAGGCAATGGCGACCAGCGCCGAGCTGCGGGCGTTGTGGTCGGGATTCATGCAGAAATGGATCGATCAGACCGCCGCCATGATCACCGCAGAGCGAGAGCGCGGCGCCGCGCCGAACACCATTCCGGCCGCCGACCTGGCGACCTCGCTCAACCAGATGAACGAACGCACAATGATGGCGGCACTATCCGCCGAGACACCCGCTGTCCAAGCGGAGCGGGTCGTCGACACCCTCACCCACATCTGGCTCAGCAGCATCTACGGCGAATCCAGCTAGACATCCCAGGTTCGTAAGTTGTCAAGCGGCTTGGGTGTCGGGGGTGTTTTGACGGTGTGCCCAGGCTTTATGTTCGTCGTAGTGGGTT
>NZ_JBCHKV010000022.1:0-94630 GCF_039023525.1 Mycobacterium sp. 050272 | reverse complement strand
GACGCGCCGTGGGCTTCCCCGGCAACTGTTCCTTCGGCATACCTGCATCCTCGTTTCCAAGGTCAGGAGCCTCCGGGATTTCCAGGGCGTTTCATTTCGGCAAAGCGCACACGTTCAGGTGAACCTGTGCGTAGCGCGGTCGAAATGCGGCTTTATCGCGTGCGAGGATCGGGTGGTGAAGCAGAGGTCCTATGTGTTGCTCTGGTGTCATCCGGGTATGGAGGAGGCCTTGATCGCCTACGAAGATTCGGTGCTGAGGTGGGTGAGCGAACATGGCGGCACGGTCCTGCAGCGGGCACGCAGTGACGGTGCCGAGGGTCGGCCGCTGGAGATTCAGTTGTTCGAGTGGGCATCTCAGTCCGCGATGGACGGCTTTATGGCCGATCCACGCAGAACAGCGCTGGTAGCGGATCGCGATCGCGCTATCGCCCGAACCGAAATTGTTCCCGTGCAGTTCGTTTGATCTATCAGTAGCTATCAGTGCTGATACTGGGGCATTAATTGAGTATTGAGGTACGAGTGCCGCTCCCCCGCCGGGGCACTGATGCCTCAAAGTCTTTCGGGTCGCATGCTGTTCAGTTCGTGGGTAGTGGTTTCTGTCGTTGCCGAGAGGAAATCCGGGCAGCCATCGACGACGCCACATCGACCTAGGTCGAATGCCGCTCTGCGGCGCGATTTGCAATGATGGAGTAGGCGATATCGCTTCCTCGGGGGGAGGTTCACGTGAGTGCGGTACAGAGCCTGCCGAACGCGCCAGTTCTGCTGTACGACGGTGTGTGCGGGGTCTGCAACAGCGCGGTGCGCACCCTTCTTCGCTATGACCGTCATGGAACGCTGCGATTCGCCTCTCTGGGCAGTGACTTCGCTCGCGACATCAGGTCCCGCCACCATCAGCTGGAGGGCGTGGATTCCGCTGTCTACGTCCGCAACGCGGGACAGCCTGACGAGACCGTGGATATCCGGTCTGCAGCGCTGCTGCAGGTCGCTGCCTACCTCGGAGGGTGGTGGAAATTGGCGCTGGCGGCATACGTGATTCCGCCGGCGGTGCGCGATTGGCTTTATGAGCGCTTCGCGGCTTTCCGTTACCGCATCGGCGGCCAGCATCACACCTGTCCGATCCCGACGGCCGAGGCGCGCACTCGTTTCCTCGATGCGACTTACCAGCTGGAAGCGCTGATCAGCACTGGCACAGTTCTCTCTGACTATCGTGGCAAGCTCGGTTAGGTATCTCGATGCGCCTGCCCGCCTTGCCGTTACCGCTGTGGGTCGCGCGCGCCGCCCTGGGTGCTCGACGTCGTGTCTTTGATCTCGCTGATGCCGCGGTGCCCGAAGAATTCGCGCTGTTCTTCGATGTGACGATGGGGCTGCACAAACTGAAGATCGCGGGCGTGCTGGTCTCCTCCGGGCTCGCCGATGCCCTCGGCAAGAGTTCGCGTGATCCCGTCGACCTCGCACACCAACTGGACCTGGACCCTGACGTAACGGTCAGAATCATCAACGCCGCGATCGCCTCCCGGCTGATGCAACTGAACCGTCAGGGACGTGTGCGCCTGACGAAGGTCGGCGCACCGCTGCGCCGAGAACACCCCAAATCCATCGCCTCCTGGGCTGCCTACTTCGCGCACCCTGACACCGCAGCCGCATATGCACACCTCGACGACCAGCTGCGCGAGGGAGCCCAAACCTCCGGATATCAAAAGGCATTCGGCAAGTCGCTGTGGGATTACTTAGACGATCGCCCCGATATGAGAGCCACATTCGCCAACGCAATGCGCCAGCTCTCCGAGTTCGACCTCGCCGGAATCGTGCGGACCTATCCATGGCCAAGACGCGGAACCATCTGCGACATCGGCGGCGGAGTCGGGCACATGCTTGCAGCCATCCTCGACCATCGGCCTGACGCTCGCGGCATCTTGCTCGACTCAGCCGAGATCATCGAACACGCAGACGCATTCCTGCGCGAACGAGGATTGACCGACCGGATCGAGCGCCGCGTCGGCGACCTCTTCGGTCAGCTCGACGCCCACGCTGACGTCTACACGATGAAATGGATCCTGCACGACTGGGACGATGATGCCTGTCGCGAAATCCTCAAGCGCGTCCGCGCCACCATGCCGCCAGGTTCGAGGCTGGTCACGATCGATATGCACCACGGACCAGGCCAGCTGAACACCGTGTCAGCGATGAGCGATCTGCTGATGCTTGTTTCCTGCCAAGGCGGACGGCAACGCTCGCCCCAGCAAGTGCACACCCTGATGGGCGACGTCGGGCTCATACCCGGCCGAGTCCGCCACTACGGGCCGACGATGCTGGTCGAAGCCCTCGCTCCATGACGGATAGCGCCGGCCCGGCGCAGCATCAACGCAGTGGCCGCATGATCTTGGTCGTAGTCCTGCCCGCAGCCATCACAGTGCACCGTCGCGGACTGGTACCGCGCATCAGCGGGATTCTCGTAGCCGCAGCCGTCCCCGTGGATGCGGGAGAGCCCAAAGCGACCGACCTCCCTGACGGCGCAGCCCTCGCGCTTAGCGGCGGTGGTCACGAGCGTACGCAGCCGTCCGGGTGCCACCACGCTTCGCGCGGCGGCGATGCCTTTGTGAGCTGCACGTGGTCGCGGGACGGATGCGGCGGTAAGTTCAGGCAGCAACAAATCATCCAGCACAAGGGTTTTGGCCTGGCTGGCGAGCATGGCGGCGAACCGACGATAGAGATCGTCGCGGGCAGCGATGGCGTGACGCCTCTGGCCGAGGTCTGGACCGCGCCGCAGTTTGAGATCGCGGCGCTGCCAGCGCAGAAGTAGAGCCGCGATCGACTCGGCATCCGCCGGCGGGGCCATCGCCCAAGCCCGAGCCAACGCGTGGAATTTCGCTGCGCCGCGCCAATGTTCGACGGTCGCGGCATCGAGGACACCGCCGGGCGTGCGCGGATCGTCGATCGGCCCGTGTTCGGCCAGCCAGGTCACAAGGGATAGCTGTAGTGCGCGAGTAGCTTGCCCGCGCTGGGCCCGGATTTGATCCGCACGGGCGAACGCATCGTTGAGTGTCGCGGGCACGACGAGTCGACCGGTCCGCGTGGTCTCGGCGACTACGACGGCGCAAAGATCCTCTGGAATGTTCAGTGCCCGAGTCGATCTCCACGTGGCCGCGATGATCCCGTCGGCGCCGCGGCGCCAACCCAGATGCACTGCCACCGCCGGGCCGGTGCGCCGCGTGTCGGGATCGGGCACAGTGGCTGAGACATTGAGAGTGGCGCGCAGCCCGGCCGGCGTGTGGCGGATGGTCAGTCGCGCACCGGTGATGTCGGCGTCAGCGGGCAGTTGGCGATGCTGCTGGACGGGCAGCTCCACCAGCAGCATCGGCCCGTCCGCGCTGCGGCCGTAACGGAACCGGGCGACGACTCGCCCGGCACGCCGTTGTTGGCTCGCTGACATCTGGTTCCACACCTCGGGATCGATCCACGGAAGCTGAAAGTAGTTGTGGTACTTGCCATCCAGGGATGCGACTATCGCTGGGGAGCGTGGCGGGTCGCCGCGGCGGCGAATCAGTTGAACCGCAATCGTTCCCGAGCCGTCAAAGGGGTGGTGGCGTAGTGTGGCGTCGGGTCGGGTGATGCGTTGCTGACGAAGGCGTTTCACCGCACCGGCGTGTTGGGCCACCACATCGTTAAAGGTGCACCAGAACAGCCCCCGCTCCTGGACGTAGGGTCGGTAGAGGGCTCGTTGCGCGGCGTTGAACGCGGCAGTTCGCACCGCGCGTGGGCCTGCGGCTTGGGCGCGAACCTCGGTGATCGCTGCGCGGCGCTGCTGGCGTGCCTCACGAAGTGCCGACATCGCTGAAGTTTCGGCGGGACTGCGCCGGACACCGCGTTCCGACTGCCCCCGTGAGGCTTTCACGCTTTCCGACGCCGCGGTCCACGCCGCCTGGGCGTGTGCGATGCGCTCTTCGGTCGCGGCCACTGCGGGAAAACTAGACCAGATTGCTTGAAGATCGGCCTCGTAGGCCAACCGAATAGCCACCAGCTCTTCGCGCAGCTCATGCGCGAGACGCAATTGCTCGCGGATCGGCTCGGACAGACGCCAGGTGTAGTGCACACTCAAGGTCACACCACTGAACGCCACAAATCGAACTGTAAGCGACGCCAACGGTGGTATGTATAAGAGTCGACGCAAGTACGACGCCCTCGCGCTGGCGTTGCCAAACTCCGCTCAGTATGGCACAGGCCAGCCGCGCTCAGACTGCCACGACGTCGACCAGTTGGCCCAAACCGCCAAAGTCAGCGGCGTTGCGGGTATAAAGGCGCGCGGCGTGAGCATGAGCGGTGGCCGCGATCAGCAAGTCCATCGACCGGGCCCGCGGCTGGCGCCCCGAATCCACCACAGCCGCAGCGATTTGGCCGTAGCTCGCCGCCACGGCGTCGTCCACAGGCAGCGCGTCGAACTTACGCTCAACGACCAGCAACCGCCGCAACCTCTCGGCCCGCACCTGTTGATCTTTGGCGACCAGGACCCCGAAGTGCAGTTCTGCCAACGTGATTGCGCTAACAGCCAACTCTCCGACTAGGGGCTCGACATCGGAGGCGATCACCACGCTGGTATCGAGGATCGCCCTCATTGCTTGGCCCACGGATCATGTATTTCGTGGTCGATGGCCTCACGATCGGCGTCCCAGGCAGGATCGGCGGGCCCGGCGAACAGGTCGGCCACGTCCGTCCACCGCCGCCAGGTACGAGGCGCCGCAGGAACGAGTCGGGCCCCCGGGCGACCCGCCACAGTGATCGTGATCTCCTCGCCCTCCTCGGCCCGGCGGACGAGCTCGGACGCGTTCTGCCGCAGCTCACGCAAGCCAACTACTTCCACACAATCTACTGTAGCACATGTGCTACACCGGTGGCATGTTGGAGACGAGGGCCCGCGATCAGCAGTCACTAGCTCGCACCAGCTCCAAAATCGCTGCAACGGAATCGCTCTCGCGTCGGCTCCCTATCTCCCGTCCAGCTCCGTGAGGGAGCAGTTGGTTGCCAGCGGTGGTGTGAAGATCGTCGTTTCACACTCCTGACACGTATGGGTGCGGTGCATCCCGCAGACGCAGTGAGCGACGCCGACGAGGACCTCGCGCGGGCCGAGGCGCGCGCCGCAGCCCGGACAATCCGATGGGCGAGGCTCCTCCCACCCACGTCGCGTCAGGTGTAAACCCATCCCGGGATGGTACCGCTGCACACCGCTGCCTTAGGGAATTGACCGTGGCGTCGGTGCCCATGGTGGATCGGCACAACGTGCGGGTCCGAGCGCTACCCGCGTCTTGAGATTCCGATCGCGTTCAAGACGGGTTGAAGCGCCTGCGGCGCTACGCAATGGCTTGGCCTGACGGCCCAAGCCCATGTTGGTTTGCCTTCTGGCTTTCGATTGTGGCCGGCGGTCCTCTGCGCGCAAGGCCACGGCCTTCGCTTCGCTTCGGGCACAAGGCTCGTCGAGATAGCGCCGATTGCTCGCCAGCTCGCCGGCGCCATCTCTCCGCCCGGACCTTGCACTCCGCGTCCCTATGCCGGCCCAAATCGTCATTGCCAGAAGGCAAACAGAACAGGCGGCCACGTGCACGCCTCCCTAGAAAGGTTCAGTCATGACCGACACAACCACCAACACCGACAGCGCAGCCACTGCCGCCGACCAGCCCATCGGGACGCTGGAACACCTTGACCCGATGCTGCTCGACATCGGTGACAATGTCCGCGACGACGCAGCGCTGAGTAAGGCGTTCATCGCCAGCATCGCTGAAAATGGAGTTCTGGTGCCGATCACGGGTGTGCGTGACGCCGAGCGGCCGGAAGTCATCCGGGTCCGGAACGGGCAACGGCGCACCCTGGCCGCCTGTGATGCTGGCTTGTCCAGCGTTCCGGTCTACGTGCTGCCGTCCACCGCTGCGGATGCCAGCCAGGAGACCATCGACCGCATCGTGCACCAGATCGTGACGAACGATCAGACGCTCGATCTGACTGACGCACAGCGGGCACGCGGCATTCAGCAGATGATCGACGCGGGGCTGTCGGTGACCAAGGTGGCCAAGCGGTTATCTGTCGGCAAGGATGCCGTGAAAGCCGCTCACACGGCAGCACAGTCGGCCACCGCCATGGACGCCCTGGCCAGCGGCCAACTCAGCTTGACCGAAGCCGCCGCGATCACCGAATTCGAGGACGTGCCCGGCGCGGTGGACCGGCTGATGAGGTCGGCGGGCGGTACTTGGTTCGAGCACACGGTCGCCCAGCTGCGCCAGGAACGCGACACCGCCCAGGCCCGAGCCCACGCCGCCCAGCCTTTCGCCGATAAGGGGTTCACTGTCCTTGAGCAGCGCCCGGATTCGTGGGACCCGACCTGCATACCGCTGCATCACCTGGTGACCGCCGAAGGGGACGAAGCCGACGACACCGCTGTCAGCGACCCCGCCCACTGGGCCGTGTATCTCGTTGACGACACCGCTCTGTGCGACGTGGAAACCGGCGAGGTAGTGGACGAACAGAGCGTGGACTGGGAGACCGAGGACTTGCCAGACGCGACGCCCGCAGAGGGCTTGCGTCACGCGAACACGGTCACCGACAAGGAGGTGTTCACCCCCGATTACTACTGCCTCGATTACCGTTCCGCAGAACTGACCCCGCAGAGCTGGTTCGCCCGGCAGGCCGGACTGGTGGACACCGACACCGGCGAAGTGGTCGACTTGGACGACGAGGCCCGCGAGGCCGCACGCCAGCAGGCCACGCTCGAAAAGGCCGAGACCGAGAAGCGGGAGCGCCGGAAAGTGTTGGCGCTCAACAGACTCGGGGACGCCGCCCTCGGCGTGCGGCGCGAGTTCGTCAAGAAGCTTTTGGCGCGTAAGGCTCCACCTAAGGGTGCCGGTCTCTTCGTGGCGGAGTGCTTGGCTCGCGACAGCGCGTTGCTCACCAACAACAACGCGCTGGACACCACCGCCGAATTGCTCGGAGTCGATAGCGGCCAGGCCGTGGCCAAGCTCGTGGCCGATCTGCCCGCCCACGGCGACGGGCGCGCTCAGGTGATCACGCTGGCCCTGGTGCTCGGCGCCCTCGAATCGCGGACCCCCAAGGACGCCTGGCGCAACAACACGGGCTGGTGGGGACACCATGTCGGCAGCAGCGAGTACCTGGGCTGGCTCGCCGACAACTCCTATCCCCTGGCGCCAGTCGAGGAGGTCGTGACCAAGGCCAAGGACGCCGAGGACGTCTACGAGCAGTATTTGACCGATGCAGTGAAGGAATAGCGACGGTAAAGGGCCGGGGCCGCAAGCCCCGGCCCTCCCCGGGGCAGGCCGCCTATCCCCGTTAGCCGCGATAGGTGCCGTCGCGCTCGGTGGCCCCGCCGGGGGAAACGCCTACGGCGTTGCTGAATATTTATTCTTCACCCTCATCGCTTTCTCATTATGGCCGGTTGCGGTCTTTGCGCAAGGCCGCGGATAAAGGCCCAAAGGCCCGAAACGTTTTCGCAACAAACCCTCGCTTCGCTCGGCGAAAACGTTTCGTCCGGACCATTGCGCTCCGTCCGCACCACCGGCCGCATTAATGATCGCGATGAGGCGCAAGAGAAAAGGGTGCACACCGACAGTAGTCAAGCGTAGAGCCATGGCTAGCAACATGACTGGGTCAGTAGAAAGCGTCACGAGCGAGTCGTGGTGGACCCCATTCCACGCCATAAAACAATTCCATAAAGCCAGAATTAGTGTTGTTGCAAGCCTCTAAATGGCGGTAAAATCAATACAACGAACAGTCCGCGAAAGGACACTCCAACAATGAACACTCTCACCGTTTACACAAAGCCCGGATGCGTGCAATGCAACGCCGTTTTCCGGGCCCTCGACAAGCTCGGAATCGAATACCTCCCGGTCGATATTTCCACCGACCCGGAGGCGCGCGAATACGTCATGGCGCTGGGCTATCTGCAGGCCCCAGTCGTTCATGCCGGACCCGAAGCCCACCACGGCGGATTCAGGCCAGACCGGCTACGCGAACTCGCCGAACGCGCCGCCTAAGCACACCCATCACTACCTCGAGGAGCCCACCATGCACCAGCTCACCATCGACCACGACACCCAGCCCGGCAGCGTCAGCGACCACACAGACTTCACCGACGCTCACCAAGCCCTGCTGAAGTACGTCGTCGGGGCCGACTACTATCTGCGGCCGGTCCAAAACACCGCCGCCCACACGAGCTACGAGCTGCTGCGGCTGGCCGACCTCGACGACCCCGCACCCTCCCGCGAACCACAGGTGGCCGGCGTCGCCACCATCGAGGTGATTTCCGACAACCAACTACCGGTCGCTTCACCCTATTTCGCCGCCTGCGACGCCCAAACCTGGATCAACGACCACGCCAGCAAGTGGTTACACGGATCCAGCACCGACCCCGGCTATCACTACCCCATGTCAGTGCTGACCACGGCTCGCGGCGAAGCCCGCTTCTACCTGCGCGCCGGTGCACTGCTGAACGAAGCCGCGGCGCTGGCCGCAGTGGACAACACCGCCAGGCCCGACCAAACCACCCTGGAAACGCTGCGCCACAACGCCGTACACAACAGCGGCTCCCTGGACAACCCCGCCGCGATCGCCGCCGCCGTCCAGCAGCTCCTGCCCGCCGAAACCACCACCCACCAGACCGCCACGCTCATCTGGTACTACACGCTGCTGCTGTGGGGAGTGAGCGCGCCATGACCACCGCCCACAAGTCGCGCACACCACTGACGGTCGTCACCGATACCACCGATGAGACGGCAGATCTCGACGTCGAATGGCGATCACAGACCGTCATCGACCAGTACAGCCCCGAGCATCAGTTCGTCGGATCGCTGATGTGGCTTACCGCCACGCAAGCCAAGCCATTGCTGGAACTGGTGCCCGACAACGCAATATGGAGTCCCCAGACCCGCTGGGCATATGAACTCATCCGCGCCCTGGTCGACGCCGGCACGGATCCGACGCCGGTATCCGTGTTGGCCGCCGGCCGCCGCCAGCCCGCCCGCGAGGCACTCGAACCCAACGAGCCGCCCAACGCCAACAAGCACAAGCAGCTGGCCCTCTACCTGTTCGACGCCTACTCCCAAGCGATCGCGCCGGCCGCGTCGATCGAAAGCTACGCCCGCGAAGTTCTCGACGAGGCCTACCGGCGTGCCTTCGACACGTTCGGCATCAGGATGCAGCAACTGGCCGCCTGCGGCGCCGACCGCGACGACCTGACCGAGCAGTTCGCGATGATCCGCGACGAACTCGCCGAGCTGTGGCGCCGCACAGAGACCGCGACCAAACCCCAACGGGCCCAACGATGAAAACCGCACAGCCCAGCCCGGATCTTCTCATCGCCGACCGCGCCAGCGCCGCCATCGCTGACTATCCCCAACCGGTGGGACGCGCGGCACGCACCGCGCACGCCTGGTTGGACCTCCTACACAGCCGCGCCCAAATCCGTGCAGAACGCCACAGCCGCAGCGTCAGACAATAGAACAAGCACCAGCGTCGGCCACCGCAGCAGGCGCCCACGAAAGGACCCGCCATGATCAAGCCCGCCCGCCGATGCGGCTCCCTCCCCCGGCGAGGCACGTTAAGTGTCTGGCTGGCAAGCATTCTGGCAGCACTCGCCCTGGCCGCGCTCGCCGTAGGCAGCCCTGCCCGCGCTCATGCGCGCGGTGCCACCATATCCCCCGGTGATGAAATCGACGCCATGCAAGCGCACGGCGTCACACGCTGCACCCTGGGTTACACCTTCGCCGACCCCGGCACCAACATCAACTACGGCATCACCGCCGGCCACTGCAATGAGGGCGACAGCGACTACGTCGTTGACCGCACCACCGGCGCGATCGGACATTTCATCCTCACCGTCGCCACCCCCGGCGACAACCTCCAAGAAGACTACGGGCTAGTCGATTTCGGTTCCAACCACTCGGTCCGCATCATGTACGGCATGCCCATAAGCGGCATCTCAATGCCAGACCCCCACAATGCCGTCTGCCATGACGGAATCCGCACCGGCATCGCCTGCGGATCACTAGACACCCCACTCATCGCCGACCAATACCTCACCACCGGAATGGCGCAAAGCATCCCCGGCGACTCTGGTGGCCCTGTCTGGCAGCTCGCCCGCGACAACGCCGGCACCGCCAACGTCATCGGTATCTGGCTCGGCGAGCACATCGAACCCAACGGCACCCACTACGGACGATTCATCAACCTCACCGACGTTCTGGTCAACATCGCCGCCAAAACCCATATCCTGTAGCCACCGTTGAGGTGAGACCGCGCACCTAGTGGTCACCAAATCCGCAGCCCCTCACCTTCTTTAGCCGTCAGCGGGTGCCAAGCGTGACCGACAGGGCCCCCGTCGCCGTCAACCCACGCCCGGCGGGCTCGCCCGTTCTTCGCTCCCGCCGCCCCAGCGGGCGGCTCCCACTACGCCCGGGCGCCACCGGCGGCATTTGCGGCCCTACCCAGCTCGCTCCCGCTCGCGGCCGCAAATCCGCCTCCTGCTCAACCGCCGGCCTCTTCGGGGTTGACACCGACACCCCGCCGGCCCCCCGCACCCCAGCGCTGACCAGCGCCCTGAAATCACAAACCAGAAACGGAGAACCACTATGACCATCTCGGCGGCCGCCACCCACGTCATCCCGGCAGGCCTGATCACTCACAGCACCGTAGTGATCAAAGGCCAGCACCACGACCACGACATCAGCGTCCATCACGCCCGCACACCCGATGCCCGCATGAGCATCACCCTAGGCGGAATGCACATGGTGATCTACAACTGCCAAGCCGCCCAAGGACTACTCGAGGCATTCATCGCCGCCCGCGGCCACATGCTCCACCTGCCCGCCCAAATCCCCTCTGCTCGAGCGGAGTCCGAAAACGAGGCCGCCGGCCGAGTCATGCTCTCGATCGAATGGACCCGCCGGCCAGTCTATGCCGTCGCCACACAGTCCAGGATCAACCGACTCAAGACCGCCCAGATCCACTGGGTCGAGCTCTACACAGGCCCGCTCACGTGGCAGATCCGCGATCGCGCCGGGCTGCTGTCCCTCATCGAGGTCCTCACCTGCGTCCACCAGACTGCCGTCACAGTGTTCGTCGACGGCGAGCAGTACAAGGGCGACCCCAACGATCCCGACTACCACGCCGCCTAACCGAACAGAAGCGCCTGGGCCCGGCCAGCTCCCAGCATTCGGGGTTGGCCGGGCCCCCCTTTTTTCTTCCGGACTCCGGGTGCCGGCGCGCCCCGCGCGACCGGACTGGCCACCTGCCGGCGGCCACCAAATCCGTAGCCACTCACCTTTAAGCCGTCAGCAGGGTGCTCATGGTAAGCGGGCGGGGGCCCGAGCGCTCAACCCACGCCCACACCGAACTACACAGGCCGAGTGACCTTTTCGGCCCAATGCCAGCTCGCCCCAGGGCGCTGCGCGCCGGCGAGCGCGGGCCGAAAACCCTGCTCCGTGCGGCGCGGCCTCTTCGGGGTTGACCGCCCACCCTCACCCGCTTCCCCGCACCCCAGCGCCGACCGGCGCACTCCATCACCGCAAGAAACGGAGCAACACCCATGACTATCGATATCATTCACAGCGCTGTTGAAGGCACCCTCGTCCACGGCACCACTCGCGGAGACGGCACCAACACCATCCTCAAGGCCGCCGGATTCCGCTGGTTTCCCTCCCTGGGCTTATGGGGCATCGCCGGTAGCCGCGATCGCCAACCCAACCGGTACAAAATCGATCAGGCCGCCGGCGCGCTGCGCGCCGCCGGGCATGACGTCAATGTCGATATCGACGACAGTCACCGCCCCGCCGCCGAGGCCGAGGCCGACAGGGCGCAGCGCCAAGAGCACCGCGCCGAAGCGCTCAACGCCAAAGCGGACCGCAAGGGGGCCGCGGCCGACGCGGCCCGGGAGGCCGAACAACGCGCCGTAGCTGCGCTGCCTCCCGGTGGAGAGCCCATCAAGATCGGGCATCACAGCGAACGCCGGCACCGCAAAGCGATCGCCCGCGCCCACGATGCAACCCGACGCGCCATCGACGCTACCGAGCTCGCGCGCCAGGCCAGCGGACGAGCCGAGGCCGCCGCATCCACCACTGCCCACCGGTACAGCCCGGTGACCGTGAAGAACCGCATCGAGAAGTTAGAAGCCGAGCAACGCGGCGATCAACGCACCCTCGACGGTCACCGCCGTGTCGTTGCACGCAGCGCCACCCACGAATACGTTGACGAATTCGGCCCGGCCACCGGGTCCTACCGCGACCAAGTCATCGCCCGCATGGCCCAGCGCGGCGACGAAATCACCTACTGGACCGCGATTTACGCCGACCTGCAGGCCGCCGGTGTCGCCAGCACCCACAACCGCGACACCATCTCGCCGGGGGACTTCGTACTGCGCCGGGGCCACTGGTACCCGGTTGTTCGGGTCAACGCGAAAAGCGTTTCAGTCCGCATGCACGAGGGAGCCTCCTGGACGAACACGATCGGCTACCACGAGATCTCCGGCCATCGACCAGCGTCAGCCGACGACAGCACGGCGGCTGACGGCTAACCACCAGCGCACCACAGGGCCCGGCCAGCTCCCAGCACTCGGGGTTGGCCGGGCCCCCCTTTTCTTCCAGCCGCGAGGTGGCCGCGATCGGTAGCCCCTCACCTTCTAGCCGTCAGCAAGGGTCGCAGCCTAATCGGCCGGGGGCCCGACCGCGCAACCCACGCCCGCACCGAACTACACAGGCCGAGTGACCTTTTCGGCCCAATGGAAGTCAATCCCCAAGGCGCTACCGCGCCGGTGATTGACCCGGGCCGAAAACCCTGCTCCGTTCGGCGCGGACTCTTCGGGGTTGCGCGCCCACCCTCACCCGATTGACCGCTCCCCAGCGCTGACGAGCGCCGTGAAATCACTCAACCGAAACGGAGAACCGCCATGACTGCACAACTGGACCACTGGGCCACCACCGACCACGACCCCACCAGCCACCTCGAAGCCATCCGGCATCTCACCATCAGCGACACGCGACAGACGTCAGCGGCAACCCCAGACATCGACGAGCTCGCCATCCTCCAGGTGGCCCACGACGGCCAGCGCATGCGACTGCGCGGAGCAGACCGCGACGAAGCGATCCGACGTATGCACGGACGCCTCGACATCGACCTCATCGCCTGGCGCCTCTACACAACCTCGCGGACCGCGCACCGCGTCGCGGCCCGACTGGGCCTAACCACCCACAAGCCCACCCGCACCGACGAAGTCGCCGCTCTCCGTAGCGAAACGACCCCAGCATCGCCGAGGGCACGTGCCATCGCCTAACCGACCGACTCCGGGCCCGGCCAGCTCCCAGCACTCGGGGTTGGCCGGGCCCCGCCTTTTTCTTCCAGCCTCCGGGTGCCGGCGCGCCCCGCGCGACCGGACTGGCCACCTGCCGGCGGCCACCAAAATCCGTAGCCCCTCACCTTCTAGCCGTCAGCAAGGGTCGCAGCCTAATCGGCCGGGGGCCCGACCGCGCAACCCACGCCCGCACCGAACTACACAGGCCGAGTGACCTTTTCGGCCCAATGGAAGTCAATCCCCAAGGCGCTACCGCGCCGGTGATTGACCCGGGCCGAAAACCCTGCTCCGTTCGGCGCGGACTCTTCGGGGTTGCGCGCCCACCCTCACCCGATTGACCGCTCCCCAGCGCTGACCGGCGCACCACTCAGCACACAGAACGGAGCAACACATCATGGACCACGAATTCGAACTCGCCTTCAACCTTCTCGACGAAGCAGCCGGACGAATCCAGCAACAGCAGTACGGAATCACCAGCATCCTGTTCCACAACCACGGCGACATCCAACTCACCACCGTGCACGACTACACCCCCCAAACCGGGCACCACCTCGTACTACTCGCCACCGACGACCACGGACAGATGGTCGCCATCGAAGCCACCGCACCCGACCTCAACGCCGAACCCGACACCCGAATCCTCAAAGTCCGCGCCGGCGACCTCACCTTCCACGCCACCGCCGACACCTGGACCTACCGCGCCCACCGCCGCGGCCACACCTACACCCTGACCGCCGGAATCGCCGACCAACCGGCCTGGACCATCACCGTCGACGCCGGCGCACCACAACACCACGACGACCTCAACACCGCAATCGACACCCTGCTGGATCACCACGTGAGCGTGGCGGCCTAATCACCCGCGGGTTGGCCGGGTCCGCACCCGCACGGGCCCGGCCAGCACCCCCGCCCCTTCTCAGGACTCTCCGGGGATTGCGCACCCACCCTCACCCGCTTCCCCGCACCCCAGCGCCGACCGGCGCACTCCATCACCGCAAGAAACGGAGAAAACATCATGTGCTACAACCGCATCGCGATCCTGGCCGACCTTCGCACCGAACTGGTCACCGGCACCTGCAACCCGACCCGAGGTCTCGCCGAACTCAGCGCTCCCCTCCTACTCGACGACACCTTTAAGACCGTGCTCTACAAAATCGCCGACCGCTGCCCCCTGCGGGCCGCCCTACTGTGGAGCCGCATCGGCGCCCATCTCAGCGGACAAGCCCGCATCGAATCCCTCACCCTCGCCGCCGT
Organism: Mycobacterium sp. 050272; assembly: GCF_039023525.1. Lineage (NCBI taxonomy): Bacteria > Bacillati > Actinomycetota > Actinomycetes > Mycobacteriales > Mycobacteriaceae > Mycobacterium > Mycobacterium sp. 050272. The sequence goes on along the minus strand of NZ_JBCHKV010000022.1, from coordinate 80,040 downwards.
ATTCGCCCTCAAAGGCGGCAATCCCGGCATCAGCGCCACTCTAATCACCCGCGTCGACGTCGCCGTCCGCCGCGAACACACCGAACCTCCGGAGGCCATCGCCACTCTCAAACTCGACCACCGCATCCGCGAGAACCTTCCCCACACCGTGATCTGAACCCCAATCCGACATCCACAGAGGAGCCATCGTGAGCAACCACACCGAGTGGGGCCACGCCGCGCCCAGCCTCTACACCCTCCACCCACGCCAGAGGGCCATCGAAGAACTGCACCCTGCCGACGAAGACGAACTCACCGCCCCATTTGTCCTGGGCCTGTGGAACGAAAACGGCGACGGGCTTGCGTTGCAAGGAAACCGCCGCGAAATCCTCAGCTACCTCAGCTTCGCCGCCGCCGAAGTCAACGACCACCTCTAACTCGCACTGCGGGCCCGGCCAGTTCCCAGCATTCGGGGTTGGCCGGGCCCCCCTTTTCTTCCGGCCTCCGGGTGCTGGCGCGCCCCGCGCGACCGGACTGGCCACCTGCCGGCGGCCACCAAATCCGTAGCCACTCACCTTTAAGCCGTCAGCAGGGTGCTCATGGTAAGCGGGCGGGGGCCCGAGCGCTCAACCCACGCCCACACCGAACTACGCAGGCCGAGTGACCTTTTCGGCCCTATGCCAGCTCGCCCCAGGGCGCTGCGCGCCGGCGAGCGCGGGCCGAAAACCCTGCTCCGTGCGGCGCGGTCTCTTCGGGGTTGACCGCCCACCCTCACCCGCTTCCCCGCACCCCAGCGCCGACCGGCGCATTCAATCACCATCCGAAACGGAGCAACACATCATGAGCGCGTACGTCGTCGAGGCCGAACACGTCAATGTCCTGCTATGGGCCGGCCGCCACGGATTCCGCCGGCCCTGCGGCAACCTCACCTGGATCTACGACAACCCGACCCGCGTCAACCAGCTCACCGAGGACAACCTCGACCAGGTTGGGCAGATGCTCGTCGACGCCAACACGACCTCGGTCAACTACTGCTACTTCAACAACCCCGTTCACGAGCCCTACGAGTACCGCTACACCCGCCCGCTGCACACCAGCTGGTCGATCGTCGAAGTCCTCAAGGCGTTGCAGTGCTACGAATACCAGTCCTGCGAACCCAAAGACTGGCAGCACACCGAGGCCTACGCGTTCTGCCGTGAGCTGCAAACCATGCTGGGCCAGGCGCTGCCGGGCTACGACCCCGCTCCATGGGGCATCACCCGCATCAGCCTGCCGGCCGCCTACCGGCGCAGCGCCTAACCACCCACCCAGCCCGAAAGGAGCCGTCTCATGATCATCGAAGGCACCGTGAACCGCAGCATCGACAACCGCACGGTCGAGATCCCGTTTTTCATCGATACCCTCACCGGCACCTACGCCCAGTGGGGACACGACACGATGACGCTCGGTGAGAACGTCGAGCTGCTCGAGGCGCTGCGCGACGCCGCCTGCGAGATCACCTAAGCGGCCACATATCTCGGGGCCCGGCCACCTCTCCCACCAACGGAGGGTTGGCCGGGCCCCCCTTTTTCTTCCAGTTGCGTCGGGTGCCGGCGCGCCCCGCGCGCCCGGACTGGCCACCTGCCGGCGGCCGAAATCGGCAACCCCACACCTTTATTAGCCGTCAGCGGGTGCCAAGTGTGACCGACAGGGACCCCGTCGCGCTCAACCCACGCCCGGCGGGCTCGCCCGTTCTGCGCTCCCGCCGGCCTGCCCGGCCGGCTCCCGCTGCGCCCGGGCGCCACCGGCGGCATTTGTCGGCCCTACCAGAGCTCGCCCCCCGGGCGCTACGCGCCGGGCTCGCCGGGCCGAAAATCCGCCTCTTGCTTTCCGCCGGCCTCTTCGGGGTTGACCCCGCCACCCCGCCGGTCCCCCCAACACCCCAGCGCCGACCGGCGCCCCGAAATCACAAATCCGAAACGGAGAACCACCATGACCACAGACTTGCGCTCCCCAGCCGACATCGTCGCCGCGGCCGCCGGCCTCCTCGGCTTCGCCCCCACCAACAGCATCGTGGCCTACATGCTGCGCCGAGACTCCCACGGCGGCTTCCGGATCCGCTGCGCCATCCGCTTCGATATCACCATCACCACCGGGCAAGCCGCCAACCTCCCCGCCACCTGCAATCTGCACTCGGCCGACAACCACGCGGCGATCCTGCTCGCCGTCTGCGACGAACCGCACAATCCACACGCCCTGGCGCTGCTCGACGCCCTGCGCGACGCGCTCACCGACGCCGCAATTCCCGTCCTCAACCGCATCATGACCCACGACGTCACCGCCGAAGGACAGTGGTATGAGCCCGACACCGGGCAACACGGCCCCACCTACCCCTACACCGACTCCCTGATCACCGCCCAGCGCGTCCTCAGCGGTGAACGAGTCAGCCGCCGGCGCAGCGACATTGAAGCCGAATTCGCCCCCATCGCCCCCGCACCCCCAGTGCCCCTCGGCGACCACGGCGAGCTCGTCATCACCACCGCCGAAGAAATCTCCGATGCCCTCAACGGGCATCCGATCAACCGCACCCTGCCCACCCGCGCCGGCCACATCATCACCGCCGACGTGAGCGTGCGCGACGCCATGATCTGGGCGGCCATCCAGCACACCCAATCCGCGGCCGAACTATGGACTCACATCGCGCGGCGTCTGCGCGGACAACCGCGTGCCGAAGCGCTCACCATCGCCGCCGTCGCCTACTGCCTCCTCGGCGACACCATCCGCGCCGGCATCGCAATCGACACCGCACTCGATGAAGCCCAAGCCGCCCACACCCCTGCCCCACGCCTCGCGATGCTGCTCCTGGCCGCGCTACGCGCCGGCCTACCGCCCGAACAGATCCAGCGCGCAATCATCGACAGCACACCCCAACCCGGGCACAACTAACCACACGTCCACCGGGCCCGGCCGGCTCCCAGCACTCGGGGTTGGCCGGGCCCCCCTTTTTCTTCCGGACCGCGTAGCTATTCGTTATCCAACTATCGGACGCGCACCGCGGCTACCACCGCAGCGCGCCCTCAGCGTCGCCCGGGCGCGCCCAGCCGACGTCAATCGCGGGCAACCGCGGCGCATCCCCGGTAACCAGCCAGCGCACCAACTCGCCGCCGACCACATCACCTGTCTGCGTCACCCAGTTCAAAAGCGCGGTTTCCACACCAAATCTCCTTCAACGCATCGCCGCCGGCGTTGCGTTCATTCTCGCTTCCCCGGCCACCATTCGCGGCCCAAGCCACACCTCAATGCGGCAGCCCCGTCGACAGCAACCAATCCACGCTGTGACTGACCAGCAGCCACAACATCAGCGCCACCAGGGCCCCCACCGTGGCCGAACCGACCTTGATTTTCACGTTCCCTGACTCCTTCTCATCATTTGCTAGCTCCGCGGGGCATGCGCATCGCAGACTCTCGCCCGCCGCCGCGCTCAACCTTCACCGCTTCCAGCTCCACCCAACCCACGCTGCGCCCTTTCGATGAGCGCTTCGCGCGTTCTTCCCCCGTCGGCAGAAGCTCCACCATCACAGCCAATCTCCCCCGCACCCCGCAGCCAACCTCCCTCAACCCTAAATCCCCCGCACCCCACCTCCTGGCACCATTCCCACCCCGACCCCTCCCCCAGTTCACAACCCCGCTCGCCCCGCCACGCTCCCTCCAGAGACTTCTGGCACATTGGCACAAGGATGTGCAAGACTGGTTGTGGCCGCGCGCTGCGCGCGGCCACAACCGTTCGTCCCCCAGTCGGGTGCGAGCCGTCGCGGGCGGGAGGTGGTCGCCGGTGTTGACGATTTCTCGGCTCTCCCGCTGGAGCATCGCCTACTACGAGAAGACGGCCAACGAGGCCAAACAGGCCGCGATGGACCGTCAAGCGGCCGGGGGTGGGCTCGGTGAGTACTACTCCGAAGGTGACACTCGGGTGCCGACCTGGGTGGTGGCCGGCGACGCGGTGAAGGTTGCTGAGCTGACCGGGCTCACCGGCGCAGCGCTCGCGAGCGGGTTTGCTGATGGGGATGTGGCCACCACCTGGCTCGACGAGGGAATCGCCCCCAACGGCGCCAGTGGGCGTGCCTTCACCAAAGAGTCGGTGCACGGTTTCGATCTGACGTTCGCCGCACCCAAAAGTGTGTCGCTGGTGCGGGCCCTGACCAGCGAGATCAACGAGAAAGTGATCGCCGAAGCGCACTCGCGGGCGGTCAAGGCCGCAATGGACTACCTGCACACTCACGCCGGCTACACCCGGGTGCACAACCCGGTGACCGGCAAAAAAGACCTGCAGTGCCTGCCAGGGTTGGTGGCGATCGCCTACCAACACGAAACGTCGCGGTGCGGGGACCCGCACATGCACACCCACGTCATCGTGCCCAACCGGCAAGCCCGCGGCGACGGCGTCCTGGTGTCGATCGACTCCAAATCGCTGCACCACGAAGCCAAAGCCGCCGGCGTCATCTACCAAGCGGTGCTGCGCCACGAACTGCACGCCGAGCGCGGCTTTGAGTGGCGCGACGTCGACGAGCGCTCCGGCATGGCCGACATCGCCGGCGTCACCAAGAAATGCCTCAAAGCGTGGTCGCGGCGCTCCACGCGGCTGCGCGAATGGGCGCGCAACAACCTCGTCGTCATCGACGGCGAGCCCAGCGCGCAACAGCTCGCTACCGCGCAAAAAGCCACGCGCCCCGCCAAACCCGAATCCCAGCCGTGGGCCGAACTCAAAGCCGAATGGCGCGCCGATACGCGCGGTCTCGAAATGGACCGCGCCGCGCACGCCGAAGCGCGCTGGGCGCGCCGCGCCGCTCCGCGCACCCTGACCGACCGCACACGGCTGGCGCGCATGGTGGGCGCGATCGACAAGAGCGCGTTCACCCGCGCCGACCTCGTGGAACTAGTCGGTGCGCTGCTGCCCGTCGACGTGCCCGAAGATCCGCGCACCACCATCGAAAAGATCGTCGACACCGTCGCCGTGCGGGTCAGCGCGCCACGCGAGGTGCACCACCGCGAAGGACACGAGCTGTACACGGTGGACGTGGTGATGGCCGAAGAGGAACGCATCTTCGCCATGGTCGACGACCAGGACCCGCGCACGCGCCTCGATGTGCGCCCCGCCGACCTCGGTGACCTCTCGCCTGACCAAGCGCGCGCCATCGCCAACATCGCGCACTCCCCCTACCTGGTGCAGCCCCTGCAGGCGCCGGCCGGCGCCGGCAAAACGCACTCGCTCAAAGCGCTGCGCGGCGCCGCGCACCGCGCCCACAAAGAAGTCCTCGTGCTCGCGCCCACCGGCAAAGCGGTCGACGAGGCGATGCGCGATGGCGCCGGGGACCGCGGCCTAACCGTGGCCAAAGCGCTCAAACTCATCGAAGACAATCAGCTCGATATCGACCGGCGCAGCGTGATCGTGGTCGACGAAGCCTCCATGCTCGGCACCCCCGAGCTCAAGAAACTGCTGGCGTGCGCGGTCGTCGGGCGCGCCAAAATGGTCCTCGTCGGCGACGCCTACCAACTCTCGCCGGTCAAAGCGCGCGGCGGCATGTTCGAGAACCTGTGCGACGAGCTGCCCTGGTCACAGCGCCTCGGCGAAGTGTGGCGAATGCGCGACCCCGCCGAACGTGACATGTCGCTGGCGCTGCGCTCCGCGCACGGCAACCGGCTACGCAAAGCGGTGGGCTGGTATCGCAACAACGGGCGCCTGCACTCCGGTGACCCGATCGCCATGGCCGATGACGCCACCAACGCCTACCTGCAAGCCCGCGCTGACGGGAAAGACGCCGCGATCATCTGCGACCGCTGGGAAATCGCCGACGCCATCAACCGCAAGCTGCACGGCGCGCTCACCGCGGCCGCCGCACACGCCGGTGACGTCGCCCCCGAGCAGGCCAAGGTTTTCACCGACACCGTGCGCGTCGCGCGCGACCAAGACGCGCGCGCCGGCGACATCATCATCAGCCGCAACAACGACGCCAGCCTGACCGTGGAACCCGGCGCCGACCAGCGGGCCGGCGAGCAGATCGACCAAGTCCGCAACGGCAACCGCTGGCACGTCGTCGGCGTCGACGCCCAGCGCGGTCGCATCGCCGCCGAACGGCTCACCGACGGTGCGCGGACCATCTTCGAAGGCGACTACCTCCGCGAACACATCACCTTGGGCTACGCCACCACCTTGCACGCCGCCCAAGGCATCACCGTCGGCAACTCCAACACCCCGGGAGCCTGCTTCACCGTGCTCAGCGACAACGCCTCACGCGCAATGGCCTACGTCGGCATGACCCGAGGAAAAGACGAAAACCACGCCTACATCTACCAACCCATCACCGGCGAAGCCGACCACGAACACAGCCGGGTCGCCTCCGGCGCGGAAATCCACACCCTGCGCCGCGGCAACAAATACGCCGCCGCGCACTTCTTCCGCATGATTCTGGCCAACGATGACCGGCCCCGCACCATGCACGCCGAAGCCGAACGCACCGACCGTGACCTACTCCCCCCAGTTGTCGGGGCACTACTCGACCGCCACGACCAAAGGCGCGCAGATCGCCGCGCCAGCTGGCATGCGCACAGCGCCCAAGCCCGCGCCCGCGAAGCCGCCTACGACCGGCTACGCCACGCCACCCAGCGCAGCAGCGAACGCGGCGAAGAACGCGACCGCGCCGACGGGCTCGAACTGTGACCACATCGCGGTGACGCGGACCGACCGGCCGACGCGATCGATCGCCCGCTGTGAGGTGGCCGATTCGGCGGTCGCGCCCCGCCCTGCGATCGGCGATCCGCGACTACGCCAACGCACTGGTCGCCGCTGGCCGGTGGGATCGATCCGACGACCTCAACATCCTGCCGACGGGCCACAAGCTTCGGGCCGGCGACCTCGTCGGCTACACCCGCGTAATCAAGCCCGGCTGATCCGAACACCACCGCCCTCACCGGCACGGTGATTTGGTTCGACGACATATCGCCCCCTCGTTGTGGGGACCGGGGAACGAAACTAGGCGAAACTGTCGTAACCAAGACATGACGACGACTTCGACGACGGACTCCTCAAGCACTATGCCCGACCCAGGCGGCAGCGACCTCCCACACGATCACGATGATGATCGCTACGACGTGCTGCTTCATCCCGACGACGAGATGGCCGGCCCGGACTGGTACCCGCGACTGGGCAACATGTCGGCGGCGTTCATGTTCCGCGCCGTGATCCGACCGGATACACCGATGCGGCCCGAGTACGTCACCATCCCGATGCGAGCAGCCAACAGTGACGCCAGGCTCACTAAGCAACTTGCCGTCTCGAAATGGAACATGCTTTGGGAAGCTGCCCAGTACCGCCGGCGGTTCTTCACCGAAGACGAGTGCCCACCGGAAATGCTGAAGATCATCGACCAAGGCGACGTCAACGTCGTGTTCGTCCCTCGCACTCGGACTCGTTACTTTGAGTACGCCCCACTGTTTCACCTCCTGCCACGCCGAACCTTGGAACGGTTTGGGTTGCCGCTCTGCCGAGGAGGTCAATGGCCGTTTATCTCTGATGTCTGGCGCCCGGACCGCTATCTCCCCGCCGACTTCGAGCGACGGTTGTCCCAAGCCTGGGCCGCCACGGTGTGGCGGCATCTCATGCCCGGCTCCCCTCTTGTCGGGTTCACCGGCAATGACCCCATCCGTCTGCTGGCCCACGACCTCGACTTCTGGATCCCGCCAGTGACCGAGGTGATGGAAGCCGAGTTGCGCACCTGGCCCGAGGTCGACAACGGCGTCGAGCCACAATTGGCCCCGCTCGACGACGGTTCGGTGCTGAGCACGGCGACCGCAGCGAACCCGCGTATGGGAGGCGACATCTGGACCGGTGAGGACGCCGCCGCGGAGTTCATCCGCGATACCGTCGAAGCCGCGGACAACACCGGGCGGTTGCGCGCCATCCTCGAGACTGTGCGTTGCCACCGAGTCGAAGACGACTTCTCCAACCACTGGACTTACGCCCGTGAGGACTTCGAACGCAAGCTGTACCGCAAGCGCTCTAAGGTTAAAGTCCGGTTCGTCGAACTCACCGACACCATCCCCGTCCAAGGTCCGGAGACCGAGATCGTCGACCGCCTCGTTCTCAGCGACTTTCTCGCTCTTCTCGATCCCCAACAGCGGGAAGTCGTCGTACTCCTGCGCAGCGGGACCACCAACCTCACCGAAATCGCCGACATCATGGGTTACCGCAACCACAGCCCGATCTCTAAGCGCCTGAGGGCAATTCGCGATACTGCTGCCCGCTACTTCGAAGCGGAATAAGTCGCTTGTCGCGTTCGCAGAAAATTCACCGAGAACGTCCTCCTGCAGCGGCGAGTGCGCGTGCCCCTTGGAGCTAACGGTGCCTATCCGGTGGCCGGGCGGGATTCAGCGAGCGCGCGCTGCATATCCTCGACGCTGACCTTTAGTGCAGAAGGGTCTGCCCGTACGAGCTGGTCGAGGTCTTGGGGGTTCGACGCCAGTCTGTGCAGGCGGCGGGCCCGTTCCCGCCGGCAGGCCACCGCCACTTTACGGGCGTAGCGGCCATTGCCGGCGACGTCGAGCATGGTGCCGCTCTCGTAGGGCACGGAACGCAGATGTGTTGCTTCCGCGCGCAGCATGTCCCAGGCGGGGTCCTCGACGACGAGGCGTTCCTTGCCCGCCAGGTGGCGCCCGATCGCCACGATCTCCTCGGGGGTGTAGCTGTTGAACGTGAGGGTGAAATGGAATCGTCCGGCCAGGCCCTTGTTGGCTTTGAGGAAGTCCTGCATCTCCTTGGGATATCCGGCGACGATCACCACCAGTTCGTCGCGGTAGTCCTCCATGTACTTCAGCAGGGTGTTGATCGCGTCAACGCCGAAGGAGTGGCCCTCGGTTTTGGGGACGAGCCGGTAGGCTTCGTCGATGAAAAGCACGCCGCCGCGCGCTTCTTCGCATACCTCTTTCATCTTGGCCGCGGTCTGTGAGACGTAGCCGATCACGATGTCTTCTTCGGTCACCTCTTTGACGTCGGGGCGGGCTATCTTGCCCAGTCCGAAGAGCACTTCACCGACCACCCGGGCGAACGTGGTCTTGGCGGTGCCGGGGGGGCCGAGAAAGACCATGTGGTTTTCGTTGCTCGTGGTGCCGCCGTCGCCCTGCTCGGCGAGCAGCTGGTCGATCTGAATCTCGGTGCGCCACACCGCTATTTGTTCCTTAGCGTCTTCGAGACCGATCAGTTCGTCGACGCGGGTCTGGGCGCGGTTGAGGACTTCTTGGCGCTCGCTCGCTAACGCGGCGGCCGCGCGGGCGTCACGGCTGGTTTCAGTTCGTGGGTCCCATTTGTCGGTTCTGGTGGCGATGGTGTCGGCGTCGGTGGTGACGATCCGAAAATCGGGCTGCTCGAGTGCCACGCGGGCTGGTGGGATCACGACGCCGTCGAGAGTGGCGCTGCGGAACGCCTCGTTGGCCGCCTCGAATTCGCCTAGTTCACGCAGGCACCACCCTTTGGTGAGCGCCAAATCCGCTGCAATGTAGGCGTTTTGCGTCGTAACTTCGGCTATTAAGTCCCATGCTGACTGTGCTTGTCCCAGCGAGGCCAACGCCATGGCGCGTAGTGTTTGAGCGCCTGCCAGGACATCGTTGGGAACATAGGTGGCGTTGGCGGGTGGGCACACCTCGGTGGCCGCACATAGATCCGGCCAGCGCTGAGTGGCGTGATACACAGTGGCGGTGAGGAATTGGCGCCACAACGCCGTTTGGCTATCGTCGGCGAGGTCGCGGTCGTTGAGAACCGTCATCGCTTCATCGAACTCGCCCGCGCTAATCAGTACGCTGGCAAAGGCCAGAGCGATCGTGCCTCGTGACCACACTTGCAGCTGCAGATACAGCGGCGCGGACACCACGGCCTGCAGCGCGCCATCTTGTTGGCCAATGCGGCGGGTTTCGCGGTAGAGCGCCCGGGAGTTGAGGTACGCCCCGGCCAGGGCGTCGCGGCTGTGATCGCCGCAGGCCAGCCGGCCCAGCCACGCATCGGTCATCGCCGGGTTTTGGTCGGTGATCGCGGTGAACGCCTGCTGTGCTGACGCGGGGTCGCCAGAGCTGAAGCGGTTGATCGCCTCGTCGAAGGCGCGGCGCTGTTCGGTGGCTGAGGTCGTGGTCATCGGGGCCCCCGATCGGCCTCTTTCGTTGTGCTCACCGCTCCCCCTTCCACCCGTGTCATCGTAAACGCTCGGACGTACTGACCGTCTCCCCTTGCGTTGCTCCGTTAGTGGCCCGAGATCGGGGCGACCGAGGGCTCGTCTTCTGGTGGTGGCGGCCCGGCGGCATCCTCAGGTGGGGGCGCCGGCGGAAGCGGCACATCAGCGGAGGTGTGATCGGCATATGCCGACAGCGGTGGCGGGCTGTCCCATCCTGCGTCTGACGCGGCAGAGGAAGCCGTATTGATGGGCGCGACCTCCCCGGCAGCGCCCGGCTCTGCGGTGGCCGCCCCGTTGGCGTCGAGGACTGCATGCCCGGCGGCGTTCGCCTGGCCGGCGGCCCGGCCACGCGGTTCGCGTCGGGGGCGGCGGCGCGGATCTAACCCCGTGCCCGCCTTGGCGATCAGTTGGTCGATCTCCCCGCCGGCCGTGGCCGCAGCGACGATGGGATGGGCGCCGGCGGACGCCGCCGTCGGCGCTGACGTCGCGGCGCCGGCGGCTGACTGTGCGGAGTCTTCGCCGTCGCTCGGTGCGGCTGCGGGAACTGGGGAGAAGCCTTCTTGAGGCTGGCCCAGCACGTCTTGAGGGTTGCTGGCTGAATGCTCGTCGAGCTGCTCCCAGGGTGTTTTGCCCTTGCCGTGCAGACCTCGCATACCGCCCAACGCCGCCGACCCGGCCCCCCGCAACCCAGCGTGCATGGCCAGCCCCATTGCCACGTCGCCGGCACGGCCAAGCAGTCCGCGACCCGGGTGTTGTCCCTGCAGGTCGGCGCGGATATGGCGGAGCAGATACAGCGCCGCCATCGAACCGCCGCCCATGATCAGCACATGCGCGAACGGGTTGTTGCCGCCCAACTCGGCCGGCAAGGGGCGGGAGATGAGCCGCTCGATCGCTAGCCCCATCACGCTGACGAACGTGACGAACACCATCACTTCTATCGGATGCTTGAAAAATCGCCACACGGTGGCTTTGGCGTGTTCTTGCGCAGCCCCGGAAATGCCGCCGGCGAACACGCTGGGCAACAGCTTGGCGGTCGTGTACATCGCTTTAAGCGACACCTTGAACACCGAGGCGCCCGAGGAGATCATGAACCAGCCAAACAGGGTTGCTGTCATGACCAAGATGGCCCCGTTGAATGTGTTTGTGCCATCCAGGTTTTGGGCGTAGTGCACCGCGGCCAGATCACCGCAGCGGCCCATCGCTTTGATTGGCCCGTCAGAAATGCCTTGCTGTAGCGCGGCGGTGTACTGTGCTGCGCACCCGGGCCTTGTGTCGACGACATGGCCAAAGTTGAAGACTTCCAGTGGCTCTCGCCCGACGTGGGTGATGAGGCTTGATGTGAGGGTGTCGACTTGACCGGTGAAACCGCCGCTGCCGATCGCGCCGTTGTGGGTGACCGCTTCGGCGGTGCTAAATCCCATGCTGCGCCCGAACGCCAGCATCCCATTGGGGCCGTACATCATTCCCGCCGGGTCGGAGAACACGGTGATGGCTAAGGCCGGCATCATGATCGCCAGCAGGATCATCGTCCAGCCGCGGCCGGCTTCTCCTCGACGTATTGCCAGCACGCCGAGGAACACCCCCAGCGGCACGGTGATGGCGACCAAGCCCCACCGGGTGGTGACGGTGATGACCGCAGCGGTGATTGCTTTGGCGATTTCGCCGAACACGGTCAGCCAGTACGTCGAAATGGTCAGTTTCATCACCCACAGCGACAAGGCGATGATGCCGATGAAAGCCCCCGCTTCGGCGGTCAAGATGTTGGAGGCCGCCAAACCTGTCGACACCACTTCCAGGGCGTGCACCATCCACGGCCCCCATGACGAGGGGTCCCATGCCTGCGCGTCGGGCCCGCCCTGGGTGAGCTGATCGGGAACGCTGGCCACCGACAGGTAGAAGTCGCCGATGGGGACGCCGTAGTTATCGTGCAGGCCAGTCCAATTCAGCACCGCGGCATTGGTCGATGCACTCGCTCCCGGAGCCAGTGTGACCGCGATGGTCGCCAGCACCTGCAGGAGTGCATACACCTTGAGTGGCCGCGCCACCCGCGGATGCAGCTGCAGCCAGCAATGTGCTCGCGCTAGCACGCGCTGATCCTTTGGCGTTGTCGCTTGCGTTGTGGGTTGGTGTCATAGAGCTCGGCAAGCTCGCGGGTCGGTGCGCCGAACAACTTGACCTTGCCCCACCCGCCGAATTCGTCGAGAAACCACGCCTCGCCTTCGCGGCCGGGAATGACTTTGCCGTGGCGGCTGTCGATCGTGTCGTCGCCGTGGTTGGGCATCGCCGCGGGGCTGGTGTTGGTGACGTAGTCGCTGCGCAGCTGCGGGTGGCGATCCAGGTCGCGGTTGCACCACAGCAGTGTGTCCTCGGCGATGGCAGTTTCTTTGAAGCCCAAGCAGAGTCGTTGCTCAATGTATTCGTCTTCCAGTACTCCGAAGTCGTTTCTGGGTGACTGGCTGATCCCCATGAACAGCGTCCATGCTTTACGGCCTTGGCGGATCACGTTGTTCGCGCAGCGCTGCCCTCCGGGAGAATGTGTCCACGCCGCGCATTCTTCGACGACCAGGATGTCGGGTTGGGTGTCGCGGGAAAAGAACAGCGATTCCGCGAGGTTGGCGGCCATTCCGTAAAGGGCTTGGGCGGCACGCTGACTCGGGGTGGTTAGGTGGTGTAGGTGTGCCTGGTATTCCTCGGTGACAGTGGGCAATTTGAGGCCGCCGAAGTTCCAGATGACAAGCTGCTTGGACAAGTCCGGCAGCGGCAGGGTGTCGTCGAACATCGGCGCCAGCAGCCGCTCGGCCCGTAGGCCTTCCAACGCGATGAGTAAGTCGTCATCGATGCTGACCCGGTCTGGTCTGCTGCGGTCGGCTAGAAACCCGATCAACTGGTTGAGGCACCCGATGCCGTTGGCGTTTCGTGAGGCCGGGGCGAGCAGCCCCTTAAGCCGTGAAGCCTGAGGACTCACTGGCGGAAATCCTATTTGCGGCAGCAAATGGTCTACGGTGCGCTCTGCGGCATACTCAAACGGAAAAATGCGCAGCCCGTCCAGGCTGAATTGGGGGTTTTTGGGGTCGATGATGACCTTTTTGTTGGCGTCGAATGTGGATAATGCGGTTTGGTGTTCGCGCGCCTCGGTGGGGTCGATGAGATGTACACCGGCACCTAATTCCAGCCATGACCGGACGAGGTTCTTGGCGCACTGCGACTTTCCGCGCCCCGGGGATCCGCCGATGACTAGGTTGCCCGGATTGTCGCGCCCGGGGGCGCCGATGAGGTCGTTGAGGACGATCTCGCGCAGACCGGGGCTGGTGATGGTCTCCCCCAGCGGGACCCCGACGTTGTTGCCGAGGCTGGTGGCCAGCAGTGGCACGAGTTTCGCGAATGCGTTGGTGGTGGAAGGGTTTCGAATCTCATGCAGGCCTGCGGTGGTTTCGGTTCCCGGATTCAGGGCGCGCCACAATGTGGGTTGGCTGCCGCGTCGGCGTTTGAGCTCGAGTCGTTGGGTGCGATAGCGGCGGATCACTTCTGAGATCGCGGTGTCGGCGGCGGCGGCGTCTGCGGCGGCGGCGATCACCACGACCGCTGCGTTGACGCCTCGTTCGGCGCTGCCCTGTTTGAGTGCAGAGGCCAGCTGCCTACCGGAGACGAGTTTGCGTAGTAGCTCGTCGTCGCTGTCGGCGTGGCGGCCACGTTGGCGCGCTTGGTCTTTGATGTTGGTGATGACATTGTGTGCGGTTGCCACGGCCACCTCAGCGGTGTCGAACGTGAAATGAATCGTCCAGTCCAACGTGATGGCCGGTCCGGTCACATCATCGAGCACCTTGAAGATGGTTGAGCGCGGCCAGCGCAGGCCGGCGTCGGGCCATTTTTCCAGTCCCACGATGGCTTGATACGAGTCGGCCACACCGTCGTCCTCGTGTCGATACGTACGCAGGAATATGTCAGCCTCGGTGCGCGCGGCCCGCCATCGCCGTTGACGGAGCGCGGCAGCGGACAGGTCTTTCCAGACCGGTGTGAACGCGGATCCCGGTAGTCGGGCATCAGGGTTATAGGGTTGATTGGGGATGGGCTTCTGCCAGGTGTGGCGGCTGGCGGTGTAGTTCCAATGCCACCAGATCTGTTCGACGCTCACCGGTTTCGCGAACAGCGCCGGGGGCAGCTTGGCGATCATCGTGGCGGCCAGCTGGCGGTAGTGCGCCAGGGCGGCCGCGCTATCTTTGTCGCGGCCGATGATCGAGTCGAGGCGGCGTTGCCATCCTCCTGCCGTGGTCGACCCGGATAGGCCGTAATCCAACGGAAGGCTCAGCCAGTAGATGCGCCGCCGCGAGTTGCGGGCGTGGAGGGCTGGGGCCCAGCGCTGGCAGTGCTGCACCCAGGCTTCGGCATGTTCGGGCATGGCGGTGGCGTCAATGACGTTGTCTGGGTGCAGATCAGGGTGGGCATAGATCATGCGCCGGGTGATGTTGCGGGTTGCCACCGGCGCTGTCAGGCCGCTCAGTAGCGAGCCTGATGGCAGGGTCCGGAGCAGCTCGGCGTGCATGTCGGCGACCAAGTCCTGCGACTCTTTGGGCAAAAAGATAAACGGCAACCCCGATACCAGGTACTCGGCGTAGACCCCGCTGTGGGTGAAGCGCAGGTTGCCGACAGCCTCAATGGGGGCTTCGCTGGGTGTGACAGTCATTGCCGCGGACCGTGTTTCGGCGATCCCGGCTCGTGCGAACACATGACGTGCGGGTGTAGGTCGGCCAGCCAGAACTGCAGTCGAGTACGCAGTGAGGGCCGGCTAGCGGGTAGTTTGGACAGCGCCCAGATCGCGGCGGCGGTCAGCGCCGCGCCAACGGCACCAATGATCAAGGCGTTGCCGCTTTGAAGGTTCAGAGTCATCAGCGAGGCTGTGGCGACAAAGCCCACCAGCAGTGCTGTGGTGTCAGGAAGTCGCCATTTCTCTTTGAACGGCAGGCGGAATCCGTCTCCGGAGTCGCCGAGGTAGATCGGCAGATCGCGCTGGTCCGACCAAACCTTGGCCGGGGTTTCGTCGGCCATTACTGCCCGTACGGGTTGGGTACGTTGACGTGGTTGGTGACACCGTGGCTTTGGAACTCGTGGGTGAACAGTGCTGCGATACCCGCCGACAAGAAGATGGTCACCGATAAACCGATCACCAGGAATTGGTGGGTCATGCCGGCGCCGGCGCCTTCTTTGCCCGCTTTGCCCAACGTGGCGACGGTGCCCACCACGAGCGCGGCCGCGGCGAGCAGCCCTTCGAGCATGTAGGCCAGCGAGGTTCCGGAAGTGAAGAGCCCTGCGGCCAGAAGTTGTGCATGTGTCGCGTTCACGATGATCTCCTTGTCTAGTTAATTGTGTGTTGAGGTGGCCGGCACAGGGTTGCTGTTATTACTGAGCTGCGGTATTGAGTCTATGCTCGTGACCATCCATGTTCCGCCGTTATTTTCGACAGTCAGCGGAAATGTAAAATTGAGTGCGGCAAATTGTGAAGTTTGCGCGACGACGCGCGCTCGGACGTGAACGCGGGTCCCCGGGGCCGGCGCGTCAGGGACTTCGGTGGCGGTGTCGGCGTTCTTGATCACGGCGCTTTGATAGCCGCCGATCGGTTTGATCCACGAGTCGGCCACAACGTAGCGGTCCAGGCCGCTCGTGGCCGTCAGGTACGTGTTGATGAAGCCGCTCACCACGGGATAGACCGGGCTGCTGGGGCTCAACGGGTGGTCGTAGCCCTGTTTCACATCGGCGCCCGGGCCGGGGTTACTCATCGGCACCGGCCAGTCCATTGCGCGCGGTTGGTAGTGCCAAACCGCCACGGGCACACCATAAAACGCGCTCGCTGCTTCCGCCGACGCGTAGGAGCGTTGCTGCACGACCACGACAACCCCATACAGATCGACGTCGCCGACCGAGCCGTTGGGCACCACCGACCACACTTTGGGGGTGTTGATCACCGCTGGCGGCGGCGGAGCCGACTGCGCCGCCGCGAACGCTCTGTCGGACTCGGAAAGCGTGATGAAGCGTTGCAGCGTCGACTGTTTGGAGCTCGGCGTGGTTAACACCGCGGCAACGAAATCAGCGGCGAACTGACCCGCGGCGGCGCGCTGATTGCCGGCACGGTTGGCGATTGCGGCGACGTCGCTGCTATCAGGATGAGATGCACTGAAAAAGACCTTCAGCGAGGCGGCGAACCCGAACACCGCAAAGAGCGTCACGACCGCGATCGCGGCCTGACGAAGAAGACCGCGGCCGCGGCCGATGCGCGACTGCCAGGTCCTCGACATCGTGATGGTGCTCATGAAAGCTGGTCCTTTAGTTAGGCGAGTGGCCGAAGAACTGCAGTTGGCTCATCGCGAAGGTGGCATCGACTGGGGTGCCGGCCGTGGCGCCGCTGGCGGGATCGGCCGGCGGTGGCGACGCCGGGTCAGAACCCGGTGCACCCAGCAGGGAATCCATCAGCCCGTTGGGCGGCTGCTCGCCCGCGCCGGCGCTCGGCGCAGCCGCCGGCGAGCTTGGCAGCGGATTCGCCGGCGGACGATCGGTGTGCAGAATAATCACATCAACACGGGAGACCAGGACTCGTCTGGGCAAGGTCACCGAGACCGGGCCGTGGACGCTGTGTGTGTCGACTGGCAGTGGATCCGTGACGAGTTCATTGCCGTTGAAAAAGTTGAACTGCACGTTGGTCACGACGCGGTGCTGCATCCATTCCTCTTTGCCGCCTTGGGTTTTGGCCACCCAGCCCGGAGTCACCGACAGCGAATTGAGCATGTAGCTGCATGCCGAGTTCGGGCGCGACGGGTCGCACATGAACTGCACGTGCAGCACTTGGCCGTCGAGGCGGCTTTCCTGTGGTCCGCGGCCACACACCCACGCCGAGTCGGTTGCGGTGTCGGTCAGCGCCAGCGTTGAGCGTGCGGCGAGCTGGTCGCCCGCACCTCCGTCTGGGGTGCAACTGGTGCTCCAGGGGGTATACGGCACGGCCTGATCCTGTTGTGGCACGGCGGCACTGGTCGTCGGAGCGGCGGCGACCGCGGCGATGGTGGCGTGGTGCTGTGGCGGTGACACTGGGTCCGGGCCGCCGCCGAATCCGGCGAATGCCACCACGATCAGCACCGCCACCACCGCAGCACCGCAGCCCAGCCAGACGGCCGTTCGTTTTGCCCCGCGATTGACGTCGGGATCGGTGTGCTCGCCCACTTCGGCGGGCTCGTCGAGTTCGTGCGGCAGCGCGGTAGCGGCCTCGGCGGCTGATGCAGGGTTGGTGCCGTCGTGCTGGTCGACCGCGTCGTCCTCGACTCCAGTAGGCCCCTCGCTGTTGGCGCAGTCGGCTTGGGGCTCAACCTGATCGGTGACGGTCAGGACCGGCCCGTCATCTAAGAGCTGCGCGAGCATCCAGTCTTGGGTCGACGTTGTCCCCTCAGCCACCGCGCCTGTCCTCCATGATCACGTCACCGTCGATGACCGGGTGGCGCTGAGGTTGTCCCTGACTGTCCACCCACACGGGGACGAGCACCCAGCCCGCGGGACGGGCTTGTATCGGCTGCGGTGCGGGCGCCGGCCGGGGCACGGCGACACTCCTTGCCGGAAGCAGGGTGGCTGGCGGTGTAGCGGCTTTGCGGGCGTGGCGATCATGCAGCCGCACGGCCACGACAACGCCGAGTGCGACGATGAGTAGCGGCCAGGTCCGGGCTAACACCTCGAAGAGGGCCAGCGCGGTGGCCATCGTGGCCAGAAAACCCATGCAGAGGAACGCGATCAGTATTCTCATGAAACGACCCTAGTTATCGGATGTGACAGAAATCCGGGTCCGGAATCTGGTAGCGGATATGGGGCATTTCGTGCGGTAGGGTGCGGGATATGACCGCCCCAGCCGACGGGATCGACCGGCTCATCCACTTCGTCGAGGCCCGTCTCGCGCAGCTGAACATGTCTAAGCAGGAAGTGGCGGATCGCGGCGGCCCCGGTGTCGATACCCTCGTCAAGGCCCGCCGCCGCAAAGCCCAAAACACCCCGGCTGTCGGCACTTTGCTGCGCCTGGACGCCACCCTCGGGTGGCAACCCGGCTCTGCGGCGGTCGTGCTGCTCGGCGGCCATCCCATGAGCCTCACTCCCCGCCGTAACCGGGCCGGCCTTCGCGAAAAGAAGCACCCACTTCGGCCTGTCAGTGAAGACGAGATCACAGAACGGCTCACGGCTCAGCTCCGCGACGAACTCGACCGGCTCGAAGAGGACCATGCCGCTGTCGAGCGGCGCATCGACCTTATTCGGCGCGTCCTCATCGAACTGAACCCCGATGAGCAGTTGGGCGCCTGGCACGGCTCGACCACTTCGATCGCCGACGCCAACTCTGCGTGAATCGCTGGTCACGGGCGCGTCCTTTCGCCAGGCTCGTGCAGCGGTCGTGTGTCGACCACCCCTGGCCCGGTCATGTCGTAGGCACCCAAAATGGCCGCCGCGTCCTCGGGCGTGATCGGCTTTTTGACCGGGGTCAGCGGCCACCATTGGTCAGATCCTGCGACAGCCAGCCAGCCCTCGGCGATGCCGTAGATGCCCGCCACCGTGGGAATCATGACGAGCTGTAAACACAGCCAGGGCAGTACCGCGATTTGGCCGAATGAGCCTGCCGGGTCGTAGACGAGCTGAGAAATCACCACCGTCAGCGCGGCGAAGGCAGCCCCAGCCCACAACATCGCCGCGACCGGGAAGCCGCGCAGCGTCTGCGGGATCAGGCGGACCAGCATGGCCTTCAACACCCACCCCCCTGCCCACCCGATCGGCGCAATGACGGCTGCCGCCACTACGAAGGCCACCTCCACGCGCGCGGCCCGCGACTTGGCTGCCCGCATCCACAGTGGATCGATTCGGGTGTCGTCGTGTGGATCTGGTACCGCCGAGGTGCGAATGCGCTGCCGTTTGCGCACGATCCGCCCGAGCTGCTCGGCGCGGCAGCGCTGAATCGTCGACCACCATTGGTGGTAGGCGATCCATTCTCGCCGGACGTCATCGAAGCGGTCCGGAGGCAGGTCAACGGCCATACTTTGAGCGTAAAGCGCCCAAAGACGCTCTCCTGCGCTATTTTTTGCCGCCACTGGGCTGCCGCGGGCCCAGGATGACTCCGATCTGGGCTTCGCTGCCTGCTGTTACTGATTCACTGAGGCGGCGCTGCTGTTTAGTGCCCACAGTGTGTGACGTCCGCTGGCGGGAGTGCGCGCGGCCCGCGTGACTTCTCCGCGACAGCACAAGCAGGTTGTGGTACACGCCTCAGCCGGCGGGCCACTTGTCAGCGCCACGCCCGCCAGCCCCCGTGGTCGGAGACGGCGCCAACGCTCACCGCCGCACAGGGCCCTGACATATCGCCAAGCTCTGACCTACGGCAATCCGACCCGTCGCGCGTCGTGTCGTCGGCGACTAGCCTCAAATGCGTGTCGTTTCGGCGGCCTCGGCGGCCGTGTCTTCGTCAAGACTATTCACGTCCAAAGACTCCATTTTTTGAGATGGCAAGTTTCATTGGCACCAAAGTAGCACTGTAACAACGTGTTTAAGATGCTACACGCCGCCGGCGAGCGGCGCGCAGCTCGTCGAGGTATGTGATGAACTCGTCCCAATCGATCAGCTCTACCATCTCGCCTGGCGCGCCCCTGGGGATCAGCCGGGCCTCCCCGATGTTGCGGGGCAGCAACTCCGCTGGCTCCAAGGCATTCCCGAAGTGGCGGCTGGTGCTTTTGTTATCCGAGTTGTGATCGTAGCTTTGGTGGCTGCGTGTTGCTTTGCCTGACCAGAATGCGGCCGATTCCATGATATCGCGCTCGTGGGAGCCGTACATGATCATCGCCGCGGGAGTGACATCTCGGATGGCCTTGCCTTGCAACGGGCCATAAATGGCATCGAGTTGCGAACCGGCCTGCGCCGCAAAGCAAATAGAACATCCGAGCCCACGCGATTCGGCCAAATACTGGGGAAGCCGAGGAATCGGAGTGTTGGTGATCTCGTCGAGGAACAGCCCGATGCGGTGAAATTCCTCCCACTGCGCCACTTTCATACGTTGCCGATTGATCAGCTGATCCATCAACACAATTGCTTGCGCAGCGACCGTTCCATCAGCAGGGGTCAGGAGGAACAGCGTGGCGTCTGCGCCGTCGAAGAACGACAAGTCCAGCGACGGGAACTTGCGGTCGCGTTTGGTTGTAAGCAGCCAGGCGGTGAGAACTTTGGTCACGGTCATTTTCACCGAATCGCGTTGCTTAGGTTCCATTTCCAGCACGGCGCGCACTCGCGCCTCGAACAGCGGGTCAGCCGTCCACGCGGCGGCGCTGGCCCATCCGGGTTTCCATGACGTTTGGTAAGCGTCGTGACGATGGCCGACTTCGACGTTTTCTGAGGCTTCAAGGGTCCACTCCATCCCCTGCCCGGTGCCCTCTGGGCTGGCCGCGTACAGCAGGCACACCAGCGGTGCAAGCGCTAGCTGATCCCACGGCCCAGGATCGGAGCCCTGGCGAAATGCGCTGCCGGACAGGGCAATTGCTGATGTGCTCAGCAGGCTTTGGGCTGTTGCTATAGCGTCGTTGAGGCTGGTGATCAGCGCTGTGGGGTCAAAGCGGTACGAGACATAGTCTTTGGGATAGTAGGGCGCAGTGATCGGGCGCAGGTCCAACAGCGCTGTAGGGCCGTAGCGGCGCGACGCCACCATTTGCATCAGGTCGTCTTTACTGGATGACACAAACGCGGGGCCGGGCCACAGCACCGCGGACTGGGCCAGCCAGCGGCGTGTTTTGCCGGTTCCCGGCGGCGCGAACCCACCGACGTGGGGCGCCGTTTCCAAGGGAACCAGCCGCCCGTGACCGTCTCGCGTCCATCCGGCGAAAGGGGTTACCGGTGGCCGAAATCCGTCAGTGCTGTTCGCAATTGCCATTCATCAACGGTAAGGCCGCCGCAGTGGCGTTGACTGCACAAAATTCGTTGCAAGTGGCGGCCTCGGAATCTTCCGCGCGCCGAAACACGTCTCACACAGACCGTCACTAACATCGGTTCGGCAGCTCGGGCACCGAATCACACACTGCGCGCAGTAATCCTTGCCATCCCAGGCCGCCGGCCCACTGCTGTCAGGCTCTACGACGTTGAGCCAGCCGCGAACTCTCGCATCGGCGACGTCGGTGAGCACAAAGCAACGCGCGCAGGACAGCATTTCGATCGGGTCCCGTTGCGCCTCAGTCTGATTGGTCTCAGACGGAGGGTGTAGATCCTCGGAAATCGTGATGGCCGCGCGGATTTGGTCGAGTGTGTAGAGCCAACCCACTGGTTCAACCCAAGTCCGGGGCACCAGCTGCATGATCACCGGCCCTGGCAGGCCGCAGGCCTGGCTGACTTCTTTGATGGTGAACAGGCCACTCGAATCCGCCGAGTGGTAGCGCCGGGTTCCATCAAGTGCGATCACGGTGTTCTGCGCAGCCATGATTTAAGGTTAAATCCTCGACACCCCGTGGCCGTCCGCTATTTTCACGGGTCTTTAGGCGCTGCCGGTCCACGTTTGTTCTTGACGGAACACCACCATGGATAGGTCGACAGTTCGTGCGGCGGTCGTGATGCGCACGGTCGACTCCGAGGTCTGCTCAAACCTAATATCGGGCACCATGGCGTCGGTTGGGCTGTGGCCCACAGTGATCACTGTTGAGGACAGCCCGGCCTGCGGCGCGATGGTAGCCCGATCGTTGACGATCACCGTTGGTACGAACTCGGCGGCCCGGCGTGCTTCGACCACTGCGATGTTGGTTTGCGATACCGAATACCAGCGCCGCGGCTCGCGAGAGTAGATGGCGACACGTTCGCCCGCCGCGGCGGCCCGGATCAGCAGCTGGCGTACATAGAAATCCGAGGTGTCCATGACAATGCGGGTCGGTTGCGCCGCGTCGGTCAACGGCCACATCACCAAGTCGTCGCGCTGGATCGGCGGCCACGCCGACTTGTCGTCACGAAGCGCCGCTCCGACCAGGATGCCGGTCGGACCGACTGGGACCTGCACCTCGTCGACGGCAGTCAACGGCCGAGCCGGCAAATGCAGCGCGGGTTGGGTTGTCGGCGCGGCTCGCAGTGCAGCGTTGTACTGGCTGCCCGGCAACGTGTTGAGGAACAACGTGGGGGGCTGCTCTGGTGGGCGAGGGTCGTTGGTACGCACCAGCGCCGACACCGTCACCGGGCCGGCGGGGACTTTGCGCAGCATCAGCACATGCACGATGTGGTCGCTCCGCAGTGACCACATCTGGTTGAACGATTCGGTCGTGATGTCTTCGGGCGAAAAGTAATACGAGGTCACATAACCGGGTTTGGCGTTGATGGTTTTCCACCCGACGTCGGCTTTGGGGCGTGTCCGTTGCGCAGCGGTCAGCGGTGCGGACGCGGCACCCGCGGCACGTTGATGGCGGCCGCCCGAGCCGATCAGCTCGAGCTGGTCGGCACCCTCACCGGCCGCGGCGGTATCGAGGTCCTCGACCTCGTCGATGACCGGCGGGCGGGGCGGCGCACAAGCTAGGCCCATGCTGAGGTCCTCGAGCATCGTGTCTTGTTCTTCGGCGTTGAGAACGCGGGCCCGGCAGCCTTGCTGCTCAAGGGCTTTGACGATGCGCTCGGTCGCCGCGGCTGCCGCAGAACCGATCGAGCGGCGGTACATCAGGCCGCGGACCGATTCGTTGATGTCGAGGCGCACGATCAAATGAGTGGTGCGTTGCCCGGCTGCGCCCCGATCCGCCAATAATGTGCCGTAAAGCTGCGGGTACCCGGTGCCCGGGCGGACCCGATACCCTGCGGTCGCGACGTCGATACCCAGGTGCAGACCGCCGGGTTGTTCCATCAGACCGATCACCACGTCGAGCGGCAGCAGATTGTCGGTCAACGCCAGCGTCGAACCCCGCAGGTATGTCGGTGAATACGGTCGGCCGTCGACTTCGATCATCGCGACGGCCTCATTGTCGGCGGTGCGCACTCCGTACACGTTGCCGCCGTGGCTGATGTCCACCGCAGCGCCCACGGCGGTGGTGTGCCGGCGAGCGCGCATCCAGCGTGACCGGTCCAGCACCCAGGCTGCGGCGTTGCGCCGGTGCACCGTGACGACCAGCAGCACCACCGCGGCCAGGGTGATCCCTGTTGCGGGCCACCACCCGAAAAGCCACGTCGGCAGTGCGGCGAACGCGCCGATTCCGATCACCTCGGCGCCGACGACAGCGCCCAAGGCGGGACGGATGGTGACCGGGCGCGCTTTCACGACATTCTCCGTTTGATGGCCATTACACCAAAGAGCGCGCCGGCGGCCAGGACCACGACGCCCAGGCCCAGCAGGGCTACGTTGCGTGGCCGCAGATCGGGGGTCGGCGGCTTGGGTGGCACATGCAGAGCCGTGCTGAGGTGCTCGACAGGCTTGGGGTCACCCGGGGTGATATCGAAGGTCAGGGCGGCCACGGGGTCCACCACCCCGTGCCCGACCTGATTATCGACGGTGTGGGCGGGATTGTGGGCGGTCTCCATGATGCGCCGAATCACCTGGTGTGCACTTAGATCCGGGTATTTGGCGCGCACCAGGGCAGCGACACCGGCCACGTACGCCGCCGAAAAGCTGGTGCCCCACACTCCGTTTCCGGTGCCAGGGTCGGTGCCGGGTGAGGCGTTGACCGCCGCACCGTTGACACTCGAGAGCCCCATGATGCGCGATCCGGGCGCGGCGACCCCCACCCAAGGACCGTTGATGGAATCGGGCATCGGCTGGCCTTCCGGGGTCACCGCTGCCACAGCGAGCACGTAATCGGAGAACCAGGCCGGGCTCACAATGGTGCGCACCCCGGCCCAGTCTCGTGGGTCATCGACGTTGAGCGGGTTAAAAACCGGGTTCTGGCCGCAGTCGTGCTGCATGGGGTCATTGCGGTTGCCGGCCGCGGCCACGATCACCGCGTCCTTGTCCACCGCGGCGTAGCGCACCGCCGCCCCGAGCGCGTCTTGATTGACCGGTGCCGCAGCGTTGGTGCACGACGCCAGCGACACGTTGATCACCCTCGCGCCGCGGTCGGCCGCGGTGCGGATCGCTTTGGCCAATGACAGGACATCACCGGCTTTGCGGTGCAGGTCTTGTTCTTCGGGGGTCGGATGGGCCGGAGAGAACGCGGCGGAGGCTTGCCTGATTGAGATCAGCGTGGCGTCAGGCGCCACACCGACCACCCCGTCAGGTCCCGTCGGCGGGGGTCCAGCCACCAGCGGTTGCCCCGTGTTGGAGCCTCCCGCACCGTCGGCGGGAGCATCGCCTCCCGGCGGGGGTGGCGGCGGTGGGGGCGCGGTCACCGTGACCGTTGAGGGCGGCGGCGCTTTGGGAGTCGGCGGCGGAGGTGCCGGATTGGCAGGCACCGGTGGCGGAGCGGCCGGTGCCCCCGCACCGGCCGGTTTCGACGCGGGCCGACTGGCGGGGTTCGACGGGGCGGCGCCGATGATGCTGGCGACGAAGGAACCGTGGTTGTCGCAGTCGGTCAGTCCACCATTGGGCAATCCCTGCACATAGTCGCCGCCAGCGAACAGCGACGGGAACCGCGGATTGGGGGTGACGCCGGTGTCGACGATGGCGACCGTCACCCCGGCGCCCGTCGAATACTGCCAGGCCTGCGTCACGTTGAGCATCGCGTTACCCGGGGCGGGCTGGGCGACGTTCGGATCGGCAATTACGACGGGCAGGATGCACGCCTCGCTTTGCCGCATCTCTTCGGCCGGGCCCGGTGTTTCCGCCGGCGGCAACGCTCCTGGATCGATCACCGGCGGCGCCACGGCCATCGCGGCCGGCGCAGCGATCACATGGGCGGCCACCAAAGCGGCCGCACCCAATGCGGAGGCCGCGGCCTTGACACGCATCAGTGATACCTCACGAATTGAATGAGATCGATCGTCCACGCGGCGAAGACCACCACCACAGTGGTAGCGAGGTATTCGGCGTACTCGACGACCTCGCGGACCGGCTCAGAAAACATGTGGGTGGGCACGATCGCCCCAGCGAGCAGCGCAGCCAGCGCAATGCCCACCACGGCCGCCGCGCACGCCAACACCGCACCGGTCGCGCCGGCGTTGGCCGCAAATCCGTAATGGGCGGGGATGGCAAACAGCGACAACGCCGCACCGACAACCAGCGTGATGGCGTGGCGGCGGTCCCGAAAGGCGCGCGCCCGCAACACCGCAATCAGCGCAATGCACGCGCTGACCACAACAAAGGTCCACTGCGTTCCCACGCCCGGCTGGACCGCGAACCACGACGCGGCCACCTGTGTCGCCGCCGTGCCCAGTAACAGGCCCATCAACACGCGGTTAGACCGCAAGGCAACCTCGCCCACCTGTTCACCGGTCAACGTAATATCGCGCGGGCTGTCAGCGACCGGGGAAATGGTGTCCTCAGGATCGCTGGGTGAGCGTTCATACATGTCTTTGCCGGTGATTGATTCGAAGCTTTGGCGCGGCACGCGCGCCAAACGGCGCCCGATCCCCGGGGCGGCCAGCGAGACCGTCAATACCCCCACCAACACCACGACAGCAATGCGTTGGCCCGGCACGGCGAAGAACATCCGTGCCGCCGCACTGCCGAGCCCGGCCACCGAGACCGTCACCACGGCGGTCGCGGCCACCCAGTAGCGACCAGTGAGCTTGCCCAAGGCCGCGGCCGCGATCAGCGCGACACCTGCTGCCAGCACGGCGTGGGGCGCGCCGGGATGCGCGCCGGGCGGGGTGGTCGCGCCGGCGGCGACCAGCGCCACGATCACCGCCCAGGTTGTCGCGCCGGCAATGAACCGGTCCGCGCCCATGCGCGTAGCCAGCAGCGCGGCACCGGCCAAGACCAGTGCGGTGGCTCCGAAAATCGTCGGCACCAGCCATCCACCCGCACTCGCCCAGCGCAGCCGCCACACCAGCAGCGCAGCCACACTCAACGCGACCAGGGTCAGCGCAACGGCCACCCGGGCAGCATCCAGCGCGGTCACCGCCGGGAAATGCTGTTTGGCCCACTTCGCGATCGCCGCGCTGACGTTTTCGATGTTGGGTTCGTAGCGCTGGGCTGTCGCCGCGGGCACAAACGCGAGGAGCTCCGCGTCATGGACCCCCTGGGCTGCCAGGGACAGCTTCCCCGACAGCATCGTCATGCCGGCCGCGCGGGCGAACACGAACGCGCCGCCGGGCAGCTCTTTGGCCCCGACCGATTTGAGCCGCCGGTTAATGGTGTCGCGGGTGGGCTCGACGAGCTTGGCCAGCGGCACCGCCGCAGGAAGCAGCAAATCGATCTGGGTGTCCCCCACCAGTAGCGACACCCGGCTCGACGGAGGGATCAGCGTCTCGGCCGCAGTGGCCGCGGACTTATCGGCGGTGGCGGTCATGGATTCCCCTCGGGCCGTCGGTGGTGGCGGCGAAGTGCTCGGCGCACGCCGCGGCCACTTTCAGCAGCGCGCGGTGGGTGCTGCGGTTGATGTCTCCCTTGAGATCGATCACCCCACCCGGGCGCAGGTGCTCGTCGTAGGGCATCTCGATCACCTTGTGGCCCCCCTGGCTGAACCGTTCGACCAGCAGCGCGCGATCACGCTTTGGGGAGTGACCGTCGGAGTCGTTGAGCACCACCACGGTTCGGTTGAGCAGGCTGGTGTAGCCGTCGTTGGCCAGGTACTCCAAGGTCTGCCCGGCCGCGGACGCGCCGTCGTACCACGGCGAGGACACCACGATCAGCGCGTCGAGGTCGTTGAGGACCGCGCGGGTTACCGGGGAATCCAGGGTCGATCCGCAGTCGACGATGGACAACGTGAAATGCCTGTCGAGCTGAAACGTCGCTGCCTGGTAGACCGCCTGGTCAAGGATTCGGCGCCGTGCCGTCGCCGACTCTCCGCCAAGGACATACAAACCTGCTGCGTTGCTGCCCAATCGGCCGCGAATGTCAGCGAAGGTATCCAGGTGTTGGTCGGCGGCTAACTCCCAGTAGGAGCCCGAGGCTGAGGGGTCGATCCGGCTGGCGAGCTTGCCGAAGGCCGTGTCTGCGTCGACGGCGACAACCCGGTCGTCTTTACGCAGCGCGGCGAAAACCGACCCGACACTAGCCGAAACGGTGCTCTTGCCAACCCCGCCCTTGCCGAGCACACCGATTTTGTATTTGCCGCGCAGCAGCGACTGAATCTGTGTTTCCAGCTCGTCTTGCTCACGCTCGTCTCTGGATCGACCGAGATTAATCAGCTTGAAGGTGGCCCGATAGAGAGCTTTGCGCCAGCCTCGCGTCGGCGGGGTGCGTTTGATCGGCACCAACTCACTGCTGCGGATGTTGTCCACATAGTTGTACTTCGTGCCGGATCCCTGAGCCTGCGACCAGGAGTAGGTCTCCTCTGGCGTTTCGGTTTCGCCTTGGCCAGAAGGCGGCTGCCATTGCGGGTGGGGCGCGTTGTCACCCGGGCGGGCCGGCGCCGGCGGCAGTTCACCCTGTGGGCGCGGCGCGCCGTAGGGCTGCAACTGTCCGGACGGGGCCGCGCCGGGTGGCTGCCCATAACGATCGCCGCCGGCCCGCCAATTGTTTGGGCCCGCTGGCGGGGGCGCCGCGGCTGGCCACGCGCCGCGGCGGCGCTGCAGCGCCTCCCACGCGGCAGTCTTCGACAGGTCGACCACCGATGTCACTTCCTCGTCAGGCCGCGGAAAGTCCTGTGCTGCCGGCGACGGCCACATCGGCCTCGGTGCCCCGCCGGCAGGGTCGACACGGTGTGCACCCGGTGGAACCGATGAGGCGCCGCCGGGGTTGGTGGGGTCCTCGGGGTGGCCCACATGGGGGCGGTCCGGCCAATCGAAGCGGGAGTGCGCAGCGGTCTGCGCTGAGGCGCCCAACCCGGCAGGCGGTTCGTCAAGCGCTGGAGCAGGATCGTCGCGATGCGCAGCGCTGTCCGGGTCTTCTGCGGCGCTGCCCGAAGTGTCTGTGGGGGGGTGCGGCCGCGGCGCGTTCTCGTCGATTTCGGGGTCTGGACGCTCGGTCATATTGTTGATCCTATCAGCGGCAATGCACGATATCCGCGCTAGTTGCGTTGGCCTGGATTTTCGTCATCGTTACTGGTCAGGGGGTTTTCGTTGGCAGTGTTTCGGCCCCGGCTACCGGCGCCAGGGTGTCATGCTGAGTGAGGGCGTCGGCGCGCGAGAGCGCCGGGCCCGGCGCCAGGGTGCGTATCAGAACCCAGGGCGCTTGGCGCGCCGAGGCGGTGGCGATGTGTAGTGGTTTGAGGGCCGAGTCGTCGAGCTCGATGCCGTAGCGGACGCCTTGATCAGACACCCACCACAGCGAGTCGCGGCTCACTGACACCGGGTCGGCGTTGGTGGTCATCACCAAATTCGTTGCGTTAGAAGCGATGTAGACCTGATCGGCCTCTGCCACCGCGCCGTTCGAGCGGGAGTCTTTCACCAAATGCACCAGCCGGTCATCGGATTCCGGCGGGGTGGGTAGCCCTTGGCCCGACAGCACGGTTATCTTGGCGGCCTTGTCGGTGGAGCCTTTCGACCACGCCAGGCAGGTGGTGCCGTTGACGTTGGTGTCCACCAGGTGCAGCCGGGTCGGCGGGTAGTAAGACACCGGCAATGACTCGACCACCGGTACGGCTGTGAGTCGGTCAGGCGACACCAGCACCGGGGCCAGGTCGCCGAACGAGTTCGACGAGCGCAGCAGCGACGCCACAAACGGCGAAATATGTTGAATCCCGTTGGGAAGCAACACAAATAACTGATCACCGGACTGCTGAACGTCATGAACCGACAGCACTGAGCCGATCGGCGCGGGCCGCCCAAAATCCCATGGCGACGGTTGCCCCGCGTTAGCGATCGTGGGAACGACCAACGGATCGGTGGCCGGGATCGCGTCGTAGAGCGCCCTCGACATTGGAATCGGTTGTGGTGCTGAGGAATCCACGCCCAGCGCCAACGCCACCGGTTTGTTGGAGACGTCGATCTCAGAGCGGTGCCCGTCCCAGATGACCACGGTTTTGTCGTCGTGGCGGGCCAGCACCGCGTTGGGCATCGTCAGCGGTGCCGAGCGCCGGCCGGCCAGTGGCCCAGCGATCGTCGTCACCACCGGGGCTTGGCCCGCCGACTTGGTTGCCGTGGCCGTCGGGGCGCTGTCGCACACCGCCCACTGCGACTCCAAGCCGGGGCGCACCGGCATTTGCGTTGGCGCACCGACGATTCCAACCATGGGACCTTGGGGATACTTGGCCAGCTCGGCGGCTTTGACGAAAGTCGGGTTGGCGTCCTCCCCCGAAATCAGGCGGGCGCTAATCAAATTCAACGCCGGGTGCAACCGGCCATCGACCATGACGTAGATGGCGCCGGTGTCGCGGTCGGCCAGGATTTGCGACTTGCCCACCTGCCCAGCCGGTTTGATGTAGGCCATCAGGGCGGCCAGCGCGATCATGACGATGGTCAAGGTATACCCGAGCACCAGAGCTGAGATGCGGCGCTGCTCCGGGTCGTAATCCAGGCGTACGCCGTGATGGCTCAATGCGGCCGCGTTGCGCCGATTCCAGAAGTAGTGCGCCGTAACCTGCAGTCGCGACGTGAGATTCAAGGCCATGAGGAAACCTTACCGGCGCTCATTGCACGATATCCGCGCTAATTGGGCGACCCAAGACATACGTCATGGCGACTGTCAGACCAGCTGCGGAGCAGACAGCAGGTTGGCCAGATCGTCGCGCAGACCGGTTGCGGTGGTCGGCCAGATGCTCGTCCATTCCTTGCCGTCCGCACCGGTGGTGGTGGTGAAACTGATCCGCCCATACTCGGTGTCGGCCACGGTCAACACGCGTGAGTGGGGGCGCACGTCGGGGCAGTGGTCGATGACGGCCACCACCGCCATCGCCGACTGATCCAAGTCCGCGGCCGCCTGCACCACCTCGACCTCCCACGGACCCAGGCCCAGCCGGCGCAGCGCCGCCGCCATCGCTTCCGGTTCGCGCCCGGCCGCGTCGATCGCCATTTGCATCATGCCTTTGGGGACGTTGATGCCGTCGATGTCGGCCGGCGGGTGATCACCGAAAGCGGGCAGCAGCATGTGGCACATCAGCTCGACTTGGTGTGTGGGCTCATCGCTTTCGCCCACCCCGCCGATCACCATCTCCTCGCCGTCGCGCGCTGCCATCGCCAAATAGCGGCCGTAACGGCACACCGCCATGACGCGCTCATGCACCGTGGCGCCGCAGTCCTGCGTCGCAGGCTGATCGGGCCGGCGAATAGTGAGGACCACCTCGCGCTCGGCGCGGCCGAGTACCGTCATCCAATCCCGCACCGCGGCGTCGACTCGGCCGTGCTCGTCGATCACGCCCGCCTGCACCAAGCTGTGGTATTGCGCAGTGTTGGCCAGGGGAACCTTGCCCGCGTCCGTCTCGACGATCAGATCGGAGTGCGCCGACGGGATGTAGGGCTTGAGATGCAAGCTGATCGGCATCCGCTCGACACCGAGCAACGCTTGCAGAGCCCACACGCATTCGACCGATGTGTTCAACACAGCTCGCAACCCCCGATCATGATGTGACGCGCAAGAGGGGGGCCCGCCGCAGCTGGCCCCCCTCTATACGGGTTCTGACGGCTAAACCCTGACCTAGATCGACTGAAAGCTTTGGCCAACGGTGCTGTCGGCGGCCTGGAAGGCCTGCGAGGCTCCGTCGATGGTGTCCCCGTGCCGGAAGATGACATCCTTGCCGTCCTGAATGCCCTCGTTGATCAACTGCTGCGCTTGCGCGTAGGCCTCAGCACCGTGCGGCCCCGAGAAGAAGTCGCGTGAGGACGCGAGCAAGTTATGTGCTTCTTGCCCAATCGAATCCAGCTCCTGAGCGAAGCTGTGCATGCCGGCCGTCATATCGGCCAGGCCGGCCGGGTGGTAGATCATTGGTCCTTCTGACATCGTGAATTCCTTTGCTCGTCGTAGCGAAAAATGCTGTGCTGGCAGGGATCAGGTGAAACGTAGGTGGCCCGCCACCGACGCGATGTGCCCTTGGGCCTCGGAGTCGGTGTTGTGGTACTGCGAGGCACCGCTGCGCAGCAGTTCGTTGACCGACTGGAATCGCGACTGGATCTTGTTCTGGGCCTCGTGGATTTCTTCAGCGGTCACCAGGTTGGTCGACCCGGCGCTACCCCGCAGGTACTGCGCGGAATTGCCATGCTGCACCAGGTCCGAATAGCGAGACAAAACGTCTTGCGCGCGATGGGACAATTCGTCCATCTGTCCGGCCAGGCTGACCACTGAACTTTGATCAACGTGAATGGGTTGTGACATCTAAATTCTCCTTGCAACAAATGGTGTGCCGTCGGTGGTGATTCTGAGTCTAGAAGCCCGTTGAGGGGGTCCCAGACGCTTTTTTCTCAGGCTCGTTGCCGCTCCCCCCTACTCGATCCGGGCCGCTCAGTGACCTGCATGGTGCGGCCCGGGCGCTGCTGCTCCCCGCTGGCAGTCTCGCGGCCCGCCGCCCCCGGGGCGCCGTAAAGGCCGCCGCCGCCCACACCGGCCGGGCGCGGCGACGACTCGCCCGCCGTCGTCGAGGAACCCTGCCAACCGCCCGGCAAGGTGGGCGCGGTCGGGGTGCTAAAGCTGCTGGCAGGGCGCACAAAGCTGCTCGATAACGCTGACGACCCGGTCAGCAGTCCACCCCCGCCTCCGCCGGCGGCGCCCATTCCCCCCATCGACGCTCCCGCAGCGGCGGTTTCGGGGCCCAGCCCGCCCGCGGCGGCACTGTTCAGACCATTCATCGACGACAGTGGGCCTAACATCCCGGAAAACAGCTGAGGCGCTTGCCCCAGCATCGACGGCAGCTGCTGGCCCGCCGACGTGACCTGTCCGAAGGCCGAACCCACCTGGCCAAACAGGCCACCGGCCTGACCCGCCATCGACGACATGATCGACGTCGGTTGCGACTGCCCGTCGGCCGCGGTGGTCATCGTTTTGGAGGCGGCCTGAAACGCGCTTTGCCCTCCGGTTTGTCCTACATCCTGGGCAACACCCAGCGCGGGGCCCAGCGGATTCGAGGCCGTTGGCGACAGCGGAAACGGTGCAGAAATCGCGCCCAGCGCCGTCGACACCACCGCGCCGTATTGGGTGCGGCTGGTCGCGTTGGTCACCCAAAAGTCAACATACTGTGCGTCGAGGACATTAATGGCGGGTGTGTTCTGCCCGAACGCATTCGTGGCGACTAAGCCGACTTGGGTGGCGCGGTTGGTCCAGACCACCGGGGCGGGAATCATCTGCTCGACCGCCGCGGTGTGGGCCGCGGCCACCTCAGCAGCTTGAATCTGACCGATACGAATCCACGCCGACGCTGCCGCACAGACCTCCATGAACTCGGCGGCAGACATCTGCATCATTTCCCCGGCCGGGCCTTGCCACCCCACCATGGCGGTGGTCGAGGTGGTCAACCCCATCGCCGTCAGCTCAGCGATCAGCATGTCGGCTACTGATTCGTAGCCCGCCGCCGCCCCCACCAAGCTCGCCCCGAGATCCCCGGCGATCATCAGGGTGTGATTCATGTCCGGCGGGACAGCACCGGCGTCCCCAAACGCGCTCATCGCGTCTTTGCCTCCCCCGGCGCCTGGCTAGATGACTAGCGTCGCCTCGTTCGCCGCGTCCATCGCGGTGTAAGCCACGCCGCTGCTGGCGATGGTCTGCGCGAACAGTGACCGCACCAGGGTCAGCTGTGTGAGCATCGCGTCGGTGGCGGCACCGTGCGCAGCGAAACCGGCGGCCGCGGCCGCTGACGCGTCCTCGCCTCCCGGTGGCAGAACTGCCGTCACCGGGCCGGCAGCACCGGCCATCGTGCCGCCCATCGTCGCTGCACCGCCCTCTTCGGCAGCTGAAGCGCCGGCGAGCACCGGAGCCGCGATCAATAGTGGATTCGTCATAATTCAGCCTCCCCAAATACATCCCGACTGTGGTGTCCAGTTTATGGCCCCGCGGACAACGTCTGACGCTAAATCTTACCGTTCACACGCGACACCCGCGTGTGAACGGTCGTACACCTATACCCACTTTTTCGTCGCACTATCCGCCGGTTAACGGCGTTTGCCCACAAACGGCGGCTCAGACCACCCCACCAGCACATTGTCGATGGCCGTGCGACGAGCCAGCCGACCCTTGCCCTCGCGCTGCGGCTCGGCATACACCCCAGGAACGATCACCCCGTGCTGGCGCAACCCATTCATCACCACCACTGGTGGCGTCATGTTCATCATCTTGCCCAACACGCCCTGCCCTGATTGCGCGTGATAGCTGAATTGCGCGATGTCGGCGGTAGCCACAATGTGTAGCCCTAAATCCTCGGCTTCCGCAACATATTGGGCCAGCGGCATCAATGGACTGCTGGCACCCGGCCACGCGGTGATCCCGTCGATGATCACAAACAATTCGCGGCCCTCCCAGAATCGCTTCGTGGCCAAATCCTCAGGCGTGGCGCCCGGCGGCGGCCGACGCTTTTCCAACAGCGCCGCCAATTCCTTGACGATTTCGGCGATCTGGTTGGGATTCTGCGCGTAGGCCGACAACCATTGCGTAGGCGGTACCACACCGATATTGGCGCGGCGGTGCTCCAACAAAATGATGGTCGCGTCCTCCGGGCGATACGAACGCATGATGCCGAGCATCATCGCGCGCAGCCACGTGCTCAGACCACACTCGGCAAGCCCCGTCGCCACCGCGTGAGGGTGATCGAAAAAGTCAATGGTCGCCGGAACCAGCGGCGCGCCAGGCAGATTCGACTCAGCAAGACCAAACGGCACCACCCGAGCCGGAAGCGGCTCAGTGATCCCGGCGAACACATCGTCGAGGAGAACCTTCTCCGGCAGCCGCGCCACCGCAGCAGCTTTCGCGACCCCGGCCACACGGCGCACCACCGCGCTCAACTCGTCTGCCTCGAGCTGGCGCGCTGCCGTGTCCGGCTCGCCGGACTCAGTGGGTGGATGAGCCAAAGCCGGCCAGCCCACCATCATGTGGTGCCCATCGGGGGTCAGCCCACGGCCCGGCTTGTCGGGGACCTCGCGCGCCGGGTTGCGTTCCGGATCGGCCCGGTCACGTTTGACGGTGGTGTCGTGCTCTTGGACCAGCTTGAGCTCCAGCGTCACCCCGGTCTCGGTCTTAATGCCCGTGGAAATCCCCGACAGGGTGCTGGTGTGGGTGTAGACCACCCGCACCCCGTAGTTCCGCGCCCGCATCAGCGCCGCGACCCGCGGCGCCAGATTCGTATAGGTTTCGGTGAAGTTCTTCCAC
Source organism: Mycobacterium sp. 050272 (assembly GCF_039023525.1). Taxonomy (NCBI): domain Bacteria; kingdom Bacillati; phylum Actinomycetota; class Actinomycetes; order Mycobacteriales; family Mycobacteriaceae; genus Mycobacterium; species Mycobacterium sp. 050272. The sequence continues at coordinate 45,612 of NZ_JBCHKV010000022.1, read as the reverse complement.
CCATCGATAATCAACACGACGTCGCCACCGTCGACCGACCGTGCCGCTTGGACATCGGTAACCGGTGTGGCACCGGCATATTGGTCGGCGCCGAATTTCGCAACGCGCACCTGGTCCATGTCAAGGCGCTGTGTCGTGAACGCCCTATCGCGCTCGTTGACGATCGCTTCCACGGTCGCGATGATCCGAGTGACACCCTCGCTGTCGGTGCCCGCCACCACCGCCGCCACATGCGGAAGATCCGAAACCCGTGCCAGCTGAGGGCCGCTGGCCGCGATGCAGTAAAACTGCACCCGCTCCGGGCGATACAGCAGCGCCGTGGACGTCACCATCGTCATCACCGCAGTAGTCGCCCCCCGAGTCGGCGCGCCCACAACGAGGGCGTTGTCGCGAAGCAAATCCATGCAGTACGGCTCCTGGCGGGCCCCGCGCGGATAGTCGGCCAGCGCTACCGGCATGAACAGTCCCGGGTTGTTGCCATAGTCCACATGCCACGGCCGTCCCCGCCAGCGGGCCACCAACTCATCGGCCGGTGTGGGATCCCCCAGTACCGGCAGCCAGATGGGGCGCGGCGGCCGCTCCGGACCGGCCTGCAACGACTCGGCGATCGCCGTCACCATCTTGACCGGCTCCTGCTCTGGAGTCCGCGGTGCCGCCGGCGCGGCGCTCGCCTGATCAACGAGCTCAGGCTCGGGCGCCAGACGGCCGTCAACATCCTCGCTTTCGTCGACCGTGAACACCCGCGGAATGAACTCCGTGGCCGCCCGGCGCGGCGCCGGCGCGGCCTCCGCGCCCTCCTCGGGAGGAACGAAATCAGCCGAGGTGAAGAAGTAGCGAAACTTGCGCGCCTCCCGCAACGCCACCCGCAGATAGGCGGTGCCTTCCTCGCCCCGAGGCGCGATATGAGCGGCCCGGGCATCGCCGATCCCGGCTTTGGATTCCTCCTCCGTGCCGGTGCGCGCCGCAATGTTGTAGCCGAGCAACTTGGTGATGTCGCGCAGATTCTGGGTGTCCTTGGTCTGGCCCACCAACTTCAAAAACACATGCAACGAGCGGCCCACCCGGGCAATCCGCAAATACAGCTTGCGGAACTTCGGCCCCCAGATCGGGTCGGCGAACACCTCGTTGTATTCGTCGGTAATCACCCACAGCACCGGGATCGGAGGCAAAGTCGGATCAACCAGACGACGCCGGTTATAGCTGGTCACATCCGGGCAATCGTCAAGAGCGGCCAACATTTCACCCCGGCGATCCAGCTCACCGTCGAGAGTGTCATAAAGACGCCCCAACAAATGCCGTTCCTCATACAGGTTGCTCACCGCGGCCACCACATGCGGGAACCGGCTAATCGCCCCGGCCGCCGAGCGCAGCTTGAAGTCGGTGAACACGATGTTGAGGACCTCCGGGGAGTGCGTCAAACATGCCGCGGAGATCTCGGTGATCAAACCCTCGGACTTCCCGGCGCCGGTGGTGCCGATGAACAACCCGTGCATCCCCATGCCGCCCTGCGCGCCCTCCCGCAGATCCAGCCACACGGTTTCACCGGTGTCGGTGTAGAGCCCGATCGGGAAACGCATCCAGCCCGGCCCCTGCGCCCGGGTCGCTGCCCACAACCGGTCGGTGTCGAGGTGGCGGGGGTCACGAATCCCCAACACATCCAAGACATCTCGCTGCTCAGCCTCGTCGACGAGGGCCACACTCGCCGAGCCCTTAGCGCGATACCGGGCCAGGGCGCGAGCGAAACGCTCTGCGCCGTCAACGCTCATCTGATCGGCGGTCGCGTAGAACGCTTCCTCGAGCTCGTCGGACTTCGTGTCCGACGTCCCATACATCGTCGCCGCATGCTGCTGTTGCTCGCTGAGCAGCACCTGCTTGCGCAGCACTCCCCCGTCGATGCGGTAGGTCGTCTCCGGCGAAAATCCCACCCACTGCTTGGCGCCGCCGCCCAGCGTGCCGCCCGGGCGCGGTGGGACACGCTCTGCCAATCGGATAAAGCAGGTGCTGGCATATCCGAGCGCGCCGGTCAGTCCCGCCCAGTCCTCCGGGGTCGCGCAGTGATCATCGACAATGACCCGAAGTGGTTGCGCCCCAACGCCAGCCGACATGCCACTAGACGGCGCCGACCACGACTCCCGCGAGCTGTCGGGGTCCTCATCGAAGAACGCCTCCAACTCAGCCGGTGAGGAAAACAGCATCCGACGCTCACCGCAGCCATCGCGCACGCTGGCATGCTGCATGTGAGGAAGCCATTTCGCCCAATCCCATTGCGTCGGTGCAGAACTCACCACGATGATTTCCAGATCACCGGGGCTGTGAAAGGCGGCCAGCTGGCATAACATCGCACGCACCAATGCGCGCCCCTGTTCGAGGTTGCCTACGATCCCGACGCCGGGAAAACGTTGCAACCACACCGCTTTGGGCACACCATCGACGTACTCTTGGGCGTTCAAGAACTTGCGCAACGCATGCCCCGTTGCCGGCTCAAGGTCAGCAGCCTGTGCGATCTCCGGCTTTTCCAGCATCATCGCCAGCTTCACCTTGCCGACACCGACGCGCACCACCGAAAACATGTCCGCGCCCGGCTCGCGATCCCACATCCGCACCGAGCCTGCTACCGCAATCAAATCCTCTGGCGCCCAATGGAAATGGCAGCGATGCTCCCACTGCGCTCGGCGCTGAACATCCACAATGTCGCGCGTGTCGTCTTGCTGCGAGAACCACTTGCGCCGCCGCGCCGTCAGCTCGCCCCACGACATTTTCCGGGACGCCCCCCGGTTACGCACCACCATGCCGATCGCGCTAAAAGCCGCCATCCCACCGAAAAGCCCGAAACCACCGGCTAATTGGCGAGCACCCGAGGCGTACATCACCACGATCAAGCCGACGATCCCAACCAACAGCACGACCGGCAACACGATGCCCCAAATGCTTCGCGGCGGCGGGACCGGCGCCACAATAGGCGGCTCTAACTTGATCTTGCCGCCACCAGTTTTCGGGGGACGGACAGGATCGCCCGGGCGCTCAAATTTGTGAGTGGTCACCTCATCACCCTAACCCGTGTCTGCACCCAAATCCGCGCTAAATCGGCTACCCCAGACATCGTGCAGCGGGTTCATGACGTGCTGCCGAACAGTGCTGGCCCGCTGCGGTTTTCAGACCGTAATGACGGCCGACTGTCCGACCGCTTGAAGCTGAGTCGCGTTGCGATCATCCTCGGCCTGCAGTGTGCTCACCGCCGCCTGCGAAATATCCTGAAGCGCCGGACCCTCGCCGGCAGCCTCGGCCGTCATCGTCGCAGCCTCAGCGCCCATCGTGGCCCCCAAGCCCGCCCAGGCAGCGTCGAACGGAGACCCCGGCACCGGCGTCGGCACCGCGCCCGGCGTCGGTGCGGTTCTTGCCGACGTCGCCGCGACCGTAGCGGCAGCCTCGAGCAGCGTCGGCGGCGTCACCTTAATTACCTGAGCTGGCATCAGCTCTCCCCCATCTCCTCGGCAAAGCCGATCTTCCCCTCGAAGATCATCGCCTCAAGCTGCGCAGCGGTCCGTGCTAACTCCGCCGCCATCTCCCGACTCCGACTTTCCATCTGCTGCGACAACTCGGCGCACACATCATCGAGCATCGGCCCCGCCTTCAGCGGCGGGATCACCGGCATACTCACCGCCGCCCTGCCGGTCAGCGCGGCGATATCGACCAAGGCGCTAAAAATCGGGCCTTCCATCAGCTGCCCTCCCCATGACCCAAAATCTGGCGCGTCAGATACGCGATCTCGGGATACTTAATACCCCGCCCACCCGTCTCATTATCGAGGCTCCACAGCAGCAAAATCTCGATCAACCTCGACAAATCAAAATACGCCAGGACATGCGGTGAGGCGCCATCCCGGTTGATCAATCCCGGGCGCAGGCTCGTACCCATCCCGACCGCCTCGAAATAGGCACCTTCCAGCGCGGTCCAACGCTGCTGCTTCACCGGCACACCGCTGCGCAACGTCCCCAATACCTCCCGAATCACCGGCGCCACCGCCAGATCACGCACCGCACCCGCGCGCCCCAGCGCGGCCTCGGCCGCCTCCTGCGTCATCCGCCACGCCTCGGAAGGATCAGGCAAAGGACCATCACCGAAACCCAGCAGCCGCGCATACAAAGCACGATCCACCACTTCCAACCGATGCATATGACTCTCGTCAAGCGGCATCGGTGGGTCCGTCTCCTTAATCGGGGACAGCTCCACCGGGCAATCCTCAAAGTGCGGGACACTCACGGCCCGCGCAGGCACCGACGAGCCGCCATAACTTGTCGACACCGCCAACGCCCACAACTCCACACCCGGACTGTTCCTCGTCGCGAGCTCGGCATAAGCCAGCATCGTCTCGGCCGGGTTCGCCCAGCTAAACCACCGCTCCCGAAATGCCGGACTCAAACTTGAATCCGCGAACAGCATCCGCGCCGAACGCGGCACAAACACCCCAGCCGGAATGTAGCCCGCGCCATCACTATTCACGACAACGGTCTCAACACCAGACTGCGTGCGAAACACCCCCACACACCAGTCCATAAACAAGTACTTGCTCTTCTGGGAAGCATGCAGCAACTGATAAACCAGCTGTGACGCCGACTCCAACAAAGGATCCGGCCGCGACGAGCGCACTCCCTCAGTCGCAGCCCCCGCGCTGGCTCCCACGCCGGAACCAACCACACCCGGAGGAAGCGGCGCCACCGACGCTGACCCTGACGAGCCCCCACCCGGAGACGATGGAGCCAGCGGCGCACCCGACGCGGGGCTTACCGCCGCCCCAGCCGAAGCGGCCGCCGCTGCACGAGGGACATCTGACCCGAACGGGGGCAACGGCCCGACCGGGCCCGCAGGCACACCACCGCCACCCGCCGGGGCGGGCGTAGCCACCGGTGACGACACCGCCGGCGCACCCCCAGAAGCAGCGACCGGCGCCGGCCCCGGCGAATACGCACCTGCCGGAGCCGCACTCGTCGACATCGGAGACGGCTGCGTCACCGGAGGAGCCAACGGCGCGGGACCAGCACCCAAACCCGCGCCCAACCCACGAGAGAAATCCGTCGGAGAGGCGGCCGGCGAAGCCATCCCCCCAGCTCCCGAAGACAAACCCGTAGGCGTCAAACCCTGCGGCAAACCACCACCGCCCAGACCACCCAGACCGCCCGGAGACTCCGGCAACTTAAAACCACCGCCACCAGGGATTCCGCCACCCATACCGCCGCCACTCGACGGCGACGGGAGACCGCCCCCACTGCCACCACTAAACGGCAAGGGCGGCAGGGGCATGTTGTTGTTATCCCAGCCCCCATGTTGATTACCCGGCTTGGGATTGGGAGAAGAGTCCGGAGTGCCGTTTTTCCCCGTCGGATTGTCAGCAGGGTTTATCTGTCCGCCTGGATCGCCAGGTTGTTGCCCGGGCGGGGCAGCATTGTGAGCGTTGCCTGGCTTTGGGGATGGGGAAGGCGGCGGGTTCTCTGGCGGCGGGTTTCCAAGTACTGGTCCTTTTGGCATGTTGCCTATGCCGCGTCCGCCGCCGGGGCCACTACCGGCCTCCTGCATTTCACGTAGCTTTGGATCGACGGGGTCGTCGCCGTTTCCCGGCGGGCCTCCTGCTGGCGTGGACCCTTGACCGCCGCCCGGGTTGAGCTGTGGGGCCAGTTTTTCCACGGCGGCGGTCGCTGTCGCAGACTTGGCCATCGCCTCCGCACGCGCCTTAGCGATGACCAGGCCAATCTCGGACAGCGCCATCATTCCCATGCCGAGCCGGGCTTGCTCCTCTAGGCGCGCAATCTCCTGGTGCGCCTGTAGATCGATCTGGTCGAGATCTTCGCGCAGACCGTAGCCGAGCCGCCCAACCTCCTCGGAAACCCGGGAGAACGCGAACCAACGGTCGGCATGTCCAACGTACATAGCGGCAATGCGGCCGCAGGCCTGGACAAACCCATCCGCCACATGGCCCGAAAGTTCCGTAGCAACCCGATCAGAGGCCCCACGCACTACGTCCGCTAAATCGAGATTCTTAACGCCTTCGCCATGCTGCGCCTCAGAACACGACTGGCAGCTTTGCGGGTCTGTGTGCGGCCAGGATCCGCCAAGGATCACCGCCGAGTATCGCCGGTGTGGCATACCCGCCGGCGCGCTCATCCCTACCATTTGACTCCCAGAGCCCAGCAGGTGCTCATAGGCCCGTTTTCTGCGCCTAACGCGTCGTTCCATATGGTCTGGTCATACGGCTGCCACGGACCGGCAGCAAGGTCGATTGCCAACGACTTCTCGTCGTCGACGAAGCGTTGGAGCGTCCGCTGGAAGTACGGGTCGACGTCGGGGTGACTGTCGATGATCGGCTGAATGCGCCCCACCCAATCCTTGGTATCGCTAACAAACTTCGGCACCCCTGCAGCCGACGTTGCTGAGTCTGGCGGCCCTAAACTGGTGAAGGCCTTTCCCATTCGATCGCTCTCGCCCATCAGAGGCGCGATCGCACTGCAGAGCGCCCGATTCGCGGCGGCCATGTCGACAGGAGCCGACCGTGCGGGCGGCGACGATGTTCCGGCAGCTGGCGCGGCTGACGTTGTGGGCCGTATCAGGCCGATGATGCCCACCACGAGCGCCGCGGTAGAGATCACGATTGCTGCGCCGACAGCAATGGCCAGCGTCTTGCTTCGTCGCGGAGGTAGCGGTTGCGAGTATGGCCAGTTCGCCCCTGGCGGAGTGGGTAGAGGGGCAGGAGGAGGAGCACCCGGCAGAAACGGGTCCGAGCGCGGCCCTACCTGTGTGCCGGGCCCCCCATGATGCGTCGTCGACATTAATCCAGCTTAAGGCCCGCAAGCGGGACTAGCCACGGAAAACTCATCACGAAAGGTACGCTCGCTGGTCGGCTTAATGAGTTAAGTCGCGGTCGAGACCCTTCGCGTGCCCTGGCAGCCCTCGCTTTCAACTACCACTTGACACCTAAATCCCAGCAAATGCTCAGTGGACCGCCCAGCGCCGACAGGCTGTCGTTCCAGTTTGTCTGGTCGTATGGCTGCCAGGGGCCAGCCTCAAGGTCAGCAATCAGATACCTACGGTCGTCGACGAATCGTTGAAGCGACCGTCGAAAATAGGGGTCCGCGTCCTGATGGCTATCTATCACCGGTTGGATTCGCCGTACCCAATCCCGCGTGTCGCTGATGAATGTTCGCGCACTCGTATTCCACTCGGGGGTATTCGCCGCGCCTAGCCTCGAATATGCTTGCGCCGTTCGATTGCTTTCGGACATCAGTGGTGCGATCTCTGTGCAGAGGGCTCGATCGGCCCCGCTGCTATTCGCCGGCGCAGCGTGGGGGGCTGGCGACGAAGAAGTTCCTGTGGCTGGCGGCGCTGAGGTCGTCGGCCGGGTTAGGTCGATGATGCCGACGATGAGCGCGGCAATCGCGACAACCAGCGCCACCAACGCCGTGCCGATTGCGATGGCTACTGCCTGATTTCGCCGCGGTGGCGCCGGCGGCGTTGGCCAATTCACCGTTCCAGCGTAAAGCCTGCAGGGCACCACGACTGACGCGAAATCTGGTCGATCGTTGGCGCTCGGTGTCCTCGAATCGGCTGCACCGGTCCACGCCAGCTCAGCTGGCGCTGACGGTGATTCGCTTTTGGTGGGTGAAAGATTGTGCACGACTGGCATTTCCGAGGAGCCATCGCTTTTGCTACCAGTTGACAACGACGTTCCAGCATGTAACCAACGGACCGTTGTACGCCGATAAGCTGTCATTCCAGTCAGTTTGGTCGTACGGCTGTGGCTCGCCTTCCTCAAGATCAGCGATGAGATATCTGCGGTCATCGACAAAGCGCTGCAGCGAGCGAAGTAAGTAGGGATCGACATTCGAGTGTCCATCGATGACCGGTTGAATCCTTCCCACCCAGTTTCTGGTGTCGCCCATGAACGTCGATACGCCCGCGCTATATGTTGGGCTGCCTGCCGGGCCCAAGCTTGAGTAGGCCTTTGAGATCCGATCACTCTCCGTCGTCATCGGCGCGATCGCACCACACAATGCGCGGTTCGCGGCAGCAATGTCGCTTGGGTTGGGTTGACGGGCCGGAGTGGAGACTGACGTTTCTGTGGTTGGCGAAGCTGAGGTCGTCGGCCGAGTTAGGTCGATGATGCCGACGATGAGGGCGGCAATCGCGATAACCGTGGCCACCAATGATGTCCCGATTGCGATGGCTACTGCCTTGTTTCGCTGAGGTGGTGCCGGCGGGGTTGGCCAATTCACGGTTCCAGGGTAAAGCCTCCTGGGCACCACGGCTGACGCGATATTTCCTCGATCGTTGGCGTTCGTCGTCCTCGAATCGGCTGCGCTGGTCCACGCCAGTTCGGATGTCGCTGACGGTGATTCGCTTTTGGTGGGCGAAAGATTGTGCATGGCTGGCATTTCCGGGGCGGTAGGGTTGAAGACGCCCCACCACGGTGTGGCGGAAAGAGCTCGGCGAACTCCCACTTCAAGCCGAGCCCTTTCAACTTTGTGTTGCGCGCCAACACGTCTCGCACACATAGCAGTGTGAACCGCTTATCTGTAGTTAACTAGATTACAGAGAGCTAAATATGCGTGTTTATCTGCATATTTATCGTGAAGTACATGTACTCTATGAACGTGTCTAGCAATAGAAATCTCGGCGCTACGCCGGTACGGCGTGTTGCTTGCACTCCCTGTTTTTGTGTGCGAAATTCGCCGTGCGAACCTACAAGAGCGGTTGCGCCGATCGTGCCCCGTGCCGAAGCAGGGTCGTAGAAGATCGCGGTCTTGCCGCCGGGGGAAACGAAGTCGAAAGTGCCGCCTTGGGCCACGGCATCCTCGCCAGTGGTGCAGCCGGTGACCTGTGCTGCAGCGATGGCAAGGGTTGCCATGACGGCGACAGATCGCGTGACGCTACGCATAGATCTCCTTTGGGCGGCAACGCTTTCGGCGGTGAACCGGTGCGCGAGAGGGGCTTCCTGACCCTTAGTCGGCGAGGCCGCTGACCAGGATGACGATGCCCAGGGCAATCAGGACGATCGGGAACAGGATGTGTTCCCAGCGTTCGAGGACTTCGGCGATCGGCCGGCGGGTGGCGACGAATCTGGCGGCGACGACGAGGACCGCGACGAGCGCGAGGAAGACGATGCAGTAAGCCACCACGGCTGCGGGTCCCACGCTGAGGAACACAGGAACACAAGGACGTAGACGCCGATGTTGTCCCCGCCGTTGGCGAAGGTGACTGCAGCGACGGTCCAGACGCGGACGTTCTTGCCTGCCACCTTCGCAGCATCGTCATCGCCGTCGTTGTCACGCCAGGCTTCCCATGCCTCCCACAGCCCCAGCATGAGCGGTATGAGTCCGAAGTACGGGATGACTTCTGGAGGAAGAAACGCTCCCGCACCCACCGTGACGAGCACCGCCGCGCCCAGGATGCCCGCGAATCCCAGGTACTGGCCTGCGGTGATCCGGGTCGTTGTCCCGGGTTGTCCTGCGCCGCGGGCGAAAAACAGTGAGAGCACGATGATGTCGTCGATGTTGGTGACGGTGAACAGCCCGATCGCTGGCAGCACGGACGACGCGATCGTGCACCCGTCCCGGTGTCTGCGGGGGCACTTGCCCGCCAGCTAGCCAGAGCGAGTACGGCTGCGCCTGTGACGACGAAGACGTCAGCGAGATTGAAGGTGGGAAACCAGCCCGTGTGCAGGTAGTCGGTGACCAGCCCATCAGCGGCGCGGTCGATCACATTGGCCGCAGCGCCACCCAGTAGTGCGGCCAGTGCCAGCACGAAGGGCAGCGCAGCGGTGCGAGTGAAGCGGAAGGCGAACACCGCAAGTGCGGCCACGATCACGCCGGTGACGCCGAGCAGGACCGTGGGGCAGGGTGTCGCCGAGGCTGAATGCCACACCAGGGTTGAACGTCAGCCGCAGTTCTAGCGGCCCGAGATCAGTTGTGCTGCCGTCGTTCAGCGCGCGGCCGGCCCACATCTTGACGGCCAGGTCCAGTCCCGCGACCAGGACCGCCGTGGCGGCCAGGGTGATCCGCGCCCGCATCACCGTCGGCTGCCCAGCTGAGGTGGTCGGGGCGTCACGACGTCGCGCCGACCGCCGCCGCGCGGGTCGGGCTGGCGGGCCGTTTCACCGGCGCGGCCAGCGGTTTGGTGCGCCCGGCCCGTACACCGTTGGCGATGACCACGATTTCGGCGAGTTCGTGGACCAGCACGACCGCAGCCAGTCCGAGCACCCCGAACAAGGCCAGCGGCATCAACGCGACGATCAGGCCCAGGGATAGGCCGACGTTTTGCAGCATGATCCGCCGCGCCCGGCGCGCATGCGTGAAGGCCTGCGGCAGGTGGCGTAGGTCTTCGCCCATCAACGCGACGTCGGCGGTTTCGATCGCCACGTCGGTGCCCATCGCGCCCATCGCGATACCCAGGTCGGCGGTGGCCAGGGCAGGGGCGTCGTTGACGCCGTCACCGACCATCGCCGTGGGGCGCTGGGCCCGTAGCTGTTCGATCAGTCGGGCCTTGTCCTCGGGGCGCAGCTCGGCGTGCACGGCCTCGATGCCGACCTCGTGGGCCAACGCGGCGGCGGTGGCGTGGTTGTCGCCGGTGAGCATCGCCACGTGATAGCCGTCGCGGCGCAGTTGGGTGACCACTTCGGCGGCCTCGGGGCGCAACTCGTCGCGCGCGGCGATGGCACCGATCAACTGTCCGTTGTCTTCGACGAGGACGGCGGTGGCGCCTGCCTGCTGCATGCGCGCGACGTCGCCGGCGAGTGGGCCCGGGTCGAGCCAGCCGGGGCGGCCGAGGCGGATGGTGTGCCCGTCGCGATGTCCGGTGAGCCCGGCACCGGTAACGGCCTCGACGTCGGCAGCGGGAATGACGGTGTCTACCGCGTTGAGGATCGCCGCGGCCAGCGGGTGTTCGCTGCGCGCTTCCAGGGCAGCCGCCAGATCCAGCACCTGTTCGCGGGTGGCGCCGTTGGTGGTGGCCACGTCGATGACGGTGGGCCGGTTCGCGGTGAGTGTGCCGGTCTTGTCCAGTGCAACGCCGCGGATCTTGCCCAGCGCTTCCAGTGCGGCCCCGCCCTTGACCAGTGCGCCCAGCTTGCTGGCGGCCCCGATGGCGGCCACGACGGTGACTGGCACGGAGATCGCCAGGGCGCACGGGGAGGCGGCGACCAGCACCACCAGGGCCCGTTCGATCCAGGTGGCCGGGTCACCGAGCAGACTGCCTATCGCCGCGATCAGGGTCGCGGCGATCATGACCCCGGGCACCAGCGGTTTGGCGATGCGGTCGGCCAGGCGTTGGGAGGCGCCTTTGCGGGACTGTTCGGCTTCCACGATGCGCACGATGCGGGCCAGCGAGTTGTCCTCGGCGGTGGTGGTGACCTCCACCTCGAGGACGCCGGTGCCGTTGATCGACCCGGCGAACACCTCATCGCCTGGCCCGCCTTCGACGGGAACTGACTCTCCGGTGATGGCCGAGACGTCGAGCGCGGTGCGGCCTTGCCTGATGATGCCGTCGGTAGCAACACGTTCACCCGGCTTGACCAGCATCCGGTCGCCGATCTGCAATTCTGCTGGTGCGACGACGATTTCGGCGTCGTCACGCAGCACGGTGGCCTCGTCGGGCACCAGCGACAGCAATGCACGCAGTCCGCGGCGGGTGCGGGCCAGCGAGTACTCTTCCAGTCCCTCGCTGATGGAGTACAGGAAGGCCAGCATGGCGGCCTCGCCCACCTCGCCGAGGATCACCGCGCCCACCGCGGCGATGGTCATCAGCGTGCCGACCCCGATCTTGCCGTTGGCCAGCCGCGTGAGGGTGGACGGCACGAAGGTATAGGCACCGGCCGGCAGCGCCACCGCTTGCAGCGTGAGGACGACCGGGGCGGCGGCGTCGAGGAATCCAGCGATCAGCGCTGCCAGCAGGAACACCCCCGAAATAGCGGCGAACTGCAGTTCTTTGATCTGCCAGAGCCGCTCGGGCTCATGCTCTTGCTCGTCGGCGCCGCGGGGTTCGTCGTTGCCGCAGCCGCATGCGTCGCTCATCGCCGGGCCTGCTTCGTGGTGGTCGTCGCGCCCGTGCGGGAGCGGGTTCCGTAGTTGGGGCACAGCGCCACCGCGCTGCCCGTGGCGGCCAGCAGCGTCTCCGCTGAGGCGAGCAGGTCGAGCAGTTCGGGGCGCGTCAGCGAGTAGAACACCTGTCGTCCTTCGGGGCGGCCGGTGACCAGTCCGCAGTCCCGCAGACATGCCACATGCGCCGAGACGGTGGACTGCGCCAACCCCAGCTCACCGATCAGGTCGACCACGCGGGCTTCCCCGTCGGCCAGCCGGCGCACGATCGCCAGCCGGGCGCCATCGGAGAGGCTGTGAAACAGCGCCACCGCGGCATCCAAATTGGAGGAGGTCCCTGAGGTACTGCCGACGAGGCAGGCATCCGATTTATTCATCGCCATATGGCGATGATATCCGACAAGCGGCGATGCTTCGACGTGGGGTTGGGACCCGCCGTCTGCGTCTCGTTGGCGGGCTCGGTGGGGGTGGAGCTGAGTGTGCAGCCACCGCTGCGGGTGAACGGGTAGATCATCTGGTGCAGGTAGCTGCTGGGGTAGTCGGGTTTGGCAGCCATGCCCAGTTGGGTGGAATCGAATCGGCGGGTCCGGTCGTAGGAGAAGGTGCCCATGAGGTGATCCCACGCCAGGGTGAACAGCCCGAAGTTGACGTCGCCGACGCCGGCCCATTTGAGGTGATGAAAGCGGTGCCCCTCGTTGAGGGCCAAGACGTACTTGGCGGGGCCGATGCGGTAGTCGGCGTTGGAGTGTTGCAGCAGCAACTGGATTGCCACCGCCAGCGCCAGCACCGAGGCGACGTCGACGGGGAGGCCGATCAAGATGAGGGGGGCCACGCCGACGGCCATTTCGACGGTTTGGTGCAGGGGGTGTTTCATCAGGCCGTTGAGGCCGTAGAAGCGGGTGATGCTGTGGTGCACGGCGTGGAAGCGCCACAGCACGCCGATCTTGTGGCTGGCCAGGTGTGCGACGGTGATGCCGAGGTCGGCGATCAGGATCGCGGCAAGGACCTGCAGCAGAAATGGCCAGTTGTGCGGCCACAGCTGCGGAGCGGGAACGATCGCGGCCACCAGTGGGATGGCCCCCACACTGGCCAGGATGAGGGCTTCGTTGACCGCGACGTGGAGGCGGTCGCGGGTGGTGTCGGCGCGGTCATGGTTCCAGTCGCGGTCATAGGGGATGATCCGCTCGACCAGAAACGATGTCGCGATCGCGACGCCCAAGATGGGCAGCAGCCACAGTTTCGGTGCGCCCAAGGCGGTCAGGGTGATGGCTGTGCCGTTGAGGCCGATCAGCATGAACGGCACGTAGCCGTAGCGGGCCACCCTGTGGACCGGGATGCTGGCCACGGCTGAAGAAGTAATCGTGCTCATGGCTTGATGGTCGGCGCCCTACCCGAGGCGAGCTTGAATGATTCGGCTAACCGCTGGTGGGAAGGTCCCAGGACACGTGCCGGCTCAGCACCGAAGGCGCCAGGCCGAACATGTCGCGGGTGGTGCGGGTGAGATGCGCGCTGTCGGCGAACCCCGCACCGTGCGCAGCACCGGTCAGGTCGTCACCGGCCTGCACCCGGGTGATCGCGATCTGCAAACGCGACCACAACACGTACCGGCGCAGCGGGATGCCCACCTGTTCGGTGAACAGATGCGTCAGCCGACTCGCCGAGATACCCACCTGCGCAGCGAGTTCCGTACCGCTGACCGGGCCTGCCGCCACAAGGTCGGGCAGCAACTCCAACGCGTCATCGACCGCCCGGTGGCGCGGCGCGACCTCGCCTGCCCCGGCGGACGCCAGGTGCGCGACCACATTGTCAACCACGACAGCAAGCGGTCGTCGCTGGGCGTGGGTGAGGGCGGTGGTGACGGCCCATCCGGAGCGGACCGCACGCAGATGCGCGGATCGGCCCGGCGCGGATTCCGGCTCCAGGAACACCACCGTGCCTTCCTCGGCGCCGACCTCGATCCGGTGCGGTGCATCGGCGGGCACGACCACGCTCGTCCCGCAGTGTCGAGCGCCGTGCTCGTCGAGCACCGCGAAAGCCGTTGTGGCGGTCATGACCTGTACCGCGTGATGGACATGGGTATCGGTGGTGCCGATCGACCCGGTGAAGGCCAGCACCCCCGGACGCAGCAGCGCCGCCCCGCCCCAGCGCGGGTCAACGGTGAGATCACCGCCAGACCTATTAATCGTCATACGACGATGATAGCGTCAAGCATAGATCGCTAACAGGCGATGCCACCGATGTCGTCCGTTGGTGTTGATACCCGTGGCGATTGCCGACTGGGTGGGAAGGGGTTTGCGGTGTTGATGAATCGGACGGAGACGGCCCTGATCAACTCGCCGCCGCGGCGGTGGTTGCAACGCCACACGAGGTGCCGGTACTGCTGCGGTTCGGCGGCCGGCTGCCCCCGGACAGCAGAGCCCTCGAAATCGGGTGCGGATCTGGATACGGATCGCAGCTGATACTGGAGCGATTCGGCGCTGCCACCGTGGAGGCCGTGGACCTCGACCCGGCGATGATCCGACGGGCCGGTCGGCGTCTGACCGCCTACGGCGACCGGGTTCGGTTGGTCCAGGGCAGCGCGACCGACCTGTCCACAGCACTCAATGCCGGCGGCGGCAGTTATGGGGCGGTGTTCGACTTCGGAATCGTCCACCACATTCCCGACTGGCGGAAGGCAGTCGCCGAAGTCGCGCGAGTACTTGCGCCGGGACGGCGGTTCTACTTCGACGAAGTCACCGCCCACGCCCTCGCCCGGCCCACCTACAAGCGGCTGTTCGACCACCCGACCGTAGACCGGTTCAGCGCCGAGCAATTCCTCGATGAACTCGCCCACCACGGGCTCGTCGTCCTGGGTTCACTGACCCGCATCCAGGGCGACTACCTACTCGGCGTGGCCGCCAAGCCGCTACCCACCGGCGGTGAGCAATGATGGCCGTCGCGGTCCTGGTCCTGTTTGCTTCGATGATGGTGGTGATCGGCGCGGGTCGCCGGCGCATCCAACTGCACCAAACCGGCGACAGTGGCAACCGACGCACCTGGCGTCCCGACGGAACTCTGGAGTGGTGGGCTCTGGTCCTCGCCGACGTGGGGTATCTGCTGGTCGGGATCGCCGCCCCGGCGGCGGCCCTGGCCGGTCTGCCGGCACTGGATATCGTCGACCGGCCGTGGGTGCAGGTGGTCGGGATGGTAGTGGCGGTCGCCGGGATCACCCTGACTCTGTTCGCGCAACTCGGGTTGGGGGCGTCGTGGCGGATCGGGGTCGACGAGACCGAGACCACCGCCCTGGTCACCGGTGGCCCGTTCGCGATAGTGCGTAACCCGATCTTTACCGCGCTGCTGCTCACCTTGACCGGGCTGGCCCTGATGGTCCCCAACCCCGTTGCGGTCGTCGGCCTCCTGGTCGCGGTGGCGGGGATCGAGCTGCAGGTGCGCCGGGCCGAGGAGCCTTACCTGCGCCGCGTCCACGGCCGCGCCTACACCGATTACACCGCCACGGTGGGCCGCTTCCTGCCGCATCTGGGCCGCACCCGCTCCAACTCACGACGTGAGGCCAATGATGCTGCCCGACACGACAACTGACTTCGACACCGTGGAGGTGACGGTGGCGTTCGTCGACCTGGCCGGCTAGAGCGTGCTCACCGAGGCCTGCGGGGACCGCGAGGCCGCCCAGTTGGCCGCGCGACTGGCCGAACTCGCCCACAGCGCCCTACAACCGGGCACCAGGCTGGTGAAGACGATCGGGGACGCGGCCATGCTGGCCGCCGACACTCCCACCCAGATGATGGCCACGATCACCGAGCTGGCCGACCGGGTGGCTAGTGAAGACGGATTTCTGCCGATACGGGCCGGCATCCATCACGGCCCCGCGATTGCCCGCGACGGGGATTTATTCGGGCATGCGGTCAACATCGCCGCCCGGATCACCGCCCTGGCCGGCGCCGGGCAGGCGGTACTGACCGACCAGATCATCGACGCCGCCGGCGAGTTCGGGCTACCCACCACTGCCATGGGCGCACCGCGGTTGCGCAATATCACCACCCCGATCCCACTGCACACGATCGCACTGGCCGCCGCACACTATCCGCGCGACCCGGTCTGCGGCATGCGCATCGACCCGGCCACCGCCGCGGCCCACCACCACCGCAATGGCCGGGATTGGTGGTTCTGCTCGACCGACTGCGCCCACCGATTCACCACCACCCCAAGCATTTCCACACTGCAGCAACCCCCGATCGCCGCCAGCGAAAGGCACCACCGATGAGCCGTCACTGGAGCCGCAACCGGCTCAAATTCGCTCTCGCCGGGCCTGTGTTCGAAGCCGGCAACCGGTTCATCCCCGGCCGGCCGCATGACCGGCTGGCCCGCCTGGTCGCCGACCAACATCCCCAGCGGGTGCTCGAACTGTGCGGCGGCACCGGCTATGCCGCCCGCCTGCTAGCCAAACGCCTGCCCACTGCCACCATCGATTCTCTCGACCTCTCCCCGGAAATGCTGGCCGTCGGCCGGTCCCGACTGCACCGCGCCGGGATCACCAATGTGGCGCTGCGTGAAGGTGATGCTGCGGCCCTGCCGTTCCAGGACGGTACGTTCGACGTGGCGATGAGCGTGTTCGGCTGGCACGAACTCCCCACCGATACCCGCCACCGGGCGGTCGAGGAAACCCTGCGCGTGCTGCGCGCTGGTGGGCAGGTCATCGCCATCGACCTCGATCCACCACCGGCCGCGCGGTGGGTCTACGGCATCTACCTGCGGCTGGCTGAACGGCCCTATGCCCGCGACGTCGTGGGCAGCGGGCTCGCCGACACCTTCACCGCGCACGGCCTGACCATCACCGCCCACCAGCCCGCGCGCAGCTGGGCCGCGCCGTTCCAGATCATCCACGCCCAGAAAAGAGGTGCCTAAGCTCACCGCGGTTGTCATTGCCGCGTTGGCGATCGGTGTGCTGGTCTACCTGTCGGTGCGCGATCGCGGGGCTACCACCCAAGCGCGGCCGGAAGGCAGCGAGGTGGGCCGGGTGGTGCGCGAGAACAGTCACCGGCTGAATTCGGCACCCGGCAGTGACGTGACCTTCGTGGAGTTTCTCGACTTCGAATGCGAAGGCTGCGGTGCCCTGTATCCCGTGATCGAACAGCTGAGGGCCGAATACGGGGACCGGGTGATTTCGTCATCCGCTACTTCCAGCTGCAAGCGCACTACAACTCTGAGCGGGCCGCACGTGCCGTGGAAGCGGCCGCCCAGCAGGGGCAATTGGAGGCGATGTACCGCAAGGGTACCCCGACCTTTTTCCTCAACGGCACCCGGTTCCAGCCCAGAAGCTACGAGGACGTGACCACAGCGCTCGACAAGGCACTCAGAGATTAGGCAGCCAGCTGCCGGGCCTTCCTCGTCGGCAACGTGCAACACCCGATAGTCAGCCACATCTGCACTCCGACAGTAGGATTCACCCCGATGCCCAGTGCCGCGCCACCGGCATCACCGCGATGACCCAACCCGCTCGCCATGGCCGCATAGACGGTGGTGCTGGCCGCGATCGAAGCCGAGGTCCGCGTGGTCGAGGAGCCCGACCTGAACGACACCCACGGCCAGGCCTGCGCGACTACTGTGAGACTGTCGGCCGGTTGGTTGCCCACATCGGACGCACCGCAACGTCTGACCGGCGACGCGAGGTGAACTCATGGCCACATCAAATGACCGCAGCGCCCGCTGGAACCGGTATTGGGACAAAAAATCCCGCAACTATGACCGTGAGATCGGGTTCTTCGACCGCCACCTGTTCGGCGATTCCCGCCAGTGGGTCTGCAGCCAAGCCACCGGCGAAGTCCTAGAGGTCGCCATCGGGACCGGCCTCAACCTGCCCTTCTACCCAGAGACTGTCAGGCTGACCGGCATCGACTGGAGCGAACAGATGCTTGAACTCGCCCGCGGCCGCGCCGCCGACCTCGGCCATACCGCCATCCTGCAACGGGCCGACGCCCACCGATTGCCGTTCGACGACGCCAGCTTCGACACCGTCGTGTGCACGTTCGGGCTGTGCGCCATTCCCGACCACACCCGGGCGCTCACCGAGATGGCCCGGGTGCTGCGCCCCGGCGGACGGCTCATCCTGGTCGATCACGTCCGCAGCACCGCTGCCGCGGTGCGGGCGGTACAGCGGTTGCTGGAACTGTTCACCGTGCCGCTGGGCGGCGAACACTTCCTGCGCCGACCCCTCAATCATCTGCGCGCCGCCGACAACCTCGATATCGACCGCGTCGAGCGGTTCGCCCTCGGGCTCGTCGAACGCGTCGTCGCCCGCAAAACCGCCACGACCTGACCTGCCCGGCGGCGGTGATTCCGAGCAGGACACCATCATGAAAGAAGCCGCACATGACCGAAATACCCAGACGCACCGCACTCGCCGTCCTCAGTGCGGCCGGCGCCGTGGCCGCACTGGCATACCTTCTGCGCACCACCACTATTCGGATGCCCGCCGGCCGAGCCGACGGTCCCGGGATGATGGGTGGTATCTCGGGCACCGATATGAGCCGCTATATGACCATGTTCGCCCGCCACACCGAACTGCGTCGTACCGTCGAGAACATTCCCGGCGGGATCCGCACCACCACCGAATCCGACGCGCCCGATCTCGTCGCGCAACTGCATGCCCACGTGTCCTCGATGTATGACCACCTCAACCAGGGCGCAGAAGTGACCTGCATGAGCGACAGCCTGCCCACCCTATTCCGCCGAGCATCCGACTACCAACGCCGAATCACCCTGACCCCCAACGGTGTTGCCGTAACCGAAACCGCCACTGATCCCGCCCTCACCGACGCCATCCGCGCCCACGCACAAGAAGTCACCGGCTTTGTCACCGACGGCATGCCCGCCATGATGGGCCCCATGATGGGCGGCGGAATGATGGGCGGCGGAATGATGCGTCCCTAACACCCGACCGACTGAGCAACATTGCCTACGGCGATCCGCGCAAACTCCACACCACGAACTAACGTCAGCCAGCACCGTGAAACTCTCAAATGCACGCGGATCGGGCAGCGGGCGCGGTGCACCCGAATATCGTCAAGTACAGCTCTACAGATAGACTGGTCCCTCACGGTGTGCACCGCACCAATACCCACCGTCAGCGACAGTCAAGTACACCCCTAATCGATCTACAGATAAACAGGTTGCGGACGGTTGATAGCCGCGGCTAGAGATGCAGGCAGTCAGGTGCTCTGCGGTTAGAGGATTTCGCCGCGCATCTCGTCGACACCCTTGTTTCCCGCAGCGAAAAGGCCGTTGAGTTTCTTCTCCAGCTGCAGATTCGTCATCACGTTGCCGATCGCGTCAGCGATCCGCACCTCGAGCAGGCGCCCATCGAAACCCAGAGTGAGCGACACCAGGCCCTCGGGGTCATCGATGCCGGCGCGTAAGCCGTCGAGCTCGTTAAGTAGCTTATCGAGCCGTGACAGCGTTGCGGCGGTTTCGTTTTGGCTGAATTTAACTTTCTCGGCATCACCGAGGTTGTTGAACTCGTCGTCGGCGCTGATCGTCACGACGGCTCCTTGGGCGGGCGGGTCACCAGGCGGCGCACGACCGGGGTCCCCGCATCGGGCGGGTCATCATCGTCGGGCGGCTCAGGGTTACGGTCGCGCTGAGTAGCCGCCGCGGCCACCGATAAACGGTTCGTATCGACTCGCCCCGTGACGTCCTCGGTGTGCGGGATATCGCGCACAGTCACTTTACGTTCCCGGTCGCGCTCGCCCTTACCGGCGCCGGCCCCGCCCGGCGCCCCGCCCAATCCCCCTATGCCGCCCATCGGCATGCCCATCGGCCCGCCACCCCCCGAACCTGCGCCGCCAGGCGACGATCCTTCTGCGGCTCCTACCGGCGTAACCGCCGGGGTGGGCGGGGCACCGGTTGACGGGGCAACGCTGAGCTCCCCCGCACCGCTGGCAGGCGTGGTCGGTGCAGGATCGCCACCCCCGCCGGCCGGATCCCCACCCCCGGGCATCGACGGCTCATTACCCATCTCCGGGGGATCCATTTTCGATTGCCCCAGACCCGACAAGCCCTGAGTCGCCGCCTGGATCGCCTGCTGGCCTGCTTGCAGCGCGGCCTCAGGCCCCTTCGTCACCGCGCCCAGCGCGCCGCCGATCATCCCGCCAGCGGCCCCGAGCAGTGTGGGCAGCAGTTGCGGTATCAAGCCCGCCGCGCCGCCGCTCTGCTCCGGTGCGAGATCTGAGGCCGGATCCGTGCCGCCGAGGCCTTCCCCATCGTCGGTGCCGCTGGTCGTCGGATCGCCCGGAGTCTTTGGAGTCGTAGGATCTTGGCCCGTGGGATCGGCGGTGTGCTGCTCGGTCGGCGGGGTGCCGGGATCTTCACCATCGGTGCTGGCCACCGTGCGCACGTGATAGGGCGGGTAATGGGTCACCGCTTGGTCGTCGAGCTGGTTTTTGACCGCGACCGCTTGCGCCAGCTGCGCCGCGTGTTTACCCCCTGAGGCCGCATTCGCGAAAGCGATAGTCTGCACCCGGTTTTCAGCGCTCGTGAATTGCTGCGGTGTCGGGACAGCCTGGCGGACTTCAAATTGGTTGTCCGCGTGGTGATTTGCCTGCCTGACCAAAGTCTGAGCACGCTGACCGTAGGTCTCAAGACCCGTCGCGAACGACATCAGGTGCTGGCTCACCGCCGGGGTGGACACCGGCCCATCCAAGACGTCGGGGAGCTGCTGGACCGCGGACCGGATCATTTGGGAGGCATCGTGTGTCGCGCGGGCGACCTGCGACCACGCGTTGATAAACGGTTCCCCGCCGCTGGGAGACCCAGAGTGCACGGCCACCGAAATGGCCTCGGGCGGCATCGGTGGCGGTGGCCCGATCGGTACTCGCACATCGGGGGGCACGGGCGGAGCAGGCGGGGCCGAACCCGCAACCCCCGCCGCGGCGGCCCCACCCGTGTTCAAGGCGGCGATGGCCGCCGCATTGTTGGCGTCGGTCTCGACGAACGTGATCGCCGTGCCCGTCAGATGCTCGATAGATGCGACCAGGGCTGTGATGTGGGCGGTCAGCGCCGCCGTGAGCTCCGCACCGGCGGTGGTCAACCGGGTTGCCGCGCCAATCGACGCGGGGTCCGCGGCCAGCGGCGCGTGCGGCACACCGCTACCGCCAAGGGCTTCGACCGCGGCGAGCAGCCGCTGCGCGGCGGCGACCAGCCCGGGTGCGTCGACCTTCATCCCAAATGTCCCTACAGATTTCTGAGCCGGGTGTGGGCCTGGTCGAGGTCTTCGTGCGTAGCCATCCAGGCGATTGCGTCGGCGGGGGTGCCGCGTTGTTCGAAGTCGGCGCGCAGCGCCACTTGCCCCTTCAGGTAGGCGACGTCGGCGCAGGCCTGGATGCGCTCGGCGATCTCGTGGCCGCGCAGATCCATCACGGGCGGCTCCAGTTGGACGCCCAGCACCTGACCCGACCCGGCCACCCGCACCCACACGGTTTCATCGGGGGTGTTGGCGGTGTATTCCCGGTCGGCGGCGTCGGTTGTCATGGGTCTGTTATAGCTGGCGGAGGTGCTGGGAGTTCTGGTCGTCGACGTCAGTGTAAATGTGGGCCCCTCGCTGCAGGTCCTCGCTGGCGCTGCGGTGCCGGCTGGCGTGCTCGGCCAGCGCGTTGTCGCGGTCGATCAACACATCGCTGACTGCGGCTTTGACCTCGTGCATGATCGGGCCGAGGGTTTCCACGGCGGCTTGGATGTCGCCGCCGCGCTCTCGTGCGGCTTCGACGACGCGCACGACCTCGTCATGGTTGCCGGCCACCTCGCGGAGCACCTCGGGATCAATACGGATCGGCTCGGACATGGCTGAGTGTTCCTTTCTGTGTTTTTCAAGTGTCCACGGTGGTGGCTACTTGTGGGTGGCGTTTGGCCGCTACCCGCCGATCGGCACAGGCGCGCCCGCCGCTGCAGGCGGTGCTGAGACGGCCGGCGGGGCCGAGGGGACCGGAGGTATCGCGGGCTGGGGAGGAGCCGGCGCCGGTGGCCCACCGTGGGGCGTGGCGCTGCCGGCCGCGGCCGTGGGGTCGATCCAACCCAAAAAGTCCGGGCTTGAGGACACCGATTCCAGAGGAACCACCTGGCCGTTGACGAAGGCCTTGACCGAGCTCAGGACAGGCACGTAGTGATCTTTGAACATGGCCAAGTCCCCGCATGTGAGACGGCTTGGGTCCACCGGATTGGTCACCGGTGTGCCCGGCGGTGGCAGCTGGATGTTGTTTTGGCGGTAGGCCGCGTCGACGGTTTTACCCGCAAGATAGTCGCGAATGGCCTGCGCCGCCTGCGGGCTGCGGGCCGTCGCCATCGATCCGTCGGGCAGCTTGACCGTCGGCGATGCCGCCGCCGGCGGCGTGGCGGGGTTGGGGGGATCCCCCGGTGTGGAGTTACCCGCGTTTTGGGCCTGCGGCCCCGGCTGCCCAGCTGCACCGTCTGGCGGTGTCGTGGTGTCCGTCTTGCCGTCCTTGGCTTCCTTGCCTTTGGGATGATCGGGCCCGTCGTCGGTCTTTTCCGCGGTGTCGGAGGGCCGCTCGTGGTTGGCCTGATCACCTAGACCTGATGCCAAGCCCGCCAAAGGGCTTGCCGCGCCGGCCAACCCACCCAATGAATCCAGCGGGCTTCCCCCAGCTCCGCCCAGATTGCCCAACGCGGGCAACATCGAAGCTAACGACGATAACGGGTCGGCGCCTAACGGGTTGGCGCCGAGCATGTTTGACAACCCGGGGTCGGACATATCTGGTGCTGCAACTGGCCCAAGATCGGCTGCGGCGGGAGCCGGATCGGCGCCGGCAGGCGAACTGGGTCCCGGCGGCGCAGAGGATTGCCCCGCGGCGGGATCAGCAGGGTTCGGCGAAGTATTGGCGTTTCCCGCGCCGCTGTCGGCCGCATACAACGCGGCCAGCGCCTGGGCGGCCTTGGTCTGATCCTCAGCGCTCAGACCCCCCTCGGCAAGCAAGTCGTTGGTCGCACCGACCTGGTTGCGCAACAACGTCAGAAACGCCCGTTCACCGGCCGGTGTGTCCATCGCCATGGTCGGGTTGTTGACCGCATCGACGATCTTCTTTTGAATGTCGTTGAGCTTCTGCTGACCCGCGCTGGTCGTGGCGTGCGCGTTGAGCAGCACCTCCGACAGTTTCTCCTCCGCGTCACTGATTTTGGTGTAGCGATTCTTCAGCTCCTGCTGCAGCTTCTTGACCGCGTCAGCGGCCTTGCCTGACTGCTGCTCATCGGTGGCTAGCCCGCCGTCGCCGGGACGGGTCCCCGGATCACGCGGCTTATTGGCGTTGTTGAACTGCTCCTCACTAATCGGTGCACCGTTCTTGTCGAAGAGCGACTTCTTGCCGTCCGGGCCCAGCGTGTAGTAATCGCCGTTGAGGTTTTTCGGCGTCAACAACCCGCTCTTGGGATCGTTATAAAAACCGTTGTCGCTACTGGGAACACCGCCCAACTGCGGCCCGATCTGCTGACCGGTCGCGTTCACCGGCGCATAGTGGTCACCCAACTTCCGGTAGCCCGCCGGCGGAATCGGCGGACCCTGCCTACCGTCCGGGTCGACCAAAGACACTGTGCCGTCGTCATTTTGGGCCCAGTTCTGCTTGCTTGCCCCATCGTGATAGACGATCACGCCGTTGTCGGGCAGCCTCGTGCCGTCACCGAACACCAGATGGCGTTCATCGCCCACATTGTCAGTGCTGTAGTGAATAGTGGGGTCGCCGTAGGCTTGTCGCGCATGATCTAACACCCGGCCCCAGTACGGGTCATGCTTGCTGATGTAGCGAGCGTGATCCGACGGCATCGCCCAACCCGGCTCAGACCACCCCTCGCTGCCGCCCTGGCGATTCCAAACGCCCCACGAAGTGTTGTCGCCGAAGTGCTTGGTGCCCATCAATTCCCCCCGTCCCCGGTGTCAGAAGTGGCCAAGGCCAAGATCGTCTTCAAGATCACGGCGAGGCGCGAACGCCGGCGGCTCAGCAGGGAGCACGTCGCCGCCAAAAACGCGCTGCGCGTGAGAAACAACTCCCAACACCTGCTGGGCCTCTTGCTCTAAACGTGAATTCACCGCCGGTCCTTTCGTGGAGGTGATTCGAGCCTAACCGCGCCCGGTGACCCCTTCCTGCACAATTTTCTGCCTTCAACCCGCCAGCGCGCGGACTGGTCGGCGAGCGATATAGCGGCCAGGCAGCGAGGCGATCCTGACCACGTCACCGGGGGTAGGAGCATGCACGACCTGGTGATCTGAAATCGCCAACTGCACATGTCCAGGTCCGCCACGACCGCCCTCACCGAAAGCGTCGAGCGGAAAAATCAGATCCCCGGCCCGCACCTGCCCCGGCGGCACCGCCACACCCTCCTTGATTTGGGAATACGTGTCATTACCCAACTGCACACCAGCCTGGCGCCACGCCCATTGCGTCAATCCGGAACAATCAAAACTATTGGGGCCCTTAGCTCCCCACACGTAAGGCCGGCCCAATTTACTCAGCGCTGCCTGCGCCGCGCCGGCACCCGGCTCCCCCGGAACGCTACTGGCCCCACGCAAGGAATCAACGAGGCTGGCATGCGGGCCGCGAGATCCGTGCCCGCCGAACCCACCCAACCCCGACAGACCAGACAGCGCCGGCATACCGCCCCCACCGCCGCCGAAACCACCGCCGCCGAACGGCATTCCGCCCATCGGCATCCCGCCACCCCCACTACCGCGGCGACGCGAGTACAGCATCGAGCGGACCATAGAAGCCAGCTGCGCGTCCCGAGCCTTATGCGCGTTGACGATCTGCTGTTGTTGGGCGAGGCGGGCGCGCAGGGTGGCGATCAGGGCGCGTTGGCCGGCCGGGGTGCCCGAGACCGGGGCCAAGGTGGTGGTGTCTGCGGCAGCGCCTTTGACCACCGAACCCGAGTTGGCCCCGCCGGTCCAATCCACTTGCACCGCATCGTGTATCTGGGTGCCCAGCCGGTTATCGGCGGTAGAGACCCTGCCTAAGCCCGGGGCGGCATCGGTCGCGAACGTGGTGTAGGTCGCCGGCAGCACCCCGGACAACCCGGACATGCGCTGCTGGCTGTGACGCACCAGCTCGGCAGCACCGGCCAGTGCCGCATCGCTGCGCCCCGCGGCCACGTCCCCACCCGTGCCGGGCTGGCCGAACAACGCATGCCCACGATTGAGCACCTGGCCCACGTGCTGCACCAGCGCATCTATCGACACACCTCAAGTATCAACGCACCCACACCCCACCCCACACACATTTTTGGCTAGCTTCCCGAACTCGCTGTTGCTCCGCCTGCGCTATTGCTGTGTCTGCAGCTAAGCACCGCGACGGTTTAGTCGGAAGCGGCCGGACACATTCTCGGAGTATCGGACGCGGGCTCCAAAGTTCGTTCAGGGCACGCATTCCGAAACATGTGTCGCACGCGCGCTGTGTCGCAGTATTTCGATACGCGCTATCGGCGGGTCTCGCGGTCGGGCAACCGCGCCTAGCCTTGGTGCTCACTTTCATCCTGGCTTCATGTGCCGACGCTAGCGTCGCTTTCGATACCAGGGTTTATGACGAGGAGGGATGGGTCGATGAGAATTCGAACGAGGATCGGTATCGGTGTGGCCGGTGCCGCCGTCCTGGGGGGCGTTGGCCTCGGCGTCTTCGTCGCCGTCGCCGACGACGGCGAGGTCACTGGCCCGGCAGCAGATCAGGCCCGCGCCGCGGCGGTGCAAGCCGTACCGGGCAAAGCTGGGAAGGTCGAAAAGGAATCCAACGAGGGCGCCGCCTACTACGGGGTCCTCGTAACCAAGACCGACGGCAGTCGAGTAGAAGTACACCTGGACCAGGGCTTCCGATTCGTGGGCACAGAAGCTCCGGACAACGACTGACCCCGGGATCTCGGTTGGAATCGCCGCAGCTTCACAGTCGGGGAAAGATCATTCGGCGTGAGTGAGTCCGATCCGCAGCCACCGGCCGACGAGCATCACCCATCAGCCGAAGCTGACCCCGAACCAGTCGCCTTCGGCCGCATCCTCACCTACTTCCTCAAGCTGGGCGCGATCGGCTTTGGTGGACCGATCGCCACGGTCGGTTACATGCAACGAGATTTGGTCGAACAGCGTCGGTGGATGGATCGGCGAGACTTCCTCGACGGCGTGGCCCTCGGACAGACCATGCCGGGCCCGTTGGCGGCCCAGGTCGCGATGTGGGTCGGTTACCTGCGCCACGGCGCCCTAGGCGCGGCTGCGGTCGCGGGCGCCTTCGTCGCACCGTCGTTCGTCATCGTCGTGGCCGTGGGCGCCGTTTATTCGCACTACTCCGGCTCGAGTGTTGTGCAGGCGCTGTTCTACGGCATCGCCCCGGCCGTGATGGCAATCATCACGATCGCCGCGATCAGGCTGATCAAACTGACCGACCGCCGCGACTGGCGGCTCTGGGGCATCAGCGCCGCAGTGTTCGCGCTCACCGCGCTCACCGGTTCCGAACCGGTGCTGGTCATCGTCGGCGCGGGTCTGCTGATGATCCTGCTCGACGCCCGCCCGCGCATTCGGCGACGCCGCCGAAAATCCCCAGACGACGTCACCGGGACCGATGACAGCCCCAAATCCGTCCCGCTGCTGGTCGGGCTTGGCACCTTGGCCGGTGCGGGGACGCTGGCGTCGCTTGGGTTGTTCTTCCTGAAAACCGGGGCGATCGTGTTCGGGTCAGGGTTGGCGATCGTGCCGTTCATGCGCGCCGGGGTGGTCGACCAGCACCACTGGCTAAGCGACAGCCAGTTTCTCGATTCCGTAGCGATCGGCCTGATCACCCCTGGACCGGTTGTGATCAGCGCCGGATTCATCGGCTACCTAGTCGCCGGACTGCCGGGTGCGATCATCTCGGCCATCGCCATCTTCACTCCGATCTATCTGGGCGTCGTCGTGCCCGGCCGCTGGTTTTTGCGACACCGCGACAACGCCCAGCTACGCGCCTTCGTTTCGGGCGCCACCGCCGCCGCGGCGGGGGCACTCTGCGGTGCCGTCGTGGTGCTCACCCGCGAAGCTGTGACCGACTGGATCACCGCCGCCATCGCCGTGGCCACCCTCGGTCTGCTATGGCGGTTCAAGATCAAAGAACCCTATGTAGTCTTCGCGACTGGCGTGCTCGGCCTCGTCGTGTACTGAAATCGGCTATGCCGGTTGCAGGTTGGTGGCGTCCAGCGCCGGGCGCAGCCCTTTGGCAAGAGTTACTGCGTCGTCGACGGCCCAGTAGTGCATATAAAACAGCCGGGGTTGTTCGGTGAGGCCATGGTTGTGCAATTCGACGATTTGGATGTTGCCGGCGCGCAATGCCTGGATGACCTTCTGGACCTCGGGGGCGGTGAGGATGAAGTCGCCGTTGATCGCGGCCCGGCCGCCGCCGGTGGGTTGGAAGTTGATCACGGTCGTCAGGTTCAGCGACACCGCGGGCAGCACGTACCCGTCCTCGACGATGGTGTCCTTGCGGGGGATGCCGTATTTGAACAACCCGTTGTCCGAAGTTCCCTTGCGGCCCAACGTCTGCTCAACCCCGGCGGTGTCGATGCCGAGAGGCGGCTGCTGCGCCGGCGGCGGGGTCGCCGGTCCGATCGAGGTCGCGTCCAGGGCGGCTCTGAGCGCCTGGGCCAGCTGGACGGCGTCACCCATGCCATGCACGTGGGTCCACCACACCGGCGGGACTTGCTGCAGCAGATGCTTGTGCAGCGCGGTCTGGGCGAGGCCGTGGGCCTGTAGTGCGTCGATGACTTTGGCCAGCTCGGTTTCTGTTACCACCAGGTCGCCCATCAACAGCGTCTGATTGTCGTCATAGCGCACGAAGGCCGCGTACCCGCCCAGCGACAATCCCGGTTTGATCGCCACACCGTCGGTGGTGACCTGAAGATCGTTGCGCACCAAGGCCATTCGGAAGGCAGTGTTGTTATCGCCGAGCTTGCCGACACGTCCCAGCGCATCGGCCACCGGCTTCCAATCGGCATCTGTTGTCCGCACGGCCGAATGGGGATTGCCGACTTGGTCTTTGTCGTTACCCGCGCCCGTCTTTGAACCCGCGCTACAGCCCGACAGCACCACCGCCACCGTGGCGGCGATCACCACGGTTCGCGCAACCGCGTGCCTGACCCCACCCATGAGCCCTCCCAATGTTCGAAGAAATCCACGCCGTCTGGATGGCCGCTCGGCTAGCCCATGGTCTATCGCGTCTTCATGAAGTCACGATGAAGCTGTCGGCCATCGTCCTCATCGTGGCTTCATGAATGCCGAATACAACTGCGTTACCTCGCCTAAAGGTGATGATGGAGTCGGGCACAACGCCAAGTACACAAAGGGCCTAGTAAAGACAGGACGGTGCGACGGTGCGTGTGCTGGTCGTCGAAGACGAGCCCAAGATGGCCGACCTGCTGCGCCGGGGCCTGGTCGAAGACGGCTATGCCGTTGACGTCGCCGCCGACGGCCTCAGCGGCTTCCAGGCCGCCATGGCCTGCGACTACGACGCGATCGTGCTGGACGCTATGTTGCCGGGCCTTTCCGGCTTCGATATCTGCCGAAGATGGCGCGACCGGCAGAAGTGGGTACCGGTGCTGATGCTCACCGCCCGTGGCGCCGTCGCTGACCGCGTCGCCGGGCTCGACGGTGGCGCCGATGACTACCTCACCAAGCCGTTTCACCTCGATGAGCTTTTCGCCCGGCTGCGATCGCTGATCCGCCGCGGACCGACTCCGCGACCCACAGTGTTGACCGTCGGTGCGCTGCGCGCCGATCCCGCCAGCCGTAGATGCTGGCGCGGCGAGGTCGAATTCTCCTTGACCACTAAGGAATTCGGGCTGCTCGAGCTGCTGATGCGCCGACCCGGAACCGTGCTGACCCGGGAGTTGTTGATGGAACACTGCTGGGATTTCGCCTACGAATCACGTTCGAATGTCGTGGACGTCCATATACGCGCGCTGCGTGACAAGATCGACCGACCCTTTGGGGTGCGCTCGATTGAAACTGTTCGCGGTATCGGTTATCGGCTACGCACCGATGGCGGCGTGCCCGAGAAAACAGCCAGATGATTCGGCGCTGGCCGCTCCGGATCAGGCTCACCGCTGCCTTCACCGCCGTGATAGCGCTGGTCTTACTGGCCGTTGGGACTCTCACCGTCACCCACACAAAAGAATCGCTGGACGAGGCGATCACCGAGTCCCTGTCCTATCGGTTGGACAACTTGCGCCCGGTCGCAGCCGCGACCGATCCCGTCCTCGCTGACACTGATCCCGACGCGGCCCAACAGATCATCGCCCCCGACGGTCGGGTGTTGGCCGCGACCTCGAATCTCGCTGGGCAGAGCGCGCTGTCACCGTCCGAGCTTGACACCGCCCGACGCGGGCAGCTGGTCGCCGATCACTCCCGGCTCGGCAATCTGCAAAGCCCGGTGCGGGTGGCAGCGAGCCCTGCACCCGGTGGGCGCCTTGTGCTGGCGGCCCAGAGCCTGGCCGACCGCGACGCCGCGGTGGCGGACCTGCGCGACGAACTGGCCACCGGTTTCCCGATCGTATTGTTGGCCGCCGCCATTGGCGCGTACCTGTTAGCAGCCGCCGCCCTTCGACCGGTCGAACGCATGCGCGCTCGCGCCGCGGGGATCAGCGCCACCGACGCGCACGCCCGCCTGCCCGTCCCACCCGCTCGCGATGAAATCTGGTATCTCGGAACAACATTTAATGAGCTCCTGCAACGGCTGCAAGACGCGCTAGAGCGAGAACGACAGTTCGTCAGCGACGCGGGCCACGAACTTCGCACTCCGCTGAGTCTGTTGACGACTGAACTCGAACTCGCCCTGCGGCGCCCACGAAGCAACCCCGAACTGGTCACCGCGATGTGCTCAGCCCTGGACGAAACCACCCGGCTGTCCCGCCTGGCTCGCGACCTGCTCACCGTCGCAGACACCAGCAACTCGGCTGAGCCGCCGCCAACCATCGACCTTCGCACCCGCTTGCAAACGATCGGCGAACGCTACCGTCACAGCCTGGACGGCCAACTCGACATCGACTGCCCCGCAGGCCAATACGCCCGAATCGACCCTAATGACCTGGACCGGATCATCAGCAACCTCATCGACAACGCCACCCAGCACGGCGCCCCGCCGATCACCATCCGCGTCCAGCCGGCCACCGACGACGGCGTCGAGATCCGCGTCGGCGACAACGGCGCCGGATTCCCTCCCGGATTCCTCCCGCACGCCTTCGACCGATTCACCCGCGCCGACCCCGCACGCACGAGGGGCGGCACCGGACTCGGCCTGGCCATCGTCGACACCCTCGCGCGACGCAACTACGGCACCGTCACCGCACACAACCGCCCCGCTGGCGGCGCCGAAATCACCATCCAGCTTCCTGCCGCCTCTGTGTGCTGAGCCGGACCACGAGCATCCTGTCGAAAACAAGCCGCCCCGAGCACGATCTTGGTGACGCCGAAGTCTGCGCCGAACTATCCCTGCGACGACCGCGACGGAATTTCGAGACCCTCATATCTCGTCTATTTCGACACGACAGCTTTCACGGCTTCGTCAGCTACGGTTGCGTTCACACAGGCGCTCGCCAGATGGCGGCGAGTCCTAGCGCGCAGCCTGGTCCGCTCCCATCGATGCCAGCATTCCGAGCACACTGAGAGCGTCGAGTGTTTCGGCTGCATGCGGGGTGGCCTGCGGGTCTGCAATCCATTGCAACATCAGGCCGTCGCAAACCGCCATCAGCACCGATGCGATCGGGGCCAGGTTCTGTGGCGCCGCCATACCCACATCGGCCATGTGCTGGGTGCCCAACCGAACAGCGGATTCACGCACTCCCGCGTATCCAGCCGCGAGTCTCTCCCGCAACTCCTGCGACCGCAGCGCCGGCGCATAGGACTCGACGCATGCGTGCACCGACGACCGCAGATCGGCGAACGAATCGATTGCCGCACGCAGGATGGCGCCCAGTTGGTCACGGGGGGCCAGGCCTGCGGCCGCCTCGAATGCCTGCTCGACGCGCTGATTCCACATCCCAAAGCACTGGCTCAATGCCGCGTTGACGACGAGGCCGTCGACGCCGTGTTCGCACACATGGCACTGTGTATGGCCCTGTCGACCAAGGAAATCCACGCCATCGTCAACGAGGTTCGGCGGGTCCTGCGGCCAGGCGGAACGTTCATCTACACCGTTCGGCACACCGGCGACGCCCACTACGGTGCCGGAAACCCGCACGGTGACGACATCTTCGAACACGGCGGATTCGCGGTCCACTTCTTTTCCCGAGAACTTGTCGATGCGCTGGCAGACGGCTGGAAACTCAACGACGTGTACGCATTCGAAGAAGGCGACCTGCCCCGACGGCTATGGCAAGTGACCCTCACCAAACCCGACTCGGCGGCACCACCATTCACCCATAGCGCGCCCACGACATAGGCCATCACCACAGCAGAAAGGGCACCATGAAGCGCTATCTCACACTCGGATACGGCGGGGCAAGTTATCTAATTTTCCTGGCCGCCTTCCTGTATTCCATCGGCTTCGTCGGCAACCTCGTCGTGCCACGCAGCATCGACCACGGCGTGACGGCACCCGTCGGAGAGGCAGTCGTGGTGAATATGCTGCTGCTCGGGCTATTCGCAGTGCAGCACAGCGTGATGGCGCGACCGGCA
The DNA here is from genome assembly GCF_039023525.1 of Mycobacterium sp. 050272. NCBI lineage: Bacteria > Bacillati > Actinomycetota > Actinomycetes > Mycobacteriales > Mycobacteriaceae > Mycobacterium > Mycobacterium sp. 050272. The sequence continues at coordinate 13,869 of NZ_JBCHKV010000022.1, read as the reverse complement.
TTCAAGCGTTGGTGGACACGGCTGGTGCCCAACAGCATTGAGCGCAGCACCTATGTTCTGTTGTCGAGTCTGGTTCTGTTGCTTATGTTCTGGCAATGGCGGACGATGCCAACAGTCATTTGGAACGTCGCGTGGCCGTTGGGGCGGATCGGACTGCAGGTGCTGTTCTGGCTCGCTGGGCTATGGCCCTCGCGTCGACCTTCATGATCAGTCACTTTGATCTGTTTGGACTCCGCCAGGTGTACCTGGCGTGGCGCGCAGAACCCTACACCGACACCGGATTTCGGACCCCCCTGCTCTACCGAATTGTGCGGCACCCTCTCATGCTGGGCTTCATCATCGCGTTTTGGGCCGCGCCGACAATGACGACCGGGCACTTGCTCTTCGCGCTAGTAACAACCGGCTACATCGTGATCGCGCTGCAGCTCGAAGAGCATGATCTGAACGCGGCGCTCGGCGATCAATATCGCCAGTACCGCCGCCGGGTCCCACAACTTATCCCCCGGATTCACCGGCCGGGCCGCCGTACGGGCGCCAGTTGAGGCAGTGCAAGCGGTGCCCTCAACACCTTCAGTTCCGGCCCTTTCTGGACACTGAGCTGTAGCTGAATAGATCGGTAAGTGTAGACTTACCGTTCGTGGCGACTTACCATGGCACCGTCGATGCCTGGGCCGCTCTCGCCGACGGCACCCGGCGAGCGATCTTCAAGCGTCTTGCCGGTGGGCCGATGGCGGTCGGCGAGCTTGCTCATGGCTTGCCGGTGAGCAGGCCGGCCGTGTCGCAGCACCTCAAGGTGCTCAAATGCGCTGGACTTGTTGCGGATCGCGCAGTCGGAACGCGGCGCGTCTATCAGTTGGACCCGAAAGGCATTCAGGCACTGAGGTCGGAGTTAGACGTGTTCTGGGGCAAGGCGCTGGACGCCTACACACTGATCGCCGATGAAGAGGGGCAACAGGGATGAGCTCATCAAAGGTCGAGCCGATACGCAAGAGCGTCGCGGTCAACACGGGTATCGAGCGTGCGTTCACGCTGTTCATCAGCAAGTTCGATGCCATCAAGCCGCGCGAGCACAATCTGCTGTCGGTCCCGATTGCCGAAACCGTCTTCGAGCCGCGAGTGGGCGGGCACATCTACGACGTGGGGACCGACGGTAGCCGGTGCGAATGGGCGCGTGTCCTCGTCTACGAGGCGCCGTTCCGCGTCGTCTTTTCCTGGGACATCAGCCCCACCTGGCAACTGGAAGCCGATCCCGCGAAGACGAGTGAGGTTGAGGTGCGCTTCATTGCCGAGTCCGAGGACCGCACTCGCGTGGAGTTAGAACACCGACACTTGGAACGGCATGGCACGGGCTGGCAAGCCGTAGCCGATGGTGTTGACGGCGATGCGGGTTGGCCGCTGTACCTCAGCCACTACGTCGAGATCGCGAAGAGGGAGGAGTCGCTGTGAGCATCGATCAAAAGTCTCTGATGGACCTCGCCTATGACGAGCGGGCCGACCTGGCCGCATTCCTTGCAACGCTGAGCCCACACGAGTGGCAGGCACCGAGCTTGTGTGACCGATGGTCGGTGAAGGACGTCGTTGCGCATGTCGTGAGTTACGAAGAGTTGAGCCCACTCGGATTGATGAAGCGTTTCGCGAAGGGACGGTTCGTCCATGCCAATGAGGTCGGCGTTCAAGAGCTTTCGCCTCTGTCCCCGCAGGAGTTGAGGCACTTCCTTGGAAGACATCTTCGACCACGCGGGCTGACCGCTGGCTTCGGCGGCATGATTGCCCTCATCGACGGCACCATCCATCATCAGGACATTCGCCGCGCACTCGGACATCGGCGCGCTGTGCCCGCGGATCGCCTGGAACGGATCCTGCCCTTGGTGCCTGGAAATCCGCGCCTGGGCGCAGGGCGTCGCATCAAAGGACTCCGACTACGAGCGACCGACATCGACTGGCAGCACGGCGAGGGCTTGGAAGTCAGCGGCACCGGAGAAGCACTCCTGATGGCAATGGCCGGTCGGCACTCAGTGGTCACCGAACTCGACGGACCCGGACAGGCCACGCTGGCCGCGCGCGTTACCGCGTAGTCGGTTGCGGCCGAACCACACAGACGGCGCCGCCGAGGCGACAGGAATTCCAATTGCGGCCCGCCGAGGTTCTGGTTGGGGATGTCGGTGATCGGCAGGTTGGGCATCGGCTTAGGTGACGGTGTGTTCGGCAGTGTCGGTATCTTCGCGGCCGGGATGTCGGTGATGACGTTGACCGGCGGGCCGTTGTCGCGGTCACCGTAACTGCTGCCCGGCGCGCGGCCCGCGCATCGCGCTGACTGTCACCAGGCGGTAGCCGTTGGCCTTCAGCACCGGAATGAACTGGTAGACAAGGTCAACCGTGCTCGAGTAGGTGTCATGGAACAGCACTACCGACCCGGGCTTGATTTGGGTCATCAGCATGTACCTTGTCGCTGCCGTATTGGCGTCGTCGATCCAATCGAAAGAGATCACGTCCCAACGGATTTCGGCCAATCCCAGCCGGGCGGCGGCGTGCACCGCCCCGTTGGGCAGTCCACCAGGAGCGCGGTCGAGCGTCGGGGTGCGCCCCGTCGCCGCGTTATTGTCGCCGTGAACTGATCCCTTTCGGCTTTCGCGCAATCCATATGCGGGTACCCCTGGCGGCCGCGGGTCAGGTGGTGCGCAGCAATGCCATAAATCCGTAGTCCATATGGATCTGTTGGTGGCAGTGCAGCAGTGATAGACCGGGCTGGTCGGCGATGAAATCGACCTCCATGCTCTGGTAGCCGCCCAGCATTGCGACATCCTTGCGCACCCCGGTGGTGGGGGTGCCGGCGATGTGGGTGAGTTCGAAGGTGTGCCGATGCAAATGCAGTGGGTGTAAGTCATCCGTGGCGTTGCGAAACCGTAGCCGGTATCGCTTGTTTTGTTGTAGGTCGAGCACGGGTTTATTGGTGTCCATCGAAAACGGTGTGCCGTTGATCGTCCAAAGGTTGAAGCCGTTGTCGGCAGCGTTGCGCTTCTCGATCAGCATGTCGATCGTGTGATCGGGCGGCGCCGCGGCACTGGGGTTGGGTGCGGCGAATCGGCGGTAGTCCCATTTGAAGGGCGGGGGCGGCGCCCATTGCGGATCCCCGCTGCGCCCGGCGTATTCCACCACGATGCCCATGCCGTGTCCGCGGTCGTCGTCGGAAAGATCGCCCAGCACCCAGATCCCTGGGTTAGTCATATTGACGATCGCGGAGATCCGTTCGGCTGCGCCCAGCCAGAGCACCGGAACCGGGGCGGGGTTAGGTACTCGATTGCCGTCCAGCGCGATCACGGTGAAGCTGTGTCCGGGCAGTGCGAGGCTGCGGGTTTCGGTGGCGCTGCCGTTGAGGACATGCAGCAGTACCCGCTGACCGGTCTGCACCCGGAGAGGATCGCCGTGGCCGAGCATGCGCCCATTGATCGCGAATGTCGTGTAGCTGACCTCATAGCCATGGGGATTGCCCTGGGCCAGTGAGGCATCCATCGCCGATTCGCCTTTGTGCTTCAGATCGGGGTCGGCCTCGCCGGCGAGGAAATCGGCGGCCATGTCGCCGCCGCGGCTGAAGGTAGGCTCAAATTCCTTGAGCGTCAAGAAGATCTCTTGGTCGTATGCGCCGGGGTTCTGCTTGGGTTCGATGTAGACCGGGCCCACCAGGCCGGTGTACTGACCGCGGGACAGATCGGCGCGCGGCACCACGTGGGTGTGATAGAACCGGAACCCGGCCGGGCCGGGCACAAAGGAGATGCGCCGCATGCCGTGCGAGGGGATGTAGGGCGTGCCCTCCTCAGCGGCGCCGTCGACATCAACGCCCACGTGCTGGCCGTGCCAATGCAGCTGCTCGGGGGTGTCGGTGTCGTTGTAGATGTCCACCGACGTCCGTTGGCCCTCTTTTAAGCGCACCAGCGGACCGGGGAACTGGCCGTTGTAGACGGTGGTCGACACGATCTGGTCTGGGGCCAAGTCGACGGTGCCGGTGCCGATCCGCAGCGTGTAGTCAGGCTTGCCGGTGGGCGGGGTGGGTGCCGTCTGCGAGCACCCAGCAGTTACTCCGACACCAACGCCGCCGGCGGCGGCCATGACCGCCAAGCCGCCCCATGTAAGGAAATCGCGTCGATCCAGTACCACGTGGGCCCCCGTGTGGTCTAGCGGTTGGCGGGTTGGAATAGCTCGATGAGAGTGCTGGCAGGGTGTCCACCAGGGCCACGGGTGATGCCGTTGCGGAAACCCAGCCCAGCCGCGCGCAGCCGCTCTATATCGTCGACCAGGCAACAGGTGCCGGCCTGTTGCTTCGATGCGATCGACATACTTACCCTTCCGTGGCGTGCGCCAAAACAGGCAGCAGAAATCCGATGCGGGTGTCGAGCTCGGCTGCCACTCTCCGGAATTGTCGATAGCCCGCCGGGCCGGCTGACGGATCGGGCAGGCTCCAATGCATCGCGGCAGCCGAACCGTGCTCATAGGGAAACTCGCGAACTTTGTCGCACAACGTAATTACGTAATCGAAGCGTCGTTCGGCAACTGCAGTCAGCGATTTCGGCCGCCGGCGGCCGATGTCTATGCCATACGCCTCACGCATTACCCGCACCGCGTTGGGATGTAGACGCGGCTTGGGGTGGCTGCCAGCGCTGGTAACACGGACACGGCCAGTGCCGCGAAGCCGCAGTAGCCCTTCGGCCATCGGCGAGCGCGCGCTGTTGCCCGTGCACACGAATAACACCGACTTGCCCGCCGCTGCCCTCGCGGCGACGGCAGGGGCCAATGCAGGATGCAGAGCGGTTGCGGCGTCACCGAACGCCGCCGCGCACCGCGCAAGTTCGAGGTGGTAGTAGCTGTCGCGGCCGTCAAAGCTGCTGCGACGAGTAGCTACCAGCCCGGCCACGCGCAGCAATCGCAGATGGTAGGAGACAAGGTTCTGCGGGGCATCCACGGCGACAACCAATTCCCGGACTCGGCGATCGCTCGACGCCAACTCGGTCAACAGCGCCCAGCGCAGCGGATGCGAGGCCATCTGCATCAGCAGCGGAACCGGCATGCGATCAGTCGTCGCCATGGCGGCCACATTACATCAAAATGATTTGATCGAGTTTGGACGTGCAGCACCTCCTGCATCGCCTCGGAACACGGTCAGCGGCGCTGTGGGCGCAGGGACTTCCCACTGGTTAGGTGGGCGTCGAGAGAGCAGCTGCCGGCACCGACGATAAGCAGAAACACGCTGCCGCACAGCTGCGCGAGGTCGACACGGGATTCGTGGATGAAGTCCCACCAGCCATGCTCCGTGCCGAAGAGTGGGGCATGGCCCCAGACGATCGGCAATTTGGTGATAAGCAACGCGCTGAGCATGTCGACGATCATTGGCACAGTGGCCAGCCGAGTCAGCAGCCCGACCAGAATGAGTGCGCCGCAGCCGATCTCGAAGACGCCGTCCAGTGCGCTGAAGAACGCCGGCGCTGGGATGCCGGCTTTGTCGAACCGACCGGTGCCCAGCGAATCAGGCCATAAAAACTTCAGCACCCCTTCGCATGCGAAAACCAGCCCCACATAGAGGCGAATCAGCACAACCGCCGCGGGTGCATGTGTCGAGGCTAGCGCGAGGACCTTGCTCGCAAAGACAGTCATTTCGTTGTCTCCTTCTCGCATAGCGCCTTTGACCTCACCAGATACTCAACCCACCCTATGCCCGAGCAGGCACGCACCGGCCATACATATCAAACTAGATTGATGTAATGTCGCTCGGTGTCCAGAGCCCGGGGAACTTGATGACCCATCGAGTAATCCAGGCGCGCAAATCGGCTTCTGTCATGCACCGATGAGTGACCCCGACGCCGACGCGCAGGTGCCGCCGCGGCCGAGCCTGGCCATCGTGCTGCGCGAGTGGGGACGGATCGGGTGTATAGGGTTTGGTGGTCCGCCCACACACATCAAGCTGCTGCGCGAGCTGTGCGTCGAGCGCCGGCGTTGGTTGACGCCGGTTGAGTTCGAAGACGCCGTCGCTGCCTGCAACCTGTTGCCCGGGCCCGCCTCCACTCAGCTGGCGATCTTTTGCGCCTGGCGGGTCCGTGGCTGGGGCGGCGCGCTGCTAGGCGGGGCCGCGTTCATCGTCCCCGGACTAATCCTCATCCTCGCCCTGGCGGTGCTGTTCTTAGGCGACGCACCGCCGCGCGCGGTCCTAGCCGCAGGTGCCGGCGCCGGATCAGCGGTAGCAGCCGTCGCGGTGCACGCCGCAGCCGGCCTGCTGCCTACCAGCTGGCACGGCGCCCACCCCGCCGGGCGTGCCAGTCGGCTCCGGTGGATTTCCTTTGTTGCTGCCGGTCTGCTCGCAGCGGCGACCATCGGCCCCTGGCTGGTACTAGCGCTGCTGGCCTGCGGCGTGATCGAGATCGCCAGCCGTATCCGCCGCGAGCCCACTGGCCCGACCGCCATTGCGCCCACACCCCTGCTGGCACTCGGAACGCTGAGCCTTGGCACACTCGGTTCCTTGATCTGGGTAGCGTTCAAGGTCGGCGCGCTGTCCTACGGCGGCGGATTCGTCATCATCCCGCTGATGCAAAACGACGCTGTCGATCACTACCACTGGATGACCGGCCCCCAGTTCCTTAACGCAGTCGCCCTCGGCCAGATCACACCGGGACCAGTCGTGCAGACCGTCGCCGTAGTCGGCTACGCCGCCGCCGGGCTGCTCGGCGCTGTCCTTGCGTGCCTCGTTGTATTCAGCCCGTCCTTCACGTTCGTGCTTCTCGGCGCCCGGCACTTCGACCAGCTGCGCACCAACGCCATCGCCCGCGCATTTCTCGACGGCGCCGGACCAGCCGCGATCGGCGCCATCTTCGGCTCCGCGATTAGCCTCGCCAGAGCCCTAACCCAGCCGTGGCAGTACGCAGTCCTCGCCGCCGCCGCAGTCTTACTCCTCCTACTACGCCGCGGCGTCGTGCTCACCCTCCTCGCCGCCGCAGGCGCCGGCATCGTCTTGATCAGCTCAGGGCTTGCACTCCCGCACTAAGGCCCAACCACTAAGCAATTAGGGCCCACGACAACAGCATTGCGGGTCGCAGCGACACCGCAACCAGATATGGGACCCGACCCGTTCGGGCGACAGCAACGTCACAACCCCAGAAGGCGGGCCCCCACCAGATACCCGCACACGACGTCCCACCCAACCCACGAACACCCAGCAAACCGGAACTAACTTTCCAGACTCTCGAATGTGGTCTATTTCGCGACGATGTTCAGTTCCGCTCGGGCCTGGTCGATTTGGTCGTTCGCGTAGGTCGCGATGGCGGCGGTGGCCATCGTCTCACCCGTGCGGGCGAGCGATTCGTAGGTCTGGTCGCCGAGGACATCGCGGAGGTGCGTGATCGCGGTGGTGATCTCCGGGGTCGCCGCTGTCGCGAAGGGACTGAATGCGAACCCGGCGATGGTGGCCGCCGGTTCGTGGCGGCCGAGCCGGTCGAAAAGGGCGACGAGGACGGCCAGCGCGCCGCGGATCGTCGTAGTGTTGCCCGAATCGTGGTAGTTGCGGATTGCCAGAGTGAGGTGATCGAACGCGGACGCGGTCTCGCCCTGTTCGGCCTCGAGTAGGGCCAGAGCGTGTGCCAGGACTGACGCGTTGGCGCGGTCGCCGCTGTCTTGAGCGATCACCAGACCCCGGCCGACGGCGTTAAGCGCCCCGACGGGATCCGCGTCACGGAAAGCGAGACCGTAGGCACCGAGCGCGAACGCGAGCACGGACCGGTTGCCTGTTGCCTCCGCAGCCTCGATGAGGCCATCCGCGGAATCCATCGCCTCCCCACCCGAACCGGCCAATGCAAGGGCGACAACCAGATATGCCCGGATGTAGACGTGGGTGTCGCGGCGGCGTGCGAGCTGGGCGCGGCACAACTCGACACATCGTTCGGGCCGCCCGATGACTAGGTATACAGATCCAAGCATGGCTTCGATGCCGTACGGCGGCGCCTCGCGGCTCCTGCCGAGAACGATCTGGCCGGCGTCGCAATAGCGGATAGCCGCCTCGATCCGTCCGGTCGTGTAGCACAGCGACGCAATCACGTACAGGAACGCCAGCCGCGGGTGATCGACGGCGCGGGCAGCCTCGATCAGCTCTTCAGCCCAGGCTATCGGCTCATAGGTTTGGACGATATTGCCGAGCCACCCCACATAGGTGGCGATGGCGGCGGCGGTGTCGAGGTCGCCTTGGTCGGCGGCCCACCGAAACGCGGTGCGCAGGTTGGGCAGCTCGAGAGTGAACCAGTCGTAGGCCTGTCGCTGTCGGGGGCTGTCCCACAGGGCAAGAGTGTCGACTTCACGTCCGGCGAAGTACCGCGCGTGAGCAGCCCGAATCTCGGATGCCTCGCCGCGGGCGACGAGTTGCTCCTCGGCGAACTGGCGGATCGTCTCCAGCATCGCAAACCGGGTCCGCCCCGCCGACCGGTCGGCGACCAGCAGCGACTTGCGCACCAGCGCGTCCAGCAGATTGAGCATGGCGAACTCGTCATGAGAATCCGCGACTGCGCAAACACTTTCGAGACCGAATCCACCGGCGAACACCGAACACCGCTCGAGCACAACCTTCTCCGCATCCTCGAGCAAGTCATAAGACCACGCCACCGCCTGACGCAACGTCTGGTGGCGTTCCACTCCGCGCCGCGACCCGACCAGCAGCCGGAATCGATGATCGAGGCGATCCCGTACCTCGCTCGGCGTCATCGACGCTATCCGTGAGGCCGCTAATTCGATGGCCAACGGGATCCCGTCGAGGCGAGCACAGATCTCCACCACCGCGGCTGCCTCATCAGCGTTGGGGACCGAGAAGCCCGGCAAAACAGCTTGTGCGCGTTGGACAAACAGTTCTACCGCTGGAGAGTCGATGCCTGCGCCGACATCTAGCGAGGGCACAGGCCATAAGCGTTCGTCGGCGACTCCCAATCCTTCGCGGCTGGTGGCCACAATCGTCACCGTCGCCGAGAACGCAAGCACGGCCTCGATCAAATCGGCTGCGGCATCGAGCACGTGCTCGCAGTTGTCGAACACCAACAACCGGACTCTGCCCTCCAACGCGGCGGCCACTGACTCGCACACGCTCTTCCCGGGCTGCTGGATGACGCCCAGCACCGCCGCCACCGCGTCCGACACGGCCGCCGGGTCGGTGACCGCAGCCAGCTCGAAAATCCAAACACCGTCAGGGAATTCGTCAGCCAGCCGCGCCGCGACCTCCAACACCAGGCGGGTCTTGCCCACCCCGCCCACCCCGGTCAACGTCACCAACCGATGAGCTTGTACCGCGGCTCGCAGCCCGGCGACCGTGGACTCGCGGCCAACGAAGCTTGTGGTCGGCGCCCGCAGATTGCCGGGACTAGGGTCCAGCGCCTGCAACGCCGGAAAGGCGGTGCGCAGTCCCTCCGCTTGGACCTGGAACATCCCGATCGGAATCGGTACATCCCGTAGCCGCCGCGGCCCCAGATCCAATAAATCAACCCCAATGAGCAGCACCGCCGTCGACTCGGCCACCAGGATCTGACCACCGTGCCCGGCAGCCATCACCCTGGCTGCTCGGTTAAGCACGATGCCGAAGTAGTCACCGCCGCGAAGTTCGGCTTCGCCGGTCGCGATGCCCATCCGCACCGGCAATTCCAACTCGCGCTGTGCGGCGATGGCGGCATCTACCGCTGCCCCTGGTGACGCGAATGCCGCGCACACCCCATCGCCGGTGTGCTTGAACAACCAGCCCCCGTGCGCCTCGACCGCCGAGCGCAACACCTCGTCATGTACGGCCAGGGCGTTCCGCATGCCCCCGGCGTCTGCTTCCCACCGACGGGTCGACCCCTCAACATCGGTGAACAGAAACGTCACAACCCCCGACGGCGGCACCCGGGCGGACACCCGCACAGAATGTCACACCAATCCGCTTCCGCGCAGCAACCACGACCGACTTCCGAGACGCTCGTAGTCGTCTGTTTCTGCTGTTTAGGACTTCGGTAAGTCTACGTCGAGTAATTCATGTAGGAATTGCTCAGGCGCATCGAGAAAGTCCCGCGTGATTCGAAAGTGTTCGGTGTCCTGATACGCGACTTGGCTGATGCCGGCGTCTGTGCAGGCGTAGATGGTCGCGCCAGGATAGGCCATAAGGATCGGCGAATGCGTCGCTATCAGGAACTGTGAACCTTGGCGAACGAGGTCGTGGATCCGTGCCAAGGCGGCCAACTGGCTCGTGGGCGATAACGCTGCTTCGGGTTCATCAAGCAGGTAGAGGCCGTTGTTGGTGAACCTTTCGACCATCAGTGTCAAAAACGATTCGCCATGCGATTGTTCGTGCAAAGAACGGCCACCGTAGGCGCCGGCGATGATGTCGGAGCCAAGTTGATCGACTTCTGTCGCGACATTAAAGAAGCTTTCCGCGCGCAGAAAATACCCCGAGCGGGGTTTGCGCGTACCGCGGGCAATGTCGAGATAAGCGTGCAGGTTCGAGTGGGAGGCTCGAGTTGTGAAGTTGAAGTGACGGCTTCCTCCCTCAGCATTGAAGCCTAGCGCCACGGCGATTGCCTCGAGCAGAGTTGACTTGCCCGCCCCGTTGGCGCCTACGAAAAATGTCACCTGCGAATCAAACTCCACCGTGTCCAGAGAACTGACGAGCGGCAGCGAAAATGGGTATATGTTGAAGTCTTCGACCGCGCTTCGCGCTAATCGAATGCGTTTCAAATAATTCGACACCACGCTCCTTTCAAACTTTGCGCCAACTTGTTATCGCCTTTTACTCGCGAGCCCCAGGTGTTCGAGGTATGTTGGCGGGCCGCTTGACTCGGTGTACGTAAATGTCTGGGTCTTCCACTTCACACATGGTTTGTGTCTTCGAGTCCCATTCGTAGGCGCCCGCATCATGAAAGGCCTGGAAGAGGTCAACGACGTGATCTGGATTATAGAGCTCAAGTTGGTCGGCTGCTCTGTATACAGAGCTGGTCAATGTCCCGCCATTGTATAACTGAATTTGAAAAAGAGTCCGAAAGAGCCTGTCGCGGACTTCGGCTTGTGCATCGGTGTCAGCCGCGCTGATGACTGCTCGGTAATTCCAGACGGGCTGATCGAACATGACTATCCTTTCTTAGTCTGCGACGTCACGTCGCTTTTAAGCTTTGTCGACAATGAACGAGCCCGCCACTCCGCCTGGCCCGGCGAGGTGGCACTCCCACTGCTGCCAGGGATACAGAACTCTGCGGAACGTAATCCAGGCCTCACATTCATTCAGTGAGTTGAATAACTTGTAAGCCGTCGACGGGTCCCATAGGTCGCCAGGGCCGTCGGTGGGCAACGGACCGTGCTGGCCGTACCCGAGGCTTGCCCCGGGCGCGCTCTTTGGGTATCTGAGTGCACGGATCTGAGTGGCCGCGGCACCACCTTGTTGCTGAGTGGTTTGGACAACCTCGGAGGCCTGCTGGAGCTGGCCGCGCAATGCAGTCAGGATGGCACGCTGCGCTGCGGCGGTGCGCGCGACTGCGGCCGCCTGCGCGATGACGCGGGTCTGGGCGGCGATCGCATCAAGACGGTCAGCGCCGGCTCTGGTGGCCGCGGCAGCGGCCGCCAATTGGGTGGTCAGGCCCGCATCGCTAGTCGACGCGGTCATTAGTGGTGGGATCGAGCGATCCACCATGTCGCGGTAGGAGGGCATTCCCAATCCGCCAGCCATGTCGACCGTGCGGTCACGCGCCGCGGTGGTGATCTGCACCGCCTCGGCGATCAGCGTGGAGGAGTTGTCGGAAATGCCACCGTTGATCGCCGAACCAAACAACGAGCGGGCCCGCGCGATCGCGGCCTGCACAGCAACACAAGCCTGCACAACCGACATAGACCAATTATCCGGCCTCTCGACGCCGGCGCCCGCCAAAATTTGGGAATCTAGGCGGCTCAGACCATAACGGCGCCGCCGCCGACGATGTCGTGGTACATCGATATCGCCCTGTGATGTTGGCGCTGAATCTCCGAGAGGTAGGCCTGCCGGCCATAGGCGTAGGCCGCCGCCGCTGAGGGTTCGCCGGGACGCTGTTGGAGCCAGAAGATCGATTTCCAGATATCCGGTGATCCTGGGCCGCCGTGGTGGTCGAGCCGGTTGAAGAACTCCGAGATCGCCAAATTCGGGTTACGCCGCCCCGAATACGATGCGTCTTGCTGAAAGATACTCTCCCACAGCCTATTCGGGCTTTTGGCCCGCGGATTCAAATTGCTCTCCTGCATGGCGTCGGCCAGGATCGCGGTCGTCTGGTACGGCGAATACCCGCGGCGCCATGCTTCATGGATGATGGCCGACGCCACCTCCCGTGGACTCGAGTCAAGCGTCAGCGCACCAAGTGGGGTCCCGACCGCCGGTCCCGCTGGCTGCAGCCCGGCGGTCGACCCGGACCGAGAACCCGAACCGCGGCCGAGTGCCGCCAGCGGGCTGATCAGTCCACTCAGACCACTCAACCCTCCGCCGCCGCCGGTGCCGCCACCTGGGCCCCCTCCCCCGCCGCCGAACGGCATTCCGCCCATCGGCATCCCGCCACCCCCACTACCGCGGCGACGCGAGTACAGCATCGAGCGGACCATAGAAGCCAGCTGCGCGTCCCGAGCCTTATGCGCGTTGACGATCTGCTGTTGTTGGGCGAGGCGGGCGCGCAGGGTGGCGATCAGGGCGCGTTGGCCGGCCGGGGTGCCCGAGACCGGGGCCAAGGTGGTGGTGTCTGCGGCAGCGCCTTTGACCACCGAACCCGAGTTGGCCCCGCCGGTCCAATCCACTTGCACCGCATCGTGTATCTGGGTGCCCAGCCGGTTATCGGCGGTAGAGACCCTGCCTAAGCCCGGGGCGGCATCGGTCGCGAACGTGGTGTAGGTCGCCGGCAGCACCCCGGACAACCCGGACATGCGCTGCTGGCTGTGACGCACCAGCTCGGCAGCACCGGCCAGTGCCGCATCGCTGCGCCCCGCGGCCACGTCCCCACCCGTGCCGGGCTGGCCGAACAACGCATGCCCACGATTGAGCACCTGGCCCACGTGCTGCACCAGCGCATCTATCGACACACCTCAAGTATCAACGCACCCACACCCCACCCCACACACATTTTTGGCCCCCCGATCGGTGGGCCCGCCGCCGGTGCACGCGCATTGTAGGCCCATCCACACCACGCGGCTGCACAATTTAGCGCACGGCAATGCCTATGCGCCCCAATACGATCCAACCATGCGAGTGCACCACAGCCCTAACGTCACCGTCTCCGCGCAGGACAGCGCGCAGGCAAATGCATCGACGACCTCGCCGCGCTGCTACAGGCGTCCTACCAGATCGCCGGCACCCCAATCAACAGCGGGATCGGGTCACTGGCCCGCGTGCGCGCGTCGTTGCCAGAGCCGCTCGTGGCCGAGCTCGTCGAAGTCCTGCGCAGCGCGCGCAGGATCGCCGACCAGCAGTGACTTCTCCGACGGCTGAAGCCGTCGGCTTCTTTTACGCTGCGGTTGCGGCGTGTAGGGCCAGTCCGGCCCTGAGTATGTTGCGTGCAGCGTGTTCATCGGCTAGTGCGGTGTGGCCGCAGTGTTGGCAGATGAATTCGGCTTGGTTGACGCGATTTTCGGGTGCGGCGTGACCGCAGCATTCACACCCATCCGAGGTGTGCCGGGGGTTGACCTCGATCCATGTGCGCCCAGCGTCTTCCGCTTTGGCGCGCAGTATCGAGACGAACTGACCCCAGCCAGCGTCACTGATTGATCGGTTGAGCCCGGACTTCGCCCGGGCTGTCAACGGTTTCTCAAAATTGACCCGCTGCGGTTCCCGGAAAGTTGACCCGCTTGCGTCGTTGAGGCGCGGCGCAGGTCGGCCGGACCGACGGC
>NZ_JBCHKV010000021.1:0-98723 GCF_039023525.1 Mycobacterium sp. 050272 | reverse complement strand
GGGTTTGGCGATTTCTCATCCTGCCGCCGAAGGACCCGTCCTCCTCACATCCCGACCATGTCGGCGTCTACAACGTCATGACCCGCAACAGCTAGCTAGCACGTCCTCGACCGTGAGCGGCTTGTCCTTCCAGATCGCGCCGTCGGTGTGGTTGGCGTTGGTGCGGGTGTCGACGACGATCTTGGCCATCGCCCGCTCGTCGTAGCCGTAGATCGCCGCATAACGCTGGGCCACCTGGCCATACGGCCCGTTCTGCCCGAGGTTGCCGTAGGGAATCTCGAATTCGGCTTGCGGAGAGCCATATTGGTTGCTCGACGAGCCGAAGAACATGGCATCGACCATCGGCCGGGGCTTCTGCTTCGACATCGGTGTGATGTAGCGGGCCGGCAACGCGCACAGCACGGCGTCGCAGATGCCGAGCTCGACAGCCGCGGCCGCCCGCCACACCATGGCCGCGGCGCTGGCTCCCCCGAGATCGACATGCTCGGCGAATCGTGCACCCACGCCCAGGTATTCGGCGATCGTGGAGGGGACGAAGATCTCCGACTCGGCCAGGTGGGAAGCGACGATCCCGTTGACGACCTCACCCGGTAGTCCCGCGTCGTCGAGTGCCGCGGCGGAGAGCTCGGCCCATTGCTCAAGGACGAAGGGCGCCGGTGACGCCTTGTTCAGCCGCTCGGGAGGCAGCTCGACGTAGCCGACTATCGCGGCTTCTCCGCGTAATCCCATGGCGTGTCCTTATTTTCGGAGTTTACTTGCGGGGAAGTCCCAGAATCATCTGCGCGATGATGTTCAGCTGGATCTCCCTCGTCCCGCCACCGATCAGCTCGGCCGGGAGATGCAGGTAGGGCTCGACAACCGCGGCATCGTCATCGTCGACCATCGCGACCTGCCCGGTCAGCTGCAGCGTCGCCTGAAAGGTCCGCCGCAGCAGCACATTCATCGCGACCTTGGCGATGCTGGACGCCGGGCCCGATGCCTGACCGTCGAGCAGCCGGATGGTTTCGCGCACCCCGAGTGCCCGGATGGCATTGGTGTAGGCGTCAAGCTCACCGAGCTCGCGCAGCGCGTCGTCGCGGTCAGGCCCGGGTTCCGACGCGAGGCGGCGCAGCGCTATGGCCCGGTCGAATTTCACGTATCCACTGATGGCCGAACGCTCTTCGGCCATGGTGGCAATCGCGAGACTCCAGCCGTCGGTCGGACCACCCAGCAGCATCTCGTCAGGGACGAAGACGTCGTTGAGGAAAACTTCGTTGAAGTGTGCCTGCCCGGTGGCCGTCTTGATGGGCTGGATTTCGATGCCGGGCGAGCGCATATCGATCAGGAAATAGCCGATGCCGCGGTGCTTGCTGGCTTCCGGGTCGGTGCGCGCCAACAGGGCGCCCAAGTCGGCGTATTGCGCCAGCGACGTCCAGATCTTGTGTCCGTTGATCTTCCAGCCGCCGTCGACCTTGCTCGCCCTGGTGGCCAGCGATGCGAGATCGGAACCGGCTCCCGGTTCGCTGAACAGCTGGCACCAATGAATCTCACCGCGTTGGGTCGCCGGTATCAAGCGCTCCTGCAAGTCTTTTGAACCGGCAGCCAGTACTGAGGGCAGAATCCATTCGGCAATGTTGAGCGACGGCCGCACCAGACCGGGTCGCTTGGCGAACTCTTCGTCGATGATGAGCTGTTTGAGGGGATCCGCGTCGACGCCCCACGGCGCCGGCCAATGCGGCGCCATCAGGCCGGCGTCGGCGATCAGCGTTCGCTGCGGCCCGGAGGCCTGGTCCTCGTAGTCACCGTGCGGGGCCGGTGTGTCGTTGCGCAGCTGCATCGCGGCATCGAGCGTCTCGGCGACCCACGACCGGAATTCGGCTTCCGCGTCGCCAAGGTTGACCGACATGTCGCGCGTCCGGGTACACGTGGCCTCGCCCAGCCGACGCGCCCAGCGGTTCGCCGGTCCGATCGATCCGGCCAGGCTGATGGCCCGCCGCCAGTACAGGTGCATGTCGTGTTCCCAGGTGAACCCGATCGCGCCGAGCATCGTCAACGCGTCGAGCACCAGGTCCGGCACCGGCGAGACCGCGATCGTCGCCGCCCCGGCCGCCGCAAGCTGGTGCTGCTCGAGTGACTCGTCCGCGGCACGAACCGCATCCCAGGCCGCCGCGGTGGCCAGCTCACTATTGACCAACAACGTTGCGGCGCTGTGCTGTAACGCCTGGAAAGTGCCGATCACCTTGCCGAACTGTTCCCGGGTGCGCAGGTGCGCGGTAACCGCCTCGACGCACCACTGCACGATGCCGGCGGTGGTACTGGCCACCAGCCCTACCGCGAGGCACCCGGCGCGATCGGGGTCGATACCGGTGAGGACATCCGACTCGGCCACCGGATACTCGGCCAGCCGCACGATTCCGATATCGGTGACCAGGTCTGTGCCCGGGATGGATTCGATTGTCGTCGTTGAATTTCCGACGCGAACAACGGCCCATACGACGTCGCCGCCGTCGCTGCGGGCGGCGACCAGCAGCACCCGCGCCGAGCACGCGCCCGCGGTCACCTCGGAGGTGCCGGAGATCAGCCAACCCTGGCCATCGGGGCGCGCCCGAAAGTCTCCGCCGTCGGGTAGGACCACAACGGCGGGCGCCCCGGACGCCAGCTCTCGCAGCAGCGATTCCGCCGCCGGTTTCGGATCGGCCAGCAGCGCGACGGCTCCAGTGATTACCGTCGGCAGCAGCGGTCCGGGCAGTAGCGCCTTGGCCGCCGACTCCAGGACACATGCGGCATCTATCAGCCGCCCGCCCTGGCCACCGAGATTCTCCGGAAGATGCACCGCGTGAAAACCGTTGGCCACCAATGCGTCCCACCATTCGGGAAGCTGACCGGTCGCCAGGGCGGCGAAAGCGTCTCGTGTCGAAGCGATCGGTGCGTGCCGGGTGGCGAACTGGCCGACGGCTTCGCTGAGATCCTGCTGCTCGGGGGTCAGTCCCAGGGTCATGACCGCGTCCGCGCAGTGGCGAACATGGGCTTCGGCCGCACCGGCTGATATCCTTCCGTCTTACAAGACGAACCGTCTCGTCTTGTGGAAGATTACCGGGGCGGGTCGAGATCTGCAAAGCGACCCCGAGCCCCGCGGCCCGCGGCGAGGACGGCGAGGGACCTGACAGACGAGGATCACCAGATGCCAACCGATCTCACCCAGGCGAGCCCACCGGCCGGCTCACCGAGACGCCGCAGCGAGAAGTCGCGGACGGCCATCGTCACCGCCACGCGCGAGCTACTTCTCGAACGCGGATTCGACGGGTTGACGATCGAGGCGGTCGCCGCGCGCGCCGGGGTAGGCAAGCAGACGATCTATCGGTGGTGGCCCAGTCGTCCGGCGTTGGTGGCCGACGTCATGCTGGAAGACGCCGACAAGATCCTCGCGTCGGTCGACCACACCGAGGACCTGACCGCCGACCTGTTGAGATGGGTGCGCAAGCTGACCTCGACGCTGACGACGGAGCGTGGTTCGGCGATGCTGCGGACGTTGACCGTCGCCTGCATGGAGCATGAGGAGACCGCAGTCAAGTTGCGCGCCGGATTCAGTTTGCCGTTGCACGACAGCGTTCGCTCCCGACTGTTGGCTGACGGCATCGATGCGGCCACCGCCGAGTCGGCGGCCGATGCCATTGTCGGCGGCGTGGTATATCCGATCCTCTCGGACGCGCGGCAGTATTCACGACGGCGAGCCGAATTGACCACGCAAATCATCGTCGAGTCCTTGCAGCGCACACGCTGAAGACGCGGTATTGCGTGATCGGGATCGATGCTGAAATGCCGTCCGCGTGTCCCGAAAAATAGTTAGATCGGCGAGCCATATCTCGGCCCGACGCGAGATTCACGGCTTCATTCAAACGTTGGGTGGCGGCGCCCCGGTCGCCGCGAAAATGGCTGGCATACCGCATCATCTAGACGGATTATCGGTATCACCAATTCGGATTGGACCTCGATCCGGCCGGATGTAAAGATCCGTTGAGTACCTCGATCGGACGACTATCCAGGAGTCCAGCAATGGATCTGTCTATTCAGCGGGTGCCGAACTCGCAAACTGCTATGCCGAGCAACTGCGTCGCCGATTGCCGCGGTACTCAAGGTGGTAGTCGCGCGGCTATCCCAAACCCGGCGCGAGCGAATTAGGCTTCGGAGCATGACCAACCGGCCGAGTCCGTGGGGGAATGAGCGAGCGAAACTCTCGCATCAGTTGGACATGCGCGGTGAAGACCTCGGCCGCAGGCACGCGCGGCGGCTTTGCCACCGCTTCGCGCGCGTCGGCGTCGAAACTTCGCCGGCCCGCTTACGCGCGATGCTGGCCGGCGCACCGTGTGCGGCCAGTGAAGAAGCCAATCTCCGATTCGCGTTGATCGCAGCCGAACTCGATCGGGAAGCCCGCACCGCGAAGTACCGCCAGATGAGACGCGAGGGCGCCCGATCGTTACTGATCGCCGGCATGACGCTGCTCGCATTGAATTTCCTGCTGTGCGCGGCCTACGCGCTGCTGAACCTGGCCCAGCAGTCCTCACCGTACTGACGAGTCGCGCTTTCCGCGGGGCGCGTCACCAAAGGGCGGGACCGCTGACCTGCCGGCCCGACGACCAGGTTGCCACCACTGCGGCCATCGGCTCGGTGCGGACCGCGACCAGGTCGGCGGGTTGACCCGGTGTCAGCCCCCCGATTTCGCAGCTCGAGGACGCAACGACGTGGCGCGGATGCGTGCTGAGCATGGCCACCGCGGAGTCGATCGAGGCCACCCCCGCCTCGCTGATCGCCACGGCGGCCCGGGCCAGTGACCCGCTGTGGTAGTCCGAGGTCAGCACATCCACCACGCCGGCCTCGATGGCCTCCCGCGCGGACAGGTTGCTCAAATGCGACGAACCGCGCCACGCGTTGGGTGCGCCCATGACGACGGCGAGTCCGTTATTGCGTGCTGCCGCAGCAGCATCCAGGGTCAGGGGGAACTCGCATATGCTGGCCCGCATCGCGGCCGCCTCGGTGACGGCGCTTTCGCTGTCCGGGTCGTGTGTGGCGAAGACCGTGTTGTGCGCTGCGGCGAACCGGGCAATCTGTCTGCGGCGCAACGGTGTTCCGGTGGCATGCCGATGCAACGTCGCCAGCCAGCGGTTGAGTTCGTCGTCGTCCAGGCACAGCCTGGTCCCCATCGCCGGACGCCATGCCCGTTCGGTTTGGTATTGCCCCTGACCCGGGGTGTGGTCCATCACCGAAAGCAGCCCGATTCGGCGGCCGTGCTGGCGGAGCAGTTCGGCTGTGCCGTCCACGGATTCGGGGTCACTGACGTCGACCCGAAGGTGGACCGGCACTGTCACCGGGAGATCCCCGGCGACCCGGTGCAGGGTCTGCAGCACGCAATGGGCACGACGATATCCGTCGGCCGTGTCGGGTCCTTCGCCCACCGAGATGCACAAGTATGGACGCACGACGCCGTGGGCAACCGCGTCGGTCGTGAAGTCCTCCAACGCGGCGTCGAGCGGTATCACCGTTGCAGGCCGCGGAGATTCAAAGCGTGGCAACGAATCCGCGTGCAGGTCGGTGAACGCCGGCCAAAGCTGCAATGGGCGCACATCGACTTGCTTCGAATGGGGTGGTGGCTGGGTGTCGACGGAGCTGATGCAGCCGTCTTCGATCGTCACCCAACGGGGCCCGACCGCTTCGTCGCGGTCTACCTGTTCCGTAGTCCCGGTGATCACCCGGGCCGCTCGCATACTAATCATCTTGTGGGGCAACTGATTGACGTAGTGATCGCGACGCTGCCGCGCGGCGTAACGCGTCGTCGAGGTGATCCAGATCGGCCGCCGCCGACACGAGCCCGGCGAAGGGATAGCGGTCGTGGTGAGCGACCAGGAAATCGACGGCAGCCCGAAGATGCAGGGGGCGATAGTTGTGCACTCCGGTGATTGTCATGAGATTTCGGACCAGATACTCCGGGTCGATCGATATGGGCTGACTGGCGGCCACCGATCCCGCAAGGACGGCCCGGCCCCCGACATCCAAGCTGGAGATGCAGGCTTCGACGGCCAACGGGCTTCCCGACAATTCCAGCGCCACGTCGACCGGCGGCACGTCTTCGGGATCACCGACAACCAGGTCGGCACCGAAGCTATACGCCGTTTCCTGCCGCGCCGGGTCCGGATCGCATACCGCAACCCAGGCACCGAGTGCATCGGCCATCGCTGCGGCGGTGACTCCCAGCATGCCCGCACCGGTGATCAGGATCCGGGTGGGATCGCGGTGGCGATCGAGTTCGGCTGCGTCGAACACCGCCGCGACGGTCGCGGTAGCGCACGACGCGGGTGCGGCCACGGTGTCCGGCACGCTATCGGGTACCTCGACAATCGTGGTGCCCGGCAACAGAACACAGTGACTGGCGAAGCCGCCGTTGAGCGGCCAGGCGCTGTCGAGTGCCTCGTGACCGTACTTCTTGAGATGCAGACACTTTTGTTCCAAGCCCCACACGCAATTGCGGCATCGTCCGCAGGACGCCGTAATGGACCACACGACCCGGTCTCCGACGGCCACCTCGGTGTCGTTGGGATAGCGGGGCCGCCCGCCGGAACCGATGGCCACTACATGACCGACCTGTTCGTGGCCGAGGATGCCCGGGTGCGGAGCGTCCCTGCGTCCACTCACGGTGTGCAGGTCGCTCCCACAGATGGTGGCCAGATCGACTGCGACCAGGACCCGGCCGGGGCCCGGGTCGGTCGCCGCACTGGTGGTCACCACGGTGATCGGCAGCCCCACCCCGTCCCAGCGCGCATACCGCGCGGCCACGGCGCCGTTGACTGCCGTCATGCCGACACCGGTTGCGACGCCGTCGGCGCAATCACCTTGCGAGCGCCCCGTTTGCGTGGCCCCGACCCGACGTCGACGGTATCCAGCGCGACGTCCTTGGGCTCGGCCAGCAGCGTGGTGGCGACGATGCCGAGCGCAAAGCACACACCGGCGATCAGCACCGTCGGTCGCAACCCCAGGTGGGCGAGGGCCACCGGAGTAATCAGAGCGCCCAGGAATGCGCCCACTTTCGCGGTCCCGGCCGAAATCCCGTGTGCGGTACTGCGGATCGCGGTCGGATACGATTCCGCGGCCAACAGCATGGTCGTGTAGTTGGGTCCGACGGCGATGCCGAACAGCGACAACCCGAAGACCACCGCGAACGGTGTCACCGTCGACGTCAGCCCCGGTATCGCGGCGATCAACGCCATCGACAACGCGGAGAGGCTGAATCCGATCATCTGCAATGGTTTACGGCCGATTCGGTCCAACAACGCAAGGCCAACGAGCGCGGCGACCAGGCTGAAACACACCACCAGCGCGGCGTTGATCGCCATGTTGGTGACGATACTGGTGTGCGGCGCAATGCTCTTGATGAGCAGCGGCTGGCTCACCGAATTTCCGTACACGGCAACATTGAAGAAAAACCAGCTACCCGCGGTGCCGAGCAGGGTCAGCTGAAACGATTTGGAGCGCAGGGCTTTCCACAATGTCACTGATCCGGGCGCGCGGTCTGCGACTGCTGGCTCTACCGTGCTTCCGGAGAACACGCTCAGATCCCGCGCCGCCCGGTCGGCATCGCCGGCCACGACCAGGGTCCACCGCGGGGATTCCGGCATGTGCCGGCGATTCCACAGCACCAGCAATGACGGGATCGCCCCGAGGCCGAGAATCAGCCGCCAGGACAGCCCCGGCGACGTGCCAAGAGCGACGATGACAAGCGCGACCACGTAGGCCGCGACCTGTCCGAAAACGTAGAACAGAAAGGTCAATCCGACCAACCGACCGCGATTTCGCCGGTTGGCGTACTCGGTCATGATCACCCCGGAGGCCGGATAGTCGCCGCCGATACCGATCCCGAGGACGACACGGGCGATCAGCAGGCTGATGAAGTTCGGGGCGAAGGCTGAGGCGAGCGCACCGATGACCATCAGCACCGCCTCCAGCCCGTAAACCCGCCGGCGGCCCAACAGATCGCCAAGACGCCCGAACAGGAATGCGCCCACCGCGACCGCCAGCAAGGTAGAACTGGTCAGCGCCCCGACCTGTCCTGCCGACAGATGAAATTCGGGCTTGACCAACAGGGTCACCGTGCCGATGACGTTGAGGTCGTAGGAATCGGTGAAGAATCCCATGCCCGCGGTGACGGTGGCCTTCAGATGAAACCGGCTGACCGGCGCATCGTCGAGCCGCGCCCGCACCCCGGCTGTGGCCGGCGTCGTCATCGCGGCACCGCCTGGTTATGGGCGTCGATGCAGGCGACCAGGTCGGCGACCGAGTCCAGCACGTGAGTGTGGGGCACGGTCGCGAAGTCGGCATCACCGTGTGCCCCGGTCCGGACGCCGGCCACGATCGCCGCGCCGGCTCGCGAACCGGCCCACAGGTCGCTGGTGGTATCGCCGGCGACGGCGATCTGGTCGACGGCTTCGGTTCCGGTGCGCAGCAAAGCCGTGAGGATCATGTCGGGATAGGGCCGTCCGCGGCCGGCGTCCGCCGGTGACAACGCATGTGTGATCAGGTCGCCCCACCCCAGGGCCGCGATGATGCGGTCGCGAGTGGTCGGGGCAAAGCCCGTTGTGAGCACGACGGCGCAGCCCGATCCGCGGAGCTTTTCGATGGTCTCGGCGGCCTGCGGGATGGGCGCCACCCGGTTGCTCTGAATGACTTCGACGTAGGCCGCTTCGAACGCGGCGTTGGCTGCTTCCGCGCGCTGCACGTCGCCGTCGAAGATGGCCCGGAACACCTCGATCTTCGACTGTCCCATCGTCTCGTGGACATAGCGGAGGGCCGCCTGATAGTCGGGGCTGCCGGTAGACAGCCCTGACGACGACAGGGACGCGTCGAACGCATCGGCTACGGCACCGTCGTCGAGCACGGTGGTGCCCGCCATGTCCAGGCAGGCCAGTCTGATCATGTCCGTCTCCTCTGGGCGCCAGCGTCGGGCAGGTAGGTCGGCGCCGGGCATCTGAGTACCGCACCGCGCGTTGCTGAAACCGTCTGGCTGAGCCCTGGCGCGGCGGCTTCGCCTAGGTGTACGAAAGGTGAACGTTGACGGCCGATTTCGTCGCAGTTGTCCGAACAACTCGACGATCGCCGGTCTCTGGCAAAGCGGGAGCATCCGCGCGGCGTTAAGGTACGCTGTGGTCGCCGACCCGAAATACCGCTCGATCGCCCGGATCCTGGAAGCAGAGATTCGCGAATTCAACGACGGGCAGCGGGTCCCGAGCGAAAACGAGGTAGCCCAGCGTTTCACCGTCGCCCGCTCGACCGCGCGTGCCGCGCTGCAGTATCTGACCGCCCGCAACGTGATCCGCCGGGTGCGCGGAGCCGGTAGCTTCGCCACCCACCGCATCGACTATCCGATCGACGCGGAACGCGCGCCCTCATGGAGCGCCACGGTGCGCGCGGCCGGCGCCTCTCCCCGAAGCGTGGTGCGCACCTGCGTCCAGCAGCTGGCGCCCGCGGAGATCGCCGCCAAACTGCAACAGCTGCCCTCGGATCCATGTCACCGCCTGGTGCGGCTGTCGTACGTTAACGATTTGCCCGCGGCGTGGGGAATCGAATGGGTGCCGGCCACACTGGTTCCCGACCTCGCATTGGCGATGCGTGCCAACGACTCGCTACACGAAGTCCTTACCAACGCCGGCCTTTCGCCGCGACGGTCGTGGGTGCACGCCAGCACTGAGATATTCGAAGGCGAAGTCGCCGACCAACTCGACGCGCCACAATCCAGCCTGGGTTGGTACATCGAGAGTCTCAATCTCGACGACCGCACGTTGCGGCCGGTGTCGATCACGCAGCGGTGGTTGCGCGCCGACACCGTCCGGGTCACCTTTGACAGTGCGGTCAGCAGCCGGGTCGGCCGTTAGCTAGCGTCCCGAAATGGTGGCGAGGACTTCGTCGGTGGTCAGAATCGCGCTGGCATAGTTCGGGATATTGACCTCGAGGGCCGCGCGCATTTCCACATCCGAATAGCTGGCCGTCGCGTCCTTGACCATCGTGACGTCATATCCGAGTTCGGCGGCGAACCGGACGGTCGCCTCGACACAGGTGTGGGCGATCAGGCCGACGACGATCAACTTATGGATACCGTGCTTTTTGAGCAGGAGATCGAGATCAGTGTTGGCGAATCCGCTGGAGCACCAATGTTCTTGGGCAACAACGTCACCCGGTCGCGGCTCGAAGTCGGGATGTAGCTGTCCACCCCAGGTTCCGTACTCGAAGGTCTTCCGTGACCACGCCGCCCGCTGGATAGGCGTGATGTACTTCCAGGTCTCGTAGTCGCCCGGGCGGTACCGGCGATGCAGCGCGTAAAAGACCCGGATCTCCGCCGCCCTCGCAGCGTCGAGGATTTCACGCATGTGCCGAACACATCCGTTGGCTTAGGCGACGACCTTGAGACGATCCCATACCTTGCCGCCTTCGGAGATGAAGTCGTTGTACGGATCGATCACGAGAAGACCGGTGCGGTCGGTTTCCTGCGTCACGCTGACATGGTCGCACGCGAGCCAGGCGGATATGAGCGGCGGATTACGGCGACGGCGGTGAATCGGTGAGAGTGAAATACCACCACAGCCGCTCCTGACTCAGGAACCGGTTTCACTGTCTTGACCTGCAGCACGGAATCTGCTGGGCCACAGTGCCATTCGATCAAGCAGACCATCCCGCAACACCAGCGTGTGAAACAGCACCGCGCACATGTGGGCGGTAAACGCGGCGAACAGCAGGAAGGCGAAGACCCCGTGGCATTCGCGCAGTACCGCATACAGATCGAGGTTCTGCGGCGCGATGCCCGGCAGGCGAATCGGCCCCACCATAGTGACCGGCAGTCTCGCGGCCGACACGGTGGCCCATCCGATCAGCGGCTGTATCAGAAGCAATGCGTAGAGCGCGTACTCCGACCACGTCGCGATCCGGCGCTCGGCGCGGCTCATCGTGGCCAAAAACGCCGGCGGGCGGTGCGTGAGCCGGTTCGCCAGCCGCACCACCGCGAAGATCAGGATGGCCACGCCCAACGGCCGGTGGATGGCCAGCAGCAACGGGTAATAGCTCAGCGAAGCGATCATCGTCACGCCAATGAGCAACTGCACGATGACCATTGGCGCCATGGTCCAGTGCAGTATCCGGGACGGAATTGTGAAACGTGCCGCGGTGCTGGTCGTTTCGACTTCGTCGGTCATGAGCGCACCTGGCCGACATTGACCTCACTGGGCGACTTGGGTTCCTCGGCACGGCGAGTGAACGAGCGCGCGTAGACGGCCGACCGTGCGGCCAGTAACGGGTCGTCGGACACGGCGATGCCGTCGGGTAACACCGTCGGGTCGAAGTTGATGTCGCGTGCGTTGCCGGCTTCCTCCGTCTGCACCGCGTCGATGGTGATGGTGCCCGCGTCGATCGACTTCCGCGATTGCGGCCAGGGCTTGGTGGCGTCGCTGGTCGGGTCGCCCGGTTCACCGATCGTGAGCATGAGCTTCCATGTCAGCGGCCGCTGCGCGACCGCGCGGATGAGGTCGTCGAACAAGTAGTCCTTGCCGGACGAAGCGGGCGCAGCCGCCTGCTGCGCAACCGCCGACCAGCGCACCGGCACAGTCGCACCGGCACTGTTGGTGAAGTAAAACGCGTTCAGACCGTGAAACGTGCTGTCCGCGAACCCCACACTGGGCGGCGTCTGTTTGATGACCTTCAGCGCCGCCACGGTCTCGGGATGGCGCTCGAGGAATGCGGCCATCTTTTGGGGATCGGGCTTGCCGGTCGCGGGGACCGGTTTGGACGCGAGCAACCGCTCGTAAAAACCCTCCGGGGTGCGGTCGGTGAAGACGGGGAAATTCACCATCGCGGTGCGCCACTGCTGGCCGTTGGGCACCTGGAACACCAGACCGAATCCGCGGACGGTGTCTGGCTTGTCACTCTGGTCGGGCAGACCACCGCCCAGCGAAAACCTGCCGACCAGCGGCACGCTTCCGGTCCGGAACACCGTCGCCCGGCAGACCGCCGCGCCCGCGCCGTTGCTCGCGAACGACCCCGTCGCGCTCAGCCCTTTGGCGTGGTTTCGCCGGAACCCGTCATGGCGGCCGAAGACGTGCTCGAACCGATCGGCGAAGCGCGGCGGGGTCAGCGTGTCGGGCCGCAGCCAGCCGCCCGCGTAGGCGAAGCCGCCGACGTCCACGGCGGCGACGCCGGCCACCGCGCTCATCCCCAGCAGCGCGCCGCGCCGGGAGAGCGCACCGAAACGACGCTGGCTGGGTTGTGGTTCAGCGGGCCGATTCGCCGGCTCCTGATCGCGATCAGCGGGCTCCATGGCCCACCGTCCTTTCCGGTCTGCCGCAGCGTGGAACTAAGGCGCTGAAGGCAATTCAATCCAGGGGCTGTTGAGGTGCGCAACTCCTACGGGTTACCGACGCGCACAATCCGGACCACGACACGGCGCAAGGTTTCGTTCAACTCGTGCCAAGACCTTCACTATTTACGCTCCGAGGCGTAGCGTAATGGGCGGCCGAGGCCGGGCGTTCCCCGGTCTCGTGTCCACCATCTCCGGCCAGCCAGTCCCATGGCGACCCCGAACAGACTCGGAGGGCACTCGTGTTCGACCTCAAGATCACCGGTGGAACCGTGGTCGACGGCACCGGCGCCGAGCGCTACACCGCCGACATCGGTATCAAGGACGGCCAGATCGTCGACATCGTCCGTCGCGGCACCGACGACCCCGAGACGGGCGGCTTGGCGACAGCACCGGCGGCCGAAACCATCGATGCGACAGGGCATGTTGTCGCTCCCGGATTCGTCGACATCCACACCCACTACGACGGCCAGGTGAGCTGGGACGGCCTGCTCGAGCCGTCCAGCGGCCACGGTGTCACCACGATCGTGACCGGCAACTGCGGCGTCGGTTTCGCGCCGGTGCGGCCCGGCAGCGAGCAGTGGCTGATCGAGTTGATGGAAGGAGTCGAGGACATCCCCGGCACCGCCCTGACCGAGGGCATCGAATGGGGCTGGGAGACCTACCCCGAATACCTCGACGCGATCGACAAGCACAAGTTCTCGATCGACGTCGGCAGCCAGGTGGCCCACGGCGCCATTCGCGCCTACGCGATGGGCGAGCGCGGGGCCCGCAACGAGCCGGCCACACCCGATGACATCGAGGCGATGGGACGGCTGGTGACCGAAGCGATCGAGGCCGGCGCGCTCGGCTTCTCGACGTCGCGCACGATGGGGCACCGCGCGATGGATGGCGAACCGGTCCCCGGCACCTACGCGGCCGAGGATGAGCTGTTCGGTCTCGGCCGGGCCATGGCGGCCGGCGGCCAGGCGGTGTTCGAGCTTGCACCGCAGGGGTCCGCGGGCGAAGACATCGTCGCGCCCAAGAAGGAACTCGACTGGATGCGGCGGCTGAGCGCCGAAATCGACCGACCGGTGTCGTTCGCGCTGATCCAGGTGGACGCCGACCCGAACCTGTGGCGCGAGATGCTGGATCTGTCCGCCGATGCGCACGCCGAGGGCGCCCGGCTTTACCCGCAGGTCGCGGCGCGCCCGTTCGGCATGATGATCGGATTCCAGGGCCACCACGGCTTCAGCCACCGGCCCACCTACCGCCGACTGAAGGCCGAATGCAGCCGCGAGGAGCTAGCGCAGCGGCTGGCCGATCCCGCGGTGAAGGCCGCGATCCTGTCCGAGGACGACCTGCCCGCCGACCCGAGTTTGCTGTTCGACGGCATGTTCGCGTTGGTGCAGCACTCTCTGCGCCGACTCTTCGCGCTGGGCGATCCACCCGACTACGAGCCCACCGCCGACCGTACCGTCGCGGCCATCGCCAAGGCCCGCGGCGAGGACCCGCTGTCGACGCTGTATGACCTGATGCTCGAGCGGGATGCGACGGCGATGCTGATGCTGCCGTTGTTCAATTACGCCGAGGGCAACCACGACGCGATCCGTGAGATGCTGCTGCACCCCGCCGGCGTGCTCGGGCTGTCCGACGGCGGCGCCCACTGCGGGATGATCTGCGATGCCTCCTATCCCACCTTCCTGTTGACGCACTGGGCGCGAGACCGGCACCGCGGCGACAAGCTGGCGCTGGAATACGTGATCCGCAAGCAGTCTCGCGATACCGCGCACCTCTTCGGGCTGACCGACCGCGGCACCATCGAGCGCGGCAAGAAAGCCGACATCAACGTCATCGACATGGACGCGTTGCGGCTGCATCCCGCGGCGATGGCCTTCGACCTGCCCGCCGGCGGCAACCGGATCCTGCAGGCAGCCAGTGGGTACGCGGCGACGATCGTCAGCGGAACCGTGACCCGTCGCAAGGACGTCGACACCGGAGCGCGGCCCGGTCGCCTGGTGCGCGGAGCACGCTAAGGACTCGGTCAGTGACCGCGGCTGCCGGCAATCCGGCGCACACCCGGGACGAGGATGCGATCGGCACCCCGCCCGACAGCCCGACGCTGGTGCCCGCCGAACGCTACTACTCGCCGGCATTCGCACAGCTCGAGATCGAGCGAATGTGGCCGAAGGTATGGCAGGTCGCCTGCATGCTCGACCACGTCGCTGAACCGGGTGATTACTTCGAATATCGCTGCGGCCCTTACGCCGTGCTGATCGTCCGCGGTGACGACGGCGTGCTGCGGGCATTTCAGAACGCCTGTCGCCATCGCGGCAACTCGCTGTGCACCGGCTCGGGTTCGGGACTGCGCGAGCTCAAATGCGGCTATCACGGGTGGACCTGGGATCTGGCCGGCACGCTCAAGCGGGTGCCGAACCGCAAGGGCTTCGGTGCCCTGCACATGTCCGACTTCCCGCTGGTTCCGGCCAAGGTCGACAGCTGGGCCGGCCTCGTCTTCGTCAATCTCGACGTGGGCGCGATGCCGCTGATCGAGTACCTGGAGGCGATACCCGACGACATCGCCTGGTGCCATTTGGCGGACTTCCGTTGCTACGCGACCCTCACGGTCGAGGTCGAGGCCAACTGGAAAACGATCGCCGACGGGTACAGCGAGACCTACCACATCCAGACCCTGCACCCGGAATTGCTGCGTTGTATCGACGATATCCATGCGCCACAACAGATCTGGGGTCACACGGGTAAGTCCGATCAGCCCTATGGCGTGCCGAGCCCAAGGTTTGACGGCGCGCTGAGCGACGAAGAAGTCTGGGACGCTTACGTATACACCCAAGGTGCGCTGATGGGCGCGGCCGAAGGCACCCCCTTCCCCGCCGACGAACGCCGGCCCGGACAGACGGTGCAGGAACTGATCGCGGACCGCACCCGGGATTTCGCGGCCAGCCGGGGAGTGAACCTGGACTGGGCCGATACCGACCGGATTACCCGGCTACACCAATACAACGTGTTCCCGAACATGACGTTGCTGGCCAACGCCGACCACCTGACGATCATGTGCTCACGCCCTGGCCTCGATCCCGGCTCGACCCCCGATGAAGGCGAGTTGGTGATGTTCCTGATGACGCGGATGGCGCCGGGCGCCCCGCGCAACAAGCCGACGGACGTTCGGGTAAACGCCGGGGAGGCCGAACCCGGCCTGGTGCTCACCCAGGACATCCGGGTGCTGCCGGGCTTGCAGCGGGGCATGCACCAACCCGGATTCACCCACCTGGTGCTCTCCGGCGAGGAGCGCCGGGTGATCAACATGCACCGCAATCTGGAGCGCTACCTCGGTCTACCGGAATCCGATCGGATGACCGGCGGCATAGGAGAACCCGGGCAATCCGCGTCGACAATTTAATCGGCGAGCACCCCCCGAAAGCGCCGCCACGGGTCTAGACTTCCGGCTTGTGACGACCGCGTCGAATCCGTGTGGTGACGAACAAGGGCAGCTGCCACACCGGTTGCATATGCAGTATCAGATCGTCGGTCAGCGGCGGGCGCGGCGGATGTGCCGGTCTTTCGCGGACGTGGGTGTCGATACCGGGCCGGTTCGTCTACAGCAGATGCTCGCGGGCATGCCGGTCACCGAAGGAGAGATGACCGACGTCAATTTCGCTCTCATCGCGACCCAGATCAAGCGCGACGAGCGCAATGCGAAGCGCAAGCAACTCCAGCGTCAGGGCACCCGCTCGCTGATGTTCGCCGGGATGATTCTGCTAGTGCTGAACTTCTTGTTCTGCCTCGCCTACCTGATGCTCAACCTGACCGACCAAGCCCCGCTCTAGCGCGTTGCGCGCGGCGCTCCCGCTATCGAGTGTGCGTCCTGGGCGTTGCGTGTGCGCTCAGGGCGACGACACGCCGATAGAACCCGTCGTCGACGCACATTCAAAGCCGTTGCCGCACAATGCCCAGCGCTAGCACCACTGAAATGGTCGCGGCAGGGTTATCGTGCGCTCGGCGGGCGGGTACCAGCCCTGAGGTGCGTGCTGATCGGTGTGTAGGTAGCACTGCACCCGCGCTTCGCGGCTGCCGGGCGTGAAGGTCAACAACCTGCTGATCGGCAGCGTGGTCAGCGGCATGTGATGGCGGCTCAGCGAGGCGACGTTGAGGAACCATGTGCCCCAGCGCTGTTCGATGTGGGTCTTGCCGCCGTAGTTGTCGTCGGGGTGGGTGTGAGTGTGGCCGGCGAACCAGATGGCCACGCGGCCTGGGTGCTCAGCGAGAAAGTCTTCGAACTGGGCCGAGTCGGGTTGGCTGTCGACCCAGTAAAGATAGGACGCCCCGTTGGGGGTGCCCTGCGCGAATGGCCGGTGGTAGTGCTCCTGCCATTGCCCGTCGGTACCTTTGCGCACGCCTTCCCATTCACCCGATGCGACGGTCGTGTCTTTCAGTACGTAGTGATGGACCGAGACGATGTTGAGCTCGGGGTGCGCCAGCACCATGTCCTGCCACCACAGAAAGGTTTCACCGCTGACCACGCCGCCGGGGTTTCCACCGAGGGTTCCGCGGCCGACCCGTTGGGAGGGCTCGTTGCGGTCGCTCATCATCAGGAAAAGCAGGTTGCCCACTTGGAATGAATACCGCTCCCAAGTTCCGCTGATCGGATAGCGCCGGGCCCGCGGGTCCACGCCGGAGTTCTCGGTGTGCTCGCCTAACGGATCGATCCACTTCTGCCACCACCACGCCTCCGGCTCGTCTAGACCGCTGCGGTCGTGGTTGCCGCACACGCTGTAGACATCCTCGCGACGATGCCCGCGTAACGCGCCGAATTGTCGTCGTATTTCCCGGCCCTCGTTGTCGTCGGGCAGGCTGTGATGTGCGCCCGACATGTCTCCGACGTCGAGGGCCAGATCCCAGTCGAACGATGGCCCACCCTTCGGACCCCCAGATTGAGCGTGAATCAGGGCCTCGGCAAGGCTGTCTCGACCGTGACGCTTGTCGGTGCCCACATGGGCGTCGCCGAACGCCCAGAGTCGAAGCGGCTTGTCAGGCGTCACGGTCGCCCACCAGACCCCAGCGCCGGCGAACTTGTAGGTCCGCGTAGCTGAACACCGCGTCGACGACGATCCCGATCACCAGGATCACGATCATGATCGAAATGGCCGATGGCATGTCGGTGAGGTTCTGGGCGTTCTCGAGCAACACCCCGATCGAGGACGTGTTGGCCACCAGCACGACCAGCTCGCCGGCCATCAGGCTGCGCCACGCGAACGCCCATCCTTGCTTGAGCCCCGTGACGAACATCGGCAGGGCGGCCGGCACGATCACATGCCGGTACAGGGCGAGCGGCCGCAGCTGCAGTGTCGTCGCCGCGCGCAGTAGCAGCGGCGGTATGTGATCGACCCCGGAGATGACGCCGATCGCCACCGAAGGTGCGGCCCCGATCACGATGACGAACAGGATCGCTGAGGTGTGCAACCCGAAGAAGATGATGGCGAACGGAAACCACGCGATCGCAGGCATTGTCTGTAGCCCCGTGATGAGTGGCCCGAAAGCGGCGCGCAGTAACCGGTTTCGGGCGATCAGCGCTCCACTGACCGAACCGATCACCGCCGCCAGGACGAATCCTGTCACCGCACGGCCCATCGTGGTTGCGATGGCCTCCCATAGCAACGGGCCGTGCAGTTGGTGCCAGAGATTTTCTGCCACCGCCGCCGGACGGGGCAGCACGAACGGGGGCTGCCATTCGGTGTACACCACCAGCTGCCAGATGCCGATAAACACCCCGATCGCGGCTACCTTCGGCCAGATCATGACCGCGAGCCGGGGTACGCGGCCGGTGCGGGTGGCCCACGCCGGGTAGTCGGGGACGTCGGTGCGTCCGGTAGTTAGCGTCATCGCGCGATCCCACCGCGGTCGAGCCGGTCGGTGATGTGGGCGGCAAGCGTCGCGACCTCCGCCGTGTTGATGTCGCGGGGGCGCGCCAGGCCCACGGCGAACTCCTCGACGACGGTCGCGGGCCTTGCACTCAACAGGACGACACGGTCGGCCAGGCGTACCGCCTCGCGCACGTTGTGTGTCACAAAGACGACGGTCAGATTGCGGGCCAACACAATTCGTTCCAGCTCGCACTGCAGACGATCCCGGGTCATGGCATCTAACGCGGCGAACGGTTCGTCCATGAGCAACACATCGGCGTCTTGTGCCAGGGCACGTGCCAGCGCTACCCGCTGTTGCATACCGCCGGACAGCTGATGCGGGCGATTGCCGGCGAATTCCAACAATCCCACGGTGTCCAGCAGTTCACGGACCCGTTCCCGCCGTTGTGGCCGCGGTGTCGCTCGGGCCCGCAGGGCCAATTCGACGTTCCCCGCGGCGGTCAGCCACGGGAACAACGCGGGTGCCTGGAACATCAACGCGATGCGGTGTCTGCCCGTCTGAACCGTCCCCGACGAAGGTTGATCGAGCTTGGCAATCAGCGACAACAGGGTGCTCTTGCCGCAACCGGAAACGCCGACCACACAGACAAACTCACCGGCTCGCACCGCCAGGGACAGCGGCCCCAGCGCCGTGACGTCTCCGTATCGCCTCGTCAGCTGGTCAAGGCGCAGCACGGGCTGCGGGGAACCTTGCTCGCCTGTGTCGGGGTTCGTCACGACGTCAAGGGGTATCGTCGCGGCCCTCACGCCGCCACCGCCGGCTTGCCCGCGGCTGCCAGCTCGCGGTTGAGCGGCCCGAAGTCGAAGATGCCGTCAAGGTTGAGGGGCTGCAGCAAGCCGACCGCAACGCCCTTGCGGATCTGGTCGTTGAGTGACTGCACGCCGGGGTCGTTGGTGAAAGTCGTCTCCTGGAACGACGCGGTCAGAACCTCGGGTGACAGGCCGTTTCCCAGCGCCTTGGTCAAGGTGGCGTTGGCCGATCGGGCCGCCGCGTCAGGGTTGTTGTGAATCGTCTCATTGGCCTCGATCTGACCGCGGACCAGTCCCGCGACGACATCGGGGTGGGCGGACAGGAACTCTTGGCGGACAACCAGAATCGTGATGGTGTTCGGATCCGACCAGAGTCGGGCGCCGCCTGCGTTGACCAGTTGCACGTCGTACGGTGCCGATTCGAGAGCGCCGTCGATCTGATTGCTGATGAATTGTTGGACGATCGCCGACTCGGGCGTGGTCGGCTTGACGATGACGTCCCCGCCGCCTTGCGGGTTCGTCTTCAATCCGTTATTCAGCAGCCAGTCGCGCAGGCTGACATCTTGGGCCCCGCCGAGCGCCGGATCGGCGACGGTCTTTCCGCGTAGGTCGGCCGCGGAGGTGATACCCGGCTTGACGACCATCGACGTCCCACCGGCGGCGGACCCGGAGATGATTTTGATGGCGGTGCCGTTCGACTTCTGCCAGGCGTTGAATGCGGGGTTAGGCCCTATGTAAGCGGCATCGAGTTGCCCGGACAGCAGGGCGGTGGTTTCCGCGGTGCCCTGACTGAATGGCTGCGGCTCGAATTTCACTGCTGGCCCGAGACTACGCGCGAACGTGCCGGTGTCGATGCCGACCAAGGCTGACGCGTGCGTGATTCGGGTCAAGTAGCCAAGCCGCAGGGTGACGCCGGAGGACTTGGATGCCGGGGCGTTGCTGGAGCACCCGACCAGGGCCGCTGCTGTGGCCAGCGCGGAAACTATTGCTGCATAGGCGAATTTGGGAAATGACACGGGTGCTCCCGAGAAGGGTTTGGGGGGTAGGGGTCGGTCCGGGATCAGCGGCCGGGGTAGCCGGTGAACGACGGACTCGGACACGCCGCGCGGGTAATGCGGCCGAAATCGACGTGTCGACGCCGTGTCAGCGCCGCTTGTCTCATCACTGCTGCTTCCGCTGGGGTCGGGCAACGAACAGCGGGCTGGTCCAAACTTGGTGCCCATCGGATTGATTGCCGCGCAGATAGATTGCGCTGTGTTCCCGCGGCAGTTTCACCGTCAGTGCTCCAGTGACAGTGCTCGGCAGCGCTGACGGCTCGGCTATACGCTCGACCAGGATTCGCAGGTTAAGACCGCCGGCGCGGGACTCCCGCTGGTTGTGCGCGATCAGCTCGGCACCGGTGACGGTCATCGTGGTGCGACGCTCGTCCTCGATCACCGTGGTGTCGATGTCGAATTGTGCCCGCGCTATGTCGTCGAGGCGCACAATCACCCCGATGTCGGCACCATAGGTGGCGGTTTGCCATCTGATCGTTTGCCCGATGGCGTCAAAGGTCTGTTCGGGATGTGTAGCAGCCCACGGCATCGCCGCATCGACCTTGGTGCCACTGACTCTGAGTTGGCCCGCCCAGGTCGCCCAGCGGTACCGGTCTCGGTGCCGCGCACCTCCCCAGCGAATTCGTACCAGCGAGTCTGAAAACCCCGCTTCGGAGTTCATGTCCCGCCTCCACAGCGGTCCTTGGGTGTCATAGATCAGCAGCTCGTCCCAGCCACTGCTGCCATAGACCGCGTAGTTGACGACGAGTTTGTCAGCGGCGGTGAGGATTTCATCGCCCATCCAATCGTCGCCGCTGTGTAAGAGTGCGACCGATCGGCTGCCCGTGGTTGCCCAGGTGCGCCGAGACCGTAGTGCCTGGCCGACGTGTTCGGCGCTGAGTTTGTCGGCGAGCAAACCGGTCAAACCACCGCGTCCGCCGAAGATGTTGGCGCCCGGTGCGCCGCCGCCCGGCCGTCCACGATGTTCGTCGCTGGCGGCGCTGGCGCCGACCTTGAGTCCGCGAGCCAGGGCGTCCTCGAGGAACCACGGGCTGCTGCCCCAGCTCGAATGCACCTCGATCAGACGCTCCAGTTCGGGATGGTGCCAATCCAGCACGGCGCGCCGGCCCCCGACATGCGGGATCAGTAAGTATGCGTCGGGATCCTTTTCGTAGGCGGCGTATAGCTCCGTGATGGGCCAGGTTTGCGGTGTGGGCGCGGTGGCGGTCATGCCCTGGCGCCACTCCAAAGACCTCGCGACAGTCGTGTCGTCGCCGAGGAACACCACGTTGTGATCGCCACCGGCGCCCGCGGTGCCACACCATTCCACGCCGGGGAAGCACACGAACTGGCCGTCCTGTGCGGCCGTGCGGCAGGCGTCGACCACATCGGACCAGGTGCCGTCGGTGATCTGGAAGTCATTGGCGGTGTAGCCGAGGACATCGAGGCCACCGATGTCGCGGCCGTAGCGCAGGTTCCAATCCGTGCTCTGGGTTCCGACGGTGTCGTTGGAATGCACGTGCAAGTCGCAGAAATATGCCCGTGGCGCAGGCAGATTCGTGATGACGTCGATCTCGGCGGTGGCTGGGCCGAAGGTGGTCGTTCCGGTTCGCGCGCCTACCTGAATTGCGCCCGGTCGTGCCGCTACGTTCAATACCGCGTGCGCCCAACCCGCCGCGGGCATCTTTGCGGTGCAGAGCTTTTCACCTTCCAGCTGCGCTTGCACATCCGCGGGCACATCGCGGCAGGCATTGCCCCAGCGGTCTTCCAGGTGGGCGTGCAGTCGCACCGAGCTCACGTTGGGACCCACGACGCGGGGACCGTGCACCACCAACCGAGCGGGTGGTCCGGGAACGATCGCTATCTTCGCGACAGCCGCGTGGGCCATCCGCGATGTGCCGAGCGGATCGACGAACAGATGCACCTCGAAGTCGTCCTCGACAAAGGTCTGGACACGGGTGCCGGGCCCGCCGAAACGCCGGTCACCGAGCCGGATCTCGATGACATCACCGGGGCGCAGGTATCCGTCGACGACATGCACCAAAAGCGACTTTTGGAATGGCCGCTCACCGCCCTTGACATCGTAGCGGGCGGTCAGGCGCTGAACCGTGGCGGCACCATCTTCCGATGCTCCGCCGATTACCGACCGACTGATCAGGATTGCGGTCGCGAAGTCACGCCCGGCAGGCTCGGTGGTCTGCAGGTCCCAGTCGGAGTAGTAGCGGAAGCACAACTTGAGCCACCCGCTGTCGGCGATGCCGGACTGTCCGACGGTATAGGTGAACGTGATTTCCTCGACCGCGCCCGCGGTAACCGTCGGCGTATTACAGACCAGGCTGCCGAGGAACGGAAGCGATTCGAACTCGGCGTTGATGCGGTCCCGCACCTCGACCGACGAACAGTCGTTGGTCCGCAGCTCGCCCTGGCCCCGCGCAACCACGACGGGGGCCGAAGCCGCCCGTTCGTCGCGCGAAACGCCGGCAGACATGCGTCAATTCTCAGTGCCCGCCACTTAGGCGTCCAGCGCATAGATATGATCTGATCAATCAGCAGAGGTGATTAATCTGAATCTGCAACAGCTCCGCTACGTGCTGGCCGTGGCCGAAACGCGCAGCTTCACCCGCGCGGCCGAAACCCTCTTCGTGGTGCAATCCGCGCTGAGTCAACAGGTACGCAAGCTCGAGGCCGAGTTGGGTGTCCAGCTATTCACCCGCACCACGCGCTCGGTATCGCTGACGACTGTGGGCGAAGCCTTGATCCCGTTGATGCGCCAGGTCATCGCCGGGGTCGACCGGATCACCGTGGACGCGCAAGCGCTACGGGGCTCGGTGACCGGACGGCTCACCGTGGGGATGATGGAGATTCCGTCGGACAGTTTGGATGTGGCCGCGCTGATGGCCACCTTCCACGCGGACTATCCCGACGTCACGGTGACGTTGCGCAGTGGGGGCAGCGACGTGCTCGTGCAGGCGACCCGCGACCGCAAGCTCGACGTGGCCATCGTGGGCTCCAACGTCGCACGGTCGGGTGACCCGATTTCGTTCGACCACTTGTTCTCCGAGTCGCTCGTCGCCGTGCTGCCCATTCAGCATCGGCTGGCCGCGAATCCGTCTGTCTCGCTGAACGAATTGGCCGAACTTCCGTTCATCGACTTCCCCCTGGGGTATGGCCTCCGGCACGAAACCGACCGTGGTTTCGCGGGAATTCAGCGTCGTGTCGCGTTTGAAGTCACCCGGGTCGACGAGGTCATCCATTTCGTCTGCCAGGGTCTCGGTGTGGCGTTGCTACCCGAATCGGTCGCGCGCAACCGCGCCGAAGCGAATCCCACCCTCGTACTGCTCCCCGTGCGAGGGGCGGTGTTACGACGGGAGGTTCATCTCGTCGCGCCACACGCCGAGCTGTGCTCCGCGGCGACACGAGCCTTTATCCAATGCGTACATGCACACATCGCCCACAGAGCCGAGACTCAATCGACTTGAGCCAGCGCGGCGCAGTGAGATCAGACTCCGCTCAGGCCGGTCTGCGAAAGCGCACGATGTCGTGCCATCGATTGCCGCTCGCTTGCCCGAATTCGAAGTTCTCGGGCTCGACCAGATCACGCAATTCCCGCACGCTCATCCGGTCCGGATCGCTAAACCCTTCGACGAACACGAGTTGCCCTCCCGGCTTCAGCACCCGGCCCAGGGAACGGATGCAGGCCGGTTTGTCGGGCACCTCGCCGATCACCGCGGCCAGGAACGCGACGTCGAAAGTGTCTGCCGGGTACGGAAATCCGTCGCTCGCTTCCCCGGTCGTAAAGCCGACGTCATGGAATCCCGCCCGCTCGAGCTGCCGCCGCGCCTTGTCCAGCATCTCGGGTTGGAGGTCGAACAGGTCGAGCCGGCCGTAGGTGAGACGCCGTGCGATCTGCACGCTGTAGAAGCCCGGGCCAGGCCCTACTTCCAGCACGTGCTCGGTACCGGTGAGGCCGACGCGGTCGACCTTGCGTGCCGGGTTGGACAGCGCTCGGCGGACCGGATTGTTGAGCAAGAATGCCGCCTGATGCGGATAGGGAGCGGCGCCTTGGTGGCGGAGCTTGTGGAGCAGAGGATCCATCCAGGTCGTCGACATCGCGTCTCCTAACTCGTCGGTCAAGTTAGGGTACCCTAAGTACGCGCGTGGGCGCTAGCCCGCCTGCAGAACCTCACGGGTCGATGTCAGGCGTCCGACTTCGGTCACGCCGTGGATCCGCACCGTTCCACCCGTCGCGTGGTGTTGCTGCTGCCAGTCGTTAATCGCTTGGTGCGCAGCGTGATCCAAGTAGCTCACCAGAAGATGCACGGTGACAGTGGTGCGCTCTGGGATCGATGCCAGCACGCGAGTCAGCCTGGGTAACGCGAGAAACGTGCACGCCCCCTCGACAACGACCCGCCATTCGTCGCCCGCGGACGTCGCCTCGACCTTCGCCCGGATTACCCGCCAAGCGGTCAAGACGATGGCCAGGGCGAGTCCGATCATCACGCCGTGCAGCAGGTTGAGAAACACGACCGCGACAATGGTCACCAGATAAACGGTCAAATCGCCTGACTTCATGGCGGTTTCAATATGCGCCGGCGCCAGCAGCTGTATGCCGATGACGATGAGCAGCCCGGCGAGAGCCGCGGTCGGAATCTGCTCGACCAATTCCGCAAACGGGATCGCGAACAAAAGGATCCACAAGCCGTGCATGATCGTCGAGGCGCGGGTCTTCGCCCCCGCGTTGACGTTGGCAGCGCTTCGCACGATGACACCGGCGATGGGAAGTCCGCCGATCGCGCCGGACACGATGTTGGAGAAGCCCTGTCCGATCAGCTCGCGGTTGAAGTCGGTGCGTGGTCCGTGGTGCATCCTGTCGATCGATACCGCCGTCAGCAGGCTCTGCACGCTGGTGATGAGTGTCACGGTAATGATGCCGATGACGACGGCACCCCAATTTCCCTGCGGAATAGCCGGCAGTTGAAGCGCTTTGGCGACCGAGCCGTCCAGCTCGATCCGGGAGACTCGGAACGGGAAGATCAGCGAGACAACGGTCACCACCACGATGGCGACCAGCGGTCCGGGAACGGCGGACACTTTGGCGGGGGCCCAGCGCCAGGCGATCAGGATGCCGATCACCAGCAGCCCCAACAGGACTCCGGGCCGATGCGCGTTCACAACTTGTTGCGGCAGCTCAACGACGTTGCGCCAGGCCGTGCTTTTCGACTCACCGCCGAGCAATACATGGGCCTGCTGAAGTGCGATCGTGATGCCGATGCCGGCAAGCATCGCGTGCACGACGACGGGCGAGATGGCCAGGGCGGCCCGCGCAACCCGACTGAATCCCAACAGGACTTGCATAACGCCGGCCACCGTGGTGATGAAGCATGTTATACCCCAGCCAAATTCGCCGATCAGGTCGGCCACCACGACGGTCAGCCCGGCGGCGGGGCCACTGACCTGCAGCGGCGACCCCCCGATGGCACCACCGACAATCCCACCGACGATCGCGGCGATCAAACCGGCCAGTACCGGTGCGTCGGATGCGATCGCGATGCCCAGGGACAGCGGCAGGGCGACCAAGAAGACCACGAGAGAGGAGGACAAGTCATGCCGAAGCACCGAACGCAACCCGTCCCTCAGTGACGCGGAGCGTTCGATGGTTCGCCCTTCGGGATGTTCGATGAGTTGCATCGGTACCTCGCTCGTTGGGTTTGCGTGGTCGACGCTACGGTATCGCTCCACCCGCGATAGCTGACATCGACGTAACAGGCTGATACGCAGGCGATTACGTTCTTTCACCAACTCCGTTGTTTTGGCTGGGTCCGCCTGGCCTGCATTTGAAGGTATGTGCACCGTCAGCGCGGGTCAACCGGACAAGCCAGTCGCATACGGAATGCAAATTTTTGCTCGTGCTGTTACGAATTCGCGATGCGTCATGACAACAAAGCTAAAACGTTTGGCCTGCTGCGTGTTTCGTGTGGTTGACTCAGCAAGGGCCGCGGCCGTCGCCTGACAGCTTGAGCAGAAGTCGCGTTCCGCCGAGCGGGCTGGCGTGCAGAGATGCGTTCCCGCCGTGCAATTCTGCTTGTTGGGCAACCAGCGCCAACCCCAGTCCGGAACCCGAGCGCGATGCCGTCGAACCGCGAGAGAAGCGTTCGAATACCGCGGTGCGTTCGGATTCGGGGACGCCGGTGCCGTCGTCGTCGATCGCGATTTCGACGCCTTCGGCCGAACTGCTCACGGTGAGTTGAA
The DNA here is from genome assembly GCF_039023525.1 of Mycobacterium sp. 050272. Taxonomy (NCBI): domain Bacteria; kingdom Bacillati; phylum Actinomycetota; class Actinomycetes; order Mycobacteriales; family Mycobacteriaceae; genus Mycobacterium; species Mycobacterium sp. 050272. The sequence goes on along the minus strand of NZ_JBCHKV010000021.1, from coordinate 72,411 downwards.
TCTTGGTGGCACCGCCGTGCTTGACGGCGTTGGCAATCGCGTTGTCGATCACCAGCCGCAGACCCGTCGGCAGCCCCACCATCAAGACCGTCGGCGACGGCACCAGTGAGACCTCCACGTCGGGGTAGATGCGCAGCGCATCGTGCGCGGCACGATCCAACAGCTCGGTGATGTCGAACGGCACGAAGTCGTCGACGGTGGTCAGCTGCCCCTGCGCGAGTCGCTCCAGCGCCGTCAGCGTTGCCTCGATGCGGCTCTGGGTGCGGATGACGTCGCCGATGATCTCCTCGCGCTGCTCGGGGGCCAGCTCGAGCGTGGACAGGACCTCCAGGTTCGTGCGCATCGCGGTCAGTGGGGTGCGCAGCTCGTGTGAAGCGACCGCGGCGAAGTCACGGGCCGACTCGAGTGCCGCCTTGGTGCGTTGCTGCTCGTTGCCGATGCGGTCCAGCATCTGCTCGACCGCGTCGGCGATCTCGACGGCTTCCCGTACACCGCGGACCGCAACCTCGTCGGGACTGGACTGCGCATTGATGGCGCGGGCTTGCCGGGCCAGCAGGACGAAGGGGTTGACCATGATCAACGAGATCACCCAGCCGACCAGGAAGGTGCCGGTGATCACGCCAGCGCAGATCAACAACACCCGTAGGTGCAGTTCGTTGATCCGATGCTGCGCCTCGGCCAGCGGTGCGGCGAGCGCGATCGAGACCGGCCCCGCGTTGAAGGTACGGACGCGGTATTGCACCCCGTTGATCGTGGTGTTCGCGTAGCCGTTGGCCAGTTTGGGCAAGACGATGTCGCTGGGCACCGACACGGTCAACGCACCGATGCGGGCGGTGCGCACCAGATTGCCGTCCGGCGAGGGCCGGTCAGGAGTGCTCTGGTGCGGGCTGTTGAGCAAGGTGTTGATGTCGCCGAGGCTGCTCACGGAGTCCAACCGGCGGTCGAGCTGGCTGTACTGATCGTTGGTGACGCCGACCCAGACCCATACGCCCAGCGTGACGACGAGAGCGATCACGCCCAATTGCGCAACGATGACGATGGTGCGCAACGACAAGACACGCATCGGCAGTCGAATTTTTCTCAACGCGCGAATGGTGGGCTCCCTTACTGAGCTAATACTGCTTCGCGACCATCATGGCCCATTACTGCGTCACCGGTCTGCTCAACCGCGTGAGACCGAAAGACGTGTTCCAATGTGCATCCGAAATAGCGTGCATTGCAACGACTCTCGATTCAGGCAAGGTTCAATTCGCGGGGTAGCCCCGCACTGCAAGCGGCCTCGGCGAGCAGCTCTCCGAGCAACGGCCCGAACTTCATCAGGTTGTTGCCGACGAAGCCGACCACACGGCCGCGGCGCACCGCCTTCCACCCATCTCCGCCGGCGTCGAGCCACGGAGCATGCACCGTGAAGCAGTCCACCTGGCCCACGGGCGACAGCGACGGGAAGAGCGCACGCACCCCGTTCGGATCCGGTATCGGCTGACCGAACGCCCATCGGCCGGTGCTGCCCAGTGGCAGCCCGTAGCCCTCGGGTGCCGCCAGACAGGCGGCACCGGTGGCGTCGGCACCCTCGTAGGTGTAGCGGGTGTGCGGGGTGAGCTCGACATCGAGCGGGCCCAGCAGATCCGGTGTCTGGGCTCCCACACACACCAGAACTTGGTCGCCCCGCGTCACGGTGCCATCCGCAAGGCGGACCGAGCCGTCGTCGCCGAGCGAGACGACCCGGCCGCGCCTAATCTGGACCCGGGCCGCCAAGGCGCTCAGCGCACGGTGAGTGCGCAGGCTGCCACCGAGCGGATCGAAAATCGCGGCCTCCCAGGGCGGCGTGACGAACGGTATCCGGGCCTGGATCTGGTGGCGGTCGAGCCAAGAGAACTCGGCACCGGCCTCCGTCATCGCTGTTGCGGTCTCCTCGGGCGGGGCCGCCGCGACGAAACCCTCGGAACCGAGCACCCGTCCCACCTCGAGGTCGTGCTCCCAACGCTGCCAGCCGGCGCGGGCCTGGATGGCGAGCCGGCATAGCGCGGGGCGCTGATGGGCGATGCGGAAGATGCGCGCCAGACCCACGGACAAGCCGGAGAACGGTTCGCCGCGTTCGAACACGACCGTCGGCTCTCCGCGCCTGGACAACTCGTAGGCGGCGGCAAGACCGCATATTCCCGCGCCAACGACAATGATCACGTAAATGCCTCCCCTACAATCGGATTCATCGCACCACCTCGCGATGGCCGGCATCGACTCGACGAGTCCAGCCCCGCGCGTCGAGATGTTCCAACAAGGGGATCGCCACCCGCCGGGTGGTGTTGAGGGCCTGGCGCGCTTGGCTGGTGGTGAACGGCTGCGCCAGCCGGGCCAACTCCCGCATCGCCAGAGCCGGCGCACTGGGCAGCAATACGACGCCGTCGCGCAGCCGCAGCACCCGCCCGGCCCGCTCGGCGGCCGCCAGTTCGCGGGCGGACAGCTGCAGCGCCGACAGATCGTCGGCCTCCGGCGCATCGAAGGGCTCGGCACGCAGTCGCGCTTCCAATTCGCCCACGGCGGCCTCGGCCCGCCCTAGCTCGTCGCGAGCGCCGGGCTCCCGAATATGGCCGCCCCGCTGCTCCAGTCCCGAGTCGCGGGTGACCCCGTCGAGCAACGACTCGTCCGGCAGGGCCAGCAGGTCGCGCGCGGCACCGCGAGATAGCCCCTCTGCCAACGGGTCTCGCGTATGCAGTTCCGCGACCGCGGCGCGCAGCCGCTGCTGCCAGGCCTGGTACGTCGCGGCGTGCACCCACCAGCCGTCGAGCACTCGCACGCTCTCGGGTATCCCCGATGATACGAAGCCCAGACGGCGCAGATGGCTCTCCCGCACCGCGCCGCGGCGGGCCACCTCGGCGCCGACGTCCCCGGACGCGTCCATCGCGTTCAGCGCCGCGGCTCGACGGGTTCCGTCGCCGCGCCGCCGCAGCACCGGGGGATCGGCGTCGAGCACCAGGGCGCCCAGGACCCGCTGGCCGCCCGGGTCGCGCAGCACCAATCGGTCGCCGAGCACCAGCGGCAGTGGCCGGTCGAGCGTGAGCCGGCCGTGGTCGTCATCGAACGGCCGCAGCCGCGCGGGCACGGCCGCGGTGCCGACGTGCACGACGAGCTGGGCGGCGGCCTCGGTCAACGGGCCACCGGTGGTGCGGCGAATGTCGAGCGTTGCGGTGCTGGCCCATGCGCCAGGGGTGACCAGCGCGCTGCCCCGTTGGATCACGTCGCGCGAGACGCCACGCAGGTTCAGCGCGACCCGGGCCACCGGCCCCAGCCGCGGGTAGGGCTCGCCGCGGCTCTGCAAGCCGCGGATGACGACCGACTGCGGCTGGTTCGCGTCGAGCACGTTCAGCCGGTCGCCGCGCGCCAGGGTGCCGGCCGCGAGCGTGCCGGTCACGACAGTGCCCGCGCCGGTGATCGTGAAGGACCGATCGACCCACAACCGCACCCGGGCGGTGGTCTCGGGTGCGGGCAACTGCCCCAAGACGCGATCGAGAGTGGCACGCAATTCAATCAGCCCGGTCCCGTCGACCGCGGACACGACAACACCGGGGGCATCCCGCAGCCCGGTGCCGGCCAGTTCGTCGCGCGCCTGGGCCAGCACCTCGGACGCACGGTCCGGCGCCCGGTCGGCACGCGTCACCACGATCAGGCCGTGCCGGATGCCCAGCGCGGCGAGCGCGTCGCGGTGGTCGCTGGACTGCGCTTGCCAACCCTCGTCCGCGGCGACGACGAAGCAGACCACCGGCGCGGGACCGAGGCCGGCCAGCGTGTTGGCCAGGAACCGCTGGTGCCCGGGCACGTCGACAAAGGCCACCTCGCGGCCCGACGGCAGGGTGGTCCAGGCGAAGCCGAGGTCGATGGTCAGACCACGGCGTCGCTCCTCCTCCCAGCGGTCGGGCTCCATGCCGGTCAGGGCACGGATGAGCGTGCTCTTGCCGTGATCGACGTGGCCGGCGGTGGCCAGGACGTGGCTGCTCAGCGGTCCGCCTCGGGCGTTTCGGTTAACGCGGCGCGCACCGCCGTCAGCAGACGATCGTCGTCGGACTCGGGGATGCAGCGCAGATCCAACAGGCAGGCGCCGTCGTGCACCCTCGGCAGCACCGCGGGCTCACCGGCGCGCAGGGCAGCCGCCGCCGATTCGGGGAGGCGGACCGCCCAGCCCGGCAGCGCGACGCCCGGGGCGCCGCCGCCACCGACTCGGCCGTCGTGCGCGACGACGGATGCGCCGACCGCCTCGGCCAGACGCTGCGCGCGCGCCCGCAGCCGGTCGGGATCGGCGTGTAGGGCCTGGGTCACCGGCGAGGTGCCGGCCCGGACCGTCGCCTCCAGCGCGGCGAGCGTGAGCTTGTCGGCTCGCACGGCGCGCGCCAGCGGATGCCGCGCCATCCGGGTGACGACCTCGGTGCGGCCGAGCACGATGCCCGCCTGCGGGCCGCCCAGCAGTTTGTCGCCACTGGCGGTGATCACGTCGGCGCCCTCGGCCAGCGCGGTGGCGGCGTCGGGCTCATCGGGCAGCAGCGGATCGGCCGCCAGCAGCCCGCTGCCGAGGTCGACGACCAAGGGGACGTGTTTCTCGTCGGCCAGCGCCCGCAGCTGGGACACCGCGACAGCGGAGGTGAACCCCTGCACCCGGAAATTGCTCTGGTGCACCTTGAGCACACATCCGGTCTGCGGCCCGATCGCGTCCGCGTAGTCCTTCAAGTGGGTGCGGTTGGTGGTCCCGACCTCACACAGCCGGGCGCCGGTGGACGCGATCAGGTCGGGCAGCCGGAATCCGGCGCCGATCTCGACCAGCTCGCCGCGGCTCACCACGACCTCGCCGCCGGCTGCCAGCGCGGTGGTCGCCAGCACCAGCGCGGCGGCGCCGTTGTTGACGACCAGCGCGTCCTCGGCGGCGGGGCAGACATCCAGCAGCGCCTGACGAAGGGCGACCGCGCGCTTCGAGCGGGTGCCCGTCGCGAGGTCGAGCTCCACGTCGACGTAGCCGCTCGCGGACACCAATGCCTCGATCGCGCTCGCGGCCAATGGCGCCCGGCCCAGGTTGGTGTGCACGACGACGCCGGTGGCGTTGAGCACCGGGCGCAGCTTGGTGTTGCGGTGCGCGGTCAGCGACGCCAGCACCGCGTCCTGCACCTGGTCGGGCGCCAGGTCGCCGCGGCGGGCCCGGTCCTGAATGCCGCGCACCACGTCCCTGACCGCCTGCTCGCCCAGCCGGTTTCGCGCCTCCTGCACCGGCGGAAGCGAAAGCAACTGATCCGTGCGCGGAATCAGGCGGCGCGGGTCGACCTGTGTCACGTGCCTCCTCGCGTCCAGGGCTGGCGGAGGCGGACGGGAATCGAACCCGCCAGACCGAGATACTCGATCTCACCGGTTTTGAAGACCGGGGGGACCACCAGGAACCCAAACGCCTCCATGCACAAACTAGCGTGGTCAGCGCCGATGCCGACGAGCCCGCCCGGGTTGCCCCGTCCGCCCCAGCGGCCGCCGGGGGTCGAAGTGCCTGCCACCGCGTGCGGGTCGAGGTGTCCGCCGCCGAGCGACAAAACCGCCGGATCGCGTTGAGTGTGCGGCGATGGCGTTGAGCGTGCGGCTGCGGGGGCCTCACCCGGCGTGTCGCCGCCATGGGCGCACATTCGACGCCAGGAATGCACCCGCGAGCGTCGAGGGTGGCGATGTTGACAGTTGTCGCTACGAGGCGGGCAGACGGTGAGCCCGCTCCCGCCTCGTAGGCTCGTGGCATGACCCAGACGCGGACCCGGCTGACCGGTTATGCGCACGGCGGTGGCTGTGCCTGCAAGATCCCGCCCGGCGAGCTGGAAGAGGCGGTCCGTGGCCTGGCCGGGCAGATCTACGGGAATGTTCTGGTCGGCCTCGACGATGGTGACGACGCGGCCGCGGTGTTGGTCGGCGACATCGCGGTGCTGTCCACCGCGGACTTCTTCACGCCGGTCGTCGACGATGCCTACGACTGGGGTCGGATCGCCGCAGCCAACGCGCTCTCCGACGTCTACGCGATGGGCGGACGCCCGGTGGTCGCGATCAACCTGGTCGGCTGGCCGCGCGATGTGTTGCCACTGGAGCTGATGACCGAGGTGCTGCGCGGCGGGCTGGCGGTGGCCTCGGAGGCCGGGTGCCCGGTGATCGGCGGTCACTCCATCGACGATCCGGAACCCAAATACGGCATGGCGGTGACCGGTGTGGCCGACCCGAATCGGTTGCTGCGCAACGACGCCGCCGAACCCGGGCTGCCGCTGACCCTCACCAAACCGCTCGGGGTCGGGCTGCTCAACAATCGGCACAAGCAGACCGGCGAGGTGTTCGCGGAAGCGATCGCGACGATGGCCCGGCTCAACCGCGACGCCGCCGAGGCCGCGGTGGCAAACGGTGTGCACGCGGCCACGGATGTGACCGGCTTCGGGCTGCTCGGCCATCTCTACAAGATGTGCCGGGCCTCAAAGGTGGGAGCGGTCATCGACCGCTGCGCGGTGCCGGTACTCGATGCCGGCCGGGCGGCGCTGCGCGACGGGTTCGTCTCCGGCGGGTCTCGGCGCAACCTTGATTGGGTGCGCCCGCATCTGCGTCCCGGCCCCGGCGTGACCGAGGATGATCTGTTGCTGCTCGCCGACGCGCAGACTTCGGGTGGCCTGCTCGTGGTGGGCGAACTGCCCGGTCACCCGGTGATCGGTCACACCGTCGCCGGCGAAGGCATCGAGGTTCGTTAGTCCGCTTTAACCGGCGGTAGTGATCGAGTCGTCGGTGATGCCTGACGCGCGGCGAGCCGCCAGCCGGCGCCGCTGCGGCTCCATCGTGTAGCGAGGGTCACGGGCCGATGCCTTGCCCGCCTCGAAGAAGCCGAACCTCAACATCGCCGACGCCGTCAGCAGCGTCAAGCCGGACAGCGCGGCGACATCGCGGCGGTGCCCGCCGAACAACGCACCCAAACCGCCTGCGGCGGCGAGTATTTCACTCGTCTGTAGCATCCTGCCAGGCCTGCCCTGGTGCAGCGGTTCTCTGGTCACCGGGTCCATTCGGAACTCTGTGAACCTGGCCGAGATCAGATCCCCGACCGCACCGATGACCGCCAGCTTGCGCGCGGGCCCGGCCTCGGAGACCGGGGTGGTGATCATCGCCAATCCCGAGGCGGCCAGGCTCGCGGAGCTGACGAACACGAACGGCAGATCTCGGTACGCGGCGTTCCACGTCGGGGTGGCCGTGTCGGTGAGCAGCACCGCGGTGTAGACGGCCAGCGGTGGCGACAACACCGCGGCACCCAGGCCGGCCGGTGCCTCCACGGCGCGCAGCACGGACCGCAACGGGCCCAACGGAATTCGCTCGCCCGTCATCCGATCGATCTCGGCAACCGCGGCTATTCCGATGCCAGCGCTGAACGAGCTGAGGATCCACGAACCGATGCTCATCGGCGAGGTCAGCTTGACGGTCCGCAGCATGTTGACGAAACGTTCGGGCCGGCCCAGGTCCTTCACCAGCGCGACCGCGCCCAGCGACACCGCAATCAGCGCGGACAGTCTTGTATTGCGGCGCAACTTATTTCGGCCGGTGAGCTGAGCGCCGGCCGCGAGCAGGCCGGAACCGCCCGCGACGCCTCCCAAGAACAGGTAGGCGGCCACTTCATGTCCCCAGGGCGCGGGCTTGACCACCGGACGGCCGTAATACGAGGTGAACTCGGCGTCGGGGACCATCGGCATTTCGCGCGAACCGTCGCCGCCGCCCCGACGAGCGCCACGCGCGCCTTTCCTGCGCCGCTTGCCTCCCTCGGGTTCTGGCGGACGAAAGCTGTCGAATTCCGAGGTGCTCACCGGCTACTCCAGAACGCCAGCACGGCGGCTCCGGCCATGCCGACCGCAGCCATCGTCGCCCGCTTGAACATCGTCGGCAGGTCGGCCGTGCACACCCGCGGATCCGGCGGCAGACCGTAGACCTCGGGTTCGTCGAGCAATAAGAAGACCGAGCCGGTACCGCCGACACCGTCGTGCTCGTTGGCGCCGTAAAGCCTTGCTTCAGTGCGCCCTTCGGCGTGCAGCTGGGCTACCCGCTGCCGCGCTCGGTCCACCAGGTCGTCGTGATCACCGAACTTGATCGACGTGGTCGGACAGGTCTGGGCGCAGGCGGGTACCTGGTCCTCGATCAGGCGGTCATAGCACAGCGTGCACTTCTGGGCGACGCCGGTGACGAACTCCTCCTGCGGGCGGCCCGGCCGGTCCACCGGCGTCGCATACGTGCCGTCGCTGCGGCGCTCGACCACGCCGAAAGGGCAACCCGCGACGCATGTTCCGCAGCCGTTGCACACATCGTGCTGGACCACCACGGTGCCGAACTCGGTGCGGAATAACGCCCCGGTGGGGCAGACGTCCAGACAGCCCGCGTGCGTGCAGTGCTTGCAGACATCCGAGGACATCAGCCAGCGAAACTCGGGAGTGTCTGGGGGTTTCGAATCGGCGGGGACGTCCGCACTACGCTGTTTCGAATCGGCGGGGACGTCCGCAGCACCCGGGATCGCGGGCATGCCCAGGCTCACCAACGCGCGACCGGATTCGCGTGCCTCCTCGATGCGGTCGCGGCCCTGCTCGATGAACGCCACGTGCCGCCAGGTGCTCGCGCCCAGCGCGCCGGTGTTGTCGTAGGACGAGCCCAGCAGCTCGAGGTCGCCGTCACGCGGGTTGCGATTCCACTCCTTACACGCCACTTCGCACGCCTTGCAACCGATGCAAATCGAGGTGTCGGTGAAAAAGCCCTTGCGCGGCTTGACATCTCCCCACCCGGCATCAGCGGCTGGGTCACTCGGTCCGATCAGCTGAGCCATCGGTTCCCTTCCCGTCTCGCTCGCGATCGATGCTCTCCCACACAGCTTCGCTCACTCGAACATTGTCCGTCTCCACGGTGGCGCCCGCGCGCGACTGGTATTCCTCGATCAACCGCAGCAGCTTCGCGCCTTGCGGCCGGCGGCCGGGCTGGATGTCGCAGGACCCGGCCTTGGACTCCTGGATCTGCACGTTCGGATCCAGCGTCACGCCCAGCAGATCGTTGGCCCCGTCCCCGCTCACCACCGCGTCGCTCCCGACACCCCAGTGATAGGGCAGCCCGATCTGGTGCACCGTGTGGTCGCCGATTCGCAGCGGGCTCATCCGCTCGGTAACCAGCACCCGTGCCTCGATCGCCGCGCGCGGCGAGATGATCGTGGCCCACCCGTAGGGCTCGAGCCCGCGTTCGGCGGCCAGCTCGGGTGAGACTTCGCAGAACATCTCCGGTTGCAACTCCGAGAGATAGGGCAGCCACCGGCTCATGCCGCCGGCGGTGTGATGCTCGGTGAGCCGGTAGGTGGTGAACACGTACGGGTACACGTCGGCGCCCGGGTCGCCGGCGCTGGGAGCGCTCAGATTGTCCTTGCGCGGGAAGGTGATTCGCGAAGGGTTCTGCTGTTGCGGGTAAAGCGCGTTGGCGACCGGCGACTCCTGCGGCTCGTAGTGCGTGGGTAACGGCCCGTCCACCACACCCTTGGGCGCGAACAGCCAGCCCTTGCCGTCAGCCTGCATGATGAACGGGTCGTCGCCCGCGATGGCGTCCGGGCCGCCGACGTCTGGGTCCGGCCGGCTACCCGGTGCCCGGTCGACCACGAAGTCGGGCACGTCGTGACCGACCCAGCGCTGCTGCTCGGGGTCCCACCAGATGTAGCGCTTGCGCTCGCTCCACGGCTTGCCGTCGGGGTCGGCCGAGGCGCGGTTGTACAGAATCCGCCGGTCCAGCGGCCACGCCCAGCCCCACTGCGACTGGCTGGGCCCGGTGCCGCCGTGTGGCACCCGCCGGGCGGCCTGGTTGACGCCGTCCGCGTACACACCGGAGTAGATCCAGCATCCGCAGGACGTCGACCCGTCGGCACCCAGTTCGGTGTACCCGGGCACCGGCTGGCCGGCTTTCGGCCCGGTCAAATAGCAACCACTGATCTCGGCCAGTACGGCCATCGAATCGGGCTCGCCACGCTCATCGGTGGGATAGTCCCAGGTCAGATCCAGCAGCGGCCGGTCGCGTTCGTCGGCGGATCCGGCCAGCCGCTGCCGGATTCGTTTGCCCAGCTCGAAAAAGAATTGCAACTCGCTCTGGCAGTCGCCGGGCGGATCGACGGCCTTGTGCCGCCACTGCACAAGGCGTTGGGTCTGGGTGAAGGAACCGGCCTTTTCGACGTGCGTCGCCGCCGGGAAGAAGAACACCTCGGTCTCGATGTCCTCGGTTTTCAGCTCGCCGGAAGCGATCTCGGGGCCGTCCTTCCAGAAGGTGGCCGACTCGATCATGTTGAGGTCGCGCACCACCAGCCACTTCAGGTGCGCCATACCCATGCGTTGCATCCGGCCGTGCGCCGATCCGACGGCCGGGTTCTGTCCCAGCAGGAAATACCCGTCGACCTCGTCGTCAAGCATCGACATGACCGTCTGATACGTGCCGTGCGGTCCGGACAGCCGCGGCAGGTAGTCGTAGGCCCAGTCGTTGTCCTCGCGGGCCGCGTCACCCCACCATGCCTTGAGCAGGCTGACGATGTAGGTGTCGGCGTTGGCCCAGAAGCCTTTTTGGTTCTTCGGCCCGACCGATTTGATGTAGTCAGCGAAGGTGTCGTGCACACCGGCCTTCGGCATCGACAGGTAGCCGGGCAGCAGGTTGAACAACGTCGGTATGTCGGTAGACCCTTGGATGGTCGCGTGTCCGCGCAGCGCCATGATGCCACTGCCCGGGCGCCCCACGTTGCCCAGCAGTAGCTGCAAAATCGTTGCGGTGCGGATGAATTGGGCGCCCAGCGTGTGCTGCGTCCAGCCAACGGCGTAAGCGAAGCAGGTGGTGCGCTCCCGGCCCGAGTTGGCGACGAGCGTGCGTGCGAGGTAGTCGAAGTCCTCGATGCTTATGCCACAGACGTCGCGCACCATCTCCGGGGTGTACCGCGCATAGTGCCGCTTGACGATTTGAAACACCGTCCGCGGATGCTGCAGGGTCTCGTCGCGCATCACCCGGGCGTGCGGCAACGGCGGGCCGCCGCTGCCGTGCGCATCGCCGGCGGCGCGGGCCGAGGCGCTGGCACCGTGTTCCTGATCGGCTTCGTCTTGCTCCTGTCCCGCATAGGCCCACGTCGATGGGTCGTACTGTCCGGTCTCGGGATCATAGCCGGAGAACAGGCCGCCCAAATCCTCTGCGTCGCAGTAGTTTTCGTTGATCAGAGTGGCGGCGTTGGTGTAGGCCACCACGTACTCCTTGAACCACTTGTCATTGCTGATGACGTAGTTGATCAGCGCGCCCAGTAGCACCACGTCCGAGCCCGCCCGGATCGGAATGTGTTTGTCCGACACGGCCGAGGTGCGGGTGAAGCGCGGATCAATGTGAATCAGCTTCGCGCCGCGCGCCTTTGCCTCCTCGACCCACTGGAAGCCGACGGGATGGCACTCGGCCATGTTGGAGCCCTGGATGATGATGCAGTCGGCGTTGGCCATGTCTTGCAGTGACTGGGTGGCGCCACCGCGCCCGAAGGAAGTCCCCAGACCGGGAACTGTGGAGCTGTGTCAAATACGAGCTTGGTTCTCGATCTGGATCGCGCCGGCGGCGGTGAAGAGCTTCTTGATGACGTAGTTCTCTTCGTTGTCCAGGGTGGCTCCGCCGAGCGCGGCGATCTTCATGGTGCGCCGCAGGGGATGGCCCTTCTTGTCGATGTCCTGCCAGGCATGCCGGCGGGCCTCGACGAAGCGGTCGGCCACCATGTCGATGGCGGTGTCGAGATCGATCGACTGCCATTCGGTCGCGCGCGGGGCGCGGTAGAGCATCTTGGTCTGCCGCTTCGGCGAGTTGACCAGCTGCTCACTGGCCGATCCCTTGGGGCACAGTCGGCCACGCGAGATCGGCGAGTCCGGATCGCCCTCGATTTGGACGACCTTCTCGTCCTTGACGAAAACCTTTTGGCCGCAGCCGACCGCGCAGTACGGGCACACGCTTTGCACGACGCGGTCGGCGGTCGTGGTGCGTGGGGTCAGCGCACGGGTGTGCTTGGAGGTCACCGCCGGCCCGCGGCCGAACGCGTCGGCCGAACGCAGCTGACGGATGACGGGCCATTCGAGAAAGATCTTCGGCGAGGGCAGCTTCGAAGCCATGCCTTGAAGCCTAGTGGGGCGCGCGATCGATTACCCGGCGGGAACCGGCGCGGTATTCCACCGCGCCTCCTACGATGTTTGCTGTGATCAGCGACAACACCCGGGCTACCGACGCCGATCGCAACAACGCCTGTCAAGCGCTCGACGCGGCACTCGGCGACGGCCAACTGTCGACAGAGGAACACCGCCAGCGGGTGAGCGCCGCAACCAAGGCCACCACCCTGAGCGAATTGCAGTCGCTGCTTTCCGACCTGCAAACCCATTCCACCCCGGTCACGCCGGCGGCCCCGACACCGAAAGTCGGTAGCCGGGCCATCTGGATCGCGGGCGCGGCGGCCTCACTGCTCTTACTGCTGGGTGCGGGTTTCGCCGTGGTGCAGTGGAACAGGCCATCAGGCACGTCTGCGCCGAATCTGACCACGACGTCGCCCAGCATCGGCTCCGGCGGCAACACCGCGAGTGCGGCACCGCAGCCGCAGCAATTGCTGAGCTTCGCCGGAATGACGACCCTGCTGGCGCAGATGCGCACCCAGTTCGGCGACACCCTCGGCTATCAGCTCAACGTCTACCAAGACCAAGCGGTGGTGATGCGTCCGGACACCGCCAACCCACACAAGATCGTCACCTGGCTCTACCGCGACGGCAACTGGGCGGACCTCGGCCCCCGACCCTCCCCGCTGTCGAACTTGGCGGTCGGGGACCTGAGCAAGTTCGACGCGCAGGCTGTGCTCGGCGTCGTACAGCAGGCACCCCAGACGCTGCACATCTACGACGCCAACCAGATATTCCTGACAATCGAGTCACGCAAGGACGGCTCGTTGGGCCTGCGGGTGCACGCCTCGTCCGCCGGGCAGAGCGGAACCATCACCATCGGCACCGACGGCGCCGTCATCGAGATCGCGCCGCCCGCCCGTTGACCGCGCGTCGGTCAGGTGATCGACGCGGCGTAGATCTCCGCAATGTTCGATCCGAGCTTCTCGTCGAATTCCGCGTCGCTCTGCTGGGCGGTCAGTCCCTCGGTCAACGCGCGCGAGAAGCTGGCGATCAGTCCGTGATTGCGGGCCAGGATCTCGCAGCTCTCGGTCAGGCTGTAGCCGCCGGACAGCGCGACCACCCGAAGTACCCGGGGGTGCTCGATCAGCGGCGCGTAGAGGTTGTCTTCGTCGGGCAACGTCAGTTTGAGCATCACCTGCCGGTCGCCCGGGAGCTCGTCGAGTTTCGTGTGCAGCGCCGCCACCAGCAGACCGTCCGCCTTGGGCTTGTCCGGGCTCTTGATGCTGACCTCGGGCTCGACGATCGGCATCAATCCGCGCTCGGCGATGTTGGCGGCGTACTCGAATTGCTGGTCGACGATGGCGTTGATGCCCGCCTCGTTGGGCTCTTGGATGAACGAGCGCATCTTGGTGCCGAATATGCCCTTGTCCACGGCGCGATCCAGCAGTGAGTCGAGTTTGGTCATCGGCTTCATCAGCTGGACACCGTTTTGGGCATCGCCGAGGCCCTGGTCGACCTTCACGAACGGCACGATGTGCTTCTGCTTCCACAGATAGGCCGCGGTGTCTTCGCCGTTGATGGCCCGGTCCATGGTCTGTTCGAACAGGATCGTGGCCAGTACCCGGTCGCCGGAAAAGCTGGGGCTGGCCATCAGGCGCTCACGCATCTCATGGATGAGGTTGAACATCTGCTCGTCGTTGTCGTACGCATCCTGCTCAATCCCATACAGCTTCAAGGCTTTTGGCGTACTGCCGCCGCTTTGGTCCAGCGCGGCGATAAAGCCACGCCCCGACGCCATCGCGTTGCGTTGTTCTTCGTTCACTGCGTTCCTTCCGTCGTCGCCTGGTCCGGGTCCGCGGGCCGCCGCTGGGAACCCCCAGGTTCCAGCATTGCGCACCACCAGCCCCTGCGCCTACAGGCATTTCGGCCCCTGGCGGCACACCGCAGCGCGGTGATTTGATCAGGATCTATTGACTGAGGTGATCGGCATATGTGACGATTTCGTCAGAATCAGCGAGTCGCGCGGATGAGCGGCTCCGCCGGGCAGCGAGGAGATTCCCTATGAGCAAGAGGCGCGAGGATGTCGCTACCGCCTACTGGCATGACATCTACAGCCGCGCCGCCGTGCTCGACCCCTACCCGCACTATCGGCGACTGCGCGACGCCGGCCCGGTGGTCCGGCTGCACAGGCACCGGGCCTACGCACTGCCGCGCGACGCCGAGTGCAAAGCCACACTGCGCAACGACTCGGCGTTCATCTCCGGACGCGGCGTCGCGCTCAACCCGTTCAGCAACCGACTGTCGCGCGGCACCACACTCAACAGTGACGGCACCGAACACGATCAACGCCGGAAGCTTCTTGCTCACCGGCTGATGCCCAGGGCACTGCGCTCCGTCAGCGAAACCATCGAAAAGATGGCGGATACCGTGGTCGACGCGGCGCTACGACGCGGCACCGTCGACGCTGTCGCCGATCTGGCGACGGCCCTGCCGCTGGCCATCGTCCCCGATCTCGTCGGCTGGCCCCGCGATCGACGTCAGCATCTGATCGAATGGGCCGGCGCCACCTTCGATGTCCTCGGCCCACTCAATTGGCAAGCCGTGAAAGCGACTCCCCGCAGCCTGCAGATGTTGCTGTTCGCCCGTCGTGTGGTGCGGCAACGCGACGTCCTGGACGGAAGCATGGCGCACGAACTGCTCTGCGCCGCCGACGCCGGCCAGCTCAGCTACGACGATTGCTCGGCACTGATGATCGATTACATCGCCCCATCGCTGGACACGACGATCAGCGCCATCTCCAACGCCCTGTATCTGTTCGCTACACACCCCGATCAGTGGCGCCTGGCAAAAGACGACCCCGGGCTGATCCCCAATGCCGTCAACGAAGTGATCCGCTATGAATCGCCGCTGCGCGCCTTCGCCCGCCAGGTACGCCACGACACCGAGATCGCCGGCACGCCGATACCTGCCGGATCACGGGTTCTGGTCATGTACGCCTCAGCCAACCGTGACGAGAACGAATGGGACAGACCCGAAATCTTCGACATCCGCCGCGACGCTGGTCGCCACATCGGTTTCGGCCACGGAACCCACGCCTGCGCCGGTCAGGGACTCTCCCGGATGGAGACCGCCGCCATTTTGCGCGCCCTGCTGGAACGGGCGGACCGAATCGAAGTCGTCGGGCAACCCGTCTGGGCAGTGAACAACATCATCCGCCGACATCAACACCTTCCGCTCAAGTTGATACCGGCCTGAACATCTCGGGCGGCCTAATCGACACCTCGACCGGGTAGCGGTCGCGGTGTATGCGAGCGGCACCGGTTTGCCATCGGCATGGTGAGTGAGTACTCTCTCACCATGCCCGATTCGGGACGCGATCGACTGCTGGCGGAGGCGCTGAAGCTCTTCGCCGCCAAGGGCTATGCGGCGACGTCTGTCGCCGACATTCAGCGGGCGTCGGGCCTCGCCCCCGGATCGGGAGCGTTGTACAAGCACTTCGCCTCCAAGCGTGAACTGCTGGAGGCGGCGGTGACCCAACGGATCGAGAGCATCGTCGCCGCCCGAGAGCAGTTCGATGCCGGGCAGCCCGGCAGCGTCGAGCAAGCGGTGCGTACCGCGGGGCAATTGATCTGGAGCAACCTGAACCACAGCGAGGATTTGCTCAAGGTGATGCTGCGCGAACCCGAGGAGCTCGGCGATCTCGACGAGAAGACCTGGCAGGTCATCACCGACAACGCCTATCAACGGTTCGCCGACGAGCTGGCCGCGTCCAATCGCTCAGGCCGTACCAGCATTCCCGATCCCGAGGCCGCGGCGGCCGTGGCGATCGCTTCCCTGTCTCACGCAGCGACGCTGCAGGCGCTGTCCGGACGCTTGCCGGGCAACGTCGACGAGGATCGCTATTTCGAAGCATGGGTCACCCAGACCGTTAGCGTCCTCGCACAACACACCAATCCCAGAAACCGTTGAGTATCAACCTCTTCCAGGAGTAGAACTATGACTTTCTCACTGCAACTAAGCGACGACGTCATCGAGGTACGCGATTGGGTGCACCAGTTCGCGGCCGAAACCATCCGCCCCGCCGCGGCCGAATGGGATGAACGGGAGGAAACTCCGTGGCCGGTGATCCAGGAGGCCGCGAAGGTGGGCCTCTACTCCCCCGACTTCTTCGCGCAGCAGGCCGCCGAACCGACCGGCCTGGGCTTCCTCACCGCGTTCGAGGAGATGTTCTGGGGCGACGCCGGCATCGCGCTGTCCATCATGGGGACCGGCCTGGCGGCAGCGGCGTTGGCGGGCAACGGAACTCCCGAGCAGCTTGGACAGTACTTGCCCGAGATGTTCGGTACGCCCGGCGACCCCAAGCTCGGTGCGTTCTGCTCGTCGGAGCCCGACGCGGGTTCCGACGTCGGAGCCATCCGCACCCGGGCCCGGTTCGACGAGGCGACGAACGAGTGGGTGCTCAACGGCACCAAGACATGGGCAACCAACGGCGGTATCGCCAATGTGCACATCGTGGTGGCGTCGGTCTATCCGGAGCTGGGCACCCGCGGCCAGGTGTCGTTCGTCATCCCGCCGGAGACCAAGGGGCTGTCACAAGGGCAGAAATTCAAAAAGCACGGTATCCGCGCGTCGCACACCGCCGAGGTGGTCCTCGACAATGTCCGGTTGCCCGAGGACTGCATTCTCGGCGGCCGCGAGAAATTCGAGGCCCGGATCGCGCGGGTCAAATCCGGCGCCTCGGCGGGTGGCCAGGCGGCGATGAAGACCTTCGAGCGCACCCGTCCGACCGTCGGCGCGATGGCCGTCGGCGTGGCCCGGGCCGCCTACGAGTACGCACTCGAATATGCCTGCCAGCGTGAGCAATTCGGCCGCAAAATCGGCGAGTTCCAGGCGGTGGCATTCAAGCTCGCCGACATGAAGAGCCGGGTCGACGCCGCTCGCCTGCTGGTGTGGCGTGCCGGCTGGATGGCTCGCAACAACCAGAACTTCGACTCCGCCGAAGGCTCGATGGCCAAGCTGGTCGCGAGCGAGGCCGCGGTCTACGTCACCGACGAGGCCATCCAGATCCTCGGCGGTAACGGCTACACCCGCGACTACCCCGTGGAGCGGATGCACCGTGACGCGAAGATCTTCACCATCTTCGAGGGGACCAGTGAGATCCAGCGCCTGGTGATTTCGCGGGCCTTGACGGGTTTGCCGATCCGTTAGGTTTGACGGCATGAAACGTGCGGTCGTCGCGACAATCGGATCCATCGTCCTCGGCTCCTGGGTGAGCATGCCCCCGGCCGCCGCGGACAACCCCGTCTGTACGGCGTCGCTGTGCGCGTTCTTGTCTCCGTCGCGCAACATCAGCTGCGAGGTCAACTACAAGCGCGACCCCAGTCTCCCCGACGAGGTGTACTGCCAGACCTTCTCGCCGGAACAGTCGGCGCACCTGTCCACGGGCGGGGTCGTCACCAGCTGTAAGGGCGTTTCGTGTGTTGGCAATCCCGGGGAGAACACTCCTACCCTTGCTTACGATCAGACCGCGAGTGTGGGCCCCTTCAGTTGCACGTCCAAATCGGACGGTGTGACCTGCACGGTCTCCGGTGGCAAAGGATTCACGATCTCCACTGCGGGAATCACGTCCGTCGGTTGAGGCTGTTCGCCTTTCGTCCCCCAGCTGGCGGCGCAAGCCGGGGCGGGCAGGGCAATCGCGGTGGTGACGGCCGTCTCGGCGCTGGCGTTGCTGCTACGAATGCGACGGCCGATTGGGTCGGCGGGGCAGGGCAACTGACACCTGCCCGGCGGCCACCAGACATGATGACCGCATGACCACCGAGCTCCGGGTTCTCGACAGCGAGGACGACCTCATCGCTGCGCTTAACGTCTTTCGCGTCGCGATGGTCGGTTTTCCACCGATATCCGATCTGCCACCCGGCCAGATCACCAAGATGATCGACCCTGGACGGATGGTCGGGGCGTTCGTCGGTGGGCAACTGGTCGGCACCGCGTACGCCGGGACGAACACGTTGACCCTGCCCGGCGGAGCGGCCGTGAGCCATGCCGCGGTGACAGATATCGGGGTGCTGCCGTCGTTCACCCGGCGGGGCATCGCCACCGACCTGGTGCGCCACCAGCTAACCGACTTCACCGCGCGAGGGGAGGTGGTCGCATCGTTGCGCGCGTCGGAGGCCACGATCTACGGGCGGTATGGCTACGGCGTGGCGAGTGCGATGCAGAGCACGCAGGTCCAGACCGCGCGGGCGGCGTTTCGTCCCGGAGTCGCAACGGGTGGGCCGGTGCGACTTGTCGGTGCCGCCGAGGCCTGGGAGATGCTGCCTCGCATCTATGACGCCCATCGCCGATCCCGGGCAGGGACCATCGACCGGCCCGGAGTGTGGTGGGAGGGCGTGCGGCTGCGCACCGAATTATCTTCTGGGGCTTGGTATGTCGCCGTGCACGGCGAGCCGGGCGACGAGTCGGGTTTCGTCCGCTACCGCCCGGTCGACACCGACAGGTGGTTTGTCAGCGAGCAGCGCACCATCATGGTTGAGGATTTCTTCGCGCCCACCGTCGATGCCTACCTGGGGCTGCTGCGCTTCCTGCTCGGGCTGGATCTGATTGACCGAGTGACGTTTTGGATGCTGCCGCTCGATGATCCGATGCCGTCGCTATTGGTCGATCGCCGGGCGGTCAAGGTGACCGCGGTGCATGACGAAACGTGGTTGCGTGTCGTCGACGCGGAACGTGCGCTGGCGGCGCGCTCCTACGCCGGTGACGGCGCCGTCACCGTTGCCGTCAATGACCCACTGCTGCCTAAGAATTCGGCCAGGTACACGATTAGCGGCGATGGCGCCGAGGCCACGACTCGGCCCGCCGATCTGCACGTCGGCATCGAGGGGCTGGGTGCGGTGCTGCTGGGCGGCACGACCTGGCGCAGTCTTGCTTTGGCGGGGCTGGCGCGGGCCGAGAATCCGGCGATGCTGACCGTGGCGGACCGGCTGTTCGCCGTTCCCGAAGCACCCCATGCGGGAACGTTCTTCTGATCAGTCTCGGACAACCCTGACCGGGTAGAGGTTGTGGCTGCCCTGGAAGCCTTTCAACTCGGCTTCGCACGGTGCGCAGAGTTCGATATCGGGTGCGCCGTCGATCGCGTCGCGCACCGACTCGCTGACCAGGATCTCACCGCCATCGGCCTGCCCGGCGACCCGGGCCGCCATCGCGACGTTGCGCCCGAAAAGGTCGTCGCCGCGCCGGACCGACGGCCCGAGGTGCATACCGATCCGGACGCGAATGCCTTCGGTGTCTTCGAGCAGGGCGCGTTGCACACCGATGCCGCACAGCACGGCCTGGCGGGGATCGGCGAAGGCGATCATGAATCCGTCGCCCTGATTTTTCACCACGTGACCGCCGTGGTCGTCGACGAATTTCTGGATGAGCCTGTTGTGCTGTTGCAGCACCCGCACCCATTCGCGGTCGCCCAGGGCCTCGTTGTGGGCGGTCGAATCCTCGATGTCGGAGAAGGCGATCACGACATCACCGTCGGCGGTGAGCCGGGCGAGGTCGGGCCGTTCCACCTGCGCCCAGCCGGCGAGGTCTTCGACCGAGTTGCGGACCGTCGCGCCGACGCCTTTGGTCAGGAGCGAATCTGCCGTCTTGAATGCGGTTCGGATCGCCAAGGGCGCGACTCCGCGTCGGCGCCGGCGTCGCCCACTGCTGCGCCGGCTGCGTTCGAGCGCGGCGCGTGCGCCACTGAGCTGCCGACGCGACACGATGAGCAGCACGCCGAGCGTGATCAGGCCGCCGAGTTCGGCCACCGCAACCACAGTCAGCACCACCGTCATTGGGCCGAGTATGCCGCAGCGCTGCGTCAGCGGTTTTCGGCAGACCTCTGGATCACCAGACGTACCCCGGCCGCCACCAGGTCGGGCTGGTGGATTTGGATGAAGTGGTCGCTGTCGGTCGCGATCAGGTGGGGTGTCTGCGGCCGCAGCGCGATCAGATCCGACGCGCCGTCTCGCCAGGCCCGCTCCAGCGTGGCGCTCTGCTCATCCGACACGCTGCCGGGAACCGCGAACGGCTCGGTCCTCGTCAGTACGACGGTGGGCACCGGCGGGAAAGGTCGTGCCTCGGCGACCTGCGCGATGCTCTTGTCGAAGTCGATCACCTCGAACGAATCCGCATTCGCGAACTGCGGCAACGGATGATCCAACTGTTGGCGGTAAATCGGCCAGTCCGATCCCATCAGGGCCGGGATCTCGACGGCGAAGGCGTCGACAAACGCGCATGCCCGCACCTGGTCGGGATAGGTCTGCGCGTACAGGCGGATGAACAGCCCGCCGAGCGAGTGCCCGACCAGAACGTAGGGGCCCGGCACATGGGCGGCAGCCAGCAAGGCATGCAGATCTTGGACAACGTCTTGGGCGGTGCGTGGCATCGCAACCGGTGAACTGCGGTCGCTGATGCTGGGCGGGTCGGGATAGCGCAAGGTGCCGGGCCGGTCATAGGCGCAGACGCGGTGGTCGTCGGCCAGAGCAGGCAGCACACCCGGACCGACAGCTGGGGCAACCACCTGGGACTGATTCCACGGGTCCGACGAGTTGTGATAGCCCGATTCCAAAATGATTGTCGGACTGCCCCTTCCGTGGCATTCCAGATAGAGGTGGCGGCCGTTGCCGATCTCGATCGGACCGGCAAAGTCGCCGCCGCCGCCCGACCCTGATGCAGCGTGGTGATTGGCGCCGCATCCCACCAGCGCGATTAGCACTGCGATGGCCGACAGAAGTCTCAATGCGCTATCTGCGATCCGCATCGCGTCATTGTGCAGCTAAGCCAGCCATGCGTAGCGGAATTCCGGGCAAGCTCGTGCACGGCGTTTCGTACCGTGTGCGCCGGCGATGCCGGCCCGGATGCCATGGGAGATGATGCATAGGTGACGGTCGAGAAGACGAGCGAGGTGTTGCGCGTCGGCGACAACTTCGAGCCCACCTTCGAGCATGAGCTGGCGGCTCGCTACGAAATTCCCTTACTCCCAGGCGGTCCGCGACGCGCCGAGTTCCTAGCGCAGCATGCGGCGCAGATTCGCGTGGTGGTGACCTCCGGCCGCTACGGCGTCGACGCCGAAATCATCGCAGCGCTGCCCAATCTGGAAGCGATAGTCAACAACGGCGCAGGAGTGGATTTGATCGACCTGGCCGCGGCCGGCCAACGGGGCATCGGCGTGAGCAATACTCCGGATGTGCTGTCGGACACCGTTGCCGATACCGCGCTGGGGCTGATCCTGATGACACTGCGCCGATTCGGTGCGGCCGACCGCTACGTGCGAGCGGGCCGGTGGGCAAGCGAGGGACAATTCCCGTACGCCAGAGACGTCAGTGGCCAACGGGTCGGCATCTTGGGATTGGGCCGCATCGGATCGGCCATTGCTACCCGGTTGCTCGGATTCGGCTGTGCCATCGCCTATCACAACCGGCACCGAATTGACGGATCGCCGTATCGTTACGCCCAGTCGCCGCAAGAGTTGGCCGAATCGGTCGACGTGCTGGTCGTAGCCACGACCGGCGACGAGCAGGCTCGTCATCTCGTCGACCGCTCCGTCCTTGCGGCGTTGGGTCCCGACGGCTATCTGATCAACATTGCTCGCGGGAGCGTCGTGGACCAGGACGCGCTAGTGGAGTTGCTCGCCGCCGGCGCACTGGGCGGAGCGGGCCTGGACGTGTTCGCTGATGAGCCCAATGTGCCTGCGGCGCTTTACGATCTGGACAACGTGGTGCTGTTCCCGCACATCGGTAGCGCGACAGCGCGCACCCGACGGGCGATGGCACTGCTGACGATCCGCAACCTCGAGAGCTACCTGAACACCGGCGAGCTGGTTACACCGGTGTTGCGCCGCCGCGGATAACCCACTACCGCCGCCGCACCAGCCGCTTCTCCACCGTGGCCAAGGCACTGTCGGTCAATTTGCCCAGCGCGGCCAGCAGGACGATGGCCAACAACATCACATCGGTGCGTCCAGTGTTCTGGCTGTCCAGCAGCAGGAACCCCAGGCCCTTCGAGGACGCGATCAGTTCGGCGGCGACCACGAACAGCCACGCATTGGCCAGGCCTAATCGCAGCCCATTCACCAATTCCGGTGCCGCGGCGGGCAACATCACCGTGGCCAGCAGCGACGCGCCGCGTCGACCGTAGGCCCTTCCCACCTCCACCAGCTGCGGGTCGACGTGTGAGAGCGCAGATGCCGTCGTCGTATAGACGGGAAAAAACGCGCCGATGGCGACCATCAGAATCTTCGGCGTCTCGTCGATGCCAAACCACAAGAGCAACAACGGAACCCATGCCAGCGAAGGCACGGTGCGAAACGCCGCGACGGTCGGCGCCAACAACCGGCACACGATTACCGACAGCCCGACCAGGGAACCCAGCGTGAGCCCCGCGACGGCGCCCGCAAAATAGCCGACCAACACCCGAGAACCGCTGGCCTGCAAGTGAGTCCAGAGTTCACCACGCCGTATGAGCCCACCCAGTGCCGACACCACGTCGCCGGGAGGCGGAAGCTGGCTCGGTGAGAAGAACCCCGTGGTCGCGGTGGCGAGCTGCCAGATCACCAGCAGCAGCACCGGGACAATCAGTCCCACTAACGCCAGCGGCAACTTCGCCAGCCGGCTCGATCGCGACGTCAGTGCGCTTGCTGAGCGAATTTCGGTTCGATCAGCGTGCTCAGCGCGTTGCGGCCCGCATCGTCGGACTTGATATCGGAGTCGGCTACCGCCAGCGGCTCCACCCGCGTCAGTACCGTACGCACCGGGTCCCCCGGCACCGAGTCGATATCCACCAGTGTCCGGGTCAGCTCCTCCTGCGCCACGCTCAGCGCTATGTTCGCCTGCGAGGCCAGCAATGCCGCCAGTTGATCGGGGTGTGCTTTCGCCCACTTCCGGGCCTCCTCATAGCTGTTGACGACCGCCTGGAGCGCTTCGGGGTGATCGGCGATGAAATCCTCGCGGGCATCCAAGACGCCGTAGGTGTTGAAACTGCGGTTGCGGTAGATGAAGCGTGAACCCTGCTGCTGGATGGTCTGTGCGATGAACGGATCCAGCCCGGACCACGCATCGACGTTGCCGCGCTCCAACGCGGTCTTGCCGTCGGCATGCTGCAAGTTGACGATCTCGATATCGCTCGGTGAAAGTCCGGCTGTGGCAAGCGATTGCAACAGGAAGAAGTACGGGTCGGTGCCTTTGGTGACGGCTACCTTCTTGCCCTTGAGATCGGCCACCGAATTGATCGGCGAGTCCTTGGTGACGACCAGTCCCGTCCACTCACCGCCGGCATAGAGGTCGACGACCTTGATCGGTGATCCGTTAGCCCGCGCGACCAACGCGGCGGACCCGGCGGTGGATCCGACGTCCAGCGCTTTGGACCGCAGCCCCTCGTTGGCCTTGTTGCTGCCGGCGGAAAGCACCCATGTGACGTTGTAACCGCGGCTTTCCAGCAGGTGCTGGTCGCGCACCACCAGACTCAACGGGTTGTAGTAGGCGTAATCCAGATGGATGTCTCTCGACGCCGTAGGACCCGCATTCGAACCGCAGCCCGATACCGCGATGACGCCGGCGATCATCGCAATCGAGGTCCGGTAACGACCTTTCACCATACTTTTGCCTCACTGCCTCGTCGGGGTACACCGAGCTCGTCCAGCAATTGCTCCCGCAACGCGGCGATTCGCGGATCCCCGCGGTCGCGTGGTTTGGGTATCGCGACCTCATGCGTCGCGGCAATACGGGCCCCGCGCGAGTCATCCGCGCGCAGAATCAGCACTCGGTCGGCGAGGATCGCCGCCTCGTCCACGTCATGGGTCACCAACACCGTTGTCGTACCTGCCTCTTGCTGCACGGCATCGAGCAGGTCCTGCATCCGCAGTCGCGTCAGCGCGTCAAGGGCGGCCAGCGGCTCGTCCAGCAAGAGAACGCGCGGGCGTCGCGCCAGGGCCCGCGCGAGGCCGGCGCGCTGCGCCATCCCGCCGGAGACTTGCCGCGGATAGTGTTGGCCGAACGCGCGTAACCCGACGACCTCAAGCCAGTGTTCCACTGCACCAATACCTTTAGCGCGTGCCGTGCCAGGCGCCAGCCCGTAGGCCACGTTCGCGGCCAAGGATCGCCAGGGCAGCAGCCGCGGCTCCTGAAACACCACCGCGCAGCGTGGGTCAATTCCGCGCACCGCTTCGCCGTCGATCTCGATCCGTCCCCCGGTAGGACTGTCGAGACCGGCGATGAGCCGCAGCAGTGTCGACTTGCCGCTACCCGACGAGCCGAGCAGCGCGACCACCTCGCCGGGCTCGATTTCGACGTCGACCTCGTGCAGCACGGTATGTGTTCCGAAGGTGCGGTCGACACCACGAAGGGACACCCGGGCCGGCGCCGGATTGGTCGACATCACCCGCGCAGCCTAGGAATCGCTGTGACAGAACACCAGGTTTGCTTCGGGCATGATTCAAACCTCGCCCCGTTGGGCAGTCTTCGGGTTGACAACTGCAGTTGTATCGCGAGTCGGAATAACCGCCCGAGCGGCGCCGTCTGTGGACAAGGTGCAGCGCTAATTTTCGCGGCGCGCTTCAAAAACCAGAACGCTGTGGCCGATATCACCGCGATACACAGTTCGTCCATCAACCGCGTGCAGAGACTGGGGGAGGAATTCGTGTGCAGGCCAAATGTGGCAGTGCCGCATCGGGTGCAACCGGCGACGGTGGAACCGCATGGACATGCCGAACGCGGTGAATCCAGGGGAACCGCACGGTTGTTCGCCTCGGTGCTGGCCGTCCTGCTCGCAACAGGGTGGGCGGCCAACCATTTCGCCGGGTTGATCCCCGCGCTGAGCGATCACCAGCATCTCCATCGGACCACGCTCGACGCGATCTTCGGGATCTACGCGGTGGGACTGCTGCCCGGCCTGCTCATCGGCGGCCGGCTATCGGATGTGCTGGGACGCCAGTCGGTGGCATGGGCGGGGTCGATCACCACCCTGGCTGGCACGGTCGCGATGCTGCTGTCGCTGCATTCACCGGTCTTACTCGGGGGCCGCCTGGTGGTCGGGGCGGGAGTCGGGCTGGTGGTCAGCTCGTGCACCGCCTGGGCTTCGGACATGAAGGGGCCGGCCGGCGCCGCGATTGCCGGCGCCGTTCTGACGGCCGGTTTCGCGGTGGGCCCGTTCGCATCTGGCGTGCTGGCCTCGGTGGGGCAATCCGGGCTTTGGGAGTCGTTCGGCATCGCCGCCGCGCTGGTCGTGCTCGCCACGGTCGTCGCGGTGGTGTCGGCTCAGCGCGCGGACGTGGCCGCACCGCTATCCGTGTCCGGTCAGAAGCAGTCCACGTCGGCACGCCCCGACATCGCGCGGGCGTTGAGCTGGGCGCTACCCCTGTCGCCATGGGTGTACTCCTCGGCGACTCTTGCCTTCGTCACGGTCCCCACCCACGTGCACACCGGGCTCGCCGCCCCGCTGGCCGCAGGAACCGCAGCGCTGATTGCCAACGGCGTCAGCGGCACCACTCAATTGGTCGCCCGCGCGCGGCAGTGGGGTCCACAGGCCGGCACCGCCGGCACCGTGCTGGCCGCACTCGGCTACGCGGTGACCGCCGCGGCGCCGTCGACGATGCCGCTGGCCGTGGCGTTGTCGCTACTGGTGGTGCTGGGCTGCGCGTCTGGCCTGCTGCTGCGCGAGGGGCTGATCGACTTGGAAGCCGCCGCGCCACAACACTTGCGCGGTGCGCTCACCGGAACGTTCTACACGGTCAGCTACATCGGCTTCGGCCTGCCGATGCTGCTGAGCACCATCGGGTCCGCGAAGGCCGCAGCGACGATCCTCACGGTGATGGCGGTGCTGGCGTTGGCGACCGCCGCAGCCCGGGCGGTGCGGCTGCGCCGAAACAGCCATCGGCAGAGCGAGTTTCGTCCTGGGTGATCGCTACAGTGCCAGTGCCTGGCGCAGCACCGCGATCTTCTCCGCCTGTTCGCGCTTCGATATCGCCGCATCCTGGATCAGCATCGAGCCATGGAAAGTTCCTGGGAACAAATGTAATTCGACGCTCACACCGGCCGCCAGCATGGCCACCGCATAGGCGACGCCTTCGTCGCGAAGCGGGTCGAAGTGCATAACCGAGACGTACGCCGGCGGCAGACCGGCCAGATCGGTGGCACGAGCCGGCGCGGCATAGATCGGCACGTCGTCGGTTCCGGCGCGACCCGCGCCCAAATAGCAGTCCCAGCTGACGATCGCTCGGGGGCGGCTCCATAGCGGGGTATCGATGAAGTCGGTCATGCTCGACGTGGCGAGTCGGTCGTCGAGTTCGGGCACCGACAGGAACTGAAACACGATGTGCGGCCCGCCGCGGTCGCGAGCCAGCAGCGCCAGCGCCGCACAGAGTCCGCCTCCGGCGCTCGTCCC
The DNA here is from genome assembly GCF_039023525.1 of Mycobacterium sp. 050272. Classification (NCBI taxonomy): domain Bacteria; kingdom Bacillati; phylum Actinomycetota; class Actinomycetes; order Mycobacteriales; family Mycobacteriaceae; genus Mycobacterium; species Mycobacterium sp. 050272. The sequence continues at coordinate 45,856 of NZ_JBCHKV010000021.1, read as the reverse complement.
GTGAATGGCGATGCGTTGCGCGTCGATGCCCAATTCGTCCGCGTTCTCGGCCATCCAGATCAGTCCGGCGTACACGTCCTCCAGGCCGCCGGGGAACGGCGTTTCTGGTGCGAGCCGGTAGTCGACAGACACCACGACGACGCCGAGTTCGCGGGCAAGCAAGACGTTCGAGCCGTGTTCGGTGTCGAGGTCGCCTGCGACAAACCCGCCCCCATGCACGCTGTACACCGCGGCCGGGGCGCTGCGCCGATCCGGCAAATAGATGCGGATCCGAACCGCCGGATCGCCGTCGCGACCCGGGATTTCCCGCTCCTCGACCCGCAGTCCCGTGGCGTCCGGCACCGGAAGCGCTGCGATGAGGTCCGACATCGCCGCCCGAATGGCCAACGGGTCGTCACCGGGCAAGTCGGGCAGATATGGAAGCGCCGCAGCAATTTCGGGGTCGAACGCATAGGTGGTCATGGGCACTCCTGAATCGATCAGCCGCGATGTCGTTCGTTAGTTTGCTCCTGGCGATCGGCGTCTGGCTAGATCGATGCACGTTCGTGCGCGCGCTGTGTGTATCGGCGCGCCTCACCTCGGCGCCCGGATGGAATGAAGTCGAGAATCGATCGGTTCGTACATAGCGGTGAAGTTTCTGCTGATAACGCTGATCACGCATGTGCCGGACCCTATCTCAGGTGAGAAGAAGAGCCCGGCGGTTCGTTTGCACGATGTGCTCGATAAGGCGGTGCTGGCCGAGGAGCTGGGTTTCGACGGCTTTGCCGTCGGCGAACGCCACGAAGACCCGTTCATCTCCTCGTCGCCGCCGGTGGTGCTCAGTAACATCGCGGCGCGGACCTCCAAAATCGGCCTTTTCACCGGCGTTACGACGTTGAGCCTGCTCGACCCGGTCCGCGCGTTCGAGGACTACTCCACGCTCGACAACCTGTCCGGCGGGCGCCTTGAGCTGATCATCGGCAAGGGCAACGGGACGGCACAGGCCCAGTTGTTTCACGTGACGGCCGATGACCAGTGGGACCGCAACCGCGAAGGCTATGAGCTGTTACGTCTGCTGTGGGAGAGCGAGAACGTGACATGGTCGGGCAGATTTCGGCCGCCGCTCGTCAACGCCAAAGCACTTCCCCGGCCACTGCAGAACCGGATACGGATCTGGCACGGCAGCGCCACCAGTAAGGACTCCGTCGACCTTGCGGCTCGTCACGGTGATCCGATTTTCTCCGCCAATGTCGTCAACCCCGTCGAGCCCTACGCGGAACTGGTGCGCCATTACCGGCGGCGGTGGGAGTTCTACGGACGCCGCCCGGAGGATGCCCTGGTGGGCGCGGGAACCGCGGGGTTCTACGTCACCCGAACGTCGCAAGAAGCAGTCGCGGCCTACCGGCCGATGTTCGAGGCCCGACTGGCATCCGCGCGCCGCGTGGGAGTCCCGGTGGTGTTCGACTCGATCGAGGATTTCGTCGAACGAAGTTCCGCATTGGTGGGCAGCCCCCAGCAAGTGATCGACAAGGTCGGCAGATACCACGAGCAGCTCGGCCACGAAGTGATGCACCTGTCCGCCGATACCGACGGCGTGACACCAGCCCAACAGCGTCGTAGCCTCGAGCTGTTTGTGTCCGACGTCGCTCCGGTTCTCCGCGAGCGGATTCCCAGCCGGCCGCTGGCAGCCCAGACGGCTACCAATGTAGTTGTCGGATAACTACTTCCACGCGAAGACCGGTTGTTCCAGCCCGTCAACCCGGTCATCCCGGCCTTCCAGGCCCAGCCAGCGCAGCTGCAACAGCACAGCACCGGTAGGGGCGTGGATCAGGTCGTTGCCCAGTGGGATCTGCACGACCGGTCGCGGACTTTCGGGGATGGTGATGAACCGCGGTGAGTCGTCGCGTTGCAGTTGGTGCAGCCCCACGCGGTAGACCGCCACCACCTCGTCGGGCGCCGGATGAAGATCGAGCCGCCCACCGCCCCAAATCACCACCGGCGTGATGACATATCCGGAACGAGTCGGGTAGTCGTCGAGTAGTCCCAGCACGGTCGAGCCTGGTAGTTCGATCCCTACTTCCTCATGCAGCTCACGCAGCGCCGCGTCGACCACTGTCTCCCCCGGATCGAGGCGGCCACCGGGAAGCGCCCACTGCGCCGCGTGCGAGCTGAGGCGAGAAGTTCTGCGGCACAGCAGGAATGACGCACCACCGGACACGTCGACCATGCGGCCGTCCAGATCGGCGGACGGCATCGGGCGGCCGGCATTCCAGTCCTCCACGGAAACCGGGTCGACCCGGTCCTCGCCGACCTCCGAATCGACGAGCACCACGGCAACGGCGGCGCGCCGCTTGCTCGGGTCCGTCACGATGCGACGATCGTGGCCCGCGACGTTGCGGCGAACCTGTTCGCGCAGCGCCTCGTCATAAGGAATGGTCACGTCTGCAGCCTAAGCCGAGAGGTTTCTCACATCCGAAGGCCGGTACTGCACGGTATAGTCTGCTATATCCAGCGTTCGACGGTGCCCGTCGACCAATCACCACCTGATCCGCGAGGCAGCCTTGACCACGCAGCTCTCCACCGCCCGGGCGACCGCGACGGTGGTCGTGGTTTCCGCTGCGTCGTTTTTGGCCAGCCTGGACCTGTTCATCGTCAACATCGCCTTCCCCGAGATTCGTGGGGCTTTCGGTACATCCGATCTCGGTGCGATGTCCTGGATCCTGAACGCCTACACCCTCGTCTTCGCGGCGTTCCTGAATCCGGCCGGCCGCCTGGGAGACCGGTACGGCCATCGCCGAATCTTCCTGTGCGGGTTGGCCGTATTCACCCTCGGATCGGCCGCCTGCGGGCTGGCTGGATCCTTTGCCCTGTTGGTGACGTTCCGCGTGGTGCAAGCGTTTGGCGCCGCGATGCTGATGCCAAGTTCGCTTGCGCTGTTGATGGCCGCTGTGCCCGCGGCGCGGCGGGCTGTTGCGGTCAGCACGTGGTCGGCGGTGGCCGCCATGGCCGCAGCGCTGGGCCCGCCGATCGGGGGCCTGTTGGTCGAATTATCTTGGCGTTGGATCTTTTTCGTCAACCTACCGGTGGCGGTGCTGGCCCTGGTGGCCGGACTGCGAGTTCTCACAGAGACCGCTACGACCGGTGGCGGGATGCCTGACCTGTTCGGCGCGCTGAGCCTTGTGTTCAGTGTCGGGGCTTTGGTATGGGCCCTGATTGAGCTGCCCGTGCCCGGTTCTGACACCGGCAAGATCGTGATCGCGGTCGCCGGCGCCGGATGCGCGTTGGCACTGGCGATCTGGCGTTCGCTGCGTCATCCCTCCCCGGCATTGGATCTGGCTGCCGTACGCGTGGTCCCCATGTGGGCGAGTTGCCTGGCGCTGTTGCTGTTCGCCGCGGCGTTCGGTGCGATGCTGCTGGGCAGCGTCATGCTGTTCACCACGGTGTGGGGCAAGGCACCCGCCGCCGCCGGCTGGTGTTTGTCACCCGGCCCCGCGGTCGTGGTGGTCGTCTCGCTGACGTTCGCCGGCCGGCTGATCGGCAGGTTCGGGATCGGCGCGGTCGCCGCGGCAGGTGCCGCGCTGTACGCGGTCGGAATCGCCATCTGGCTTTGCCGGGTGGGTCCCGAGCCGCACTACCTCGCGGATTTCCTTCCGGGCCAACTGTTTACCGGGGCAGGTGTCGGCCTGACGATGCCCAGCCTTTCCGCCGTCAGCGGTCTGGCGCTGCCGTCACACCGATGGGGCGCCGGATCGGCACTGACGAATACCGCTCGGCAGTTGGGCACGGTGTTCGGCACCGCAATCCTGACGATGATCTACCAGCCGGGCATCGATCTGGCCGCGGTCCGGCGCGGCTGGGTGTTCATCGCGGCCGCCGCCGGCGCTTCGGCGTTGATCGCCGTCGCGCTGGCAGTCTGGTGGAAGACCGAAGGCAGCGGCTTGACTGCTGCCTTCGACGTCGGACACCATGACCGCGAGGCGCAGAAGGCGGGGAGTTGCAATGGCTGACATCACCATGTTGATCCTCGACGACCACGACTGGTTCCGTGAACAATTCGCCAAGCTGGACGAGCTGCAAGCCCAGACGCCGCCCAACCCCCGCGCGCTCGCGCGAGTCTGGCGTCCGCTGGCCGACAAGCTCGACGTGCATGCCTACATCGAAGAGAAGATCTTTTATCCGCAACTGCTCCAACGCGGGACCGACGACCCCGAAGGCGAGACGCTGGATGCCATCGGTGATCACAACGACATTCGCGGCGGCGTGCGCGACGCCAACGCAGCCTCGGTGGGCACCGAATCGTGGTGGGCTGCGGTGGGCCGCACCCGCGTCGCCAACGACGACCACATGGCCGAGGAGGAACGCGAAGGCCTGGCGGACTTTCGCCGCAACGCCCCGGTCGGACTGCGCGAAGCGCTTGGGCAGCAGTACAGCGAATTCATGGCCCGGCACCCCACCACCAAGGGAATCGAAATCGTCGACCGCGACCCCGAGGCGTATGTCGAGGACATCGAGAATGCCCGGCCGGCGAAGCCGCAAGACTTCTCGTTGCGCATCGGCAGCCTGAAAGGGCAATAGGCGCAGCCGTGCTCAGTTCTGCCGGCCCGCCAGCTCGGCGACGAATCGATCGACGAAGCGTGCCACCGGCCCTGCGCCAGCAGGGCGAATGACGAATTTCGTCAACCCCGCGTCCAGATAGCCGTCGAGTTGGCGATGCAGCTGATCCCAGTGCGCTGCGATCAGGTCGGCGGGATCGACGTCGGGACGACGCCGGCGGGCCGCCGCGGCCAACTCCGGCGACAATTCGCCGTCGGCGACACCCAATGAGATGCCGAAGTGATCAGGCTCAATCTTGCGGCCGGCCTGATCGGCGGCGCGCTCGATCGCTTCGCGCCCCGCCCGCGCTTCGGCGGGAGTCAGAAAGCTGCCCAACCAGCCGTCCGCCAGGGCGCCGATGCGCCGATATGCCGCCGGCGCCGAACCGCCTAGCCAAATATCCAGTGGTGGAACAGGTTTCGGCGTGATCGCTGCCCCGCTGACGGTGAAGTACTGGCCGTGATAGCTGGCCGGGTCGTCGGACAGCGCCCAGCGCAGCACCCGCAGCGACTCGTCGAACACCGCCGCGCGCTCTCCGTCCGGGACCGCGAACAGCTCACGCTCGGCCGCAATTGCCGAGCGTAAACCGAAGACCGGAAGGACCCGCCTGGGTGCGATCGCCGCCAACGACGCCAGCTGTTTAGCCACCAGTACCGGATGGCGTCCCGGCAGCACCGCGACCGAAGTGCCCACCTTCAACTGCGTGGTGCGGGCGAGCGCATAGGCCATCCCGACCATCGGATCCACCGTGGGTGCGTAGACAAGCTCGGAAAACCACAGCGAGTCGACGCCGGAACTCTCCAAATGATCGACAATGGCGGCGAGTTGATCCGGCGTGCTGTTCGCGCCAAGTCCGACCCCGAAGCGAATCTTCACCCGCGTCTCCCTTCGCGCTTACTATCCAGCAGCATGACCGACAGCGACGTTACGGCGATCACTCAATTGGTGAACCTCTACGGCCTGGCCGTCGATTCCCAGCGCTGGGAACTGTTCGACCGGATCTTCGCCGACGATGTGGATGCCGACTACGGTCCGGCATCGCGCTGGGGGGATCGTGAGCGGTTCAAGTCCGAGTTCGCCACGTTCCATGACCCTTTCGATTCCACCCAGCACACCATGTCCACCCATGTGGTCCAGGTCGATCAAGACCGCGCGCACAGCTTCTGCAACGGCGGGTGGCGGCTGGTGCGCAAGGCCGTCGACGGCAACTCCCTTTGGGAGGGCAGTGGCTGGTACGACGATGCGCTGGTACGCACTCCCGTCGGCTGGCGGATCACTCACCGGGTCTGCCGCATCACCTGGTGGACCGGAAACCCGTTCGTCAACGAAACGGTTCCCGGCGTGCGGTTCGACCTGGCCACCACGGTGTTGCGCCGAGAAGCCGACGCCGGGCGCGTCGGAATCCTCGGTGCGGTCCTGAAATAACGCCGCTGTCAGGCGGTGGCGAACTTCTCGGCCAGTTGGACAGCCTCCTGCTGGATCCGGCCGAACTGGGCGGCCATCGCCTCGGACAACGCCGTCGCGCCGGATAGCGGACGCACCATCACCATGAAGTCGTCGATCAGGCCGTCCGCGTCGAAATGCAGAAAGTCGCAGCCGGTGATCTTCAGGCCGGGCGCCCCGGCAAGGCCGGTCTCGAAGATCAGTGCATGGTCGCGGCCGTCGGCGCCCGCGATCTCGCGGACGTAGTGGAAGCCCTCGAAGATCCGCAGTACGCCGCTCAGAATCGCCGCGGTGATCGGCTTGCCGACGTAGGGCTTGAACGCCACCGGGCTGGTGAACACCACGTTGTCGGACAGCAATGCCTGGATGGCTGCCTCGTCGCGGTCCTCGACCGCCTTTCGGAAGGGATGCATCAGATCATGGTGCCGGATTCACCAGGTAGTGCACGAACACGGGTCGCAGCCATTCGATGAGCCTGGTGTCGTCCATGCCTGCCAGGGACGGGATGCACAGTATGTAGCGGGCCGTCGCGAGGCCGAGGAGTTGCGATCCCACCAGGGCGGCGCGCTCGTGGGCGCGATCGGGGACCACCGCCGATAACGCCGGGGCCACCTGATCGACGAACATCGCGAGCAGTGCGTCCGCGGCGGTGCGGTTGGTCGCCGCCGCGCGCAGCAGCGGCAGCAGCGGACCTTCCGGTCCCCACACGCCGATGAACAGCGGCAGCAGCAGATCGGCGATGCGCTCGGGGGCAATGCCAGTGAGGTCGGGAAACTTGACGTCAAATCGGGAGGCCGCGGCGAAAAGCTCTGCCTTGCTTCCGAAGTAATGCATGACGAGCGCCGGGTCGACGCCGGCCTCCGATGCCACCGATCGGATGGTGGTCCGTTCGAAGCCGTGGTTCCCGAATTGCGAACGGGCGGTCGTCAGGATCGTCGACCGGGTGGCCTCTGCATCGCGGATTCTGGGCGCCATGGCGAAAGTGTATTCAACAACTGTTGACATAGCACGCCCACCGGCCTACCGTTTGATTTCAACAACTGTTGAACGGGGGTGCGGCCATGGCCGTCACAGCAATCCAGATCGGACTCGATCCCGACGTCATCGACTACTCGTCACCCGACTTCGCGCAATTCCCGGGCCTGTCGCGGGAGAAGCTGCGCACCGCAAACAACGACAACGTGGCCGCGCTGCGCGACGCGGGCTACCAGGTCGACAACTGCCTCATCGACTTCGGCGATGCGGGTGCCGACAAAGCCCGCACCTGGCTGGACGCCAAGCGATACGACGCGGTGCTCATCGGTGCCGGCGTGCGGCTGATCCCCAACAACACGCTGCTGTTCGAGTCGATCGTCAACGCCGCACACATCACGCAGCCCGGCTGCCGCTTCGTCTTCAATCGTGCGGCCGTGGCTACGCCCGACGACATCCGCCGCTGGTACCCGCACCCGGACGCGGTGGCGCGATGACCGGCCACCACGTCGATGTGCTCGTCGTCGGCGCCGGACCGACTGGACTGACCGCCGCCGGTGATCTCGCTCGCTCAGGCCGTTCGGTCACCGTGCTGGAGCGGTGGCCCACGATCAACCCGTCCAGCCGGGCCTTCGCCACCATGGCCCGCACGCTAGAGGTCCTCGACGCACGGGGGCTCGCCGCGGACCTGTTAGCGCGTTCGCATCAGGCACCGGGCGTCACGATGTTCGGCGGTGCCCGCATCGACCTCACCCACCTCGACTCGCCGTATCAATTCGCGATGATCACGCCACAGACCAATATCGATCGGGCCCTGGCCGACTACGCCGCCGCGCAGGGCGCAGGCGTCCAACGTGGTGTCGAAGTCGTCGGCCTCGACCAGGACGATGACGGCGTGACGGTGACCGCCCGACCGCACGGCGACGAAGCGGGGCCACACACCCGTTGGCGGGCAAAGTATGTGATCGGTGCCGACGGTGCGCACAGCACGGTGCGCGCATTGGTCGGTGCGGACTTCCCGGGTCGCACGATCCTGTCGTCGATCGTCCTGGCCGATGTGTTGCTCGCGCACGGGCCAGCCGGGCGCGGCCTGACGCTGGGCAGTACTCGCAACGAGTTCGCGTTTCTGGCTCCCTATGACGATCGCGATGCCAGCGGTGCGTGGTATCGCGCGATGGTCTGGGATCGCAAGAATCAGCAACCCGACAACGTGCCCGTCGACTCCGACGAGATCGCCAGCATCCTGGCCCGGGCGATAAATCCCGATCCCGGCTTGCTCGACGTGGGCTGGAAGTCCCGATTCCATTGCGACGAACGCCAAGTCGCGCAGTATCGGCACGGGCGAGTCTTCCTGGCCGGCGACGCCGCACACGTCCACTCCCCGATGGGCGGTCAGGGCATGAACACCGGCATCCAGGACGCGGCCAACCTCGCGTGGAAGATCGACGCGGTGCTTGCCGGCGCGGATGACGCCGTGCTGGACACCTACCACGACGAGCGTCATCCGATCGGCAAACGAGTCCTGCTGCAGTCCGGCTTGATGGCCCGCGGGATCAAGCTGCACCAGCCGGTCGCACGCGCCATTCGAAATCTATTGGCGCCCAGGATTCTTCGCATTCCTCGCGTGCGTGACGCGATCGCCGGGAGCTTCGCCGGAACAACGTTGCGGTATCGACACCACAAGGGCGAAAGTTCATTGGTAGGCACCCGTGCCACGCAGATTCCGCTACGGCACGGCAGGCTCACCGAGTTGCAGCGCCTGCCCGGGTTCGTCTTCATCCGCGAGCGGGGCGCGGACCCGATCGACGCGGCGGGACTCGCGCAGGTCGAGCGGGCCGACGAGGGACCGGCGGTATTGGTGCGTCCCGACGGCTACATCGCCTGGGCGGGTGCCTCGGCCGACCGGACCGCGGGCACCGAAGCGCTGGCGCGTTGGACGGGCCGTGAACTCGACTGTCTGACAAAGTAATCGGCTGTCAGCCGATTCTGTCGACCCCCACCAGTTGTGCCAGCTGCTCGGCCGAATAACGTCCGGGACCCTGGCCACTGAGGACCGTTGCCCGGGCAGCGCGGGACAAGGCGGTGTTCAACGGCGCTTCGATCCCGTGTTGATGAGCGAGACGGACGATCTCACCGTTGAGGAAGTCGGTCTCCACGTTGCCGGTCTGGCGGCTCAGCGACTGCCAGGTGGAATTGCTGGGTCCGGTGTTCGATCCGGGCACCGGCCGTATCGCCGGCCCGTCGGCGCGGGCGGCCGTCGAGACCTCGAACGAGATGAATTCGATTCCCGCGTGCCGCAATACGTTTTCCCCTTCGCGGCGCAGCGCGGCCACCACCTCGCCGACCGCGTCGCCGGTGAGGGCGCCCACGGCGTTGCCGAGGTTGCTCAGCAGCTTGTTGTACTTCCACGGGGCGACATCGTCTGGCGTACGGACCCGGACTCCGGCCGCTGTCCATGATTCCGCGAGGGCGGCCAGCAGGTCGGCGTCCTCCTGCGTGCGCAGCGCCGCGGGCCACCGCGAAATGTGGAACTGCCCGACCACCGGCCACGCTCGCACGATGACCTCACCCGGTTCCAGGTGCACGGCGGGCAACCACACGCAGATCCCGAATATCCGGCGAAAGTAGCGCAGCGCTTTCTCTTCTGCGACAACGCCGTTGAGTGCGGTCATCGCCGGCAGCCGCTCACCCGCGGTTCCGATCACACCGCCCGGTCCATGGACGGGTTGGTCGACCCATTCCTGTAGTGCCGCATCGAGTTGCTGAGTCTTGGTGGCGAACACCAGGACGTCACGGTCGGTCAACCTCATGTCGTCGGGTCCTCGCGCCGTGCTGACCGCGGTACGGAAAGCACCGTCGGGCGTTTTGAGTGTGATGCCTTGGGCGGCTAAGACCTCGGCATGCCGGCCGCGCGCGACCAATAACGTGGGGATACCGGCGCGGGCCAGCACCCCACCGACGGTGCCGCCGATCGCGCCGGCGCCGACGATTACGTATCGGTGGTCAACTTCCGCTGACAATTGGCCCACCTTCCGTCGGCTCCCATGTTTTCGTGCGTGAGGTTACGTCGACTTGCTGAGAGCCCGGTGAGCATACGAGAGCGGGCCTCCGCCGGAGGTTGCTGGCACCCCGCGACCAACAACCTCTGCAGAAGGCCCGCTCTCTCTTTCCCTCAGTGGTCGGCAGCATCCTTCGATCGGCGCCGGCCGAGGATGGCCTCGGTCCAGGCGCGGTTCTCGCAGTAGATCGATGCGTCGGCCTGCCGGCGTTTGCCTTTGCCGGCCTGTTGTCCGTGACCGCCATGCGCACCCATCGGCGGCACGCCCATGCCGCCTGCGCCCATCGCGCCTCCACCACCCGGCATCCCCAGTGCCGTGGGCGTGAGTGCTGCCGGCGCCGGCCGGAGGCCCCCTCCTCCTTCGGCCGGCGCCTGCAGTGGCATTGAGGGGACCGATTGCAGCGGCGGTATGCCGGCGCCACCGGACGACGCCGGTTTCATGCCGGCCGGTTTCGACGGGTCCGGCACCGCGGCCACAGCACCGCCCGGGGTCGCGCCGGTCGGCGTCGCGGCCGTGTCGGCAGACGGCATGGCACCCAACTCCGGACGGTTCTCTCCCGTCGGGAGCTGCCCGTTGGCGGATTCGGGATAGGGCGTTTCGGTGCCGGGACCGACGTCGTAGGCACCGGGGTCAATCGGCGGCACAACGGCACAGGCGGCGGGAGCCCTCGGCGGACTGATCGGCGGCAGTGGCAAAGCGGCCCGCTGCTCGTATTCGGCCAGCACCTGTTCGGACTTCTCCTGCAGCGCCGCGTACTCCTCTTCCAACACGGGCTTGAGGTCGGACCACTGCATCTTCCAGGGATAGCTGGTCTGCCACTGGTACCAGAGGTAATCGAGGTCTTCGACCTGTTGCACCGTGGGATGCTCCGGGAGCGCCCAACTTTGCGTCGATACGACGCCGCGGGCCTGGGTGGCCATCAGGCCGCACAGATCCGCCATTTGGTACAGCCAGGCCCGTTGCTGGTCGAAGTTCGCCTCTACCGCGTAGCGCGCGTCGCCCTCCCAGGACTCGAAGGGCCGGAACCGATACGCGGCCTCCAACAACGTCCGTTGACACGCGGTCCACGCCTCGGCGAAGCTGGTGAACGCCACGCCCTGATCGGGTTCGCTGATCTCCTGCGCCGCCTCTTTGACGTCGCGGTACGGTGCCGGTTCGTCTGCTGCCGCGATTTGCGTGTCGGTGAGTGGTGGCGGGGCGATGCTTTTCATCTGGGTGCTGGTCGTCGCCGCCGACACTGACGCATCGCCGTTGTCGACGGCTGCCGCGGCGCCGGTGTCGACCTCTTCATAGGCCTTGGCGGCATTGCGCAGGGACTCGGCCAGCGCGTCCCACTCTCGTTCGCCGGTTTCCAGGTAGATCCGCATGTTGTCGGCGGACAGCGCGAGTTGAGCCGCCGCTGTGATCACCATCGGTAAGACGCACGGGGCCTGGGGGTTTTCGGTGGGCAAGCCCGGGATCGGGACCTCCAGCTCGTCGGCCCGGGCCATCAGCTCCTCGTATTCCACGCTCAGCGTCTGCGGCTGTGTCATGGCAGATCGTCCCCTCGGAGTTTCGGGTGGGTGTAGTCAACTGACTACGATGATAGTGTAGACATATGACTACACGCGGCGCAAGCCCCGATGCAGCTCCCGTTCCAACCGGCCGTGCAGAGGTGACAGCCGCGATCCTGGACAGCGCGGCGGAGTTGTTCGCCGAGCGCGGGCCCGGTGCTGCGTCGATTCGCGACATCGCGGCCAGGGCCCATGTCAACCACGGCTTGGTGTTTCGCCATTTCGGGACGAAAGAGAAGCTTGTCGCTGCCGTGCTTGATCACCTGGCCGCGAAGCTGGCCACCTTGACCGACGGCGATGCGTCCCCGGAGGAGAGGGAGGCGGCCGCCTCCATCCACCTCCGGGTCATCGCGCGTGCCCTGCTCGACGGGTTTCCGGCGGGCAAACTGCAGTCCAGCTTTCCCGCCGCCGCCCGGCTGCTGGAAGGCATTCGGCCCGAGCACGAGAGCGAAGAGAGCGCCCGGCTCGGCGCCTCGCATGCGATCGCCTTGCTGCTGGGTTGGCAGTTGTTCGAGCCGTTCGTGCGCGCGGCAACGGGACTTCAGGATCTGTCTCGCGAGGAGTTGCGCGAATCGATGTTCGCCGAGATGGCCAGACTGGCTGAACCGCACTGAGGCCCGCGGCACCGTCGTCTCGAGATTCGGCACCGGCGGATGCTCGGTAGGCTGAGTGCGCGTCGAAAGCCCCGAGGAGGCGCCGATGTTCCGCACCGTTTGGGCGAGCTGACATGAGCCAGACGACGCCGGCCACGACCGATCGACTCGCGCAGCTGCCGCTACCACCCGGCCCGCGGGTGCCCGGCGTGGTGCAGACCGCGCTGTTCTCCCATCGGGATCGCATCACGCCGTGGCTGCGCAAGCATTACGGCGACGTCATCGCCGTTTCCGTCCTGGGCCGGCCGTCCGTCCTGGTATGCAGTCCTGAGCTCAATCGGTCCGTGCTGAGCGGCGAGCCGACGACCTTCCACGCGGGCGAAGGACGAATTCAGGGGATTCGGAACGTGATGGGTGAGGGCTCGGTGGTCACTACCGACGAAGCTGCTCACCAACGGCTACGCAAACTGCTGGTGCCACCCTTCAACGGCGCCGCGCTGCGCGGCTACCGGGACATGATGAACGAGCTGGCTGCCAGGGAGATGGGCCGCTGGCCGGTCGGCACCGCGTTCGCCGCGCAACCGCGGATGAACGCCGTAACCCTGGAGATGATGCTGCGCGTGGTCCTGGGTCTGCGGGAGGGACCCCAGCTCGACGCGCTTCGTGTCCCGTTCTCGCGACTCGTCTCCGCATCCATGGCGGTGTACGCCGGCGAGGTGGTCCCGCAGTTGCAGCGGTTCGGGCCCTGGAAACGATTCCGTCAACTGCGGGAGCGGATCGACGACGCGCTCTACACGGAGATCCGTGAGCGCCGCAACACGGGCACCACCGCCGACCGCGGCGACGTGCTGTCCCAATTGATCGCCACGCAAGTAGATGGAGACCGGCTCTCCGATGCCGAGCTGCGCGACCAGATGGTGACCCTGCTGCTGGCGGGCCACGAAACCACCGCCATCACGCTGTCGTGGACCCTGCACGACCTCGCGCATGATCAAGCGCTGCAGGACAAGGCCATTGCGGCCGTCGACAACGGCGACGACAAATACTTCGAGGCGGTGATCAAAGAGTCGATGCGACTACATCCGGTGTTCTACGCCGTCGCACGACGACTGACCCACGATATCGAACTGGGCGGCTACCGCGTCCCCGCCGGCTACACCGTGTTCGCGGGCATCGGCCCCGTCCAGTCGGATCCCGGGCAGCACACCGATCCGCACGCGTTCCGACCCGAACGGTTCTTCGACGGCTCTGCCACCGCCTGGAACTGGTTGCCGTTCGGCGCCGGAGTACGCCGTTGTCTCGGTGGCGGATTCGCGATGATGGAATCCACCGCGATCCTTCGTGAGGTCCTGCTCAACTACCGTCTCTCGCCCGGCCGCAGCCGACCCGAAACAGCCCGCGCGCGTCACGTCGTCTACATCCCTTCCCACGGCGCCCGTATCATCGCTCACCGGCGCGCGAAATAGGCTGTCCAAGTAGTGAATTGATCATCAATTCGCCGTCGTTGTCGACCTGCGTCGTGGCATTGTCGTTCTGCCGGAAGTTGACAAAAGCCGACTGGTGAGTCGAGGTGTTCAGCAACTCGTTGAACGTGCCGATCACAGGAATCGGCCCCTGCGGACCTGACACGTCCGCGGTGTAGTTGACGAATGCCTCCTGCTGAAAGTTGGTGTCTTGCAGCGTTCTCGTGATGGGTGCGCTGAGGTTCTTGACGTTGATCAAGCCGGCCGCCGGCGTCCCGGACAACTGGTTGATGTCGGCCTGCAGCACGCCGACGAGATCGGTTCCGCCGGCGGGTTTGACCGCCACCTGCAACTGCGCGCTGGAGTCACTGTTGGACAGCGCCACCCAGTTGGGGCCGCGGTCCGCGATCGTCCAACCCGGAGCCGGCGTGATCGAGACACCATTCACGATGGCGATCGAGCCGACCGAAGCCAGGCGCACCGATTGCCTGTTGCCGGTTGCAATCATGACGACCGCCGCGGCCACGACACCGGCGATAGCGAGCATCCACAACCGCCGCGCGAATCCACGGGCCTGGTAGTGCACTCTGGGCGACGACGTGGTCATGCTCTTGCTCCTGACGCTCGATGGGCGATTGCTTAACTCGCCCTTTGACTTCAGCGTCGTCTGACAGTGTGGAGCTTGTCCAAGATCGGGTTGCTATGGCTCGATACAAGCCGATTATGAAGCCGTTACGCGGCAGTGGCGGGAGCGGCCGATACGCCGGTTACCTCAGCGTGCACATGGCCGCAGCTACCGCAGTGCACCTCATACTTGAGTTTGTTGTCGCCGAGTTCGAGGAACCGGTACTCAGCGAACGCCGCGCATCGCGGACACCGCGTGCGACCGTGCTCAACCATCGTCATCTCGGCCCCCTTCTCCTGTATCGCTCCGTGAAAATACCCGCTCGATGCCTGGTCAAACCATCAATATTTCGGCGCTCGCCCGGTCTGCCGCCCTATTGACCTCATTGAACACATATCGTTAATGTGTTCAAGTGCCCGTCGATGCCGCGCGAGACACCAGGCCGGTGCCGAACGCGTTGTTGACCGCCGCCTCCGACACGCTGCGCCAGCTAGGGCCCAGGCGCTTCAGCCTGACGGCGGTGGCCGAAGCCGCCGGCGTATCGCGTGGCACTGTCCACAATCTGTTGGGCAACCGTGACAACGCGATTGCCACCGCGCTGAATCAGTTGGCTGCCGGGTTCATCGACACCATGGCCGTCGAGATCGCCGGGGAAGCCACCCTGGCCGAGCAGGCGGCCGCGGTCGCGGTGTTGATTTGCGCGCATCGTCAACGCTCGCAATCGATACCGCGTGGCCTGGATCGAGGCCTCCTGGTTCTGCTGTTGGATCACGGCGGCGACGAGTTGATGCGCCGCGCGATCGAATTGTGGAAGCCCTTGGTCCAGGCCGCTCAGCGCAACGGAGAAGTCGGTCCGACGGTCGACGCGGCGCGCGCTAGCGAATGGATCGTGCGAATGCTGTTCAGTTTCGAGCTGATCCCCCCGATCGCGGTCAACCTCGACAATCCCCGTGCCGTGCGCCGGTACGTCTGTGATCACATCGTCGCCGGCCTGACCGGGGCCGACCGTGGCTGAACCTGACTACGAAGTGGCGATCATCGGTGCCGGACCGGGCGGGATCGCGGCAGCGAAGTTGTTGCGCGACAAGGGCATCAACAACTTCGTCATCTTGGAGCGCGGGCCCGACTTCGGCGGCACCTGGCGGGACAACCACTACCCCGGTCTGGCCGTCGACATCCCGGTGCTCTGGTATCAGTTGTCCTTCGCGCCCAACCCCCACTGGACGCGATTCTTCGCGCCGGGACCGGAGATCTACCAGTATCTGCGCGACACCGCGGCGCGCTTCAAGCTCTACAAGCACCTGCAAGCCAATGCCGAAGTTGTCCAACAACAATGGGACGCCGCAGGCAGCCGGTGGCATCTTTCGATCAAGGATCAGCCGCCGGTGTCGGCGCGCTTCGTGATCAACTCGGTGGGCGGCTATGTCAACGCCAAGAACGTCACGGGCATCGACGGCGTCGACGACTTCACCGGAACGATACTGCGGCCCAATGCCTGGGACGACGACTACGACACCGCGGGGAAACGCATCGCCATCATCGGTACCGGTTCCAGCGGAGTCCAGATTGCCGGGGCTTTGTCGGACCGGGCCGCCAGTCTCGTTGTCTATCAGCGCACTCCAGCGTGGGTGCTGCCCAAGGTCGACTTCGACATCGCGCCATGGATGCGCCGGCTGTTGCGGCTGCCCGGAGCGGTCGGTTCCGTTAATGCCCTGGGGCGGGCAGGCATGGACGCGTTCATGCTCGCGCCGCTGATGCATCTGTTGCCGCGGCTGCCCGGCCGGGTACTCACGCGCCTCATGCCGGTCTACGACGCCTGGTGCCGACTGTTATACCGGTTGCTGCTGCGCGCAGTGGTCGAGGATCCGCAGACGCGCCGCGCGCTGGTGCCCCGCTACGGCCTGCTCGCCAAGCGTCCGGTCATCTCCAGCAGCTTCCTGCCCGTGTTCAACCAGGTGGGCACGCAGCTGGTCACCACCCCGATCGAGCGCATCACCCGTACCGGGATCCGGACCACCGACGGCACCGATCGCCCCGCCGATCTGATCGTGTTGGCCACCGGCTACGAGCTGTGGACCGATCCTGAGACCTACCGTCCCGGAACGATTCTGGGCGACAACGGCTTCGACCTTGCGCAGTATTACCGCGCCGAGGGTTTGCGCAGCTATTCCGGGACGGCGCACCCGCGGCTGCCCAACCGGTGGGAGATCGTCGGACCGCTGGGCTTCGTCGGATTCGCCTGGCCCGACTTCGTCGAGACGATGGCGGCCCACGCCGTGCGCATCATCGACGAGGCACGACAGCGCGGCGCGACTTCGGTCGCGGTCAGCCAATCCGCGTTCGACCGCTGGAACGATCGGATGCAGCGGCAAGGCAAGGCCGTGCACCTCTACCTGACGGCCTGCAACCCCGGCTTGTCCACCTATTTTGTGAACTCTCAGCGCGACACCGTCTACCACCGTCCGCAGACCATCATCGCGTCGCGGCGGTTCAGCCGGCGATCGCCGTTGACGGACTACGAGTTTCGCACCCAACCCGCCATCCAGCCACAGTCGGCGCCGCCAGCAGAGGAGCTATCGGCATGAGCGAAACCGCCACACCGCTGGTCGGGAAGGTCGCCTTCGTGACCGGAGCAGCCCGCGGACAGGGCCGCTCACACTGCGTCCGGTTGGCCCGCGCCGGAGCCGACATCGTCGCGATCGACGCGTGCGCACCGGTCGCCCAGCACAACGGCTATCCTCCGGCGACACCCGAAGACCTCGCCGAGACGGTCAATCTGGTCGAGAGTGAGGGCCGCAAGATCCTTGCCGAGGAGGTCGACGTCCGCGACCTGGCTGGCCAGCAGCGCGTCGTGTCGAATGCGATCGAGCAATTCGGACGGCTCGACATCGTCGTGGCCAATGCCGGGGTGCTGAATTGGGGCCGGGTGTGGGAGATTTCGGCCCAACAGTGGCAGGAGACGCTCGACACCAATCTCACCGGGCTGTGGAACACCATGAAGTCCGTGGTGCCGGCCATGATCGACGCCGGTAATGGCGGATCGATCATCAACATCAGCTCCGCTGCGGGAATCAAGGCCGTGCCGGGCTGCGGGCATTACTGCGCAACCAAATTCGGTGTTGTCGGCCTCACCAACTCGCTGGCAATCGAACTCGGCGAGTTCGGCATCCGCGCCAACTCGGTGCATCCTTATGGCACCGACACCCCGATGGGCAACGATCTGTCGATGTACCAGGTCTTTCAAGACCACCCGCACTACATCCACAGCTTCTCGCCGGGCGCACTGCCTACCGAGTCGCTGGCTGCTCCCGACCTGATCTCCGACATCGTCGTCTGGCTTGCCAGCGACGCGTCCGCGTTGGTCACCGCCGCCCAGATCCCCGCCGACAAAGGCTATCTCAAGATCTGAGTCGCCGGGCAGCTAGTGTGGTCAACATGCTCCCGAAGCTGGCAATGCTGTTGGCCTGCCTGGTGCTGGTTGCCGGCTGCTCAAGCCCGGACGCGGCGGCGCATGATTCCGACAACGGCGGACATGTCACGATTCGCAAGGGCGATATCTTCGACATCGTCTTGACCGACGACTACCCGACGTCACACTGCCAATGGCACGAAGAAGGCTCGCCCGATACCGCGATCCTCAAATATCTCGGGTCCCGGTATCAATGGGACAACAAAGCACCCGCCGCCCCCGGCATCCATACCAGCAGATATCAGGCCACGGGCGCGGGCACCGTGCATGTCACACTCGTGCAGGAAGACAATGCGAGCAATGTCGCAAGGCGCTATGGGCTGGATGTGACTGTGCAGAAAAGGATCATCGATTTAGCAGCGGCCTGAGGTCGTCGAGACGGTCGAACAGGTGCCAGATGTATTTCGACGATCCGTCCTCGCGATGCGGATGCAGATCGGCGAGTTCGGGGTCGCTGCAGTAGTTGTCGAAGGCTTCCCGCGATTCCCACTCCACCAGGATCAGCACCTGACGCGGTTCGATGTCGCCGAGAACCGCCTCCTGAAATTTTCCGAGCGCAACGACGCGACCGCCGTGCTTGGCCACCTCGGCAGGTGACCGTCGTGAGTAGGCGCGGTACTCGTCGGCGTCGGCGATGTCGAAGAGGTTCAAGGCATAGACGCTCATGTCAAAGACGTTACGTGCGCCAGCGATTCGCCGCTATGAGGGCCGGCCGAGCAGATGCGGGTCAACCCCA
Source organism: Mycobacterium sp. 050272 (assembly GCF_039023525.1). Classification (NCBI taxonomy): domain Bacteria; kingdom Bacillati; phylum Actinomycetota; class Actinomycetes; order Mycobacteriales; family Mycobacteriaceae; genus Mycobacterium; species Mycobacterium sp. 050272. The sequence continues at coordinate 27,371 of NZ_JBCHKV010000021.1, read as the reverse complement.
CCAGAAAGCTGCGGCGATGATCCCGTAGAGGACGACCAGGGTGGCGCCTTCGAGCCACGTCGATTCGCCGTCGAACGAGATGAACGCGGTGAGGATGACCGCGAGCAGCAACGCCACCACCAACATCGGGCTGAAGACCAAGGTCAGCCCGGCCATGCCGGTGGCCTGCGAGATGAGCACCAACGCCGGCCCCAGCACCAGCGAAATCTGCAGTGGCGAATTGAGAACGACCGAGAACGCGTACGCGGATTGCCCCTTGGCGGCAAGCTGGATGCCGACGAAATTCTCCACCGCGTTGCCGGCGATCGCGACCACGACCAGGCCTGCGAACACCTCGGAGATGTTGAGTGCGTGCATAGCCGGTTGCAGCGCGTCGACGAACCACTCCGACACGAAAGCCGCCAGAACCCCGGCGCCGGCAAGCATGCCGATCGCGAGCCAGACCGGCCAGCGCGGGTGCTCGTGGATTCCGGCGGGCGGGGCCTCGTCGTCGTGCCGGCGTAGCGAGGCCGGCAGCGATAGGACGAACAGCCCCAGCAACAGCACCGAGACGACGATCGACAGGGCGTCTTCGTGGTGGGAGGCCGGGGTGTGGATCCAGTAAGCCACCGACGGGATCGACAACGCCGTCACCGACAGCAACATCAGCACCGTCACGGTGCGTGCGCGGTGGGACCCGAGTTGCTGAGTACCGTGACGTAGCCCGCCGGCCACGAACGCGAGACCCAACACGAGCAGCAGGTTGGCCAAGATGGATCCGACCAAAGCCGCGCGGACCACGTCGACCAGGCCGTGCCGCAGGCTGAACAGGCAGATGAACAGCTCCGGAAGATTGCCGAGCGCCGATTGGAGCACCCCGGTGGCGCCGGCTCCAAAGCGGTCGCCGAGCTGATCCACACTGTGGCCGACGAGTGCTGCGAGCACACCGACCGCCGCGGCGGCGACCACGAAGGTCAGCACCGAGTTCCAGCCGCCGAAGTGGGCGAACCCGGCGCACAGCACCAACACCGCCGACAGGATCAACAGGATTCGATCGGATCGGACCAGGACGGGCGTGGCGGCATCCGGCATGGATCAACCCTAATGTCAGTCGACGCGGTGCCGCGACGCGGCGATGACCGCCCTGGCCAGAGCGCGAGTAGGGCGGTTCCTACCCCAGGCTGACGAGTTGCTCGACGGAGTCCTTGGGGAGCTCACCGTCGACGACGGCGGTGACGGTCATGTTTTGCAGGTTGATGGCACCGCCATGGTTGTCCAGGAACGCGGTGTCGGCGGCATCACGGCCCGTGGCAATACGGACCATGGACTGGCGCGGTGCCAGGCAGGTGGCGTCAACGACCTGCCAGACCCCGTCGATCAACGCCTCGGCCACGGCGTGAAAATCCATCGGCTGGCAGCCCGGCGCGTACACCGCGACCAGTCGGGCCGGGACATGGACCGCGCGCAGCAGCGCGATCACCAGATGAGCATAGTCGCGGCACACGCCGGCACCCGCGAGCAAGGTGTCGGCGGCCCCGTCGATCGGATCACTAGACCCGGGAACATAATTCAGCCGGGTGCCAACCCACGACGAGACCTTCTCGAGCAGGGTCACCGAGGTGCCGTACTGCTCGAATTCGGTTGCGGCGAAACCGAAGAACTTGTCGGCTTCGGCGTACCTACTCGGGCGCAGATAGGTGATGGCGTCTATGTCGGTGACGGGTTCGGGGTCCGCGTGGCCGTCGACCGTCGCCTCGTACGACGCGGTGACTGTTCCCTTGTCGGCGGGCAGGACATGGATTCGGGTCTGATGCGCGCCGATGATCTCGCGCGGCTCAACGGTCTTGCCGTTGTGCTTGATGGTCAGCGATTCGGTCACCTCGAGGCCTGGTCGACGACTCACCGCGATCTGGAAATCCAGTACCGTGGGCTCGGTCACCTCGACTTCCATTTCCGCGCCAACGCTGCGGCGAACGTCGGTCGTGCTGCTGTTGTCTGTCACTCCGCGGCGTCTCCATGCAGGCATACGATCAAGCCTCTCCTCAAAGCGAGCCGAATCCCGCACGCTGCTTGGCAGGGCTTTCGTTTACGCACTTTCTACCGCACAATGCCTCGGACCGCTCGTCGGCAGCCAGCCCGGTTCGACTCAAGGCGCTAATCCCGGTTGGTCTCCACGACGGGCAGGTCCAGACGCGAGGACGCGTGCGCGACGGTGTGGCGTGACGGCTTCATCGCGACGGCGGTCAATGGCGGTTCGCCCGTGCCGAGGTTGCGGGCGTAGTGCGGGTGCGAGCCGCCGGCAATCATCAGCCTGATCCTTGTCCCGGCTCGGAAGCGGTGGGCGATGGCATCCAATGTAATTCGCACAATCGGGTCTTGGTCGACGCGGCGGACAAAGCCCTCGGAAACATTGCGCGAGCGACCGCGCGAATCGACCTCGCTGAGCCGAACGAAGACATCGGCATGAGGATTGTCGGTGCAATGTCGCAGTTGCACCGATGGCGTTCCGATGACCTCCCAGTCGTGTGTCAGCGGCGCTGTCGTGAAGGTGATCACGTCGTCTCGCAGGCTCAATTCGGTGTCGTCCCGATACCCGACGTTGGAAGCGGACAGCAACGGCCCGCCGATCGTCGGAGTGGGATCGGCCGGGTCGTAGGTGAATCGTGACGCCGACTCGTCGGTGGCCGCGGCATCCGACAGTGCGGCACCCGAATTGAGATAGAGCGTGCGGGTTCGGCAGGCCGGCGGCCAGTCGGGTAGGTCGCGCCAGCCCGGGCCGCCCGTGACGAAGATGCGCACCGGACTCCGAGCAACCGAACTCGTGCCCGCGAGATGCCTTGCCAGCCAAGGCAATGTCTCGCGTGTGATCAGTCCGGCCGACCTACCCAACATCTCGAGGTGTGTCCACGCGCCGATGTGCAGCGCGGGATTTGATCCGTTGGCCTTCAGTCGCCGGTACTGTTCGAGCGTCTGGCCGAGGAAGAGGTCCTGCCACCCGCCGATCAGCAGCACCGGGATTCTCGTGCGATCCGGGGCCGCCTCGACGTCAGCGCGCCGCCAATACTCGTCGCTGACGCCGCTATGTTCCAGCGCGTCTTCGTACCACGATGCCCCCTCCCCCAGCAGGTCGCGGCCGCTGCGGCCTAACGGCAACCGGTTTGCCGCCGCCCGCACGCCACGCTCGGAAGTGAACTGCCGCAGCGTTCTTCGACCGGGGCCGCCGATCTCCTGATTCGCGACCTGAGCACACCACCACAACACGTTGTTCAAGGCGAGCCCACCGTTGCGCGCGATGAGCGACTTGGACTCGTGGGGTCCGACGATGATGACCGCGGTGACGAGTTCGGGGGGTGGGTCGACGAGCAGCGCCCACTGGGTGAAGCCGAGATACGACTGGCCGAGCGTGGCGAAGGTGCCGGTGAACCAGGGCTGGTCCCGCAGCCAGGCCACGGTGTCGGCCCCGTCTTCGACTTCGTGTGTGGCCGGCGCGAATTCGCCACCGGAACCGAATGTGCCGCGCACACTTTGCAATACGACGTGATAGCCGCGTTGGGCATATAGCTGGGCGTATATCCACGACACCGGCGCGCCGCGGCCGTAGGGGCAGCGCAGCAGTAGCGTGCCGGCCGGTGTCGCGGTGCGCGGCAGGTAGTGGTCGGCGCGAAGGACGACGCCGTCGCGCATCGGCACGGGGACATTTTTGCGCACCGAGTAGTCGATCGTCGCCGGGGGCAAGCCGAGCATGCGGGTCATCGCCCGATCGACGAGTCGCATCCGCGCCGAGCGTCCGACCGCCGGCACCTCGCGGATCGGCTTGTCGGTCATCGTGTTTCCCGGTGTGTCCAGAATTGCCAGGGATGGTCGTCGGCGAAGGTCCTCCAGCCGTCGGTCGACGCGCCGGCGAGAAACAGCGCAATCGCATCGCCGATAAGGGCCTGGCTCTGCGATTGCGTGATCCGGTCCGAGGTGACCAGGCCGCCGATGCCCTGCACACTCGCCGACAGCACCAATGTCAGGCGTTCCACGTCGCTGGGTGCATACGCACCGGCGTCGACACCGCGGGAAATGATGCGCAGCAGTGCCGCCATGTGATTCGCGACCGCGTTGCGGACAGCATCAGAAGGGTTGTTCACCTTGGCCGCGAACATCAGGTCCAATAGCGCGGGCTCGGCCACCGCGAATTCGAGGTATGCCGACGCCACGGCGTGCAGGGCGCGTCGGAAGTCGTCGGGTTCTTTCGCGGCCGCCTCGCCGATTCGCTCGGCCAGCTGATCGAAGCCACGCTCGGCGAGTGCGTCGAGCAGCGCCTCACGATCGGCGAAGTGCTTGCGCGGGGCGCCGTGGCTGACGCCGGCCTCGCGCGCCAACTCCCGCAGGGACAGCGCGTCCAGGCCACCATCGCGCAGCACCGCCTGCGCTTGATCGAGCAGGACGGCACGCAAGTTGCCGTGGTGGAACGGTTTCTGCTCGGCCACATCGCTAAAGTAGTCGTTGACTACTTAGTTGTCAACGACTACTTTCGGCTGTGGTTGGTCTCGCAGTGCTGGTCCGTCCTTGCGGAAAGGAATTCGACTGCGAATCAACAGAATACGGCCCCTTCGAGGACGGGGAAGGGGTTTCCCGGTTTGCCCCCGCAGACCGGGTCGTCGGAGGCGCGATGGGTATCGACCAATCGCAAAACCGCGCAGCGGAGCGCGACTACATGCCTGCCTTGCTGGCCATGTCGATGGCGTACTGGTTGACGAAGGTGCCCGCCGGCGGATCGCCCTTGCCGCATGATCCGTCGGATTCGCCGGGCCGCTTGATCCACAAATAGGCGTCGGCATGCGCGCCGGCGGTCGAGGCGGTGGGCTGGGTGCCCAGCGCCCGGCCGCTGGGGTTGCACCAGTTGAGCTCGGAGTCGGGCGCCGGGCCGGCGCCGTTGCGCGACGTGTCGATCACGTAGTGCGATCCATTCGTGAGCCCCGAAATGGCCTCGCCATAACCGATTTCGTCTTCGGTGGTGAAGAAGTTCGCCGTGTTGACGCTGAAGCCCCGCGCGTGACCGACCCCCGCCTGGTTGAGTCGGGCGGCCATGTCCTCGGCGCTATGCCAACGCAGGTGACCCGCATCGACATACACGGCAGCATTCGGGTCGCGGGTGAACGTGTCGACGGCGTAGCGGATCAAGTCGAAACGTTCCTGGCGTGCGTCACCCGACAGGCAGTCGGCCATCGCGAGCGCATCGGGTTCGACGACGACGGCCACCCGCGAGGCGCCGATGCCGGAAGCGATGCCGTCGATCCAACCGCGGTAGTCGGCGCCCGACCCGAGACCACCCGCGGCGAAGCTGCCGCAGTCGCGGTGCGGAATCCCGTAGATCGACAAAACGGGGATGGCGCCGGCGGCATTCGCGTCGCCGACGTACTTCCCGACCGTGCCCGCCGAACCGCCCGGCACGATCCAGTAGGCCTGCGGTGTGTTGGCCACGGCGGTCAGCTGGGGACTGGGCGGGTTCGCCGCCTGCGCCGCACGCATGGCCGCCGACGTGGGGTTGACGTAGAACGGCGCACCTGCCAGCGGGTTTCCGTCGGAGACCAAGCGCATCGTCGGGGCTGGAACGGCCTGCGACGAAACGCCTAGCCAGGCGACGGTCGCGGCGGTCAGGACGGGGGCAATCCACCGCGCAAGAGCGCCAGCAGCTGAGGACATCACCTCAGGAAAGTTAGTGCCTTAAAGCGTTGCGTGCGAAACCGGGGTGGCGCCGACGAAGCACCGCCGACATTGATGAATTGACAGCTCGACGCGGGCGCACCCGCATCACATGTCGGAGCCCCTGGGGCGCAGGCTAGTCGCGGGGTAGCTGGCGAGGTGTGCCGTTCTGGGTCAGTCCCCACACGATGGTGGCGTCGCAGTCGCGGGGTTGCTGGTGGGACGGTCTGAAAAGGTAGGCGGCTGCACCGGTTCGGACTCACGACCGCTGTGGGGCACAACCTCGGGCTCGCGGCGATGTGAGAACAAGTCCGATGATGTCATGGGCAGATCCTTAAAATTTGGTTTGGTTTCGACGCAGACGTAGGTGGTCGAGACGAGGGCAATCGATCGTGGGTTGCTCACCTACACAATGACGTTTGCGGTGTAGCGGCAATACGCTCGGCTTGGCATCCAATCTACACAATAGCCAAGGACAACGTCGCGGCGTTGGACTGGCGGCGTTGATCAGCCCCGGAAATGCCGCTTGAACGTCCTTTGGTCGCGTTCTAAGCCGCGGCGTCTTCCGAGGTCCTGTGCGGCGGCCGTCTTCATCGAGTACACGCTCCCGACTTGGAGCGGGGCGGGAAGCTCCTCAACGTGCTGTGGGCTGGCGGGAAATAACCCACCAGCCCACATGCGGTAGAGCTCAGATTAGACGGCAGTCACCCCGACCGCCTGCGGGCCCTTGGAGCCCTGCTCAATACTGAACTCAACACGCTGATTGTCCTCGAGCGATTTGTAGCCGGTTCCCTTTATTTCCGTGTAATGGACGAACACATCTGCTGCGTCGCCATCCGGAGCGATAAAACCGAAGCCCTTTTCGCTGTTAAACCATTTCACAGTTCCCTGCGCCATACCATCAACTTCCCTCATTCTGAATGGATGCCGACAGGGCATCCCCGGACACAGTAGCACGAGCGATGCCTGCCAATTAACTTCAGTTGCGGGACAACGATTTTCATGTATTGCGGCCAAAGCAGAAACACGCGCCGACATTCCCCTCAGCAACGCGCGAACACAGGGCGCGGCTTCCGACGACTCTTCCGATTTAGGCTTCAATTTCGGAAACGCGTGTCGTCTTGGTTCGGCTGCTACCCACTCCGGTCGTCACGCCCAGCGATCGCGAATCGCGGAGATCAGACGGCATCGCCCGCCCTTTGCAATAACGCAAGTCGAGTAGCCGACTACTCGTGCGCAAGCCCGGTCGTCCGCCATAGCGTCATCAGCACGGCTACGAACCACACCCATTGCGACACGTACTTCTGAAAGTGGGGCCACCGTGGATCTGACCAGCACCACATTGGACGAATTGATCACGCCGGTCCGGCAGGACGACGCAGATCGGCAACCGGAGAAGGGCCTGGCGCTTTGCCTATCCGGCGGCGGCTACCGGGCGATGATCTTCCACGTCGGCGTGCTCTGGCGGCTCAACGAGGTCGGCCTGCTGCCGAAGCTCGACCGCATCTCCAGCGTCTCGGGCGGTTCGATCACCGCCGGCGTACTGGCGAAGAACTGGAAGCAGCTGACCTGGGACACCAAGCAGGTCGCCAGCAACTTCGGCGAACAGTTCGTCACGCCCGTGCGAAAGATGAGCGAAACCGCGGTCGACGTCAAAGCGGTGCTCGAAGGAATGCTGCCGTTCGGCGATTCCGCCGCCGGCCGCGTCGCGGCAGCCTATCGCAAGCACCTCTTCGGTGACACCAGCCTGCAACAACTCCCCGACAAGCCACGCTTCATCTTCAATTCGACCAACCTCGAATCCGGGGTGCTGCTGCGGTTCAGCAAGCCCTATCTCGCCGACTACCGCGTCGGCCGGATCATGAATCCCGATGTAGCGCTGGCGGTCGCGGTCGCCGCGTCGTCGGCCTTTCCTCCTGTCCTGTCGCCGTGCACGCTGCACCTCAAGGGCCAGGCCTGGATCGACGAGCAAGGCAACACACTGACCGAGCCCGGCTTCCGCGACGAAATCAAGCTGACCGACGGCGGCGTATACGACAACCTCGGTTTGGAAACCGCGTGGAAGCGATACACGTCGATCATCGTCAGTGACGCCGGCGGCGAAGTCGCCGCCGACGACGATCCCCCGACGGATCCGCTCCGGCAGACGGCTCGAGTACTCGACCTCATCCACAATCAAGCCCTTGCGATGCGCAAGCGCCAGGTGATTGGCTCGTTCAAATCCGGCCTGCGACAAGGCATGTACATCGGCATCCGTAGTCAAGTCGCGAAATACGGCGGGGCGGTGCTGCCGGCCAACCCCGACCGCACCCGAGCACTCGCCGAGGTGAAGACGCGGCTTGCGCCGCTGTCCGACGCCGACCAAGAACGACTTATCAACTGGGGCTACATCATCTGCGATGCCGGCCTGCGGACGCACATGTCCAGTGAGATCACCGATCCCGCGAAGACCGAACTGCCCTATCCGAACGAGGGGTTGACATGAACGGGGAAAACTCGATCTCGCGAAAGTTGGTCGATTACATCCTGGTTGGCGCCGGCTCGAGCCGACGACACCTGCAGGGCTCACCCATATTGGGGGATGTGTGGACCGCGTACGTGGAAGACCTGAGCAAACCCGTCGACCTGCTGATCACGTCATACAAGGGCAGCTCGTCCAATGCCCTGGCCGCCGAAATCTTCAAGCGTCTGCAAAGGATCCGTCGCGGTGTCGCCCACGGCGACGACCCGAGGGTCGCGCCGGTGCAGAACTACGTAGCCGCCCGGTTGTACTTCGACGAAGTGATCCGGGTCCTGATCCCGATGACGAAGTGGTGGCTCGATCCGAAGACTCGCAGCGAGATCGATGCGTGGATGAATTCAGCTAAGTCCGACGGCGCAGACGGATCCGACAAGATTGCCCAGACGGTTGCCGATGTGCGGGTGCTGGTCGGCGCATGGAACAAAGGTCCCCAGAACCTCGACGAATTGTTCAAGGATCCCATGGTCGGGATTCGCAGTCGGCGCACGGCGTTTGAGCGCTTCGTCGCGTTATGCGCCCTGGTCTCGATGGTGCAGCGGCCGCCCGAGGAGACGGACCGTGAGCCGATGGCGCCACCGGTGTTGACCAAAGTTCAGAAGAAGACGCAGGGTCTGCTGGTCGACACCAGCAACGACGACTTGCGCGAGCTCGTGGTCGGCCTGATCTCCACGGAGATGTCCCCGGCAGATGAGGCGAAGGTCTGGCAGATTTCGCGCAACCGACCGGCTTCCACGGCGATCATGAAGTCGGTGCCGGCCGTGAAGGCCGACGCGGCCCGCCGGCTGTTCGAACTCGACTGCAGCGGAATCAACTGGGCGGTGGTCGATTCCGGGATCGATACGCATCACACCGCGTTTGGTAAGCACCCGGTCCGCAAGACCTATGACTTCACCTACTATCGCGAGGTCGTCAACCTCAGCAATGTCGACGACGTCGTTCGCAAATGCAATCTAGAGGCGATCGAGACTGCACGGAAGGACAGCCCCCTTCCGCCGAACGCGGACCGCAAGCTCAAACAGATCGCCAAGGCCGCCTGCGAAGGTCAGCCGATGCGGTATGACCTCATCGCGGAGTTCCTCAAACTCGGCGATGACGACACACCGCCACCACCGCCGACCAGCGAACACGGCACTCATGTCGCCGGCATCATCGCGGCCGCGGTCGACGAAGCCGGCGGAAATCTCGTCACCGGCATGTGCCCGGGGATCGGTCTCTACGACTTGCGCATCATCGGATCCGACAAAGAGGACACCGAGTTGGCGGTGATTGCGGCGCTTCAGTTTGTCCGGCACACCAATGAATTGGCGGGCGACCTGCAGATCCAGGGTGTGAACATGAGCCTGTCGATCGAGCACGACGTGCGCAATTACGCATGCGGGGCAACCCCGGTCTGCATGGAGGCCGAACGACTCATCGACAGCGGCGTGGTTGTCGTCGCGGCGGCCGGCAACTTCGGCTACCAGAACATCATGGTCAACGACCAGCCGTTCAATAACTACCTCGCCTTCAGCATCACCGACCCCGGCAATGCGGAGCGCGTCATCACGGTCGGATCCACCCACCACTACAAACCTTTCACCTACGGCGTGAGCTACTTCTCCAGCCGCGGACCGACCGGTGACGGACGACCGAAACCCGACCTCGTCGCTCCCGGCGAACGCATCTATTCCCCAGTGCTGGGCAATGATTGGGGCTATCTGGACGGCACCAGCATGGCCGCACCTCACGTCAGCGGCGCCGCGGCGCTACTGATGGCGCGCTATCCAGAACTGGTCGGACGTCCCGACAAGATCAAGAAGATTCTCTGCGACACCGCGACCGATCTCGGACGAGAGCGCACCTTTCAGGGTCACGGCTTACTCGACGTCCTTCGTGCATTACAGAGTCAATGAGGTGAATTCAGATGGCCAACAGCATTTTCAGCCTCGAAATCCTGCCGGCGAAGAAAGGCGACTGCCTACTGCTTCGATACGGTCCAACGGCGCACAAGAAGCAGAAGCTGGCGTTGATCGACGGAGGCCCCAGCGGCGTCTACACCAACCACCTCGAGCCGCGGCTGAAGAAGCTGCGCGACGAAATGGGCGTGCCCGCCGGCGAGCCGATGGCGCTGGACTGGGTGATGCTCAGCCATGTGGACGACGACCACGCCAACGGACTGGTGCGGCTCACAGAGGAGCTCAGGGCGCTGGCGGTGAACCGGTTCGTCAAGCCACGGCGGCTGTTCCACAACACCTTTGACAAGATCATCGGCAATGACGCCGCCGAGCTGAAGAAAGCCACCTCCAACGGATATGGAACGGCATCGCTGACCGGGGACATCCCGGTCGACCTGGTGCCCGACGACGCGAAGGTCGACGCCGACACGTTCAACGATGCGCTGATGGTGCTCGCAGGCATCGAACAAGGCATCGACCTGGCCGGCAACGCCGAGGTGCTGCAGATACAGGTAAACGATGGAGAGGGCGGGTTGATCGTCGCCAAGGATGGCGGCACGGCGATGGACATGGGTGACGGCCTGACGTTGAACGTCATCGGACCGATGCTGCCAGAAGTCCAGGCTCTCCAAGAAGCACACCGAAAGTGGCTGGAAGAGCAGAAAAAACACCCGAAACCGCCGGCTGCCGCACTGGCCGCCTACGTCGACAAGTCGGTGCCCAATCTGTCCAGCATTGTGCTGCTCGCCGAATTCGGCGGGAAGACGATCCTGTTCACCGGCGATGCCCGCGGCGACAAGATCCTCGAGGGCATGAAACTCGTCGGACTGGGCGACAGTTTGCACGTCGATGTGTTGAAGGGCCAGCACCACGGTAGCGAAAACAACTACACGCAAGACTATTTCGAGCAAATCACCGCCGACCGCTACGTGTTCTCCGGAAACGGGCAACATGGCAATCCCGAGCGGGCAACGCTGGACATGCTGCGCAAGGCGCGCAACGTCGTCCGGCCGGAAGAGGACTACAAGATCTACCTGACCTACGAGATCGCCGACATCGACGAGCTCCGTCAAGCGGACTGGGAGATCAAGCAGCAACGGGCGAGCCGAACCCGCAATCCCCTACCTGATTGGTCACCTGCCAAGCAGGGCCTCGCAGCGTTCTTCGAGAAGTACCCCGACATGGCGGCCAGGGTCGTTCCACTCGGGGGCGATGTACCCCGACACCGCATCGATCTGCTGGGCACGCCGTAACCGGTCGGTCAGGCGGCTCGGCCGAAGTACAGCTCTTGGGTTGCGACGCAGACCATTTGCCCCGTGCGGTTGTACATCGTCGACGTCGTCAGCCCCCGGCCCGCGACACCGCTGGTCGACACCTGATCTGAGAGAACCCAGTCAGCCAAGTCGACCGGCCGGTGAAACCACAGTGCATGGTCGATGAGGGCGTTGAAGGTGCTGACCGGCGTGGCCCGCCGCATGACGAGTGCGGGCTCAACCATCGTGGTTCCGGAAAGGTAGGTCAGCAGGCAGCTGTGCAGCACCTCATCATCGGGCACAGATCCGTTGGCGCGCCACCACATTCGCAGCCGCGGCGACGACTCGGCCAAGTCGATGGCAAGGCGCGGCGGGGGGTCGACGTAGCGCAGCTCGAAGGGCCGAGGTGCGACCCAATGGCCGTTCAGTTCGTCCGCATGTGCCGCTAACTGCTGCTGCACCGGCACCAGCGATTCGGGGTCGGCGACGTCGGGCATCGGCTGCTGGTAGTCGAGCGACTCGAATGGCACATTGAAGGATGCGAGCGCTTCGAGCAGGATCTGGCCGTCCTGGCGGGCCGTGATCTTGCGGGTGGACAGCGTGCCGCCGTCGCGCGCCACGTCGACGTGCAAGTCCACCGGGTTGCGGGCATCGCCGGCTCGCACGTAGTAGACATGCACGCTGTGCGCCGCGCGGCCCGGCGCGGTGCGGCTCGCCGCCATCAGCGCCTGGGCGGCGATGTGGCCCCCCACGATGTGATGGTCCGGGTTGTCCAGCTGCGTGGCGACGAAGTGGTGGTCGTCAACGCGGGCAACGTTGAGCGTTTCGATGACATCGGCAAGGCTGGGCCAGTCGTAACTCACTCGGGGATCTTGTCATCCGCTGTCCCGGCGCAGCGCCCGGCGGTCAGGATTAGTCCTCCACGTCTGCCGTCATGGCTACCAGTACGCGCCGGAATCGCTCGACCAGCGTTTCGATCGCGGTCGCGGTGAACACGTGCGTATCGAATTCAACGCGTAGACCGATTTCGTGGCCTGGCACGGCTTGCACTGAAAGTGGGTAGTGGTTGTATTCGCGGTTGGTAAAGCCTGTTATTTGCAATCCGTCGACGGTCATCAACCCAGCAGTGTCGATGGGGTAGTTCTCGTACACGAACATGGTGTCGAATAATTGGCTGTGGCCCGCTGCATGGTGGATCTCATTCAGCGGTAAGTGTTGGTGCTCAAGAGTTTTCGTGTAGTTGCTTTGCAGCTGTGCAAGCAGGTCGGCGATGGTGGTCTGCGCGCCGATGGTCGCCCGCACTCCGACGGTGTTGATCAGCAGGCCCACCATGGATTCCGCGCCGGCCAGCTCGCTCGGCCGTCCCGACACCGCCGTGCCGAATGCCACATCGGCCTGGCCGGTCAGCTTCATCAGCAGCTGCGCCCACGCGGCCTGCAGGACGGTGCTGACGGTCGTGCGGCACGAGCGCGCCAGCTCACCCAACGCCTTGGTGGTCTCCGCGGACACCTGGAATGACGCCGTGCCGCGCGGACCGAGCGCCGACCGACCCGGCGGCCCCACCAGGCTGGGCGTGTCGAACCCGTCGAAGACCTCGCGCCAGGCTGCCGCAGCGGCCGCTCGATCCCGTTCGGACAGCCACCCGACGAAGCCGCGATAGGACGGGGCCGCCGGCAGCCGCGCGCCGTGATAGGAGGCAAAGATTTCCCGCAGCAGGATGGGCTTCGACCACCCGTCGAGAACGATGTGGTGGTTGGTGAGCACGAACCGATATCGATCGGACGCGGTGCGGATGACGGCAGCGCGGAACGGCGGTTGGCCGGCAAGGTCGCAAACCGCGACACGTTCGGCAGCACAGAGCTGCTGAACCTGTTCCTCGACGTCCGCATCGGCGGAGTTCAGCTCGACGTACTGCCAGGCCGGCACCGGATCGGCGGGGAGCACCTGCACCGGTTCGCCGAGGTCCTCGACGAAGCGAGCCACCACGTTCGGGTGGCGCGTGACCACCGCGCGCACCGCGTCACGCAAGCGCTGCGGGTCGAGGGAACCGCTCACGGTGATATCGAGCTGCACCGCGTACAGGTCGTCACTGCTCTGTGTGCTGCCGGTGAGAAACAGCAGGCCCTGCTGCAACGGGGTCAACGGCAGCACGTCGCCGAGCCGGTACTGCCGCGCCAGCTCGTCGATGTCGCGCTGGGCGAGCCGAGCCAGCGGGAAGTCGGACGGCGTCGCGCCGCCCCCTCCGCCGCGCACGTGCGCGCACATTCCCGTCAGGGCGTCGAACCAGAGATCGCTGAGCCGGCTGACCTGCTTGTCATCCAGCGCGGAGCGCGCCCAGGTCCAGTTCGCCTGCAGGGCGGGGCCGGCTTCGGTGTCCATGGTCACGGCGTTGAGCTCCACGGTGTGCGCAAGCGGCATCTCCACGGCGCCCGCGGCACCGGCCAGCACGAAGCTGTTCTCGCCGAGCCGCCACAGCCCACCGGAGAGCTCGGCCGCGCCACCCAGACGACCCAGGTAGTTGAACCCGATCCCGTGGTCGGACCAGTCCAGATCGACATCAGCGGTCACGTAGCGCAGCAGTCCGTAGGTCAGGCCGTCAGGCAGGGCCCGAAGCTGCTCTTTGGCGTCCTTGATGACGCTGCCCAGGCGATCCCCACCGGCCGCCACCTGCCCCCAGGACAGGTCACCGACCGTCAGGGCCACCGGGAATTTGGTGGTGAACCAGCCCACCGTGCGCGACAAGTCGACATGCGGAGCCAGTTCTTCCTGGCGCCCGTGACCCTCCACGTCGATGCCGATCGGGGCGCCGGTCCCCAAGAACTGCCGCCACGCCAGGCCGAACGCGATCAGCAGAACGTCTTGAACTCCGGCGTGAAACGCCGCCGGGACCTCACCGAGCAGCAAGCGGGTCGTCTCGACATCCAGCGACACCGACAATCGGCCGGCGCTGACGTAGGTGTCCTCTGGCCCTACCGGCGGCAGCGCGGCTGGGATCCCTGCCACCTGGCTCCACGCCTCGGCCTGAGCCATGACGTCTGCGCTCTGCGCATGCTCGGCCAACAGTGACGACCACCTGGCAAACGACGTCCCGGGTGCCGGCAGCGTTACCGGCTGGGCACTGTGATGCTGGGCCCAGGCAATGTTCAGGTCTTCCAATAGGATTCGCCACGACACACCATCGACGGCGAGGTGGTGGACGATCAGCGCCAACTGCTTGGTCGACTCGGCCCACACCGTACGCACCACTGCCCCGGTGTGCGGGTCCAGACGCGACCGGGCCGCGACCAGCGCGCCGGGCGACAGCTCGTCGACGGTGTCCATGCAGCCGCCGGCGTCCACCGCCCCGGCTTCGGGCACCCACAACGACCAACCGCCGGTGCTGCCATCGATGCGCAACCGCAGCGTGGCATGCCGGTTCAGCAACGCCTGCAGGAGCACCACCGCGTCGGCCTGCGTGACATCCGCCGGCGCTTGGACCACGATCGTCTGGTTGAACTGTTCGACCGGACCCTCGAGGCTCTGCAACCAGCGCATGATCGGGGTGGCGATCACCGAACCGGTGCCGTCGTCGACCACGCCACTCTCGTCGTCGGCGATCACCGTGGCGACCTGCGCGAGCCGGGCCACCGTCTGTTCGACGAAAACGTCACGCGGACGGCACATTAGGCCTGCCACGCGGGCACGGGCCACGACTTGCATCGACAGGATGCTGTCGCCGCCCAGGTCAAAGAACGAGTCATCGACACCGATCCGGTCGACGCCCAACACCTGGGCATAGATCGCGGCCAAGGCTTCCTCGATCGCGCCGGATGGAGCCCGGTAATGGTCGGCATCGCAGTATTCGGGTGCGGGCAGGGCGCGGATGTCGAGTTTGCCGTTGACCGTCAATGGCAGCACCTGCAGGACCACGACCGCGGTCGGCACCAGGTAGGTCGGCAACCGATGACCCAATTCGGTGCGGAGCTCGGCCGGGTCGGCGGTTCCGGTGATGTAGCCCACCAGCCGCTTGTCGCCGGGACGGTCCTCGCGCGCGATCACCGCCACCTGATCGACCCCGTCCAGCTCTTGCAAAGCCGCCTGGATCTCGCCGAGCTCGATGCGATACCCGCGGATCTTGACCTGCTCGTCAGCACGCCCGACGTAGCGCAACTGACCATCGGCACCCCACGACACCAGGTCCCCGGTGCGATACATGCGCGCACCGGGTTGTCCGTACGGACATGCCACAAACCGCCCCGCGCTCAGCCCCGGCCTACGCACATAGCCGGCGGCCAGTCCGGCACCGGCCACATACAGCTCGCCGACCACCCCGGCGGGCACCGGACGCAACCATGCGTCGAGCACAAAGAACGCGAGGTGCGCCAACGGCACTCCGATGGGGCTGGCGTTGCTGTCGACGTCATCGTCGGAGATCTCGCGCAACGAGGCATGCACCGTCGTTTCGGTGATGCCATACATATTGATCAAGCGCGGCAGTCCACGATGCTGTTTCACCCAGGTCTTCAGACGGTGGGGTTCGAGCGCCTCGCCACCGAACACGACCGTCTGCAACTTCAGTTGCTCTCCCAACTCCGGGGCGAGCACATCGGCCGTCTGCAAAGCGTAAAACGCCGATGGCGTCTGGCTCAACACACTAACCTGTTCACGAACCAGCAAGGCGTGCAACTCTTCTGGCGAGCGGACCACCGAGTCGGGCACCATCACCAACCGCCCGCCATACAACAGCGAACCGAAGATCTCCCACACCGAAAAGTCGAACGCCAATGAATGGCACTGCGTCCACACCTGGCCCAGCGTCAACTCGGCGTCCAGCGATGCCAGTAGCCGCGTCACGTTGCAGTGCTGCACAGCAACGCCTTTGGGCGCTCCGGTCGTTCCCGAGGTGTAGATGATGTAGGCGATGTCCTCGGCCGCCGGGGCCGACAACGCGGTATCGGGCTGGGTATGCACCGCGAGGTCGTCGATAACGACGATGGGTAGGTCTGTTCCGTCCAACCGAGGCCGCACGTCGGCGGTGGTGACCGCCGCGGCCGGCGCGGAGTCGGCCAGCACGAACTCGATCCGCGACGCGGGCACCGTCGGATCGATCGGCACGTAGGCGGCCCCGGCCTTCAGCACAGCCAGGATCGCCACCACCGCGTCGGGTGTCCGCGGAAGCAACACGGCCACCCGGGCACCCGGGCCGGCATCATGCTGTATTAGCAAGTGCGCCAGCCGATTAGAAGACTCATCTATCTCGCGATATGTCCACGAACGATCCTCGTAGCTGATCGCCACCGCCTCCGGGGCGCGGACCCTCTGAGCGGCGAACAGTTCAGGAATCGAGACAGCGGACAACTCCGGCTCGGCCAGCATCGCCCGGTTGCCCCACTCACCGAGGCGGTCATGCTCATCCCGGTTGAGCAGATCGATCGACGACAACGGCCGTGCGGAATCGGCGGTCATCGCCGTCAGCACCTTCTGCAGCCGATCGATCAGCGAGTCGATGGCCGCACGGTCGAATACGTCCGTGTCGAATTCGACGCGAAGGCTCAGTAGCCGGCCCGGCGTCGCGACCACCGACAGCGGATAGTGGTTGAACTCGCGGCTGTCGAACCCGGTGACCACCAGGTCATGAGTGCCCATCAGCGCAGCGGCGTCGATCGGATAGTTCTCGTACACGAAGAGCGTGTCGAACAGCTGATCGTGTCCGGTGGCGCGGTGGATGTCGGGTAACGCCAGGTACTCGTACTCCAGGGTGTCGTTGTGCAGGCGTTGCAGCTGGTCTAGCAGATCGGCGATGGTGGTCCTCGCGGTGCTGTTGGCGCGCGCCGGCACCGTGTTGATCATCAGTCCGACAATGGATTCCGAGTTGTTCAGCTCGCTCGGCCGACCCGAGACCGCGGTGCCGAACGCCACATCGTGCTGACCGGTCAGCCACATCAGCAGCTGCGCCCAGGCGCCCTGCAGCACCGTGTTCACGGTGGTGTGGCACGTACGGGCCAGCTCGGTCAAAGCCGCTGTGGTCTCGGCGGACACCTCGAAGGAGGCGACCTCGCGACGTCCTACTCGGCCGGGCACACCCACCAGTGTCGGGATCTCGAAATCGGCCATCGCATCGCGCCAAACCCGTTGTGCAGCAACGCGGTCCTGCCCATACAGCCAAGTCACAAAGCTGCGATACGACGGTGCCGCGGGCAGCCGCGCGCCGTAGTAGCTGCCGAACACCTCCCGCATCAGGATGGGCAGCGACCAGCCATCCGCCACGATGTGATGGATGGTGAGCACCAACCGGTAGTGGTCTGCCGCGGTACGGATCAACGCCGTCCGGAACGTCGGCTTGTCCCCCAGGTCGCAGACCGCGGCACGCTCGACCGCGCACAGTCGCTCGATCTGCTCATCGGCGTCGCCGCGAATGGGGTCCAGTTCAATTTCCTGCCAGGCCATAGCCGGGTTGGCCGGGATAACCTGCACCGGCTCACCGAAGTCTTCGCGGAACCGGGCCAACAGATTTGGATGCCGGTTGACGACCGTCTGTACGGCCTCGCGCAGGCGGTGCGCATCGAGGGCGCCGGTGACCGTGACGCCGAGCTGCACGGTGTACAGGTCGTCCAGATCCGCCGCGAAGCTGGTGTGGAACAGCAGGCCTTGCTGCACCGGGGTCAGCGGCAGCACGTCCTGGACGTCGCCGCGGGAACAGAGCTCGTCGAGCTGCTGCTGGGTGAGACGGGCGGGGGCGACGTCGGACGGAGTCAGCCCGCCCCCACCGGCTTTGACATAGGCGCAGATACCGATCAGGGCCTCAAACCACAACCTGCTCAGCCGACGGACCTGCTCGTCATCCAGCACTGAGGGCGCCCACGTCCAGCTCGCCTGTACGTGCGGCCCGGCCTCGGTGTCTATGGTGCCGGCATTGAGTTCCACTGTGTGCGCAAGTGGCAGGGGGAGCGCCGCGGCCACCCCCGCAACCGACAGACTGTCCCCGTCGATCCGCCACAGCTCGCCGGGCAGGTCGGGACCGGCACCGAGGCGGCCCAGGTAGTTGAACCCGACGACCGGCTCGGACCCGCTGAGATCAACCTCGGAGTTCAGGTAGCGCAGCAGACCATAGGTCAGCGGTTCGGGCAGGGTCCGCAGCTGCTCCTTGGCGTCCTTGACCAGCGCGCCAAGAGCGGCGGTGCCCGCGGTCACCTGGTCCCACGGCAGGCCGCCAACCGTCAACGCGACCGGGTACTTCGCGGTGAACCAGCCCACCGTCCGCGACAGGTCAACCTCGGACGACAGCTCCTCGTAACGCCCATGGCCTTCGACGTCGATACCGATCGGCGCATCGGCGCCACTGCCGAGAAACTCCGCGAGCGCCAGCCCGAAGGCGATCAGCAATATGTCGCCGATCCCGGTGCGAAACGCCGCCGGCACCTCGCCCAGCAGCAGGCGCGTTGTCTCGACGTCCAGCGAGTCCGACAACTGGCCGGCGGTCTGATAGGTATCCGTAGGTTGCACGGCCGGCAGCGCGGCCGGTATCGCCGCCACCTGCCGCCACGCCTGCGCCTGCGCCGCTATCTCGGCCCGGTGTGCATGCCCGGCCAGCAGCTCCGACCACCGTGCGAACGACGTGCCGCCGGACGGCAATGTTACGGGCTGGCCGGCATGATGCTGTGCCCAAGCAATATTGAAGTCCTCCAACAGGATTCGCCACGACACCCCGTCGATGGCCAGGTGGTGGATGAGCAATGCCAGCTGGCCGGTAGCAGCCGCCCATACCGCGCTCAGCATCAGTCCGGCCGACGGGTTCAACCAGGAGCGTGCCCGCACCAGCGCCTCTTCCGACAGCACGTCGACGGTATGCAGGCAGGCGCGGGCATCGACCGCCCCGGCGTCGGGTGCCTCGAGCGACCAGTTGCCGGCGCCGTCATCGTCGATGCGCAGGCGCAAGGTGGCATGCCGATCGAGCAGCGCTTGCAACACGACCACCACGTCGGCGTCGGTCACCCCGGGCGGGGCGGAAACCACGACGGTCTGGTTGAACTCGTCGATCGGGCCCGCGATGTCGTGCAGCGCGCGGATGATCGGGGTGGCCACCACCGGACCAACGCCCTCGTCGGTGACGCGGGCCTCGCCGTCGGCCAGCGTCGCGACCCGGGCAAGTCGCCTTACCGTCTGTTCGACGAAAACATCACGCGGCCGGCACATCACCCCGGCCGCCCGCGCGCGGGTCACCACCTGCATCGACATGATGCTGTCGCCGCCCAGGTCGAAGAACGAGTCATCGACGCCGACGCGCTCAACCCCGAGAACCTGGGCGAAGATATCGGCCAGCATTCCTTCCACCGCACCGGCCGGGGCGCGGTACTCACCGACGGCGAATTCGGGTGCGGGCAAGGCGCGTTTGTCGAGTTTTCCATTGACCGTCAACGGAATTGCGGGCAACACCACAACCGCGGCGGGCACCATGTAGGCCGGGAGCCGCCCCGCCAGCGCGGTGCGAATCTCGGTCGGGTCCGCGGTGCCGGTGATGTAACCGACCAGCCGCTTGTTGCCGGGGCGGTCCTCGCGCGCGATCACCGCCGCCTGGTCCACTCCGTCCAGCGCGGCCAGGGCGACCTGGATTTCACCGAGTTCGATGCGGTACCCGCGAATCTTGACCTGCTCGTCGGCGCGGCCCAGATGCCGCAGCTGCCCGTCGGCGCCCCAGGACACCAGGTCGCCGGTGCGATACATGCGTGTCCCCGGCGCCCCGAAGGGACACGCCACAAAGCGCGCGGCGGTCAGGCCGGCGCGCCGCACATATCCGAGGCCGACGCCGCGCCCGGCCAGGTAAAGGTCGCCGACCACCCCGGCCGGAACCGGCTGCAACCACTTGTCCAGCACGAACATCGCCGCCCCCGGTATCGGCGACCCGATCGGCACCAGACCCTGACCCGGCGCCAGCGGCGTACTCATGGACGCACACACTGTCGCCTCGGTCGGACCGTAGGCATTGATCATCACCCGCCCGGGTGCCGCCCACCGATCCACCACGTCGGTCGGGCAGGCCTCGCCGCCCACCACCAACACCGTCGACTCCAGCCCCTCCGGTGACAGCAGCGCCACCGACGACGGAATCTGAGCCAGCACGCTGACCTGCTCCGCGACCAGCAACGCGTGCAGATCGTCCGGGGAACCTGTCACCGATTCGGGCACCACCAGCAGCCGCCTGCCCCGCAGTAGCGCACCCCAGATATCCCACACCGACAGGTCGAAGGCCGAGGAGTAGCACTGCGCCCACACCCCACCCGGCGGCAGATGTTCGTCGAGCGCCTCGATCAGCCACGTGACGTTGTGATGGGTGATGGCAACACCTTTGGGTGTCCCGCTGGTGCCGGAGGTGTAGATGACGTACGCGACGTTTTCGGGCGCGGGCGTCGGAAGCGGGGTGCCGGGCTGGGCCTCGACGGCGGGATCGTGCGCGTCGATGACCAGCAGGCCGGAATCGTGCAGTCGCGAGCGCAGCTCGGCCGTGGTGATCAGCGCGCTTGGAGCGGCATCGGTGAGCATGAACTCGACCCGCGCCGACGCATGCCCGGGGTCGACCGGCAGATAGGCTGCCCCGCTCTTGAGCACCGCCAGCATCGCCACGATCGCGTCGGCACACCGGGGAAACAGCAGGGCCACACACTGTCCCGGGCCAATTCCATGACGGGCCAGTAGATGCGCCATCCGGTTAGCGGCTTCGTCGAGTTCCCGATACGTCACGGAACGGCCGTCGTAGGTCACCGCTACGGCCTCGGGGATACGTGCCACGTGCTCGGCGAACACCGACGGAATCGACCCCGTCGCGGTCACCGGCTGGGTGAGCGCCGCGCGATGCGCCCACTCGTCGAGCCGGCCCTTGTCATCCTGGTCCAGGATGTCGAGCGCCGAGATCGGCCGCTGCGGCTCGGCGGCCATCTCGATCAGCACCTGCTCCAGACGCGCCGCGAGGTAGGCGACGTCGAAGCTTGAATACGGCTGCCCGAGGCCCGCCGTGCTGAGCGACAGAAAGTCGCTTGCCCCAATGAAGAAGAGCCCGAAGTGCTCCGCGGGCCCGTTGGCGGTATAGGTCGCGGTTGCCGGAGCGCCATCGAGCTCCAAGGTCAATCGGGACGGGATGAAATTGATACCCACCCGGTTCGCCGGCTGTCTGAGGCTGTGGAGGTTGCCTTCACCGTCGAGCTGGTGCACCGGAAAACGCTGATGTTTCAACAATTCCCGGATCTGGACGTCAACGTGCTGACAGAATTCGGCGACCGTTGTCTGTGGTGACGTCTGCAAGACCAGCGGCACCACACCGGCGAGCATCCCGGGCAGCGTCTTGGACTCGGGACGCACCCGCCGGCTGACCGGGAAATCCAGCGCCACCTCCGAAGCACTGCCCGACCACGAGTGCACCACGAGCGCGGACGCCGCCGCGATGACCGAATAGCGGCGGATGCGCAGCTTTTTGGCCAGCTCTCGCATCCGGCCGACGGCGGTCGCATCGAACTGAACCGACGCCGACGGCGAACATGGATCGCGGTCGGCGTCAATGTGACCGATCTGGTAGTCCTGGCCGCTCTCGGGGGGAAGGTTCTTGGACCAGTAGTCCTTGTCTTCGAGGTAGTCGTTGCATGCTTCGTATCCCGACTCGAGATCAATCAGATCCTGTGCCGACCCGAAAAATGCTGGGGGAATTGGCTTTCCAGCGGCCATCGCCGAGTAGACGGTCGCCACCCGACGCGACATCAGCGCCATGCCCAGACCGTCCAGAACAATGTGGTGACAGCAACCGAACAAATAGAATTCATCGCGCTGCGTCTGGAACAGGACGAATTTGAGCAGTTGGCCGTTCAGCGCCATCGGTGTGCGCTGGATGGCCGAAGCCATCCGCCGGACTTCGGCTACCGGATCGGGAGCGCCGACCAGATCATGAAACTCGAGCTCGACATGCGGGTCCTCGATCGGTCTTTGGACCACTCGGCCTTCGATCTCGAAGAATGAGACCCTGCTCGGTTCGGCCTCCGCCACCGTCTGGCGGATCGCTCGCTCCAGGAGAGCACGGTCTATCGTGCCGTCGATCTTCACTAACAAACCAAGTTGCCAGTCCGTGCCAGCACCGCCGGACTCCTGAGAGAGCCAGATGTCCAGTTGTCCACGGGTCAGCGGCAGCGCGAGGCCATCACGTCCCATCGACTCCCCCAAGACTTGGCCCACTCGCCCCCATACCCCGAGTGACTGATGATCAAAATCCTGCCTCGCCGCCGGCCTGTCGCGCAGAGCTTCGGCCAAATGTCCGGTCATTCTGTCGGAAATGGCTGCGACGCCAACGTATCCACATAGACCATCCGGCACGGGCTCAAACCCGGGCGAAAGCCGAAGACCGTTCCTTGATCTTGACTTAGACGCAGACTACCCGTTCTGATCGCCGACCTGCGGATCCGCCGGTCAAACCGGAAGTAACGAATTTACTGGGACGGGGTCGGGCTTCGACACCGCGTCGCCGCGTATCGGCTCATTCGCCCACGCGCGGCGCAGCCCTGGACTAAGCTCGGATTGGATTCGGGGGATTCACGGTATGCGACGCAGCTGATCTCGGGCAATCAAGGCTAGCGCAGGCGCCGTAGGACGCGGCGTGGGGTGTCGCCGCTGGGAGGGGCGCGTCGATGAACCGACGGTCGGACTATGTCTTCACCGAGCTCAGCCGGCACACGGATGACTGGGTCCCGGTGATACAAAACTATCTCGACTTCCTTGTCGAAGGCGACGGCCGCAAAGCGCATTGCCCATTTACCGAGACGATGCTGATTAAGCGCCAGTTCTACTACGACACAAGCGATCTGCTTCTAGACGAAGAGGAATTCTTCCGCGCGATAGCGGAGTTGCGGGAGTTTCACGCTCTACATTCTGATCGCTATTTGGTCGTCGGGGTGGCATATCAGAACCGAGACAACTTCTTCGAAGCGATCGCCGCCAATGGCGAAGTGTGGCGGCAAGCACTGCGACTCGACCTGATAGCCGCTGGGCGGACGATCGCCTGGACACATCCGAAAAATCCGATCGGCACCCATACGGATCGGGACAAACCCGCTGATCCGCTATGGGTGAGCGATATACCGCTTCTTATGCTGAGAAACCTCGACAGGGGCGATGAGCCGTTCATGGTGAACGCTGAGTCCAAGCGGGCTTTCGTGCTGGGCATGAGGTATCACGAGACGATACCGATCGCGGTAAGCCCCACGATAAATCCACAGCTCGAAACGCATTACAAGGTGAACGCGCTGGTGCAACTCATGAATCATGTCCGGCTGTCCACCGTCAGATCGGTATCAGCCGATTTGGACGGCGAACTCACCACCGTATTGAAAAGCGGGAAAACGTATGCGCATACGTGGAAACCCGAACTCGTGGGATCGGAGGTCGCTGAACATGCCTGATCTGCCGAGAACCCGGATATGTCGAAAGCTTCGTCTCGAGTAGCGCTTTCAGACGAGTAAACCGCGAATATCCGGCGACATCGCAACTCCCAGGGCAGGAGGGAGACGCGAGGTCTGCGACCCAACAAGATTGAAAACGCACCTCCCTGCGTGAGCGAGTGCATTCTCACGCAGGGAAGTGCGGTGACCCGATTTTCCGTTTCGCGCCAACACGCCCGAGTTGTTTCATCCGCAAACAGGTGCCGACCGACTATTGCAGGCACGGTCGAAAAAGGTGGTGCCACATGGTTTTCGATTCAGGGCCTCGGCCCGAGGTTTCCGGCCGGCGGTCGGCGTGACAACGACCGAAATGCCCGCCACCCAAAAACCATTGAGCGCCAACGGCGCATCGGCCGCGATCCCGCGAGGCTTCCCCCCGCCCAAGTTCACGCGGCCGACCATTGCGACCCCGACCGTGTTGCTCTGGCTTGGGTCCCTGGCTACCTGGTGTGTGGCGACGACCGCGGTTCTTTGCGGGGTGAGTCCGTGGTGGTTGATGGTCACCGTCGTCGTTCAGAGTCTCGTAACGTTTTCCATGTTTACCGTGTTGCACGAATCGATACACCACATCGTCGGGCGGCCAAACTGGGTCAACCAGGTCTTCGGTCGCTTGTCGATGCCATTCGTTTCGTTGTTCGGAACATATCCAGTGCTGAAACACATCCATCTCGCCCACCACCGCAACACAAACGAAAGTGCTCAGGACGACCCGGACGCGTGGAGTATCGCCGGCCCGCGTTGGCAGCTGCCGTTGCGCTGGTTGACGATCGATGCCTGGTATTGCTGGTTTTATCTGGCGCGCCTGCGGCAGCGCCCGCGCAAGGAGACGCTGGGGTATGCCGTGAATGTCACTGTCTCGCTTACCCTGATCACCACCCTGGTCATTCTCGGCTATGGCCGAGAGCTGGTGCTGGTCTATTTCATTCCACAGCGGATCGGCATGGGCATTCTTGCGTGGTGGTTCGACTGGCTGCCTCACCACGATCTCGTCACGACAAAGACAAACCGCTTCCGCGCCACCCGCGTTCGGATCGGTTGGGAGCGGGTGATGTGTCTGCTGCTGCTGTATCAGAACTATCACCTCGTCCATCACATCCATGCGGCGATCCCGTTCTACCTGTACGTCAAGGCCTGGAGGGCGACGGAAGCGGGCTATCTGGACCGAAACGTTCCGATCACCACCGCCTGGGGGCGGGACTTAACACCATCGGAGTACCGAGCGCGCCGCGAGACCAGTGCCCAGCCAGGCAACATGCGGTCGATTTCCTAGGTTTGCAACCGATTTGAGTCCCCTCGCCGGACGGCATCCTCGAAGAGGTCGGCGGCCATAGCGGCGCTTTCGGAGGGCGTCGTCAACCGGTCGGCAAGCTCGCGGGCCCGGGTGGCGCAAGCCGGGGTCAGAATGAGGCGCATATCCGCGACCAAGGAATCAGCACTGGTCGCCGAAAAGCGCCGAGCACTACCCACTTTGAGCCGTTTGATCTGAGCGCCCCAGTACGGCTGATCTGCCGAGCTCCACAAGATCAGGGTAGGAACTCCGGCGCGCAAGCTGGCGGCCGTCGTGCCAGATCCCCCGTGGTGCACGACTGCGCGACACCTGGGGAAGATGGCCGCGTAGTTCGCTGCGCTGATCAGCTTGACGTGATCGGGGTGAGGGACACCGGCGAAGTCGGTTCCGCCAAAACAGATCAGCGCCCGCTCACCCAACTCAGCGCACGCTGAACTGATCAATTCGACAGTGGCGGAGGGCGATTTGACCGGGATGCTGCCGAATGCGAAGCATACGGGTGGCGTCCCGGCTGCGATCCACGCTGCGACATCCTCGTCGGCTTCGGTCGTCAGTTCCATCGTCAGGGCGCCCACGAATGGGCGCCGGTCGCCCCATTTTGCCCATTCGGCGGCCAGGCCGGTGAACAGCAGGCCGTCGTAGGCCTGAATTTCCAATGGTTTTCGTTCGGCGATTCGCTGCTCATACCGACGTGTTGGCTTCGGCAAGCCCAGTCGGGAACGCTGCGTGCCCTCCACTTTCTTGGTCGAGCACCAGAACAGCCACTCCATCGTCTTCATCACCATGCGGAACAACGGCGCGGGTAATGACGGGACGAGTTGACCGTTGGCCCGCATGGGAAAGTGGTGCAGCGCGGCCAGTGGGATGCCGTAATGCTCAGCGACATTAGCGGCGGCCTGCTCGAAGTTCAGGCCGGTAGACAGCAAGTCCGCACCGTCAGCCAGCGACAGCAGCGTGCTGCCTACGACGTTCCAGTACCGGATTATCGGGTCCCATCCACCGCGGATTGCCTTGACCGGAGTTCGGAAAACGTCTCGCCACATGTTGCGCAGGAACTCGTCGTCGTAGAATTCCCGCACCTGCGGACCGTACGGGACCGCGGTAATCCCCACTGATTCAACGAAACCGACGAGTTCGGGCGGTACGGCCATGAGAACGTCGTGGCCCCTAAGCAGCAATTCGCGGCCGACCGCGGCGGACGGCTCGATGTCGCCACGAGTTCCATAACATGCCAGGGCAAACTTCAAGACCGGTCCCTCCCCTTCACCGATGCCGTCTGTCGGCGATGAGGAAGATGCTAGCGAAGCACGTCCCCGGAAAATCCGGCAGCACGTGCTGGTGCCCGCTGTTTCAGCAGGAAGCTGTGTGGCATCCCGCCATTCGGGCTAGATTTGTTGTTCTGCAGTCATATTCGCAGACGCGGCACCCGCTTGGCTAGGGCGATGGCAAGTCGCGGCGGGGAGTCGACGTAACGGGCGGTTGGTGTTCATGGACTGTCGGCGCCGGGGAACAGTTCGGCGATCAGTGCGTGGACGTGTTGAGCGATAGCGTCGCGGATGGCGCGAACGATTTCGGCGGGCTGGCCTGCTGGGTCGTCGAGCTTCCAGTCGCGGTAGGCGATTCCGGGAAGGTGGGGGCCGAGGTCACCGCAGCCCATGGTGATCACGATGTCGCTGGTCCGCACGAGTTCGGGGGTGACGAGCTGGGGGGTTGCGTCGGCGATGTCGATGCCGAGTTCAGCCATGGCCGCGATGGCGCCGGGGTTGATCGTGTAGGCGCGTTCGGTTCCAGCTGAGCGAACCTCTACGCGATCGCCGGCGAAGTGGGTGAGTAATGCGGAGGCCATTTGCGAACGACCGGTGTTGTGCACACAGACGAACAAGACGCTAGGTTTGGCACTCAAAGCTCTGCGCTCCCCGAGAAAATCAGCCCAGCGCTAGCCGCTCCTGGGCCATCGACATTCTACGCCTCGACCAGCAGAAATAGCTCCGCCGGCGAATTTCGCACTCACGGCGCCCCGTGCCGCTCTCAAACCACGTGCCCGGCGTTTCCGTTGTGCGCTCATTGCTGCGCGTTACGCCAGGCGAGCATCTGGTTGAGGACGGAGAAGTCGTAACCCGCATCGATCGGGTGATTTCGGTGCTGAACGTAGTCGCCTGTCTGTCGACGTTCATGGAATTCCCCATGTTGAGCCGGTTCTCGTTCACGTAATTCCCCAGGGTCGCGTTCACGTAATTCCCCACCGGGAAGGTGGGC
>NZ_JBCHKV010000020.1:0-102172 GCF_039023525.1 Mycobacterium sp. 050272 | reverse complement strand
TACCAACCCCAAAAACAGAAAACACCCCCAACCAACAACTGAGGGTGTTCACTATGTCGCGAGACATCTGTCCTCGATGTCTCGCGACATCACAGGTCAACGACCAGATGAGTCGGACCCGCGCCGGCCCGCGTGGATCCCACAATGGTCAACCGCTCCGCGTCGTACACGGTCAGGTCGTTCTTCCGCACGTCGAGCACGCCCACCGCGGTCCCGGCTGCCGCCGTGCCGGCCGGCTGCACACTGTCGGTGAAGACCTTGACGATTTTGTTTTCCCGTAACACCGCCACCGTGCCGCCGAGTTCGTTGGCGACGAAGACAGTGCCATTGGTCGCCTCGGCCGCATCATGCGGCGCGGTGCCGGTGACGATGGGCGGCGATGCCTTCCCGTGCGGCAAGCCGACTTGCACCAATGCATTGGCGGTCTCGACCGGAACCAGCACCGTGCCGCCGGCCGTGGCGAGCTGCAGATGCCGGACCGTGCCAGGCAGCGGAACCCGGCCGGTGATGTCGCCCGAGTCCGCATCGATCAGCACCAGTTCATTAGGATCGCGCGTCGCGACCGCGACGGTTCGCGTTGACGCGTCCACGACCACGCCTTCGGGCTCGTGCCCCACCGGGATGGTCCGCCCGACGAGCCCGTCGGGGGGAAGGGGCGGTCCCTTGAGCGGTTCGGCCGCCGGCGGTAGCCCGGTCGCGGGTGGGCGGCTGCCTTCGGTCGCTACCCCCGGCGGCAGCATGCCGGTGGTCGTGGATCCGGCGGATGTCGGCGCGGCGGCATCGTGGCCGCAGGCTGCCATCATCACGGTCACCAGACATGCGGCGGCCTGCGATGGGAGCTTGCGGATCAGCTGCACGATTTTCAGGTACCCCGAGCGGACCGCATCAATCCGGCGGTGTTGCGCGGCTGTTGCGCGGCAAGCGATTTCGTTGGTCAATCCAATCCGGCTTCGCGCAAGGTATGTGTGAGCCCGTCTTCCAGCGCGCTCAGCGCGATGTCGGTCAACCGGCTCAGCTCATCGATATCCTCGCCGCCTTTGCTCATCCACGCCTCCAGCGAGGCGAAAACCGCCGTTGCCAGGCTGTGTGCCGCGATGTCGGCGATCATGGCGCTTTCAACGGCCAGGCCGGTCGGCTTCGATCGCGTGTGGATGAACCGGCTGATCTCGTCGGCGACCTGATCGCGCATCCGCCCGATGTGCGTGGTGATGATGTCCTGGTCGAGGTCACGCGACCGGATTGTGGCGGCCTCGCGGACCATTGCGAAGTCAAAAGGGAAGGCGTCCACCGCTTTTCGGACCGAGGCGGTGATGGGTTCACCGTGCGGGCGCAAAGCCAGTGCGCGGGCGAACCATTCGAAGCCGATGTCGTAGTCGGCGAAGATCACCGCGTGCTTGGACGGGAAGTGCCGATAAAACGTGCGCTCGGTGACTCCGACATCGGCGGCGATGTCGGACACGCTCGTCTGGTGCACGCCATCGGCGACGAAGCGCTTCATCGCCGCCTGGATCAAGGCCTGTCGCGTCCGCTGACTACGAGATTCCACACCGACAAGCAGACACCAAATGTCAGCATTGACGCAACTATGTCAGGTATGACATGGTGCGTGGAGCCCGGGATCACTCAGCGAGGAGTCAGCATGGCCGACTATGACGCGATCATCATCGGAGCAGGTCACAACGGATTAGTCGCCGCGAATGTGCTGGCGAAGAACGGTGCGAAAGTGCTTGTCCTGGAACGCGCCCACTTCCTCGGCGGCATGGCCGCGACCCGCGAACTCTTCGATGGGTACAAGCACAGCGTCGGCGCCTGGGCCGTGTTGATCTGGCGCCAGGAGATGACCGACCGGTTGGAGCTCACGAAGTGGGGCTTCGAGCTGATGGATCAGTGGACGTCGACGTGCACCTTCGGCGATGCCGAAGACACCCCGTTCGTCATGTACAACGACCTGGAGCGGATGGGGCGCCATCTCCTCGAGGATCACGGGGCCGACGTCGCAACCGCGCTCGGCGGATTGTTCGCGCACATAGGAAGATTCGCGCCCTACTTCGTCGACTCGGCGTTCGGTCCGCCGCTGGACATCATCGAAGTGATCGCTTCGCAGCCCACGCCTGCGGACCGGCACGACTTCGCCCAGATGTGGTACGGCAGCACGATGGACACCGTCCGGCGATTCCTTGCACCCGACCAGGGGCGCTGCATTCAGGGCTCGCTGGCCGCGATGTCGATCGACGCGTTCGACGGCGGACCCTGGACACCGGGCTCGAACGCATCGACGCTGTACCACTACCTGATCGGCGGCGGCAACGTCGAATACATCATGCCGCGCGGCGGCATCGGCGCGTTGAGCACCGCGCTGTGCCGGCGCGCGGAGTCGCTGGGCGCCGAGGTGCAGTGCAAGCAGCACGTCAAGGAGATCCTGGTCGAGAACGGACGTGCTATCGGGGTCCAATTACGGGATGGCACAAAGATTTCCGCCGATGCGGTGCTGTCGTCGCTGGACCCATACACCACCTTCGTGAATCTGGCCGGTGCGCAGAACTTTCCGCCCGACTACATCCGCAAGATCAAGGAGATCAACTTCAACCTGGGATACATCCAGGCCCATCTCACCATCGATCAAGCGCCGCAATGGATCGAGCGCCTGCAGCCCTATCTGCAGGACAACGGGCAGTGGTGTCCGACAGTCGCTTACGCGCCGTCGCCGGAATACATCAGCGACGCGTGGGAGCAGTACCGCAAGGGCATGCTGCCCGATGCACCTCCCACCTACCTCTACATCCCGAGCATGGTCGACTCGTCGCTGGCGCCCGAAGGCAAACACAGCGCAACGATTTTCACGCCCTACTTCCCCACCGGGCTCGACGCCGACGAAAACCGAAGCTGGAAAGAGCAATACGCCGACACCTGCGTCGGGATCTTCGACAAGTTCGCGCCCGGGTTCGCCGACTCGGTGACCAACCGAGTCGTCTTCTCCAATCGCTACTTCGGCAGCACATTCAGCGCACACGCCGGCGACTACTCGCATGGGTTGTTGCAGCCCAACCAGCTGTGGACCGGTCGCGTCGTGGAGGGAGCCGACAAATTCGCCACCCCGGTCGACGGGCTCTTCCTCTGCGGCCAGTGCACTCATCCGGGCCCGGGAGTCACCGGCATCCCCGGGTGGAACGGCGCCGAAGCGGCACTCGAGCACCTCAACGCACGGGTCGCGGCAAGACCGGCCTCGACTACATCTGGGTGATCGTGCAGTCGTAGAAAGCCCAGAGCGCAATTCTGTCGGCGTCGGTGTAGATCTTGATTTCGACAGGACCGTTACCACCGGCCGGGACGACGAACGTGAACGTGGTGGGTCTGGCGTTGTCCTCGAAATTGGCTGCCACCCCAGGGCCTTCCACGCGGTAGTACCCCGGGTAGTGCGGTCCTACCGCGATGCTTGTCGCCCGACAGGTGACCAGGACCCCGCGCCCCGTCGGCGCCTTCGCCAGTGTGAGCCGCAGATAGGGCTGGAACTGCGGGTTGCCCGTGAACGTCCCAACCGACGCGAATGCGTTGGCGCCGGCCGTGTAGTAGGCGACGGTCTCGAAGTCGAGCCACGCGACTGCGTCGACCGCGGGCCGGGCCGGACTCAGCACAGCGAGCGTGGCAAGGGGGACAGCATCCAATTCCGGCACCGCGTCGCCCACGGTGTCGAGAATCTCGCGTTGACCGACTGTTGTGGTCAGCACCGGAATGCGGTTCACCTGCATGCCAGGGCGCTCCTCGAGTTCGCGCAGGCGAGCCACCATCGTCTTCGGCAGCGAAGCTGCCGCAATGACGTCCGACATTGTGTTGCTCCTCTCGTGAGGTGTAATCCGTTGTGTGGAAAAGATTTATCTCGCGGCCAGCAAGCCCGATAGCGTAGTGCACTACTCATTCGATCGGCCGAAAAAGTCGGGTGACCTAGGCAGGACATCCTGTTTTATGTACCATCTGGTACATGTTTAATGAAGACAGCATCGAGATCGATGCCGCGCCGCAGTTGGTATGGGATGTCTTCACCGATGTCGAGCACTGGCCGGACTGGACCGCGTCCGTGACCTCGCTTACCGGGCTGGATGGACCCGTCCTGGCCATCGGCAACCGGTTCGCGATCAAGCAGCCCGGCATGCAAAAGCTGGTCTGGCAGGTTACCGAGCTCGACCCGGGGTCATCCTGGACGTGGGTGCACCGCTCCCCCGGGGTGCTGGTCAGCGCTCGCCACGATGTCATCGGTCAGCCGGGCGGCCGCACCCTGGTGCGCCAGCAGCTCGACCAGGGCGGCGTCGTCGGCGCGGTTGTCGGGCGGCTGATGGCCAGGAAGACCAAGCGCTTTCTCGAACTGGAAGCCCACGGACTCAAGGCCCGGTCGGAGCAGCTCAGCCGGGCCCATGGCCCGCACCCCTGACCTGGCGCGGCGCCGGCAGCTCCTCGACGCGCTGATCGACGAATTCGCCGACGGCGGCATCGGCGACCGCTCCCTGCGCGAGATAGCCGGCGCTGTCGGCACCAGTCATCGAATGTTGCTGCACCACTTCGGGTCTCGAGAGGACCTGCTACTGGCGGTCGTCGAAGAGGTCGAGCAACGCCAGATGGGGCTGCTCCCCGAGTTGCCGGCGGACGCCGCCAACGGCTTTGCCGCGATGTGGGCCGACCTGCAGCGCCCCGAGCTGCGCCGGCTGGAGCGCCTGTTCTTCGAGTGTTACGCGCGTGCCGCCCAGGGCGAAAAGCCCTTCGCCCGAATGATTCCCGGTGCCGTCGACGGCTGGCTGACCGCGGTCGAGGCAGTGGCAGGCGACGCGTTCGATCCGGCAATGGCCCGGCTCGGCCTGGCCGTCACCCGGGGGCTGCTGCTGGACCTGGTGGCCACCAACGACGACGCCGGCGTGGCTGCGGCCGCGAAGGCGTTCGCAATCCTGTTGCGCCGCTGAGGCGAAGTCACTTCGCTTTGGGCAACACCGAGATGAGCGTGTCGACAAGCTCCTCGGCATCGGTGTGCCACTTGTCCAAATCCATGTGACCGCTCAGGTCCAAACCCGTGATCCCGTGGGCGCTGGTCAACAACAGGGCTGCATAGCGGCTCGCCTGCTGCGGACCAGTGATGCGACCCACGATGTCCAAAAACAGATCCTGCGCGCGTTGGGCCACCCGCATCGCTTCAGTCGGGTCACCCGCCGGCGGGGTGAACATCAGCCGATACAGATGTGGACGGGTGCGGCCGATGTCGATCAACGAGAGCAACCCGGTGCGCAACGACTCCTCTGGTGAATCGTCGCTGTTGACCAATGCCTCGAGCGAGTCACCCAATTCGCTCAACGCGTTCATGGCCACCACCGCCAGCAGAGATTCCTTGTCGGCGAAGTGGCGATACGCCGCCGAGTGCGAAACACCAGCCCGCGCACCGACTTCGCGCAGCGTGACCGCTTCGATTCCGCCGAGGTCGAGCAACACGCCCGCCGCCTCGATCAGCGAGCGACGTGTCGCCGCAGCACTCTCCGCCCGTGTCGTCACCCGCCGAGCATAAGCCAGCCTTTGAGTTGACAATGTCAACTCAGACGCTTACGTTCAGTTGACAACGTCAACTCAAAGCTTGCCACCGGATGGAGACCGTCATGAATTCCGCGAATCGCACCGACCGCCACGAACTCATCGTCGTCACCGGCGCCTCGACAGGCATCGGAGCGGCGACAGCTAAAGAGTTGGCCCGCAGAGGTTTTCATGTTCTCGCCGGCGTAAGACGCGAGGCCGACGCCGATGCACTGAAGGCCGAAGGCCTGCCGAGCCTGGAGCCGCACATCCTCGACATCACCGTTGAGTCCGACGTCGCCGCGATTGCCGACCGGGTCGCCCACGATCCACTGCATCGCCCGTTGCGCGCGTTGATCAACAATGCCGGCATCGCCATCAACGCGCCGGTCGAAGCGCTGCCGCTGAAGCAGTGGCGCCAACAATTCGAGGTGAATCTGTTCGGTCACGTCGCGATGACCCAGGCGCTGTTGCCTGCTCTACTGCTCGGCTCCGGAACCGTCGTGAACATCAGTTCCGTTGGCGGGAAGGTGGTCTTGCCGACTTACGGTGCCTACGCCGGTTCGAAGTTCGCCCTCGAGGCGGTCAGTGACGCGCTGCGGCGTGAGGTCGCCGAACTGGGCATCAAAGTGGTCGTCGTCGAACCCGGCGCGGTCAAGACCGAAATGGCCGAGCGTGGCATCGCCACCGCCGAAGAGCTGGTGGCCAACATGACCGACACCCAACTCGCCCGGTATGGCGATCTCGCCGCCGCCGTCACCGCACAGGCCCGATCATTCGGCGAGGTCGGCGTTTCGGCCGAGCATGCCGCAACAGTCATCGCCAAGGCGGCGACCGCTTCTCGCCCGCGGACTCGCTACACGATCGGGCGTGACGCCGCGATCCTGGTGCGGGTCAGCCGCGTCGTCTCAGACCGGGTCCTGGACCGGATCGTGGGCTTGAACCTTCGGTCCTTTGCAAAGCAGTCAACCGAACGGGCAAGCGCCGCAACGACTTCGGTCGGAGGTTGAGGCCGAACGACGCGCTAGTCGGAGGTGTGGACGATCAGGACGTCCATCTTGGCCCGGCGGGAGACTTCGGAGGGGACCGATCCCAACAGCCGCCCCGCGACGCTGGCGAGCCCGACGTTGCCGACGACCAGCAGGTCGGCACCGACGTCCTCGGCGAGCTGCACCAGCGCGGTGATGGGCGCACCGACGATCGCCTTCTCCTCCACGTTCTTGGCGCCGGCTTGGTGCGCACGCTCCCTGGCGTTGTGCAGGATCGCGTAATAGGGGGCCTGGCCCACCGTCCGGTAGTCCTGACCGTGATCGCTGCCCGGCGGGATGGCGTAGCGACCGCGTTCCTCAGCGACGGGGGGATGTGCCGTCGCAACAATCAATTTCGCACCATCGTCCGCGGCGATCGCGGCCGCGCGGTCGACCGCGCGCAGCGACGAGTCCGATCCATCGGTGCCGACCACGACGGTCTGATACGCGCTCATAAACCTCCGAGTCTAAAGCCTGCCCTCCGGTTTTGGGAGTCCTGAACTGCGGTTATGTCTGCGCGGCGGGCTCAGCGCGGCGCGCAGACCGCGGAGCGCTGTGCGCGTGACCCGCTGCGCACGCCGAAAAACTGATATTCGTCGGGCTTGACCGAGTGGGTGGAACGCCAGTACTGCCAGGTGTAGCCGCCCCACAGCACGGTGTTCTTGCCGTGCTCGTCGAGATACCAGCTGCTGCAACCTCCGCTGTTCCACACCGATCCCTTGAGCTGCTCCTGCAACTCGTCGTTGAACGTGTCCTGCGCCGCGCGGGTCGGCGCCAGCGCCTGCGCGCCGAATTTGTCGCACTTCTTGATCGCGTCGGCGACGTAGCGGATCTGGGACTCGATCATGAACACCACCGAGTTGTGCCCCAGCCCGGTGTTGGGACCCAACAGGAAGAACAGGTTGGGCATATCGGCGACGGTGATGCCCCGGTGCGCACCGATGCCCTCACGGTTCCAGCGGTCGACCAGGTCCTCACCGTGGCGTCCCTTGATCTGGACATAGGTGTAGGAGTCGGTGACGTGAAAGCCGGTGCCATAGACGATTACGTCGACCGGCCGTTCGGTGCCATCGGCCGTCACGATCCCGTCGGGCGTGATCCGGGTGATGCGGTCGGTGATCAGTTCGGTCTTCGGGTCGGCGACCGCACGGTAGTACGTCGACGAGTTCAGAATTCGCTTGCAACCGATGCGGTAGTTCGGGATCAGCTTGCGGCGCAGCTCGCGGTCCTTGACCGAGCGGCGGATGTTGTATTTGCAGTACGCCTCAATGAATTTCAGCGCGTTCGGGCGCTTCGTCATGCCGAATGCCAGCGCCTCCTGTCCCCAGTAGATGGCCAGCCGCACCAGCGCGCGCAGCCCGGGCACGTTCTCCATCGCCCGGCGCAGCGCAACCGGCAGATCCGGGTTCGACCGCGGGACCACCCACGGCGGGGTGCGTTGGTAAAGCTGAAGCTCGCCGACCTGCCCGACGATCTCGGGGACGATTTGGATCGCGCTGGCGCCGGTCCCGATCATTGCCACCCGCTTGCCGGTGAGGTCGACGCTGTGGTCCCACTCGGCGGAATGGAAAGCGGGACCGCGGAATTCGTCGCGACCCTCGATCTCGGGGATCGACGGGATGTGCAGCGCGCCGGCACCCGAGATCAGGAACTGGGCGACGTATTCGCGTCCATCGGTGGTGAACACGTGCCAGCGGTGTTCGTCGTCGTCCCAATGTCCGCGATCGACCAGTGAATTGAACTCGATGTAGCGGCGCAGCCCGTACTTCTCGGTGACGCCCTTGAGATAGTCCCAGATCTCGGGCTGGTAGGAGAACGGGTTTTTCCAGTCCGGCTTGGGCTCGAACGAGAATGAGTACAGGTGCGACGGGATGTCGCAGGCGCACCCGGGGTAGCTGTTGTCGCGCCAGGTTCCGCCGACGTCATCGGCTTTCTCCAGGATCACGAAGTCCACGCCCTGCTGCTGCAGCTTGATGCCCATGCCCAGCCCGGAGAACCCGGTCCCGATGATCAGCGCGCGGGTATGCACCGGCTGCACCGGTGACGTCGGTTCGGCTTGTGTCAATGCATCGGTCACAGTGGATCGGTCCTTCTATTGGCTTATCGGCTCGCGCGTTTGCCGCCGCACCCCATGTTTACTCTGGGGTGGCTAACGCAGATACCCGGTACCGACGGTATCGATTGAGACCGAGTCTTGACGAAAGCCCTGCTGATGTCAACGGGCCTTTAGTCCTCAGCTGGCCGCGGGGTTACTCCGCACGGCGCTGTGCACCGGCTGATCAGGGTCGACCGCGATGCCCAGCGCCTCGGCGGTGCCGACGATGACCCCCATCATGATCGTGGTCAGGTGGGCGACAAACTGATCGCGCGGCATGCGTCGCGGGCTGCCGGGTTCGCCCAGCCACCACTCGGTGGACGACGCGGCTGATCCGAAGGCCGCGTGTGCGGCCAGTTCGAAGGCGGCGTGGTCGAGCTTGAAGTCCTTGAGTTCGTTGTCGAACATGTCGGCAATGGTCAGCGTGATCTGACGGCCCTCGTTGAGGGTGCGCACCGTCGACTCGGTGGTCGCTCCGGAGCGCGCCGAAATGAACACGCGCAGCACGTTGGGATGCTTGTCGACCAGGTCGACGTACTCGTCGACGCTGCGCCGGACGATCTCGCGGGCCGAGTCGGTGGCCAGGTCGATCGAGGGGAAGATCGCCGCCCACAACATGTCACGCAGGCGCTCGCCGATCGCCTGGAACAGGTCGGACTTGTCATGGAAGTGGCGGTAGATCTTCGGCTTGGCGGTGCCGGCCTCTTCGGCGATCTCCCGCACACTCAGTTCGGGACCGAGGCGGTCGATCGCGCGAAACGCCGCCTCGACGATTTCGCCGCGTACCTTCTTGCGATGTTCGCGCCAACGCTCGCTGCGCGCGTCGACCTTGGCCCCCGGCTTCACGCTCGGGTGGGGTCTGGCAGGTCGGGGCACTCTCACCACATCAAGCACCATACCGCGCCGGGCCCGCTGACCTGCGCAGACTGCGGGCCGAATGGCTTACAGCATGCAGGAGACGCAGCCCTCGACCTCGGTTCCTTCCAGGGCCATCTGCCGCAGCCGGATGTAGTACAGCGTCTTGATTCCCTTGCGCCAGGCGTAGATCTGCGCCTTGTTCACGTCGCGGGTGGTGGCGGTGTCCTTGAAGAACAGCGTCAGCGACAGGCCCTGGTCCACGTGCTGGGTGGCCGCGGCATAGGTGTCGATGATCTTCTCGTAGCCGATCTCGTAGGCGTCCTGGTAGTACTCCAGGTTGTCGTTGGTCAGATACGGCGCCGGGTAATAGACCCGCCCGATCTTGCCTTCCTTACGGATCTCGATCTTGGACGCCACCGGGTGAATAGAACTCGTCGAGTGGTTGATGTAGGAGATCGACCCCGTCGGCGGCACGGCCTGCAGGTTCTGGTTGTAGATACCGTGCTGTTGCACCGATTCCTTGAGCCGCTGCCAGTCCTCTTGCGTCGGGATGCGGATGCCCGCCTCGGCGAACAGCTCCCGCACCCGGGCGGTGGCCGGCTCCCAAACCTGTTCGGTGTACTTGTCGAAGAACTCACCCGAGGCGTACTTGGACTTGTCGAAACCACCGAACTTGCTACCGCGTTCGATCGCAATCCGATTCGACGCCCGCAGTGCGTGGTAGAGCACGGTGTAGAAGTACATGTTGGTGAAGTCGACACCTTCTTCGGAGCCGTACAAGATGCGCTCGCGAGCCAAATAGCCGTGCAGATTCATCTGCCCCAGCCCGATCGCGTGGGATTCGTTGTTGCCCTGCTCGATTGACGGCACCGACCAGATGTGTGTCTGGTCGCTCACCGCGGTCAACGCCCGGATCGCCACCTCGATGGTCTGGGCGAAGTCCGGCGAGTCCATGGCCTTCGCGATGTTCAGCGAACCGAGGTTGCACGAAATGTCCTTGCCCACTTTGGCATACGACAGGTCTTCGTTGAACAACGACGGCGTGGAGACCTGCAGAATCTCCGAGCACAAGTTCGAGTGCGTGATCTTGCCCTCGATCGGGTTGGCCCGGTTCACGGTGTCCTCGTACATGATGTACGGGTAGCCGGACTCGAACTGCAGCTCGGCCAGCGTCTGGAAGAATTCGCGCGCCTTGATCTTGGTCTTGCGGATGCGCGCGTCATCGACCATCTCGTAGTACTTCTCGGTCACCGAGATGTCGG
Organism: Mycobacterium sp. 050272; assembly: GCF_039023525.1. Classification (NCBI taxonomy): domain Bacteria; kingdom Bacillati; phylum Actinomycetota; class Actinomycetes; order Mycobacteriales; family Mycobacteriaceae; genus Mycobacterium; species Mycobacterium sp. 050272. Next base: position 91,388 of record NZ_JBCHKV010000020.1, on the reverse strand, counting down.
CGAACGGCACACCGTAAACCCGCTCGACGTCATACGGCGAGAACAGGTACATGTCCTCGTTCTTCTTGGCGAGCTCGAAGGTGATGTCGGGAATCACCACACCGAGGCTCAGCGTCTTGATCCGGATCTTCTCGTCGGCGTTCTCGCGCTTGGTGTCCAGGAACCGGTAGATGTCCGGGTGGTGCGCGTGCAGGTACACCGCCCCCGCACCTTGACGCGCACCCAGTTGATTGGCGTAGGAGAACGAGTCCTCAAGCAGTTTCATGATCGGGATGACGCCCGAGGATTGGTTCTCGATGTTCTTGATCGGAGCGCCGTGTTCGCGAATGTTGCTCAGCAACAACGCAACTCCCCCACCACGCTTGGACAGCTGCAGTGCGGAGTTGATCGAACGCCCAATCGACTCCATGTTGTCCTCGATGCGCAGCAAAAAGCAGCTCACCGGCTCGCCGCGCTGCTTCTTGCCCGAGTTCAAAAACGTCGGGGTCGCCGGCTGGAACCGGCCGTCGATGATCTCGTCGACGAGCTTCTCGGCCAGCGCGTTGTCGCCGGAGGCCAGCGTGAGCGCGACCATCACGACGCGGTCCTCGAAGCGCTCGAGGTAGCGCTTTCCGTCGAACGTCTTCAGCGTGTACGAGGTGTAGTACTTGAAGGCCCCGAGGAAGGTCGGGAACCGGAACTTCTTGGCATAGGCCCGGTCCAGCAGCGTCTTGACGAAGTTGCGGCTGTACTGGTCGAGCACCTCGCGCTCGTAGTAGTTCTCCTTGATCAGATAGTCGAGCTTCTCGTCCTGATTGTGGAAGAAGACCGTGTTCTGGTTGACGTGCTGCAGGAAATACTGATGCGCGGCCTCGCGGTCCTTGTCGAACTGAATCTTGCCGTCTTTGTCGTACAGATTCAGCATCGCGTTGAGCGCGTGGTAGTCGGTCTCCCCCGGCAACGCGTGGGCGCCGGTGGTTACAGGCTCTGCAGTGACGGTTGGTGACACGTCTGGTCCTTCCAGAATTCTTCCAAGCCCGCGCGAACGGCTTCCACGTCGTCCGGGGTACCCATCAGTTCGAAGCGGTAGAGGTAGGGCACGCCGCATTTGCGGGAAACCACGTTGCCCGCATAGGCGAATTCGGCACCGAAGTTGTTGTTGCCCGCGGCGATGACGCCGCGGATCAACGACCTGTTGTGCTCGTTGTTCAAAAAGGCGATGACCTGCTTAGGGACATAGCCGCCGTTGTTGATGTCAGGCGTGGCCTTCCCGCCGCCGTACGTGGGCAGTATCAATACGTACGGTTCGTCGACCTCGATGCGGCCGTGCAGCGGGATTCGCGTGGCGGGAACACCCAGCTTCTGCACGAAGCGGTGGGTGTTCTCCGACACCGACGAAAAATAGACCAGGTTGCGCTGCGTGCTATCCATGGCACCGCAACCTCCTCACTTGCTCATCTACTGCACTAGGCGCTGAGCGCGGCTCCAGCAAGCGCCTTGATGCGATCCGGCCGGAAGCCCGACCAGTGGTCGTTTCCTGCCACCACGACGGGCGCCTGCAGATAGCCCAATGCCATCACGTAGTCGCGCGCTTCGGTGTCCAGGCTGATGTCGACCTTCTCGAACGCCAGGCCCTGCTTTTCGAGAGCCTTGTAGGTGGCGCTGCACTGCACACATGCCGGCTTGGTGTACACGGTGATGCTCATTGAAGCCGCTCCTCTGCGGGGAAGAAGGTCGGAAAATTTGCTATGGACTGGCAACTACTTGGGGCACTGCATCGCCGTGTTGTTCAGCGATCCGTCAAGCCCCAAGATTCCCGTCTGCGGCTGTCAGCTCTGACGACCTGACGAAGCCGATTCCGAGAGGTTCACCGTGCCGGGCTGGCTTGGTGAACCTGGGATCTGCCGGCTCGCCAAACACTACACCTAGTGGCTGACAAGATCTGCAGATACAAGATGTTCTGAATAACAATTCTGAAATTCCCTGGTCGTAAGCCCTGCCGCGCGGAACACGCCCCGGCGTGTCGCAGATCACAAACACCGGTTGAGGCACCCATGGGTAGAGGTATAGCAGCGCCCACCGACAACGCGAGCGCCGTCGGCGCGCCCACCCGCCGCTAGCAAAGCCGCCAGCACACGGCTGGCGGCTTTAGCTATTAACTTTCCCGAACGCTGCTGGTCACCGGGTGAACGGCTTGTTGATTTCTGCCAATTCAGGAGCCAATTCAGCCGACTTCGGCCGCGAGCTTGCCGACCGCATCCCGCACATTGGCCACCAGTTCGGCGTGCTCGGCGGGCGCTTTGCCCTCCAAAGTTGCGAACGGCACCGACAGTTTGATCGCCTCGACCACCCGCGCGCCGGCGATACCGAACGACTTGCGGGTGTCGTCGTGTGCCCAGACGCCGCCGTAGCGGCCGAAAGCCCCGCCGATGACCGCCAGCGGCTTGTCCTTGAGCGCGCCGTCGCCGAACGGGCGCGACAGCCAGTCGATCGCGTTCTTGACGACTGCCGGGTAGCTGCCGTTGTACTCCGGAGTGACGATCAGCGCCGCATCCGCATCCGCGGCCGCGGCACGCAGCGCGGCCACCGGGGCCAGCGCGTCCGCCTCGGCGTTCATCGCGTCGTCGATCTCCTCGTTGTAGAACGGCAGATCGCCCAACCCTTCGAACACGGTCACCGTGACATCGTCCGGAGCCACGTGAACCGCCAGCTCGGCGATCTGGCGATTTACCGACGCCGCCCGCAAGCTGCCTACCAACGCCAAGACTTTGACTTCTGACACTGTTTCGCTCCCCTTCGGTTGATGGTCTACATCCTTGCACGGCTTAAGCGGACTATAGTCCGTTTTATTCCGGCCGCGTTAAAGTGCAGTGGTGAGCGGTGTCGAGAGGTTGGGTGAGTTGCCCGTGTCGGCCCCGCGGGAGCTGCCACAGGAGCGGGGTGACGCGGCACGCAACCGCGAGCTGTTACTGCAGGCAGCACGCCGCCTGGTCGCCAAACGCGGCGCGGATGCGGTCACGATGGACGACGTCGCGGCGGCTGCCGGCGTCGGCAAGGGCACGCTGTTCCGCCGGTTCGGTACCCGGGCTGGCCTGATGATGGTGCTGCTCGACGAGGACGAACGCGCCAGCCAGCAGGCCTTCCTGTTCGGCCCCCCGCCGCTGGGTCCCGACGCCGCGCCGATGGATCGGCTGGTGGCGTTCGGTCGCGAGCGCCTGTGCTTCGTGCACACCCACCATGCGTTGCTGTCGGCAGCCAAGGGCGATCCGCTGACCCGCCACGCCGGCGCCGCGTCGGTACAGCGCACGCACGTGCGAGTGCTGTTGCAGACGGCCGACACCAGCGGTGATCTCGACGTGCAGACCGATGCGTTACTGGCCCTGCTCGACGTGGATTACGTTGAGCACCAACTGAATTACGGCGGCCACACGCTTGAGAGCCTGGGCGATACGTGGGAAAGCCTGGCGCGCAAGCTGTGTGGGCGGTGACCTAACCGACATGGCCTCGCCGACGACGAGCTGGGTCCTGCACGTCGATCTCGACCAGTTTCTGGCCTCGGTCGAGCTGCGCCGCCATCCCGAGCTCGCCGGGTTGCCCGTCATCGTCGGCGGCAGCGGCGATCCCACCGAACCACGCAAGGTCGTCACCTGCGCCTCGTATCAAGCCCGCGAGTTCGGGGTACATGCGGGCATGCCGTTGCGTACTGCGGCTCGGCGCTGCCCGGACGCCACCTTCTTGCCGTCGGACCCGGCCGCCTACGACGAGGCCTCCGAGGAGGTGATGGGGCTGCTGCGCGATCTGGGGCACCCGGTCGAGGTGTGGGGCTGGGACGAGGCCTACGTGTCAGTCACGGCGGCCGATCCCGCCGAAGTCGCGGAACAGATTCGCACCGTTGTCTTTTCGGAAACCGGGCTGTCTTGTTCGGTCGGCATCAGCGACAACAAACAACGAGCCAAGGTGGCCACCGGCTTCGGGAAGCCCGACGGCGTCTTCACCCTCACCGACGCCAACTGGATGGACGTAATGGCCGATCGGCCGGTCGACGCACTGTGGGGCGTGGGCCTCAAGACGGCGAAAAAGCTTGCGGCGCTGGATATCACGATGATACGAGAGCTGGCTCATTGTGACGCCGAGCTTTTGACGTCCACCTTCGGACCGCGTACCGGCCTGTGGCTGCTGCTGCTCGCCAAGGGCGGCGGGGATACCGAGGTCAGCGCCGAGCCGTGGATCCCGCGCTCGCGCAGCCACGTCGTCACGTTCCCTCGCGACCTCACCGACCGATCCGAAATGGACTCGGCGGTAACAGAATTGGCACGACGTGCGCTCGATGAAATCGTCGCGGCGCAACGCATCGTCACGCGGGTGGCGGTCACCGTGCGCACCGCGACGTTCTACACTCGCACCAAAATTCGCAAGCTGCCGGCGCCCACCACCGAGGCCGATGTCATCGTCGCGGCGGCGCTGCGCGTCCTGGATCTGTTCGACCTCGACCGCCCGGTCCGGCTACTCGGGGTCCGGCTCGAATTGGTGATGCCGGCCTAATTGCGCCGGGGCCGGCCGCAGCGCCCGGGTGAAGATGACGTTCACCTGGCGCATCGCCACGCTGTAGGGCCACCACGCCAATCGTTTGAACGCGTACAGCGCGCGGATGTCCTGCGACGTGTAGATCAGGTACCTGTTCTTCGACACTCCGGCCAGGATCTTCTCGGCAGCCCTTTCCGGCGACACCGCATGACGGCTGAAGCGGTCGACCCAGCGACTCACCTTGGGGTCTTCGCGGTCGACGCCGGCGATTTCGACCGTGTCGACCAGCGGCGTCTTGACCGCGCCGGGCACCACGACCGAGACCCCGATGCGGTGCCGGGCCAGGTCGAAGCGCAATACCTCCGACAGACCGCGCAAACCGTACTTGCTGGCGCTGTAGGCGGCGTGCCACGGCAGTGCGACCAGCCCGGCCGCCGACGACACATTGACCACATGCCCACCGCGGCGGGCCGCCACCATCGACGGCACGAATGTCTCGATGACGTGAATCGGACCCATCAGATTGATCGCGACCATCTTGGTCCACTGCTCGTGACTCAGCCGGTCGACGGTCCCCCAGGCCGATACTCCGGCGATATTCATCACGACGTCCATGCTCGGATGCGCGGCATGGATATCGGCGGCGAACGCGGCCACCTCGTCGTAGTCGGAGATGTCCAGCACCCGATGCGCCGACACTTGCGCGCCCAGGGCGCGGGCGTCGGCCACGGTCTGGGCCAGCCCGTCGGCATCGCGATCCGTCAGGAACAACTCGGCGCCCTGCGCCGCCAGCCGCAACGCCGTCGCCCGGCCGATGCCGCTGGCCGCGCCGGTGATCAGACTGCGCTTTCCCGCGAAATACCGCGCGGATCCCCTCTGCGCCATGATGATGACGATACCGTCGGTAACGCCTGATCCGCGGTTACCCGCGGCGGCCGCCCCACAACGAGTTCAGCCACAACTGCTCGAGCAGCCGGACGCGGCGGTCGATGTCGTCGTCGGCGCGGCCGATGAAGGCCGGATCACCGGTGAGCATTAGCGCCGTCGTACCGGTCAGGGTGCGCACCAGTGTCGGGATGTCATCGCTGATCGGATTGGCGGTCCCCGCCTTCATCTCGGCATCGACGATCGCGACGATCTCACCCACGACGACCTCGAACTGCTGCTCGAGGATGCCCCGGATCTCGACGTCGGTATACCGGGCGGCGTTGCAGGCCGCCATCACCGGGTCGTTGTGCGCGTAGACGGCGGCGGCGCTTCCCACCATGCGCTTGGCGAACTGCTCGGGCGACTCGTCGGGCTGACGGGGAGCGAAGAACTGGGTGAGTTCTTCGAGCTCCTGGGTGGCCTCGGCGACGATCTGAGCGAGCACCGCGTACTTGGAGTCGAAGTAGAAGTAGAACCCGGACCGCCCCACCCCGGCTCGCAAGCTGATGGTGCTGACCGACAGCTCCGCAAACGGCCGTTCCTGCAGCAGTTCCCGCACCGCAGCCATGATCGCCTGCCGGTGCTTGTCGCCGCGTCGCCGCGTTGCCGGCTCGCCCGGCTCCGCGTGGCTGCTCATCCCCTGACCTTGCACCACACCGTCCCAAAAGCAAACTTGACAGCCGTCAACTTTTTGTCGAAGGTTAAGAACAGTGACCGATGTCACCTGCCCCTGGGTCCGCAAAGGAGCGTCCATGCCCGCCACCATCAGCACGCCGCACTACCTGCTCGACCAGGCGAAACGCCGGTTCACACCGTCGATCAACAACTTCCCCGGCATGGGGATGGTCGAGCGCAAGCTGCTGAACACCCAGTTCCCCGAGCGGAAGCTGGCCGACCCTCCGCCGGGCAGTGGCCTCAAGGCGGCCGTCGGCGACGCGGGTCTGCCCGTGATCGGGCACATCATCGAGATGCTGCGGGGTGGGCCCGACTATCTGATGCACCTCTATAACACCAAAGGTCCGGTGGTCTTCGGGGATTCACCGGTGCTGCCGGGCATCGCCGCCCTGGGCCCGGACGCCGCCCAGGTCGTCTACTCCAACCGCAACAAGGACTACTCGCAACAGGGCTGGGTGCCGGTCATCGGCCCGTTCTTCCACCGCGGACTGATGCTGCTCGACTTCGAAGAGCACATGTTTCACCGGCGGATCATGCAGGAGGCCTTCGTTCGCTCCCGGCTGGTCAGCTACGTCGAGCAGATGGACAAGGTCATCTCGCAGACGGTCTCCAACGACTGGGTGGCCAACGACGCGCGGTTCCTGCTCTACCCGGCGATGAAGGATCTGACGCTCAACATCGCGTCGATGGTGTTCATGGGCCACGAGCCGGGCACCGACCACGAGCTGGTGACCAAGGTCAACAACGCGTTCGCGATCACCACCCGCGCCGGCAATGCCATCATCCGCACCCCCGTGCCGCCGTTCACCTGGTGGCGCGGGCTCAAGGCACGCGAGCTGCTGGAGAACTACTTCCGCGAGCGGGTCAAGGAGCAGCGAGCCACCGAGGGCGACGACCTGCTGTCGGTGTTGTGCCGCACCGAGGACGAGGACGGAAACAGGTTCTCCGACGAAGACATCGTCAACCACATGATCTTCCTGATGATGGCCGCCCACGACACCTCGACGTCGACGGTGACGACGATGGCCTACAACCTGGCCCAGCACCCGCAGTGGCAACAGCGCTGCCGCGAGGAGTCGGACCGGCTGGGCGACGGGCCGGTCGACATCGAGTCGCTGGAGAAGCTGGAGTCACTCGATTTGGTGATGAACGAGTCGATCCGCCTGGTGACCCCGGTGCAGTGGGCCATGCGGCAGACCGTGCGCGACACCGAACTGCTGGGCTACTACATCCCCAAAGGCACCAACGTCATCGCCTATCCGGGCATGAATCACCGGCTGCCCGAATTGTGGACGGACCCACTGAAATTCGACCCGGAGCGGTTCACCGAGCCGCGCAACGAGCACAAACGGCACCGCTATGCGTTCACACCCTTCGGCGGGGGCGCCCACAAGTGCATCGGAATGACGTTCGGGCAGTTGGAGATCAAAACGATCCTGCACCGGCTGCTGCGCCGCTACCGGCTGGAACCGCCCCGCCCGGGTTACAAGTGCGAGTGGGACTACGGCGGCATGCCGGTACCGAAGGACGGCATGCCAATTGTGTTGCGCCCGCTGTAAACTCGCGTACCCGCGTGCTCAGGCCATGAGCCGGTTGGCGCACGCGATCAACGCGCTCAACGCCGACTGAGTCGGGTCCTGCGACAGGCCGACCGCCCATTCGGTGCGGATGCCGTCGCTGCCGCAGATGAAGGTGGCGGTGCATCCGTTCGAAGCCATCTGGTGAAACTTCAACGTCTCGATGGCGATCCCGCGCTCGTGCAGCATCGCGGTCAGGGCGGCGATCGGCCCACTGGCGGCAGCGGTCGAGGTGCGCAGGCAGTCACCGACGGCGATCGTCGCCCGGAAATTGCGGGCTTGCGGACCGAGCCGCCCGGTCGGTCGGTCGGTGTCGGCGCACACCCACTGCCCCAGCCGCAGCGGGCCCGCGGTCTGACCGTAGGTCGAGACGAAGTTTTCCCACGTCATCGCGCTGGCCTGGTCGCGCAAGCCGCGCGGCACGGCAACCCCGAAATGATCGCCGAACCATGCGTTGGCGTCACGCCGGCGAGCGGGAACGCGGGCACGAGCGTGCTCCGGAAGGGAGATCGGCCGGGAAAGAGGCTGGGTAAGAGTCACGGTGTCGGTCTTCTCTGGTCAAAGGAGCGACCGACGGTAGTAGCTTCCGACCCACAGCGGGGGGTCGGTCTGGATCAGACCCCGCTGCGGGTGCTGGCTACTACGGCACTCTTCAGAAGACGCACGAGCGCGACATTAGGCGCCGAACGCCGATAGTGCAAATAGATATAGCACCCACCGGCGGTCGGTAGCCTCTTGACGTTTACCCGGAACGGATCGCGTCAGCTACCGGCATCCGATCCTGCGAGGCTGGGGTGGGCGTAGTCGGCGCTACGGCGACGTCGCCACCGCGGACTCGCTGGAAGCCCAGGTACAGGGAAAATTCGCCCGGATGCCGCCCCCCGGATCTGCATCACTGCCGCGATGTGTTCCTTCCTCGTTTGGCGGTCGTTCACCTGACTACAGCTAATATTGCACACAAGTTCAAAACCGGCCAGGCGAAGGGTTCCCGATGACCGCACGAAGCAAGAAAATAGTGGCGACATCGGCCATCGCGCTGATGTTCATGGCGTTCGCAACGGGGTGCGGGTCGCTGACCGCCGGAGGGACAGCCGGAGGCGCGGCGACCGGCGGCGGCGCGACGGGCGGCGGTTCCGTGGGCGGCGTCCTTCCGGGCATGCTCCCCTGACGCGCACTCCCACGATCGACATCAACCGATCGATTTTGTAGCGTTCGCCGAATACCGTACGGCGATGCGCTGGATAATCGCTTACCCGATCCGTCGCGCACTCGGCAAGCAATCGAACCTCCCAGGTTTACATGTGTTCAATAGTGGTTATCCCGTCGTCGCCTCAACCCCTTCCCCGAACGAAAGGCAACGACGATGAAGTCGACGGCAGCCGAGAAGGCGCTTGACGCGGCGGCAGTGGTGAGAGGGCTGATCGAAGTGTTGCTGGTGCCGACGCGATTGTCATCGGCATGGGTACGCGCAGCGGCAGCGGAGAACTGATCGAGCTGCCGGTTTACCCGTGTCGAATAGCGGCTATCCCTCCGACGCCTCAGCCGCCACCGGCTACCCGGTCCCCTCAGATGAAAGGCAAACGACGATGAAGTCGATGACCGCCAAGAACGCTTTCAAAGTTGCCGCGGCCGCGGCCGGACTGATCGCAGTGTTGCTGGTACCGACGGGATGCTCGACAGCGGTGGGCGGCACGGGTGGCAACGGCGGGCTGACCATCTCCCTCTAACCGACAAGACCGGCGATCCGGCGGCAACCGTCACGTTGCCGCCGGAAGGTTTCCCCTGCATGAACGTCATACTTTTGCGCCTGCAGCCCCGCTGCCCGTCGAAAGCTCTTCAATTGCGTTGTGCCAGTGTGGATATGACAAAACTTGTCGTGAAAAAGATCACGAATCGTGGTTTACGTGTGTTTAACAAGGGGTAGTCGGGCTTTGCATTGGCCATTAACGGCTAGGTTGTCCCCTCACGGAAAGGCAAGACAATGAAGTCGCACTCCACCAAGAAAACGCTGAAAGCCACCGCAGCCGCCCTCGGGGTAGCCGCAGTTTTAGTACTGCCGACAGGGTGCTCCACCGCAGCGGGCGGCGCAGGCGGAGGCGGTCTTGTTGGTGGCTCCAGCGGCGGGCTCTTGGGCGGAGTACTTGGCGGCCTAGGTCTCTAACCGTTCGGGCAGGAGGCCCGCCGGGAACCTCGGTTCCTGGCGGGCCTCTTCTTTCAGCTCACGGGCCCGGGCGACGAATTCAGCCGCAGATACGCCTGAATCGTCGTTCCCGTGCTGGCGGTGTGGGTGCGGACCAGGTCCGAAATGGCGTTGACCAGGAACAATCCCCGGCTGGCCGGGCCGGTCGGGCCTGGGTCCAGGCGTCCGACCAGCGGATCGTCGAGCCGACCGTTGTCGCGCGCCTCGCACACCAGGTGGTCGTCGTCGCGCCAAAAAGCCAGCCGGCAGGCGCCGTCGGTGTACATCAAGCTGTTGGTGGCCAGTTCGGTGGCAACCAGTTGCAGATCTTCGATGCCGTCCTGGGATAGTCCAACCCAGCCGGCGTAGTTGACCGCGAAGGACCGCGCCGGGCGCAGGTCCGAGGATTCGCGGACCATATACGTCACGGCACCCGGATTAGCCGGTAGCGGCTGATTGCACTGTGCCAGCACGTCATCCGGCGCGTAGTCCGCGCTGTGTTGCGGCGCACCGCATTTCCACAGCAACGGATGGGTCGCATGCGCGCCTGCCAGCACGTCGTCGTCCAGCCGTGCCGCGTCGTACAGGCACAGCGCGGTCAACTGGCGACCCTCGAAAGCGCTGTTGACCAGCGCCTCGTGCTGCTTGCAGGCCAGAAACTCGTCGGCCGTGCGCTCCGGCCAGCAGACCTGGCTGACGATGCGCGCCCGCCGGTCGGCGTTGTCCTCGACAAAGGAACCCTCCAGCGCCAGAAACCGGCTCGGATTGCGCGCCGCGTCGACGATGTCGACCAATTGCAACCCGTTCGTCAAACCCTCGCCCCCGAGCGCCTCGCGTAGCAAGCCCAGATAGTCACCGGGCACAGCCACCAGTACCGGCTCGTCCGTGGCCAGACCTTCGAGCACGAAGGGCACCACGGCGTCCAGGTATTCGCGTTGCGAGTGGAAGAGGACCGCGGAATGAACGAAGCCTTGACGCCCGTTCTCCGTGCCCCTGATCATTTCGGCGCTCCCGCTTTCCATTACCAATGCCAACCCCCTGCCGGACCGGCTCCCCTTTTCGTATCCCCGCGCCCCATTACCCATCCCAGTACCCAGCGCTCACGTTCCCTATGCAGGAAAGTGGTCACAAAGGCGCCTCGGATATGCGGATGTTCGTCACAGCCACCAAGAGGCGGCGGCGTCCAGGTGACGCCGAATGCGGTAGCGCGCCAAGCTATCGTCGCCCGCCGCGATCGCGTCGAGAATCCGCGCGTGGGCGTGCTCGATCGCGACGACGTCCTCGCGGGCCGGTGGTTCCTGCCCGGTGCTGGACCAGTGCCGGCGAAATAACTCGATGATGATCCTCAAGAACAGGTCCAGCAGCGCGTTGCCGGCCAGTTGGGCCAACTCGATGTGGAACCGCGCTTCCTCCGACGTGGCCTGACGCACCTCGTCGGCGATGCGTACCGCGGCGCCGAGCGCGGACCGATGGGTGTGTAGGAAGGCTGTCACCTCGGGTTCGGTGCGCCGCTTGACGACCTTGGCGACGTTGTCGATCTCAATGGCGTCGCGCACACAACGCAGATCTTCGCGGCTCGGCTTGCGGAATTGCAGGTACAGCGCGATCGTGTCGATGCTGGCTTGCGCGTGCGGCTTGGTGACGACCAGCCCGCCGCCGGGTCCGCGGCGCATCTGGGCGACCGAGTGGTATTCGAGCAGTCGGACTGCTTCTCGTAGCACCGCGCGGCTCACCCGGTAGCGCTCCAGCAGGACCGCTTCGGTGCCGAAGACCGAACCCACCTGCCAGTCACCGGAGCCGATTTCGTCGCCGATGGCGGCCGCCACCACCTCTGCCAACTTGCCGCGCGGGACTTGCCCGTCGGTTCCCCGGCTACGGCCGGGGCGGCCGCCGCGCCCCGGATGGTGCTCTTGAAGCCAGGCATTCACCGCTTCGACGTGTCGCTCGGACAGCGTCTTGGCCCGGGCGGCATCGCCAGCAGTCACCGCGGCAACGAGGTCGGAGTGGTCGTTGTGCATGTAGTCGAGCGCCTCGATGGCCTCACTGGCCGAGTCGGTCCGTGACCGCAGGGCGTACCGAGTGGTGAGTCTCATCAACACGTCGATAAAAAGTTGCAGGACGGGGTTTTTCGACTGCTCCGCCAGCGCGATATGAAACTCGTCGCGCGGCGTGGGCAGGCCCGGCCGCCACTGCTGCTCCGCGTGCAGCACTGCACGCAGCCGCTCGATGCCGGCCTCGTCGATGCGTTCGGCCGCGAGCGAGGCCGCCAGCGGCTCGAGGACCAGTCGGGCGTTGAGCAGATCGGCCAGCGTGGTGCCCAGGTACTCGAGATAGATGACGATGGCGCGGGTCGCTGGCCCCGCGTCGGGCTCAGTGATCAGCAACCCGCCGCCCGGTCCGCGCCGCATCCGGGCCACCCGATGGTGTTCGACGAGCCGAACTGCCTCCCGCAGCACCGACCGGCTCACGCCAAAGCGCTGTTGCAACCCGTGTTCGGAACCCAGCGATTCACCGACGGGCCAGCCGCGGCGCACGATGTCCGCCTCGATGTCGCGAGCAATCATCGAAGCCAGCTTTTTCGTCCCGCCCGCGCGCGGCGCGGGGCTTACATGAAGCTCAATACTGCACTCCCACAAGCCTTCTCAGCAGGTGAGCAGCATGCAGCCCGCGACCGGACCCCCGCCGACGGAAACCACGCCGACCTCGGGACGCTGCGCCACCTGCCGCTCGCCCGCCTCGCCGCGCAGCTGCAGGCATCCTTCGTGCAGTGCCCAGTAGCCGTGCATGCGCCCGGCCGAAAGTTGGCCGCCGTAGGTGTTCAGCGGCAGTTGCCCGTCGCGGGCGATCCGCCCGCCGCCTTCGACAAACGGGCCGGCCTCGCCGTCGCCACAGACGCCCAGGGCTTCCAGCCAGGCGATGGTGAGATAGGTGAAACCGTCGTACAGCTGGGCAACCGCGAGGTCGGTGGGTTTCAACTCGGTGCGCGACCACATCTGCGCGGCCGAATCCGACATCGCCATCTTCGGGTAGTCGTCGCGGTGGAACCACCCACCGGCACCGTCGGACCCGCCGATCGCCTCCACCCGCACGGGCCGATGCGGGCAATCAGACCCGTACTCGAGGTTGGAGACCACCACCGCGATCGATCCGTCGATGGGCACGTCGCAATCCAGCAGCCCGAACGGCGTCGATACCAGTCGCGCCCCCAGATAGTCCGCCATCGTCATCGGCTCGCGGTAGACCGCAAGCGGATTCAGTGCGGCATTGCGTCTGCCGTTGAGCGCCAGCCAGCCCAACTGCTCCTTGGTGGTGCCGTACAGCTCCATGTGCCGGCGACAGTTCAGCGCCAACCAGTTCGCAGCCGAATACGCTTGGGCCGCAACCAGATCGTTGACATCGTCCATCGCACCGACAGCCGGCTTGGCTTCACCCTCGGGTGTTTCGAACATCCGCGCCAGGGGCGGGGCGGGGGCGTTGTCGCCCTGCTTGACCGGCACCGTGCCGCCGAGCATCTGGATGGTCCGATACACCACGACGTGACGGGCACGCCGCTCGGACACCGCGCGGCATGCCGACATCACCGGACTCAGCAGCCCGCCGGTGCCGAACCCGCTGCCGCAGTCGGCAGCTTCGATACGCAGTTCGGCAGTGACCTCTTCGGCCGGCGTATCGCCCAAGGTCGCGATGCCGTCGATGTCGGCGGGCACCAGGCCGGCGTCGGTGATGGCAGCGCGCACCGCCTCCATGGTCAGATCTCGCCCCGGGATGCCGGTCCGTCGGCCGATCCGGGAAATGCCGATACCGGACACGATCGCGTCTTTTTCGAAATGCGTCATCTGCACCGCCCGCCAGAGGAGAACCGATCGAACCAGTACGGCACCCGCACCGAACCAATAGAGTGTACTGTATTGCCCGTGTCAGCCGAGTCGACGTCACAGCTGCTCATCGAGCATTGCGCCGATTGCTCGCGCTGGGTGCATCCCGCGACCGGCGACTGCCGCGAGTGCGGCGCCGCGCTGGTCGCGCGCCCGATTTCCGGACACGGCACGGTGTTCACCTACACGGTCAACCACCATCCGTATAACCCGGAGATCCCCGTCCCCTATGTGATCGCCATTGTCGAGCTCGCCGAACAAGCCGGGCTGCGGGTTGCCGCTAATATCGTTGACTGCGAACCGGATTCGGTGACGTGCGGGATGCCGGTCAGCATCAAGCCGCACAAGGGCGCCGGCGGGGCGCCGTTGTTCGCACCGGTCTAGTTGATCAGCGCTTGCGCGCAGTCACCAACAAGTACTCCCACTCCATCGTCGAGGACCCGACCAGGTGTCGGTCGCCCAGTTCGGCCAACTGCGTGTCCAACGCAACAACGCGCTCCGGCTCGTCGGCGATACCGCGGTACGCGGCGAGCGTCGGCCCGTAATTCGCCTTGAAGAAGTCGCGGAAAGCTACCCCATCGGCGAAGCAATCCACTTGCAGCACAAGGCGTTGCGCGCTGAACTCAACGACGCGGTCTGCGAGCAGGGCACGCACGTAATCGGCGTCGCCCCACATCGTCGCGGGCTGCGCACCAGGTGGTGGCGCCGCAACATAAGGCTGCATCGTCGCGAACATCGCACCAACGAATCCTTCCGGTGTCCAGCTGATCAACCCGATCGTCCCGCCGGGCCGGCAGACCCGCACCAACTCGTCCGCAGCACGCTGGTGGTGCGGCGCGAACATCACGCCGACGCAGGACAGCACCGCGTCGAACCCGTCGTTATCGCACGGCAGCGCTTCGGCGTTGGCCTCGAGCCATTGCAGCTCGATGCCGCGGGTCCGAGCAATCGCTTGACCACGGTCCAATAGGTCGGGGCACAGATCGCTGGCCACCACATCGGCACCCCTTTCCGCCGCCGGTATCGCCACATTGCCGCTGCCCGCGGCAACGTCGAGTACCCGATCGCCCACGCCGATCCCGCTCGCCTGCACCAGTATCGGCCCCAATGGCGCCGCGACCGCGGTTGCCACCGCGCTGTAGTCCCCCAAAGCCCACACCGCCCGGTGCTTGTTTTCGTCGCCGATGCGGTCAGGTTTCGTTGCTGCGGTCATGATGGCCTTCCCTTCTGGTCGTTGGCCACCATCGTCTGCTTGACCGATGAACCGATTCCAGTGCCAGATCTGAACCCCTTGAGGTACACAATTTGTACTAGTTAATCCCGCCGGTATGGCGTGTACTGGACACACGTGAAGGGAAGCGTCCAGATGACGACTTATGGTCAGTTCTGTCCGGTCGCCAAGGCGATGGAATTGCTCGATGAACGGTGGACACTGCTTGTCGTGCGTGAATTGCTGCAAGGCAGTGCGCATTTCAACGATCTACGGCGCGGAGTGCCGAAGATGTCACCGGCGCTGTTGTCCAAGCGCCTGAAGTCGCTCAGCCGTGCCGGTGTTGTCGAGCGCACTGATGTCGACGGCCGAACCTCGTATGCGCTGACACCGTGCGGGCGGGAACTCGCGCCGGTGGTGGATGCACTCGGCGAGTGGGGGCTCCGTTGGATGCCCGAGATTGGTGACGACGATCTGGATCCACACCTGTTGATGTGGGATATCCATCGCTCGATCTCCATCGACGAGTGGCCGCGGGCGCGCACAGTGGTGGCGTTCCACTTCACCAATGTGCCCCTCAAGGTCTCGCGCTGGTGGCTGATGGTGTCCGAAGGAGCTTCTGACGTCTGCGATTTCGATCCGGGGTATGCGCTCGCCGCGACGGTCGAGACGACCCTGCGCACGCTGACCGAGTTGTGGCGCGGCGACGTCTCATGGTCGCGCGCCATGCTGAGCGGCTCGCTGACTATCCACGGGAGCGCCGGGGCTCGCCGGGCCGTGCCGGCCTGGATCGGTCAATCACGGTTGGCGGCGGTACCCCGCCCGGCCTGATGGACCCGCTAGTTGATCAGCGGGTCGCGCGGCATACCCAGAATCCGCTCGGCGATCTGGTTCCGGGTGACTTCCGAGGTGCCCCCGGCTATCGCCATGCCGCGTGCGCCCATGATCAGCCGGCCCGGCGCGGCGCCGGCGCCGTCCACCAGCGCGACCTCGGGACCGGTCAGGGCCGCCATGATCGCGGCGCCCTCCACCATGTGCTCGGCCAACTTCAGCTTGGTCACGTTGCCTTCCGGCCCCGGTCCCGCGCCTTCCACGCTGCGGGCCACCCGGCGCAGGTTCAGCAGCCGCAACGCGGTCTCGTTGGCGAGATAGGAGCCGACCCGAATATCCGCGCCCGCCAACCGATCTGCGTGCTGCTTGGCCAGCTCGACCAGTGCGGTCGCCAATCCCTCGTAGAACGACCCGCTGCCGCCGATGCTGACCCGCTCGTTGCCAAGCGTGGCACGGGCGACCGTCCACCCCGAGTTGGGAGTGCCGACCACGTCCTCGTCGGGAACGAACAGGTCGTTGAAGAACACCTCGTTGAAGTCCGAGCCGCCAGTGATCTGGCGCAGCGGCCGCACCTCGACCTCGGGCGCCTTCATGTCGACGATCACCGTGGTGATGCCGGCGTGCTTGGGCGCGTCGGGGTCGGTGCGCACGGTGGCCAGGCCGCGCGCGCAGTAATGGGCTCCGCTAGTCCACACCTTTTGCCCGTTGATCTTCCAGCCACCGTCGACGCGAGTGGCCTTGGTTTTGATCGACGCTGCGTCCGAGCCTGCCTCGGGTTCGGAGAACAGCTGGCACCAAATCTCCTCTTTGCGTAACGCCTTCTCGACGAATCTTTCGATCTGCCAATCCGTTCCGTGCTGGATCAGGGTCAGGATCACCCAGCCGGTGATGCCGTAGTCCGGACGCTTGATGCCGGCCGCCTTGAACTCCTCCTCGATGACCAACTGCTCCACCGCGTCGGCGGCAAGGCCCCACGGCTTGGGCCAGTGCGGCATCACGTAGCCGGTCGCGATCAGCTTGTCGCGTTGCGCCCCCTTCTCCATGGCGGCGAGTTCAGCGGCGTCGGCCCGGATCCGGGTGCGCAGCTCCTCGGCCTCGGCAGGCAGATCCAGACTGTTTTCCCGGACGGTGCCCGCCGCGGTGCGTTCGAATACATCGCGGCCCGGGGTGTCGCCGCCGAACAGCGCGGATGCCACGAGTGCCCGGCGCAGATGCAGGTGCGCGTCATGCTCCCAGGTGAAACCGATGCCGCCGTGCACCTGGATGTTGAGTTCGGCGTTACGCGCGTAGGCCGGAAATGCCAGTGCCGCAGCGACTGCCGAGACCAGGCGGAATTGCTCCTCGTCTTCGGAGGCCGCACGCGAGGCGTCCCAGACCGCGGCCGTCGCTGACTCCACGGCGACGAGCATGTTCGCGCAGTGGTGCTTGACCGCCTGGAACGTCGCGATGGTGCGGCCGAATTGCTGGCGCACCTTGGCGTAGTCGACCGCGGAGTCGACGCAGTCGGCTGCTCCGCCCACCGCCTCGGCGGCGAGCAGGGTCCGCGCCCGGGCCAGCGCCGATTCCCGTGCGCCCGCGATGATGTCGTCGGAACCGACGCTGACGTTGCTCAGGCGTACGCGCCCGGAACGGCGAGTGGGGTCAAGATTGTCGGGCACCTCGACCGACACGCCCGAGCGGCCACGGTCCAGCAGCAGCACATCGTCGCCGGCGGCGATCAGCAGCAGGTCGGCCAGTCCCGCGCCCAGCACGACTCCGGCCTCGCCGTCGGCGACACCGTCTTTGACCTGCACCCGGCTGTCCAGACCGATGCCCGCGGTGACGGATCCATCGACCAGCCCGGACAATAACCGTGACTTCTGTTCGGCCGAGCCATCTTTGGCGATCACGGCCGAGGCGATCACGGTCGGGACGAACGGGCCCGGGGCGACGGCGCGACCGAGTTCTTCGATCACCACGACCAACTCGGGCAGTCCGTAGCCGGAGCCGCCGTGTTCCTCGTCGATGTGCAGGCCGAGCCAGCCGAGTTCGACGATGCCGGGCCAGAAGGTGGGCCGACTCTCGTCGGGGCTGTCCAGCAGGGCTCGCGCCGCCGGGCGCGCCTTCTGTGAAGTCAAAAATGACCGGGCGACCTCGGCGAGCTCGCGATGGTCGTCGGTAAGTGCGATACCCATGGGGACCTCCTCGCGCCAGTACCCGCCCCGCAGCGTCGCCGGGTGGTCAGCCGGCCCCGCTCCGAGGGGGAGCGGGGCGGCTGCCTAAAGAGTGTACTTATTGCGCTCAGACTTCTAACGGGCCCCTACCGGGGTCGCTACTTGGGCGCGAAGCGTTGTCCGGCGTCCAGGCGCAGGCACTGGCCGTTGAGCATCGGGTTGTCGACGATGGCCAACGCCAGCTTGGCGTACTCCTCGGGCCGGCCCATCCGCTTGGGGAAGGCCGCGTCGCGGGTCAGCGTCGCCGCCATCTCGTCGGGAACCATCGACGTCAGCCCGGTGAGGAAGAGGCTCGGGGCGATCGCCAGCGCCCGGATCCCCATCGAGCCCAGGTCGCGGGCCATGGTCAGGCACATGCCCGCGATCGCCGCCTTGGCGGCGGTGTAGGCGACCTGCCCGATCTGGCCCTCGAATGCGGCGATCGACGCGGTGTTGATGATGACGCCGCGCTCTTCGTCCTCGGGCTCGTTCTTGGCCATGTGCGCGGCGGCCAGCCGGCTGATGTTGAAGGTGGCGATCAGGTTGAGATCGATAACCGATTGGAAGGATTCGAGGTCGTGGGGGCCCGACTTGGTCAGCGTGCGCTTGGCGATACCGCCGCCGGCCGTGGTGACCACGACATGCAGGCCGCCCAGCTTGTCGACCGCAGTCTGCAACGTCTCCTCGGTGCCTGCGTAGTCGGTGACATCTACCGGGTAGAACGCGCCGCTGATGCCTTCGGCAACGGCTTTACCGTCGGAACCCTCGCGGTCGAAGATGGCGACGTCCGCACCACGCTCGGCGAACAGTTCGGCCGTGGCCCGACCCATCCCCGACGCGCCGCCGATGATGACGGCCTTCTTCCCATTGATCTCCATCCGGGCCTCTCCTTTTCGGGTTGTCAGATCGTGTGCAATCTGTAACGTTACGCAGGAACGCTAGCGTGTCCGCTCGGCAGGGTTGTCACCGAGCCGTGCCAAGCTGACAAACGTGCTCCTTCTCGAGGTGGTAGCCACATCGAGCGACGTCGGCGCCACGGCGTCCCGGCTGACCAAGGTCGCGCGCATCGCCGACCTGCTCAGTCGCGCCGCATCCGACCCGGAAGTGGTCGCCATCGTTGTGTCATGGCTTTCCGGTGAGCTCCCGCAGCGCCAGATCGGCGTGGGCTGGGCATCGTTGCGGACGCGGCCACCGGCGGCGGCCGAGCCGCGGCTGACGGTGACAGGTGTGCACGCCAGCCTCACCGAAATCGGCGCGGTCTCGGGCAAGGGATCGCAGGCGCGCCGCGCCGAACTCCTCGCCATGCTGATGGCCGCCGCGACCGAATCCGAGCAGACCTTCCTGGTGCGCCTGCTGTCCGGCGAACTGCGGCAAGGAGCGCTGGCCGGGATCATGGCCGACGCGGTCGCCAAGGCCGCCGAGATTCCGGCCGCCGCGGTCCAGCGCGCGGCGATGTTGGGCGGCGATCTGCCCTCGGCGGCGGCCGCCGCCCTGTCCGGCGGAGCCGTGGCCTTGCAGGCCTTTGCCCTGAAGGTGGGCCAACCGGTCGGCCCGATGTTGGCACAGACCGCCACCAGCGTGGCCGATGCACTCGAACGACACAGCGGCACAACGATTTTCGAGGCCAAGCTGGACGGCGCGCGAGTGCAGATCCACCGCGCCGGGAACGTCGTCACGGTCTACACACGAAGCCTGGACGACGTCACCGCCCGGCTGCCCGAGGTGGTGGAGGCGACGCTGGCGCTGCCCGTCACCGACCTCATCGCCGACGGTGAGGCGATCGCGCTGCGGCCCGACAACCGGCCGCACCGCTTCCAAGTAACCGCCTCCCGGTTCGGCCGATCGGTCGACGTCGCCGCGGCCCAGGCGGCGCAACCACTTTCGGTGTTCTTCTTCGACGTCCTGCACCGCGACGGCGTCGATCTGCTGGACGCGCCGACCATCGAGCGGCTGGCCGCGCTGGACGCGCTGGTACCGGTCCGGCAGCGCGTCGATCGGTTGGCCACCTCCGATCCCGCCGCGGCCACGGCCTTTCTGGAGGCGACGCTGGCCGCCGGCCACGAAGGCGTGATGGCGAAGGCGCCGGGCGCGCCCTACGCTGCCGGCCGGCGCGGCGCGGGCTGGCTCAAGGTCAAGCCGGTCCACACCCTGGATCTGGTGGTGCTCGCCGTTGAGTGGGGTTCGGGGCGCCGGAGCGGAAAACTGTCCAACATCCATCTGGGCGCACGCGATTCGGCCACCGGCGAATTCATCATGGTGGGAAAGACTTTCAAGGGGATGACCGACGCCATGCTGGACTGGCAAACGGCGCGGTTCAGCGAGCTCGCTGTCGGATCGACGGACGGCTACGTGGTCCGATTGCGCCCCGAGCAAGTCGTCGAAATCGCGCTCGACGGTGTGCAGAAGTCCACGCGCTACCCGGGCGGCCTGGCGCTGCGATTCGCCCGGGTCGTGCGCTATCGCGACGACAAGAGTCCGGCCGATGCCGACACCATCGACAACGTCCGTGCGCTGTACTGATTCGCCTGGCCGGAAAACCCCTCGTCGTCGTAGGGTTTGACCGTGACTGTGCACGACGAGGATGTCCGCTACATCCACACGGACGATGACCTGCCCCCCGTCGCCATCATCGACCGCTCCCCCATCAGCTTCCGCCACAAGATCTTCTTCGGGATCATCGCGGCAATCGGCGCCCTCGCCTGGGCCGTCGTCGCGTTCGTGCGCGGCGAGACGGTCAACGCGGTCTGGATCGTGGTCGCCGCGATCTGCACCTACATCGTCGGATTCCGTTTCTACGCGCGGCTGATCGAGATGAAGATCGTCCGCCCGCGCGACGACCACGCCACGCCCGCCGAAGTTTTCGACGACGGCACCGACTACGTGCCGACCGACCGTCGGGTGCTGTTCGGCCATCATTTCGCCGCGATCGCCGGGGCGGGACCACTTGTCGGCCCGGTCCTGGCGACCCAGATGGGCTACTTGCCCTGCAGCATCTGGATCATCGTCGGCGCGGTGTTCGCCGGCGCCGTCCAGGACTACCTGGTGCTGTGGATCTCCACGCGGCGCCGGGGCCGGTCCCTGGGCCAGATGGCCCGCGACGAGCTCGGAGGGGCAGGCGGGGCCGCCGCGCTGGTCGGCGCCTTCATCATCATGGTGATCATCATCGCGGTGCTGGCGCTGGTGGTGGTGCGAGGCCTGGCCCAGAGCCCGTGGGGTGTCTTCTCGATCGCGATGACCATCCCGATCGCCCTCTTCATGGGCTGCTACCTGCGATTCTTGCGCCCCGGGCAGGTGGCCGAGGTGTCGGTGATCGGCTTCGTGCTGCTGATGATCGCCGTGGCCTCCGGCAATTGGGTCAGCGAAACCTCTTGGGGCGCATCCTGGTTGAACCTGTCCGCGGTGACGGTGTCGTGGTTGATCATCAGCTACGGCTTCGTGGCGTCGGTATTACCGGTGTGGTTGCTGCTGGCACCGCGCGATTACCTGTCGACCTTCATGAAGGTCGGCGCCATCGCGTTGCTGGCCGTCGGCATCTTTCTCGCGCACCCGCTGATTCAGGCGCCCGCCGTCTCGCGGTTCGCCCACACCGGCGACGGGCCGGTCTTTCCCGGCGCGCTGTTCCCGTTCCTGTTCATCACCATCGCGTGCGGCGCGCTGTCCGGGTTCCATGCGCTGATCTCCTCGGGGACGACACCGAAGCTGCTGGAGAAGGAAAGCCAGATGCGCTTCATCGGCTACGGCGGCATGCTGACCGAATCGTTCGTCGCGATCATGGCGCTGATCAGCGCGGCGATCCTGGACCAGCACGTGTACTTCGCACTCAACGCCCCGGCCGCGCAGACCGGCGGCACCGCGGCCACGGCCGCGCACTACGTCAACGGACTCGGCCTGTCCGGGGCACCGGCGACCGCGGACCAGCTCAATCAGACCGCCGCCGGCGTCGGTGAAAAGTCAATCGTGTCGCGCACCGGCGGAGCCCCGACGCTGGCGGTGGGCATGTCCGAGGTCCTGAACCGGGCGTTCGGCGGCGCCGGCCTCAAGGCGTTCTGGTACCACTTCGCGATCATGTTCGAGGCGCTGTTCATCCTGACCGCCGTCGACGCCGGCACCAGGGTCGCGCGCTTCATGCTCTCCGACGCCCTCGGCAACCTGGGCGGCCCGCTGGCCAAGCTGCGCAATCCGAGCTGGCGCCCCGGGGTCTGGGTCTGCAGCCTGATCGTGGCGGCGGCATGGGGCAGCATCCTGCTGATGGGTGTGACCGATCCTCTCGGCGGCATCAACACGCTGTTCCCGCTGTTCGGGATCGCCAACCAGCTGCTCGCCGCGATCGCGCTGACGGTCGTCACCGTGATCGTCGTCAAGAAGGGCCTGCTGAAGTGGGCGTGGATCCCGGGCGTCCCGCTGCTGTGGGATCTGACGGTCACCCTGACCGCGTCGTGGCAGAAGATCTTCTCCGCCGACCCGGCGATCGGCTACTGGTCCCAGCACTTCCAGTACTCGGCAGCCAAGCATGCGGGCAAAACCGCGTTCGGTTCGGCCAAGAATGTCCATCAGCTCGACGCGGTCATCAGGAACACCTTCATCCAGGGCACGCTGTCGATACTTTTCGCGGTCGTGGTGGTCATCGTGCTGGTCATTGGAATTGTCGTCGCGCTCAAAGCAATTCGCGGCGGCGGCCGGCCGTTGACCGAGGACGAACCGATCCCGTCGAAGAAGTTCGCGCCGTCGGGCCTAATAGCCACCCCCGCGGAGCGAGAGGTGCAACGGCAATGGGCGACGCCGCAGGCAGCGTCGTCCGTCGAGCGCCACGCCGGAAATCGATAGCCCCGAAGTTCGCTGCACCACACTAAGATTGTGCGGAATGAGAGTCGGTATCGACTTCGGCACCACCCACACTGTCGTCGCGCTCGTCGACCGGGGTAACTACCCGGTCGTCTCGTTCGACGGCGTCGATGCCTGGCCGTCACTCATCGCCGCCAACGCGGCCGGGGACCTGCGCTTCGGGGTCGACGCCGCGGCTGTTCGCCACGATCCGGATTGGTCGGTGCTGCGATCGATCAAACGTCTGCTCAACGACGCCGGGCCGCAAACCGAGGTGACGCTGGCCGGCCGCGGCTACCGGTTGACCGACTTGCTCACCGGATTTTTGACGCAGCTCAAAAGCGATCTTCTGCAGCGCTCGAATGGCAGCCTGACGACGGGTGACACCATCGAGGCTGCCATCAGCGTGCCCGCCAATGCCGCCAGTGCCCAGCGCCTGTTGACGCTGGACGCCTTCGTGGCGGCGGGTTTTCACGTCGTCGCACTGCTGAACGAGCCGTCCGCGGCCAGCCTCGAATACGCCCACCGATACCGCTCCACCATCACTGCCAAACGCGAATACGTGCTCATCTACGACCTGGGCGGCGGCACCTTCGACGCGTCGCTACTCAAGATGACCGGGCACTCCAACGAGGTCGTGATCAGCGAGGGCATTCAGCGACTCGGCGGCGACGATTTCGACGAGGCGATTGTGCAACTCGTCACCGAGGGCGCCAAACTTCACGACGTGGACTCCGCCGCGCTCGACCTGCTGCGTGAGGAGTGTGCGCTTCGCAAGGAGGCCGTCGGGCCGCAAACAAGGCGCTTCCTGGTCGACATGTCCGGGATCGATGACGGGGTCGACCGGTCACCGTTTTCGTGTGGCATCGACGACGTCTACGCGGCCTGTGCGCCGCTCGTCGAGCCCACCATCGAACTCCTCAACCGCATCCTGCGCGACGGCAGCGGCGACGTGGCGTGGTCCGAGGTCGCCGGCATCTACGTGGTGGGCGGGGCCGGCGGCTTCCCCCTGATCTCCCGGATGCTGCGCAGCACCTTCGGCGAGAAGCGGGTGAAACGCTCCCCTCATCCATTTGCCGCCACGGCCATCGGCCTTGCCGTCTTCCTGGACAAAGAGTCGGGTTTCGCTCTGTCGGAACGCTTTTCGCGACACTTCGGGGTGTTCCGCGAGGCCGAAGCCGGCGCCGGCGTCGTCTTCGATCCGATCGTGGGCAAAGACGTCTCGCTGCCCGCCGACGGCCAGACGCCGCTCATCGTCCGCCGGACCTACCGGGCAGCGCACAACATCGGGCACTTCCGCTTCGTGGAGTGCAGCCGCCTGGTCAACGGCCGCCCCGACGGGGACGTGACGCCGTATGATCCGGTGCTGTTTCCCTTCGACCCCGCGCTCTACGACCGCGACGACCTCGTGCACCAGCCGGTCGGCCGGTGCACGAACGGGCCAGATGTCGAGGAGCGCTACGTCGTGGCGCCCAGCGGCGCGGTGGAGGTGACTCTCACGACGCAACCGGGCGGATTCATGCGAACCTATCGCCTGGAGCGACGTATCGCGTCGGTGTCGTGACAGGGTGACGGCCGGGACTACGCGCCACTAGACGCCGATCGAATGGTTCAGCGCGCCAGACGACGACAAGGTGGTGGGCGAACCGGATCCGTTGATCGTGGGTCGCGCGCTGACCGACTGAGCTAGAAACGATGCCGGAGCTGATTGCGCCACGACACCGAAGGGGATCGCCCATGCCCACCTGGCTCATCACCGGCTGCTCGACCGGACTCGGCAGAGCCCTCGCCGAAGCCGTCATCGACACCGGCCACAATGCCGTCGTCACCGCACGCGACGCCACGAAGGTCGCCGAGCTGGCCGACATCGCGCCGGATCGGGTGCTGCCCGTCGCGCTGGACGTCACCAAACCCGACCAGATCGCTTCGGCCGTCGGGCAGGCCGAGGGGCGGTTCGGCGGCATCGACGTGCTGGTCAATAACGCCGGATACGGCTATCGAGCCGCAGTCGAAGAAGGTGTGGACACCGAAGTCCGCGCCCTGTTCGAGACGCACTTCTTTGGTGCCGTCGCGACGATCAAGGCCGTCCTGCCGGGCATGCGGGCGCGCCGCAGCGGCGCGATTGTGAACATCTCCTCGATCGGCGCCCAGGTGATGCCGGTGGGATCGGGTTACTACTCAGCCGCCAAGGCGGCACTCGAGGGGATGAGTGGCGCGCTTCGCGGCGAGCTGGCCCCGCTCGGAATTTCCGTGACGGTGGTCGAACCGGGAGCGTTTCGAACCGACTTCGCCGGACGCTCGCTCGTGCAGTCGGCCACGGTCATCGATGACTACGCCGGAACCGCCGGACAGCGTCGCAAGGAAAACGACACGATGCACGGCAATCAGGCCGGTGACCCAGCCAAAGCCGGCGCGGCGATCGTCACCGCCGTCGAATCCGGTGAACCGCCGGCATTCCTGCTCCTGGGCCCCGACGCGCTGGCCCTGTATCGCTACACCACCGACGCCCGCGCGAGTGAGATCGCGAAGTGGGAACAGCTGACCGGCGGCACCGACTTCGATTGAGTCAACGCCGATCGCGGCGTGCCCCTTCGCATCCTCGTCACGGTTGGCGCGCTCGCAGATCCCTGCGCAGAATCTTGCCCGTTGCCGACTTCGGAATCTTCTCGACGAACTCAACCTGACGAATCTTCTTGTAGGGAGCCACTTTCGCCGCGACGAAGTCGATGACCTCTCCTTTGGAGAGTGCGGTGCCAACCTGCCTTACCACGAAGGCCTTCGGGATCTCCTCGCCCGAAACATTATGAACGACACCGACAACCGCAACGTCGGCGATCCCCGGGTGGGTCAACAGCAGCGCCTCGAGTTCGGCGGGTGCGACCTGGTATCCCTTGTACTTGATCAGCTCCTTGAGCCGGTCCACGATGTACACACAGCCCGCGGCATCGACCCGCGCCAAATCACCGGTATGCAGAAACCCGTCGGCGTCGATGATCTCCGCGGTCGCGGCGGCGTTTCCGAGATAACCCGCCATCACGTTCGGTCCCCGGAAGCACAGCTCACCCGGCTCACTCAAACCGGATGGGGGGACTGGTATTTCGTCCCCCGTCTCAATGTCGACAAGCTTGCTCTCCGAGTTCGGCACCGTCCACCCACACGAACTGACGGGTGCCTCGGCACCTGCCGGATGCCGGCCTTGCAGCGGAATGAGGTGGCTGGCCGGACTCAATTCGGTCATCCCGTATGCCTGCACGATGCGGCAGTCGAGTCGCTGGGCGACCGCGTTGGCCAGTTCCTCGTCCAGAGGCGCGGCCGCCGATGTCAGGGTATGCAGGGAAGACAGGTCAAAGGAATCGACCAGCGGGTCTTTGGCTAACGCGACGGCCACCGGCGGTGCGATGTAAGCCTGGGTGACGCGGTACTTTTCGATGGCGGCCAGGAACGCGCCCAGGTCGAACGACGGCATGGCGATCAGCCGCGCCCGGTCACGCAGCGCGGCGCACAGGAGCCCGGTCAACCCGTAGCTGTGAAAGAACGGAACCACCGCGATCAGTGTCTCATCGGGATCCACGCCGGACACTGGGTGCAATTGGGCTACGTTGGCGACGAGATTGCGATGGGTGAGCATCACGCCCTTGGGTTTTCCGGTGGTTCCAGAACTGAACGGAAGCACCGCGACATGTGTTGCGGGATCAAACTCGACCTCCGGACCTCTACTGGCCGTTGAGTTTACGAAATCGTCAGCATCGAGCACCGACACATCACCACTGGACAAGCCCGCCGCGTAAGCCGCCTGCTCGGCCTGCTCCCGCAATCGCGGGGCCGCGATCAACAGTCGCGCACCCGAATCCGTTACCTGACGTGCGATCTCGTCCGCGGTGGACAAGACATTGATGGGCGTCACCGTCGCGCCGGCCCGCAGGATCCCGTGCAACGCGGCCGCGAACGCCGCACTGTTCGGCGCGAGCAGCGCCACCACGTCACCCACGCCGATGCCGCGCCTCGCCAACCCGGCGGCGAAGGACTTGATCCTTGTAACCAGCGCGCGATAGCTCACTTCGGTTCCGGTTGCGGTCTCGACCAGGGCTACCCGATCGGCGTCGGCCTCGGCGAGGTCGCCGAACACGTACTCGTACACACCGGCGACCGGGATGACGACGTCGGGAAATGGGCTGACGAAACTCATGATTCCTCCATATCGAGGTGCCCGGTCTCGATCGGCTGCTCCCTCTTCACACCAGCGGGGCGATGCGTTCGGGCACACCCAGCATTGACTTTCCGTAGATCTCATAACCGACATACGCATTCAATGCGGCATGGCGCGCTCCGACGTTGGCGTCGCGCCAATATTGTTGCATTGCACTAGAATCGGCGAAGCTGCCCGCGCCGTGGACGTTGATCAGCGTCTGAATCGCCTCAAGCACTTGACGGGCGGCGTAGCCACACTGCGCTCGCGCTTGAGCGCGAAGCGGGTATCCCGACTCACCGTTCACGATCTCACCCTCGTCCAACGCATCGGCGACCTCGAAGGCGTGCAGCCTGGCGGTCCGCAGCTTGAGTTTTGCCTCGGCGAGCTGTATCTGCACGCCCGCCGAATCGCTTTGGTGGGCAAAGGATGTGTTGGACAACGACTTCGATGGAGCCGTCTGAAGCACTAGGTCCGCGGCAGCTTGACCAAGGCCGAGCAACGGCCCCACCAGAAGCAGGGCGGCCATCGGCGCCAATGGCATCCGATGCCCGGGTTCATTTCCCGACATCCGCCCGCTGATCAAAGTGTCTAATGCAATTGCGCGGTGTTCCGGAACGAAAACCTGCTCAGCCAACAATGTCTGGCTCGCGGTGCCGCGCATGCCTGCCGTGTGCCAGGTGTCGCGCAACCGCACTTCGGACGCCGGTACGAAGCACAGATAGTCTTCCGTCCCGCCGTCGTCGTGATCGGGCACCGCGACGCCAACCGACGCCCAGTCGGCATGCGGGGCGCCCGACGCGTACGGCCAACTTCCGCTGATCGAGAATCCGCCGTCCACCCGCCGCGCGTTGCCGGGAGCCAGCCCACCGGCGATCCGCGAGTCGGGCACGCTGAAGATCTCGGATTGCGCCTGCTGCGAGCCATGCCGCGCCACCACCGCGGCGGTGGCAGCGATGCTCACCAGCCAGGCCGCCGATGCGTTTGCCCGGCCGAGTGTTTCAACGATCTCGAGCACCGTCCGTTGCGGGGCGTGCACACCCCCGAATCGACGGGGCTTAAGCAAGCGGAAGAAGCCGGCCTCAGTCAATGCGTTGATCGCCTCGTCCGGCAGCTTGCGCATCGCCTCACTTGCCAACGTGCTTTCGCGAAGTAGCGGCTGCAATCGCACCGCATCGGCCAACAGTTCCTCGTGTGCCGTGGGACACTGCGCTGACGATGTTGTCATGCCACTCCGATCACGTGTGCGAAATCCGTTGTCGGATAACGCTTTCACAGCGAGACTAGAGCCGTTAGAGCCGCGATACCTCTTATCAGTACAGTTCGCGCAACGTTTGAGACACTTTGCTGCGCGCACTTGGGTTCCGCGCCCCACCGAGGTCGGTATTGGGCGGGCCCGAAGTGGTCCGAGCTTCCATCAATGTGACGTCCGACACATTAAGCGATCCGTACACACAGTCGCCGCGAATGCCCGGGGAGTCCGCTCGAGCGGATGCGGGAGAAGCGGAGTTGGAAATGGACGAGAAAAGCCAGCCGTCTACGGTTGCGGAACTCAAGACAACCGACGCCTTCAAGCAAGTCGCCAAATTATTTCCGTGCCTGCAAACGCTCGGCCCCCTTGACCGTCGCAAGCCGTTTTCGCCGAGCCCGCGGGTCGGTGCGATTGGGCCAATCACGGTCTTTGACCTGGCCCTCAACGTCGACGCCCGCATCCGATGCGCGCACGACCGGCCGTTTTATCAAGTCAATATTCTCGCGTCCGGACAAATGGAGTTATTACAGCGCGGCTCTTCGATTACCCATGCGCCCGGTCTTGCCACGATTTGTCTCCCCGAAGGCGAACTGATCGTTCCCCGCTGGCAAGCGGGCTGCCGAATGATCGCATTGCGGGTGAGCCGCAACGCGCTGGAGGACACGCTCAGCGAGGCGCTCGGACGCACGTTGACCACACAGATTGAATTCACACCGTCCATGGTCACTACCAAGGGGCCCGCACGCAGCTGGATGCACATGTTCACCGTGTTCGCCCAGGAGCTCTTTCGAACCGACAGTGCCCTGACACAACCATTGGTCGCAACGCCTTTCGTGGACAGCCTGCTGCATGCACTGCTGCTCGCCGCGGACCACCCGCACCGGGAGGCACTCGCGGAACGAACCAAAAATGTTGCACCCCATACCATTCGGCCTGCTGTTGACATCATCGAGTCGGAGCCCCATCTGCCGCTGACGATTGCTTGCCTGGCCGCCGAATGCCACGTCAGCTCGCGCGCACTGCAGCAGAGTTTCATTCGCCACATGGGCATGTCGCCGATGACGTACCTGCGCCAGGTGCGGCTGCGGCGTGCGCATCAGGAGCTGCTCGAGTCCGATCCTTCGGTCGAAACCGTGGCCTCGATCGCCAAGCGCTGGGGATACTCGAACCCTGGGCGGTTCGCCGCGGCGCACGCGAGCCGGTACGGCGAAACGCCGGCGGCCACGCTGCGTCGGGCCGGTCGGTCCACCACCACGCCGCAGCGCGACACCGCTCCGGCCTAGCCACGGCACCGATCGCCGAAGCCCGCCGAGAATGGCTTCGCCTTTTTGGAGAGGGTTATTCTCCAAAGCCGAGAGACGAATTACGATCACTATGGATTCGCCGCATCGAACCCCCTCGCCAACGATCGGAGCCCAACATCGACGCCTGGATTCTCGACGCGGTGCGTACGCCGCGCGGACGGGGCCGCCCCGACGGCGGACTGCACAACGTACATCCGCAGACCCTGCTCGCCACCTGCCTGACCGCCCTGGCCAAGCGCACCGGTTTCGACCCCGCGAACGTCGATGACGTGATCGCCGGCAACGGCATCCTGTCCGGTGACCACGGTGACGACATCGCACGCCTATCGGTTCTGTTGGCCGGCTGGCCGCAGACCGTGCCCGGGATGACACTGAACCGCTTCTGCGGATCCGGTCAGCAAGCCGTCACCGTCGCGGCAACCGCGATCGCCGCGGGCGCCGAAGATTTGGTGATCGCGGGCGGAGTCGAATCGATGTCGCGATGGGACGTCACGGCCGGAGTGCCGACGATCGATGGCAACAACGCCGACTTTCGCGGACTGTATCCGACAGTACCGCAAGGTATTTCGGCTGATCTCATCGCGACGCTCGAAGGCTTTACCCGCGAGGTCGTCGACGCCTACGCCGCACTCAGCCAGAACCGTGCTGCCGCCGCCATCGACGAGGGAAGATTCGATCGCTCCCTGGTCGAAGTCGCCACGCCCGAGGGTCCAGTCGCCCGCGACGAGCACCCGCGCCCAGGCACCTCCCCGGAGTCGCTGGCACGGCTGCGGCCGGCGTTCGCCGCGATGGGCACCACCGGTGTCGACGGTGAGCACCGCACGTTCGACGAGATCTGCCTGCAGCGCTACCCCAGCATCGACCACGTCGACCACGTTCACCACGCGGGTAACTCCTCCGGGGTGGTCGACGGCGCGGGTGCCGTGTTGCTCGCGTCGCCGAACTGGGCGCGCTCCAACGGTGTAAAGCCGCGAGCGCAGATCCGGGCCGCCGCCGCGATCGGCAGCGAACCGATCATCATGCTCACCGCGCCCGGGCCGGCCGCGCAGCGCTGCCTGCGGCGCGCCGGCATGACCGTGGCGGACATCGATCTCTGGGAGATCAACGAAGCGTTCGCCGCCGTCCCCCTCAAGACGATCCGCGACCTCAACCTCGATCCGGATCGGGTCAATGTCAACGGAGGCGCGATCGCGCTGGGCCACCCGATCGGTGCCACCGGCGCGATGCTGATCGGGACCGTGCTCGACGAGCTCGAACGTCGGGACCTGACAACAGGACTGGTGACCATGTGCACCGGTGGCGGCATGGGCACCGCGACGATCGTCGAGCGGGTGTGACCCGGATATGACTAAGCCCGGCACGCTCGTTCTCGACCGGCCGCGCGACGGCGTCGTCGTCTTGCGATTGAATCGACCCGAGCGGCTCAACGCGATCAACGAGGAGATGCAAGCCGAATTGATGCAGACACTAAGCGATTTGGCTGAAGACAGCGCGGTACGCGCCATGGTTCTCACCGGCGCCGGTCGGGGCTTCTGCGCCGGGATCGACCTGCGCGACTTCGGCCCCGGCATGCTCGAGGCCACCGCACCCGCACTGGACCGGATGCGCTTTCAGGAGCGGATGGCCGCGCTGGCCGAGGGGCTGCGTGCGCTGCCCGCGCCGGTGATCGCCGCGATCAATGGCCCGTGTGTCGGCGCGGGATTCGCCTTGTGTCTGGCTTCCGACATTCGGATCTGTTCGACGACAGCATCGTTCGGCAACGCCGCGATCCTGCTCGGCTTATCGGGCGCCGAGATGGGCATGAGCTACCACCTGCCCCGCATCGTCGGGACCAGTGTCGCCGCGGACTGGATGCTCACCGGACGCACCGTGTCGGCGACCGAAGCCGATCGGCGCGGGCTGATTAGCGAGCTTGTCGAGCCGGATCGGCTGACCGACCGCGGGGTTGAGTTGGCGTCGCTGATCGCGGATCTGTCGCCACTAGGCGTGCAGCTGACCAAGCGTGCGTTGCAAGTCAACACCGATGCCGCGAGCTTGTCCGCGGCGCTGGAACTGGAGAACCGCAATCAGGTGATCTCGCACGCCAGCGACGAGGCGAACGCACCCCGGCAAAAGTGGTCTTCGGGACAGACCCAGTGAGCGGTCCGCTGCGCGGGGTCCGCATCGTGATGATGGGCGGCCTGGGGCCGGCTCCATTCTGCGGGATGGTGTTGGGAGACTTGGGCGCAGATGTCGTCCGCGTCGATGCTCTGGCAGGTGTGGACGGCCCACAGCCCATCGATTACACGGTCCGCCGGAGCCAGCGGTCCGTTGCCGTCGACGTCAAGGATGCCCGCGGCCGCGACCTCGTGCACCGGCTGGTCGCCGACGCCGACGCCTTTGTCGACGTGTACCGACCGGGAGTGGCCGAACGGCTGGGCATCGGCCCCGACGCACTGCGGACGCACAATCCTCGTCTCGTGTACGCCCGCATGACCGGCTACGGGCAGGACGGGCCGCTGGCCGGACACGCCGGCCACGACATCAACTACCTTGCGCTCGCGGGTGCCCTGCACGCTATCGGCACTGCCGAATCACCCATTCCGCCACTCAATTTGGTTGGCGACTACGGCGGCGGCGCAATGCTGCTGGCGGTGGGCCTGCTCAGCGCGATTCTCGAGGCCCGCGAGTCGGGCGAAGGTCAGGTGCTCGACGTCGCGATGGTCGACGGCGTCGCGACCCTGCTGGCGCCGTATTTCGGGATGCTGCGCGCCGGCACCTGGCGCGACCGCCGCCAGGACAACCTGCTCGACGGCGCGGCACATTTTTACGGCGCCTATGCCACCGCGGACGAACAGCACGTCGCGGTCGGCGCGATGGAACCGAAGTTCTACGCCGAACTCTGTGATCGTCTCGGCGTCGACGTTCCGCAGGACGACGACGAACCAGCCACCTGGCCCGCGCACCGCGCCGCGCTGGCCGCCCGTTTCGCCGAGATGTCACGCGGCGAGTGGGAAATCCTCCTCGACTCACCGGGATGTTGTGCGACACCAGTACTTTCGCTATCGGAAGCGCCGCGACATCCGCACCTTGCCGCGCGCGAGACCTTTATCGCCGTTGACGGCGTCATTCAGCCCGCACCAGCTCCGCGGTTCTCGCGCACCACGCCCGATACGCCCTCGTCGCCGTCATTGCCGGGCGATCACTCGCGTGCCGTGCTGCGCGAATTGGGATTGGACGCAACAGCCATCACCGAGCTGGAAAGCGCCGGCGTGGTGGCACAGAGCAAGAAGGAGTAACAGATGTCGTGGGATTTCTCGACTGATCCACAGTGGGCACAGCAACTCGAATGGGTCGAGGACTTCGTGCGTACCGAGTGTGAGCCCATCGATCTGATCGTCAAGGAGTCGCACGATCTGGACGATCCGGTGCGCCAGGCGCTGATCCCGCCGCTGCAGGAGATCGTGAAGCAGCGTGGGCTGTGGGCCACGCACCTGGGTCCACATCTGGGCGGCCCGGGCTACGGCCAGGTGAAACTGGCCCTGCTCAACGAGATTCTGGGCCGCTCGGAGTGCGCACCGATCGTATTCGGTTCGCAGGCACCCGATTCCGGCAATAGCGAGATCCTCGCACACTACGGCACGCCCGAGCTCAAATCGCGTTATCTTGAACCGCTGCTGGACAACCGGATCGTGTCCTGCTTCTCGATGACCGAACCCCAAGGCGGCGCGGACCCAAAAGTCTTCACCACCTCCGCGGTGCCCGACGGGCAGCATTGGATCATCAACGGGGAGAAGTGGTTCTCGTCGTTCGCCTCGATGGCGTCGTTCATCATCGTGATGGCGATGACCGACCCCGATGCGCCGCCGTACCAACGCTATTCGATGTTCGTCGTCCCCGGCGACACCCCCGGGATCAAGGTGATGCGCGACGTCGGACTCGGGTATCAGCCCCAGGGCGGCGGGCGCGAGGGCTACGTCCGCTACGAGAATGTCCGGGTGCCGGCCGATCATATGCTGGGCCCACGGGGCGGCGCGTTCGTGGTCGCGCAGACCCGTCTCGGCGGCGGGCGCATCCATCACGCGATGCGCACGGTCGGCTTAGTCCGCCGGATCTTCGACATGCTCTGCGAGCGGGCCGTGTCGCGCTACACCCAGGGCGAAGTGCTCTCCAACAAGCAATTGGTGCAGGAGATGATCGCCGACTCGTGGATGGAGATCGAGGCGTTCCGGCTGCTGACACTTCAAACCGCCTGGAAAATCGACCAATTCAACGACTATAAGGCGGTGCGCGCCGATATTTCCGCGGTCAAGGCGATGATGCAGAAGGTGCTGCATGACGTGTCGGCGCGGGCGCTGCAACTACACGGATCGCTGGGCACCACTCATGAGATGCCGTTCGTGCAATATCTGGTGGAGTCCTTCGTGCTGGGCCTCGCCGACGGCCCGACCGAAGTGCACAAGGTGACGCTGGCCCGCATGCTGCTCAAAGACCGCAAGCCCGCGCCCGATCTGTTTCCCTCCGAGCACCTGCTGCGGCTGCGCGCGGCCGCCGAGGCCAAGTTCGCCGACAAGCTGGCGGGTATCCCCCGCTAAACCACCGTGCGGGCGCCGTTACTGCGCTTGCTGCGGGATCAGCGCGAGAACGGGAATCGTTCGGGTGGTTTTACGTTCGTAGTCGGCAAAGCCCGGATACCGCGACGCTTGAATGGCATACGTCTGGTCGCGTTCGTCGCCGTGCAGTTCGACGGCCCGAACGTCGATGAGGTCGTCCCCTACTTCGATCTGCGCGTCGGGGTGAGCCACCAGGTTGTGGTACCACGCCGGGTTGCGGTCGGCACCCGCCGCGGACGCGAACACCAGATAGCGCTGACCGTCGGCCAGATACATCATCGGACTCACTCGTTCCTCGCCGCTGCGAGCTCCCTTGCTGTGCAACAGCAGTACCGGTGCGCCCTCGAACTGTCCCCCGAGCCGGCCGTGGTTGGCGCGGAACTCTTCGATATTGCGACGGTTGAAATCGTCGTCGGCCACGATGCCTCCCACCCATTGAGTTGTTCGATTGTATCCGGGCAAGCGGTTAAACGGCTTTGGTGACGCCGACGTAGGACAGCACCACGTCGGATTGGTCAGTCACCCGGGTCAACGTGGCGTAGGAGCGGATGAACGATTGGCCCACACAACCGTCGATCCTGACGTGGAAGTTGGCGATCATGATCCATGGGTGCGGGCCCTTGAATTGCTTCTTCGACACCGGCACCACGATCACGAAGCCGGGCTTGAGCCCGACGTTGATCGACCCGTTCACCGGTACGGTGATGAACGGGAGAAGAGGCGGCAACATGCCGCTGGTGTCAAATGTCGGGCTGAGACCGGGGGCGATACCCATGTTGCCGCCGAGGTCGACGCCGTTGGACGTGCTCATGTCGATGCCGCAGCCGATCTCGTAACCCGCCTCGAGAATGCCTTGTGGCTGCCCCGGCCCGCTCAGGTCGCCCACGAATGTTCCGGTCGCGATGTACTCGCGGGACGAGACTGCGGTCGTCAACGGCGCGACCGGAGTCTGAGCCTCGTCCTTCGCACCAAGGCCCAATCGCCAGCCATCCGGGGTATTGACGATTTGGGGAGGATTCGAGGGCACCAGCCCGTCATTTGGTGGCGTAGCGGCACTAGCGGGCTGAACGTCGGGATCGGCGGCCGTTGGCGGCGACATGGTCAGCGCCATGACAACGCACATCGTGACGACCGCAGCGTTGCGGACGATGCCGGCGATTGTCCCCACGGGCGAAACCGTAAGTACCGCACCGTGCGCACAGGGGCATTTGCTGGCCGCCCTAGCAAAGTCGTTGCGTGTTCGTAATTGATGCGCGATGTGGCTGCGGCACGCTGGCATTGCCGCACGTGGCCAGTCGCGTCGCTAGAATCGCGGGAGTGGCATACGGCAAACGACCAGAAGGGCGGCGATGAGAGTTCGTTCGTCTGCTCGCGGACTGGTTGCCGGCGCGGTCAGCGTGCTGGCCTTGTGGGCCGGCACCGGGCTGGCGCGGGCGGACAATACCGATCCCGACCCCGAGCCGCCGATGCTCCCTGAGGTCGGCCAATTCAACACGGTCGACGCTCCATCGTTCTTTACGAACCCCGCCAACCGAGGCGTCCCACGTGAGAAAAACTGGGACGGTGTCGGAAACTATTGCCAGAACATCTTTATCAAGTGCCGCTAACCGAGGCTCAGTCCACCATCGACCGCGCCCGCTCCAGCAGCCGCGGCAACGTCGGCGCCATGGCTTCCCATTCGTCGCGCGGCGTCCTGCGTCGGCGGTTGTGTTTGACGATCAACGACCAGGTCGCCGCCGACTTGAAACATGCCAGTGCGCGAAACCAGGCCAGATCGGCGACTTGATGCCCCAGCTCCTGCTGATAGATCTCGGCGAGTTCGTCGATCGGCGGCGCCATGCCGGCGGCGTCCGAAACACGTTGATAGGTGCCGGGATCGCAGTTGATCAGAAACCAACCCGCATCGATCCGCGGGTCACCGATCGACCAAATCTCCCAGTCAATCACCGCGTTGACACTCGCCCCGGCCGCCATCAGGTTGCCCAACCGAAAGTCACCGTGTACCACGCCAGACGCAATAGCCGTTGGGGTGCAACGCAATAACGCGTCACGCACCCCCTTCCAGCCGGGTACCAGTGATGCATCGACGGTCTGCAATGTCTGACACCAGCGTTCGACTTCCGAGACCGCATCGATGACCGGTTCGGAACCCAGTCCGAGGTCACCCGGCGAGAGGCTGTGCAGTGCGGCCATGACTCGGCACGCGTTGCGGTAGCGCTCGGCCAGCTCCGGTGCGGGCGGGCAACCGTCGAACAACGGCTCGACGCAGTCACCGTCGACGTGCGACATCACGAACAGCGGCGGGATCATGGGCGGATCTCCCGAATCCTCCCACAGCACCTCGGGCACCGGAACCCGTGTCCCGGCAAGCGCTTTGAGAATGTGGGCCTGCCGCAGCACATCGCGGTGTGCGATCGGCGCAACCCCCGGCGGTGCGAGTTTGATCACCACGGGCTCACCGGATCGGGTGCCTCGAAAGGTGAAGCTGGAGGCACCTCCTGCCAGCGCGGTGACGTCGGTGACGTCGGCGGCCGCGAGCCGGCGGCGCAGCTCGTCGAGAGCGACCTCCATCATCAGCCGGCGGGCTGAAACCAGCCGACCTCCGTGAGGAAGGGCTGGGTATGCGCGATGCGGCCGGTCAGGGTCTTCGGATCTGCGGTGCACAACCGGAACGCCGTCTCGGTGATCAACTCGATGTCCTCGGTGTCCGTCTTGGCCAAATCGAGAGTGCCCGCACCCGGGGTGGCCACGGGATTGGACGGAGCGGCGGCGTTGACCGCGATTCCATCGTCATACAGTTCTGCGGCAAGGCTTTTGGTGAGCCGGTTGAGTGCGGCCTTGGCCGTCCCGTAAATGCCGAAGCCCGCGGTTCGGTCGAATTCGGAGAAGGGCGGGCCGGGCGGTAGGTCGCCGCCCACTGAGGTCAGGTTCAGAATCCAGCCCCGCCCGCGCTCGCGCATCGCGGGAATTGCCAACTGGCTCAAATGCAATGGCCCGAGCACATGCATTTCCATCATCAGCCGGGCGCGGCGCTCGGGGAACCCGTCGAGGGGTCGCAGGAAGGTGACCGCGGCGTTGTTCACCAGGATGTCCGGAGCGCCGACGGCGTCCACGACTGTATCGAACAGCCGCTCGCGCTCCTCGGTCTGGGACAGATCTGCCTGCACGGCGACGGCCCGGCCCCCCGCGGCGACGATCTCGTCGGCGGTTTCGCGCAGCGACCCGTGGTATTTAGGGTCGGGGTCCATCGTCCGCGCGGTCAGCGCGACCGTGGCACCGTGCGCCGCGAACCGTGCGGCGATCGCCTTGCCCAAACCTCGGCTGCTTCCGGTGACCAGGGCCACCAATCCGTCGCATCGTTTGTCCGCGGTCATCGTCGACGCTCCTCAGGACGTTTCCGGAAATGGCTTCTCCAAACTAGAGAATGTCATTATCACCGATCCTGCCCGAGGACAAGCACGGCGCCCAGGCATGGTGGCCCAAATCGTGGGACTCGTGTCTTTTTAGCCGCTCACGATTTGGCAGCCGCGGGCCTAACGTGGCGTTCATGCAGGTGATATCCACTCTCCCCGACACCTCCGTCGCACAAGCCGCCATTCGTTTGGCACAGTCGAC
The DNA here is from genome assembly GCF_039023525.1 of Mycobacterium sp. 050272. Taxonomy (NCBI): domain Bacteria; kingdom Bacillati; phylum Actinomycetota; class Actinomycetes; order Mycobacteriales; family Mycobacteriaceae; genus Mycobacterium; species Mycobacterium sp. 050272. The sequence continues at coordinate 53,649 of NZ_JBCHKV010000020.1, read as the reverse complement.
CGAGTCGCCGTCAGTGTTCAACCACAGCGTCCGCAGCTACCTGTTCGGAGAGCTGGTCGCCGCGCACGAGGGCATGCGCCCGGGCGCCGACTACGACGCGGACGCCCTGTTTCTCGGATGCGTCATGCACGATCTCGGAGCGGGGGCCGCGGCGCCCGGTAAGGAGAGGTTCGAGGTCGAAGGCGCCGACCTCGCGGCCGCCCTGCTGACCGAGCACGGCTGCGAGCGCCCATTCGTGGACGGCGTGTGGGAGGCGATTGCCTTGCACACGTCGATGGGCATCGCGGATCGCCGCGGAGCGCTGTGCCACCTGGTGCGCAGCGGTGTGGGTGTGGATTTCGGCCGCAACGCCGAATTCGTCGACGAGGACATCGCGGCCCGGATCCACGCCCGCTACCCGCGATTGTCCATGGCCCGCACGCTGATGGATGCAATCGTCGCGCAGGCACAACGCAGCGCCGAGGCGGCGCCGCCCTACACGTTTCCCAACCAGGTGCTGCGCGAACGCCAGACCGACGGCATCACCCTGCTGGAACTTGCGGCCACGCATGGTCGCTGGGGCGACTGATCCTTAGTGTCGGCGCCGGGCGTCGATCGAATAGCGGCCGCCGCCGACGAAGACCAGCAGCAAGAAGCCGAAGCAGAACAGAATCGCCGGTGTTCCGGCGTTGCCGCCCGGTGGATCACCGATCGGCCACAGCGCGTGCGGCTGATGCATCCAGAAGTAGGCAACCGCCATGGTGCCCGAGGCGACGAATGCCGCAGCGCGAGTGAACAATCCGGCACCGACCAGCAGTCCCGTAACGAATTCGATCAGCCCGGCGTACCAGCCGGGCCACGACCCGAATTCAACGGGACCCGGCGTGGCGACAGGCCAGCCGAACAGGATCATCGAGCCGTACCCGGCGAACAACAAGCCGTAGACCAACCGGAACAGACTCACCACCACCGGTGTGTAGCTGTCGAGGCGGTGATCGAGATTCGTCGTCATCACCCAGCCAACGTTACGGCCGTCGTCCACAAGCGTGGTGTAGACACATCCGTATGCAAGGAGGCGCTTTCACATACCTGCTCCTGTTCGGCGCGATCATCGCGGAAGTGGTGTCGACCAGCCTGCTCAAGAGCACCGAAGGTTTCACCCGGCTGTGGCCCACCGTGGTGTGCCTGGTCGGCTACGGAGCCTCTTTCGCGCTGCTGGCGTGGTCGATCCAGCGGGGCATGCAGACAGACGTCGCCTACGCGTTGTGGTCTGCGATCGGCACCGCGGCCATCGTGCTGATCGCGGTGCTGTTCTTGGGCTCCCCGATTTCGGTGACGAAGGTCGTCGGCGTCGGGCTGATCATCGTCGGAGTGGTCACGTTGAACCTGTCCGGGGCCCACTGACGACCACTTCCGTCCACGCGAGCACGCGCTTGCTATCGGTGATACCGAAATCGCTTGGCGGTTTTGCCCTTTCACCGGTGCCCAACCGGGTCGATCGCCTGGACCGCGTAACCGTTCTCGGTGGCGAATCCGGCGCACCCGGCACCCCGATCAGGGCTCCAAGAATTCGTAGAGGCTCCGACGAGAACCTGATCTCATGATCAGGATTGCGACCGTGGCCCGCGCCGTTGCCATTGCGGTGCTGACCGGCGCGGCCGCACTCGGGTCGACGGTGGTCGTAGCCCAGGCCGCACCCGGCAACCCATCCAGTGGTGTCGGCACACTTTACGGCGACCCCGTCGCGGCCGCCCCATTCTGGCGTTACCAGCAATACGACGACGACTGCGTCGAGATGGCGGTCGCCGACGTGGTCGGGGAACTGACCGGCACGCAACCGTCCGAGCACGAGATCGTCGGGCTGGCGCAATCAACGCCCAGCAGCGTGCACCCCGGGCCGATCTACCACAAGCCGAAGAGACGCAAGAGCGGTGACGGCACCTCGTTCGACGATGAGCCGGCCTTGCTAGCCCACTACGGAATCCGTGCCGTGAGCACCGACAAGTCAAGCGCCGCATCGACCCACGTTCCGACGGGCTTGGTGGCCCTCGAGCGGGATCTGGCCAAGGGCCGCAAGGTTATTGCCGGGGTCAACGCCGAAGTCATCTGGGGCGACCCCGTCGAGGACAAAGACTCGCACGGGGAACCGCTGGCCAACCACGCCGTGGTCGTCACCGGCGTCGACACCGCGGCCGGAATCGTGCACCTCAACGACAGCGGCAGCGAGCGTGGCGCCGACGAGCAGGTGCCGATCGACGTCTTCATCCGCTCGTGGGATGGCAGCGACGAACAGATGACGGTCACCGGCTAGGCGCGACAGGTCACCGGCGCGCTCAGCAGGCGAGTCAGGGCGTCGGTCACCTCAGCGGGGCGCTCCTCCATGACGTAATGGTCGGCGCCGCGCAGGCGGATCAATTCGGCGTTCGGGATCCGCTCGGCCAGTTCACATGCGGTGCGCAACGGGACATACGGATCGCGATCGCCCCAGACGACGGAGACCGGACAGTCGATGGTTCCCAGGCCTTCGGCGAGCCATGGGACCGCGGACACCCGATAGTGCGCGAAGAATTCCCAAAACGTGCGCCTGCCTTGCGCAGTGTTCATCCAGCCCAGGTATTCGGCTTCCAGCGCGGTGTCGAAGCAGCCGATTTCGCGATAGCGGGCCAGTGCCCGATGGTGGATCGCGGCCAGCGGCAATTGTCGCGCGCCCGCGGTGAGCAAGGGGTGTGCGGCGATCCAGTGTTGACCCTGCGAGAAGCGGTAGAACCACGGACGGAAGATGCGATGCGCGCGGGTGTTCAACAGACCTAGTCGCAATATCCGTTCGGGGTGGCGAATGGCGTAGCCGAGTCCGATGAAGCCGCCGTAGTCGTGAGCGCACAGGTTGAATCGTTGCCAGCCCAACTGTTGCACGAACCGCTCGATCCGCTCCACTTCGTTTTCATAGGTGGGTGCGGTCGCCGGCGGATCGGACCGGCCGAAGCCCGGCCAGTCCGGCGCCACAACGTGATGGCTGTTGGCCAGCGCCGCGATCTGGTGGCGCCAGCAGGACGAGCTCTGCGGGTAGCCGTGCAGCAGCAGCAGCGGCTCTCCGCTGCCAGCGACCACTCCGAACACCTTGCGCCCGTCGACATTCCACATGGCCACAACGTATTCGAATCCGGCGCTGCCCGACCCCGCACATCGAGACGGACGGCGCTCCATTACGGACGCCGCAAAGTTGCTGTTGCCACCGCGATTGTTTGCTGGCATTGTCAGATTCAAAGCGGCTGTATCACAACATGTCTCAAGGCCGCCCGGGCCGGGCGGGTGTCTGTGGTGCGCCGAGAAGGGGGAACGTCATGCAGATGCGGGCGGCGCGGATGCACGCCTATAACGAACCGCTGCGGCTCGAGGAGATCCCCGTGCCCGATTTCGGCCCGGACGAGGTCCTGGTCAAGGTGGCAGCCGCCGGCATGTGCCGCAGCGACTACCAGTTGGTCGACGGCTATTTCCGCGAAGGCTTCCCGCTCACGTTTCCCATTACGCCGGGTCACGAGGTGGCGGGACACGTGCATGCGGTGGGCGCCGAGGTCCCCGCCGCGGCGGGGCTGGCCGAGGGGACGCCGGTCGTGGTCAACCCGAACTGGGGCGACGGGCGATGCCGGCAATGCCACGAAGGCAACGAGCAACTCTGCGCGAACGGGCAGTTGGCGGGGTTCGGACCGCCCGGCGGATTCGCGGAGTACATGCCGGTGCAAGCCCGCCATGTCATCGCCGTACCGGAACAGGCGGATCACACGCCGCAGACGCTGGCCCCGCTGACCGATGCCGGTCTGACCCCGTACCGCGGTATGAAGAAGCTCCTCGCGGCCGGAAAACTCGGCGCGGGACGCACCGTGGTCGTCAACGGCATCGGTGGCCTCGGAGGCTACGGGGTGCAGTACGCCCGACTGCTCGGCGGCGGGGCGACAGTGGTGGCATTCGCCCGCAACGATGACAAGCTCACCGTCGCAAAGGAAAACGGCGCCCATCACACCGTCAACACGCGGAACAAAACCGCCGAAGAGGTGCAGAACGAACTGGAAGACCTCACCGGCCGCCGGGAGGTCGATGCGGTGTTGGACTGCGCCGGCGCCAAAGAGTCTTTGGAGCTTGGGTTTTCGATCTTGGGCAAGGAAGGCGCGCTCGCCTGTGTTGGTTTGATCGGACAGAGCGGCGCGCAGGTACCCATTTTTCCGTTCGTAAGCGGAGAGAAGTCATACTCCGGCTCGTTCTGGGGCAACCACAACGACTTGACCGAGGTTCTTGCGCTCGCCAGCCAGGGGCTGATCAAACACCACATCAACCCGGTCGACTTGGACGACATCAACGAACGTCTGGACGCGTTGGGGCGCGGCGACGTGGTCGGACGCGCAGTCGTCATCTTCGACTGACCGACGCGACGTCCTGTGAGCAGCGTCCGGACGTCTCCCCCGCCAACGCCGTTTCGTCGCCAGTGCGTGAGGTTGCGTTCACGTGACGGTCGTCAATTCCGCGCCTGGTGTGCAAACACCGCTGCCAGACTGACGAACTGCGCGAAGCTGGGCAGATCGGTGCGATACTGCCACCACCTCTAGGGAGTAGGAATCACTATGACCGATCTCGACCAGACCCCCTCCGACGGATTGTCTGCCGCCCCTTCCCGGCCCGCCGACCTGGCCGAGCACTCGCGCACCGGGATGGGCGCGCCCGCGCTGCAGCGCGCGATCACCGATCACCTGCGCTACTCGATCGGCCGCCCAGCCGCGGCGCTGCGACCGGAGCACTATTACCGGGCGCTGGCGCTGGCCGTGCGCGACCGCATGCAGGACCGCCGGGTCGCGTCGACGCAGACCTCGCTCGACCTCGGACGCAAGGTGACCTGCTACCTATCGGCGGAATTCCTGATGGGCCCGCAGCTGGGCAACAACCTGCTGAACCTGGGCCTGGAGGGCGCGGCAAAGTCCGCACTGGCCGCGATGGGACAGCGACTCGACGAGGTGCTGGCCTGCGAGGAAGAACCGGGGTTGGGCAACGGCGGCCTGGGCCGGCTGGCGGCCTGCTACCTGGACTCGCTGGCCACCCTCGAACGTCCGGCAATCGGCTACGGAATCCGATATGAATTCGGCATTTTCGACCAGGAGATCCACGACGGCTGGCAGGTCGAGCAGACCGACAACTGGCTGGATCGCGGAAACCCTTGGGAGATCGCTAAACCCGACGTCAACTATCTGGTCAAGTGGGGCGGTTACGTCGAGCACTACACCGACGAGGCGGGCCACGAGCGGTCCCGGTGGGTACCGGGTCTGTTACTGAAGGGCGTCGCGTACGACACCCCGATCCAGGGCTACGGCGTCAACACCTGCAACGTGCTGACGTTGTGGAGCGCGCGGGCAGTCAAATCTTTTGCGCTGGACGCCTTCAACACCGGCGACTACTACAAGGCGGTCGAAGACGAGGTGACTTCGGAGACGGTCACCAAGGTGCTCTACCCCAACGACGAGCCGGAGGCCGGCAAGCGCCTTCGGCTGCTACAGCAGCACTTCTTCGTGTCCTGCTCGCTGCAGCACGTGCTGCACATCATGGACGACCTCGCCGACGCGGGTGTGCGTGAGCTGCCCCAGCGATTCGCGTTGCAGCTCAACGACACTCACCCGTCCATTGGGGTCGCCGAGCTGATGCGGTTACTGATCGACGAGCGGCACCTGGAGTGGGAAGAGGCGTGGGACATCACCGTCGCGACCTTCGCCTACACCAACCACACCCTGCTGCCGGAAGCGCTCGAGACCTGGCCGCTGCAGATGTTCGGCGACTCGTTGCCGCGACACCTGGAGATCATTTACGAGATCAACCGGCGGTTCCTCAACGAGGTGCGCACCCGATTTCTCGGCGACGCGGACCGCGTCCGCCGGATGTCGCTCATCGGCGAGGACGGTGGCAAGAACGTGCGGATGGCACACTTGGCCACCGTCGGCAGCCACGCCATCAACGGTGTCGCCGCTCTGCACTCGGAGCTGCTGAAAGAAAGTGTGCTCAAAGACTTCTACGAGATGTGGCCAGAACGGTTCAGCAACAAGACGAATGGCGTGACGCCGCGGCGATTCCTCGCGCTGTCCAACCCCGGTCTGCGCGAGCTGCTGGACCGCACCATCGGGGACGGCTGGCTCAAGGACCTGGGCAAGCTGCGTGGGCTGGAGCCGTTCGTCGACGACTCGTCCTTCCGGGAACAGTGGCGTGACATCAAGCGCACCAACAAAGCGCGGCTGGCCAACTTCATCCGCGAAACAACCGGCGTCGAACTGAACCCGCAATGGATCTTCGACATCCAGGTCAAGCGGATTCACGAGTACAAGCGCCAGCACCTCAACGTGTTGCACATCATCGCGCTGTACTACCGGCTCAAGCAGAACCCCGAGCTCTCGATTCCGCCGCGCGCCTTCGTCTTCGGCGGCAAGGCGGCGCCCGGTTACTTCTTGGCCAAGCGGATCATCAAGCTGATCAACGCGGTCGGGGAAACGATCAACAACGACCCGGACGTCAACAAGTTCCTGAAGGTGGCGTTCATCCCGAACTTCAACGTGCAGAACGCGCACCTGATCTACCCGGCCGCCAACGTGTCCGAGCAGATTTCCACTGCGGGCAAGGAAGCTTCAGGAACCGGCAACATGAAGTTCATGATCAACGGCGCCCTGACGGTCGGCACGCTCGACGGAGCCAACGTCGAGATTCGCGAAGAGGCCGGAGCGGAGAACTTCTTCCTGTTCGGCCTGACCGTCGAAGAGGTCGAGGCGCTCAAGGCGAGCGGTTACCGTCCGTCGGATTACATCGACAGCAATGACGAGCTGGCCGCGGTGCTGAATCTGATTGCCGACGGCACGTTCTCGCACGGCGACATCGAGGTGTTCAAGCCGCTGGTGGACAACCTGCGTTACGACGACCCCTTCCTCGTGTGCGCCGACTACGCCTCTTATGTGGAGTGCCAGAGCCGGGTGAGTGCCGCGTGGCTGGATGGGGAGTCGTGGACCAAGATGTCGATCCTGAATACCGCACGCAGCGGCAAGTTCTCGTCGGATCGCGCCATCGCCGAGTACTGCGACGACATCTGGAAGGTCTGGCCGCTGACGGTGAAGATCTAAGTCGCCAGGGCGATAGACCGCTGGCGTCGCAATGCAGATTGCGGCGCTAGCGGGTCTCTTTCGAGACGTAGACGATGATGTAACCGACCGGGATACCGGTGCGGGCGGCGATGCATTCGCGCGCCACCGAATCGACCATGGCGCGGCGGCTAGCGCGCGCGACGGCGGCGATCTCGGGGACTCGGACGATCCACCCGTCGCTATCGCGAGTGATCTCGATGTCGAAGCACTGACCGACCTTTGGGAAGGTCACACGCGCAGCGCTGCGCGGCGATTGCGCGCGTCGCAGGGTGGGCTGAATAAGCATCTGCTTTTCCTGAGTCGACAATGGGCCGCGCGCAAGAATAATGCGAAACCCCGCAAAACACCTAATCGGCAGGGGCCGACGAGGTCCCGATGTAATCACACCGTTGTAGGACGGTAATCAGTGGTAGCCCGGCAAGTCCGGCACACCGCTGGAGGTCAGCCAGCCACCGCCGTCGACCACCAGCACAGCCCCCGTCACATAGGATGCGGCGTCGCTGACCAGGAACAACACCGTCTCGGCGACCTCGGTGGTCGAGCCGGGGCGCCGCAGCGGGTTCTGAATGGCTCGGTGCTGGTCGTCGCCAGCGATTCGGCGGACGCCCTCGGTCCCCGACATCGCGCCGGGGGCAACGACATTGACCCGAACCCCATCGGGTCCCCATTCGATCGCACACGCGCGGCTGAACGCGTCAACGCCGGCCTTGGCCGACACGACGTGCGCCTGCAGCGCCATGCCCCGGTATTGGATCGCCGCACTGATGTTCACGACGGTGCCACCATGCTCACGCAGCCAAAAGTCGTACGCTGCTTTGGATACGTTGAATGTGCCCAGTAGATCGATGTCGACCACCGCTTTGAATCCACCCGCGCTCAGCTCGCTGATCGGGACCGGGAAATTACCCGCGGCGTTGTTGACGACAATGTCGAGTCGACCGAAGGCGGCCAGCACGTCCTCGACGACGACCGTGACCTGCTCGCTGCTACGGACGTCGCAGACGCCGTAAACGGCCTCAATCCCCTCTTCCCGCAACGTCCTAACCGCGGCCTGAAGATTGGGTTCCTTTCGGCTGCAGATGGCCACGCGAGCGCCATGGCTGCCCAATACCCGCGCGATCTCCAAACCCAATCCGGTGGCCCCACCGGTTACCAGCGCCACCTTCCCTTGCAGCAAGTCCGCCCGAAATGGGCCCGGGCGCAATGTCATTGGGATTCCAGTTCGGCGATGAGGTCGGCCAGGTTCAGGATCCGCTGCGCGTCACGCACGTGCAGGCTTTCGATCATGCGGCCATTCACGGTGATCACGCTGTTCCCCGCCGCCTGGGCCTGCTCATACGCCCAGACGATCTCGCGGGCATCGGTCAGCTCTTTGTCCGACGGACCGAACAATTCGTTGGCGGGGGCAACCTGGGACGGATGGATCAAGGTCTTGCCGTCGAAACCCATCTCGCGGCCCTGCTGTGCCTCGGCCCGCAAACCCGCTTCGTCGTCGATGGCGTTGAATACGCCGTCCAAGATGGACTTGCCCGCCGCTCGCGCACCCAACACCGCAAGCGCCAACGCGGGTACCACCGGTGCACGTCCGGGCACATGCAGACCATGCAGGTCGTTGACCAGGTCGTTGGTGCCGACCACCAGCACGGTCAGCCGATCGCTGGCCGACGCGATCTCCTCCGCCCGCAGGATGGCCCGCGGCGTTTCGATCATGGCCCACAGCTGCAACGACTGCGGCGCACCGAGCGCATCAAGGGCATCGGCCAGCGTTTGGACTTCTTTTCCGGTCTCTACCTTGGGCACCAGCACCCCCTCGGCCGCCGAACCGGCCACGGCGGCGAGATCGTCCTCGTGCCAGTCGGTGCCCGCGCCGTTGATACGCACCACGACCTCGCGAGGTCGATAGCCGTCTGACGAGACCGCCTCGCACACTTTGGCCCTGGAGCCGACCTTGGCGTCGGGTCCAACGGCATCCTCGAGGTCGAAGATCAGCACGTCGGCCGGAAGCGATTTCCCCTTTTCGAGTGCGCGATCTTTGTTGCCGGGGAGATAGAGAGCTGATCGGCGCGGGCGCGGCGTCGGTGCCATGAGGTTAGCGTAGAGCTCTGGCGTCGTCGGCCCGGAAAGTGGTGGCGGCCCGCATTGCGAAATCACCACGAATTTGTCGCACAATTCGCGTCATTGTCGCGACGCGCGAAATAGGGCAGTGAGAATCCGCGTTGGCAGGTTTATGCTGGTACTCGCGGCGTAGTGCCGACCAAAAAGATAGGTCGAAGCATGAGCACTGACAAAGTCAATCGCGGCATCTTGCTTACGATGGTGGCGCTCGTAACGATCGCCTACATCGCGCTTTATGAGCAAGCCTCAACCAACTTCAGGCTGTATGTGCCACTCTGCGTGGCGGCCTTAGTGGGATTGCTGATACACGACGCGGTGAACAGCCACAAGCCTCGCAGGCACTGAGGCAATACCCAAGCCGGAGAACGGGGTTCGAGCCACCGATTCGATCCCAACGGTTTGTCAGCCGACCTCGGCCGCGATCGCGCCCGGGCCCCAGCCGCGGGTCGGTGATCACAATCACCCATCCGTGGGACACACAGCTCCGAATTCCGAAATATGAGTCAACTCCAGCGTGCCGATGACCTGGCGGTGCGAGTCTTTTGGTTTCTTGGCGACCACTGGCTCGGCCACCGATCCCCCACGGATGAAGAGATGGCCGAGTTGAGATCCGCGGCGTTTCGATTCTCGGAGGAGAAACACAGCAGTGACCCGCTGGTATCGAAGGCCAGCGAGATGGCCGACGCGGTCCTGGAGTTGATGTCCCCGCTCCGCACGGCGGACAGCGTGGCGAAGCTGAAGGACGCCAGCAACGCTTACGAGCAAGTGAGGCTTCGCCGATGACCAGACGGACCGTTAGTCGCGTTGATCTTCATTCGTCGCCGGCAAGTGCCGACGACATCGGTGCCGCCCATGGTCTGGCTGCGGTCTCCCCGCGGGCCGTGGGATGGTTCCGCTTCTACTTCGATGACCAGCGCTGGGAGTGGTCCGAGCAGGTGCAACGGTTGCACGGGTATGAGCCGGGAGCCGTTACGCCGACAACCGAGCTGGTGCTTTCGCACCAGCATCCCGATGACCGCGATCGAATCGCCGCGACCATCGACGCGATCACGCACATCCGTGGGGCGTTGAGCTGCCGGCACCGCATCATCGACACCGGCGGCGTTGTGCGCTGGGTGGTCGTCATCGGAGATCAGTTCTTGAATAGACGCGGTGAAGCGATCGGCACCCACGGCTTCTACCTCGACGTCACCCCGGCGCATCACTCACGTGAGGACACCATCACCGCGCGGTTGGGCGAGATAGCGGACAAACGTGCGCCGATCGAGCACGTCAAAGGCATGCTGATGCTCATCTACGACCTCGATGAGAAATCGGCTTTCGATTTACTCAGCTGGCTGTCCCAGAAAAACAATGTCAAATTGCGGGTGCTGGCCGAACAAATCGGTGTCGCTTTGCGGGCGACCGCGGCGAGCGCAATGGTCGATAGAACCATTTTCGACCATGCGCTGATGACCGCGCAGCGTCGCGCCGATTAGGACGAAACACCGGGAAGTTCTGCAGCGTCGGCGGCGTTACTCAGCGCGTGACAGTGACGGGCTTTCATGAGGGTGAGGTGGCCACCCAACGCCGAGCCGGCGTCGAAATGGCCGCAAAACGCCTGGAAACCATGCTGGGAGCCCAAGGCTTGTCCGCGGGCGGCGCGCAATTCCTGACAACTCAGCGTTTTGCCGCGATCACCGGACGCGACCGCCGGGGCGTGCTGTGGGTCTCCCCGTTGTCGGGGCAGCCGGGGTTCCTGCACGGCGGCGAAGACACCTTGCGGATTTCGGCTGTTCCGCGCGAGGGTGATCCCCTGCAGCGGATGCCGGTCGGCCAACAGATCGGATTGATCGCCATCGATTTCGCCGCCCGGCGCAGAATGCGCATCAATGGCAGCCTCACCGAGAGCGACGATGCGAGCATGACGGTGCACGTCGACCAGGCGTACGGCAACTGCCCTCAATACATCCACCGGCACGACGTCAACGTCGCTGCCCTCACCGCCCCTCCCGAAAACCTGAGCCAGACAACGTCTTTGAGCGACAGTCAACAGGCAACCATCGAGGCCTCGGACACGTTCTTTCTCGGTACCACGCATCCCACCCGGGGCAGTGATGCCTCGCATCGCGGAGGTGCACCGGGATTTGTGCGGGTCGAGAGCGCCGAGCGGCTGTGGTGGCCGGATTACCCCGGCAACAACATGTTCAACAGCTTCGGCAACCTGGCGGTCGACGACGAGGCCGCCCTGCTGTTCGTCGACTTCGCCACCGGCGCCAGCTTGCAGCTGTCCGGTACCGCCCAGGTGGAGTGGACCCGCCTCGGCGCCGAGGGTGACGACGGCGGCGTGGGGCGGCGCGTCGCATTCGCGGTCGGCTCGGTTATCGCGTCGTCACCGGTCGCGTAATTCCCTTTAAGCCTTCGCCTTTCGGGGCGGGCGGGGCAGGAACCGGGGCACCCGGTCGATGACGTCCTGATAGGACGGGCGACGTTGCAGGCTGCGCTCTTCCATCATCGGAATGCTCGCGCCCAGGAACATCGCCAGCATCGCGACCGCTCCCAGGATCAGCCACCACCAGTCCGCGGGCGCCGCCGCGATACCGAACAACGCAACCGCCAGCCAGAAACTGAACTCGCCGAAATAGTTCGGGTGCCGCGACCAGCTCCAGAGGCCTCGGTCCATCGCCGCACCAACCTGTCGCCGCGCGACGAACCGGTGCATCTGCACATCGGCGACGAGCTCCAGCGCGACGGCGGCCACGCCGACGACGAAACCAACCCAGCTGAGCCACACCCACCCCGGGCCGGTCCGGGTGACCGCGACGTATGCCGGGACCATGCCCAAAAATACCTCCAACGTCGGAATCAAGTGGATCGCGGACAGGTCGGCCAGAAATTCCCAACGGCCGGCCCGCTGCTTGAACATCGGATACCGCCAGTCCTCGTGGTGTAGGCCCGGAAACGCATAAACCCAGTTCGCTGTCAGCCGCACGGCCCACAGCACCACAACAACGGACAACAGCGAGCACCGCAGCTGGTCGACCGCGGGTGACACGCGGCTCCACCAATAGAACAACAACAGCGGCGGAACGACGCTCCAGTAGGCGTCGTAGAAGCTCGAATTGCGGTAGGCACGGCTGAATGCGAAAACCACGACAGTAGCCAGCACGTCGGCGATCAACGTATCGAGCCAGAGCTGCCCGGTGCCCGGCCCCCAGGTCAGCCATATTGTGGCCACCGCGAGGGCGACGAGGTACGCCACCGTGACTAGCCCCAGGGACCGCGCCTTACTGATCGTTGCCATGGTCGCAGCGTAGCTAGCAGGACTCGGCCGACTTTCTCCGTTGCGTGTCCCAGCCGTGGCGAGCCGCGGCCTTCTGCGACAGGGATGTGTTGAGCGGAGCGGCCGTCAACTTAGGTCTGTGGCCAGAATGGCGTCGACGGTCTTCATGTGTAGATTGGCCTGCTGCATAAACGAATCGGCTCGCTCTAAATCGGCTGAGGTGCTGTTCGGCCCTAATGACATGCAGATGTGCATCGCCGTATGAGCGTCGTCGATCTCTGATTGCAACGCGGTAGTCAGTGCCGGGTCCGGCGTAGGCAGGTGGGCCTGGAGGTTGACGCTCAATTCGTCGTGAGCCAATGAACACGCCGACCGGAGAGCACCGATGTCGTTGGCGGCGATCGCGTCGATCACCGCCTGCATGTAGTTCCTCGTATTGTCGAAGTGCTCTTTGGCCTGTGAAAACCACTCTGGGACACCAGGGTAGACGGCGCTGGCGGTAGCAGATGTCCCGACAGCGGAGAAAGCCGCAGCGGCTAAAGCTACGCCACCCAGGAACCGGTGATACGTGTGCCTGGCCATCAGCGGACCTCCCCTTCGTCGGGTCGTGTTTTGGACTAGCCAAAGGTTTGTGTGGACGCCCCTGGGTAAATCAGCGGCCTACGAGCCGTGACCCATCACCCGAGCCCACAGGTTGCGCACTTTGCCCGTTTGTCGCAAACAAATCCGACTTATCTAGTGGCTCTTGAGGTTTGGATATCCACCCGAAATACCCGAGCACCAGACCAAGCACCGAGTAAATAGCGGCCTCGGTCCACATGAATTTGATGCCCCACCGTCTGCTGAAGAGGATCGGCTCATCGACGATGCCCTGATCCGTCGCAACGGCATACGCGGCGTGAGCATAGGCCAGCGCGGCAAATGCTCCGGAGAAGAATTTGCAGACTTCGCGCTTCATGTTGTCTTTCCTTTCACTACCGAGCGGCCACTGATGACCTCATAGGACCACGGATGCTCCACCCCGTTGCGCAGCCGCTGATCATAAGCCGACTCGATTGCCATGCGGCCCAATAGGTCCGGTTTGTATCCGCGCCGTCGACACACACCTCAGAGTGCTCTGGGAGAAGGACCGGCGACAGGGTCACAAGTCCTGACTACACGGGCCTTTCGATCACACGTGGCCGCAGCTCCCGGCTCACACCACGAGTACCGCCGCGGTCAGGGCGACACCGAACACCACGGCCGGCACGGCCATGGCCCCAAGAAAACCAAGCCCGAAGCGACGACCGCCGGCGGTGAAAGCCAACACCGTCTTGACCAGCAGGTTGGAACCCAGCGCGGCGGCCACCGCGACCAGCGCGGTGTCGACGGTGATGTCCCCCTTGGCAGCGAGGCTGGCAGCGGCAACCGCGCCGGCGTGGGCATCGGCGAGACCCGCAGCGAAGGTCGCTAGCACTACCCCTTTCGGGCCGAGTATGTCGGCGCCCCAACGACCGACGAGCAGGGCGAAGGTCAGCACCGCGGCCAGAATGAGCGCGGGCCGCAACGCGAACGGCCGACCCGCCTTGGTCGCCCCGACTTCCTGGTCCTGCGCGGCATTCTGGCGGTGTGTGCCACCTCGGTAGACGACGGCGGCGGCGCCCACCAGCACGACCGCTCCAGCGACCACCGGAGGCCATAGCCGGCGCAGCACTTCGACGTCGACGAGCGCAATCACGATGAGCAACTGCACGAAGGTCGCGAGGCTCGCGAGCAGTGCACTGGCGAGCGGTGCACGCATGCTGGTCGCCGTCCGGCTGAGCCGTCCCATCGACGCCGTCGTCGCCGTCGCCGAGACGAACCCGCCTGCCAAACCGGTGACGAGCACGCCCCGTTCGGGCCCCAGGGCCCGAACACCGATGTAGCCGACCCAGCCGATACCCGTGAGCAGTACCACCAGCAGCCACACCTTCGCCGGGTTCAGTACGCCATACGGCCCGAGCTGCTGATCCGGCAGCAGCGGCAGGATCACGAGCGCCACCACAAAGAACTTGATGGCGTCCTCTACTTCGACGTCGCTGACGATCTCGCGGGCAAAGCGATGGATGCGAGCCTTCGACACGAGCAGGCCAGCGACGACCACGGCGATGGCCACGGCTACCGCCGGGCGTGTGTAGGCGAGCGCGCCGAGCAGATAAGCCGCGAGTGCGGCGATCGCTGTGGTAGTTCCGGGATCTCGTTCGCTGCTGCGAAAGTAGGCGAGCGTCATCAGCGCCCCGACGACAACGAGGCCGGCCAGCACCGCCCACTCGCTGAAGCTGGCGGTGATGGCTCCGACCAGCGACAGGAGCGCGAACGAGCGCGTTCCAGCAGGGAGCCTGCGGCTGTGGCTGCGTTCGCGCTCCAAGCCGAGCAGCAACCCAATGGCCAGCGCCACCAGGAACGGCTGGATTTGCTGCCAGCTCACAACGACTCCCGTCCAGCAGACCAGTGCGTTGCGGCCCAGAATAATTCACGTCGGGTGCCCGCGAACCAAACCTGAAGCGGGAAAGCGACGGCTCGGCCCGCGAACCAAGAAACCCGCCCCAACCGAAGTCAGAGCAGGTTCCCGTTTGTGGAGCTAAGGGGATTCGAACCCCTGACCCCCACACTGCCAGTGTGGTGCGCTACCAACTGCGCCATAGCCCCAAGAAGTTGTGCCAATCGAAGCTACACCACTGGCAACCGTCCTTCAAAACCGCTGGTCAGGCAGCATCGAGCTCCGGTTCAGACGCTAGTTCCAGCGCGGGCCGTGTTTCCGGTGACACCATCCAGCCGATGGCCGCGATCAGCAGCACAGTCCCGCTGATGGTGAAGTCCCAGCCGAAGCTGAGCCGTGCGGCCACCCAGCCGACCGCCATCGCGCCGATGATGGCGCCGAGATCGGAGAACATCTGCACTGCCGCCACCGGGAGGCCGGCGCGCGCCTGATTGCCCAGGATGTCGGCGACGGCAGCCTGCATCGGGGACATGTAGATACCGGTCGTCGCGCCGATCACGAATGATGCGACCAGAAACACCGGCAACGACGCTACGACGCCAAGGCAAGCGGTCGCCACGCCCGTGGTCGCCAGGCCGACGATCAGCAGCGCGCGCCGTCCCATCCGGTCGGACAGATAGCCGCTGGGGATGACGGCCAATGCGTTGCCGGCCGCGAAAGCCGCGAGGACTACACCGGTGATTCCGACACTGCGGTGCATGACATCGGTGACGAAAAGCGGCACCAACGCGACACGGAGCCCGAACGCCGACCAGCCGGTCGCGAAGTTGGACAGCAAGGAGGACCGGTACGCCCGGGATCGCAACGCCTCACGCATCGTCACCGTCGAGCGTGTCGGCTCCGACGGCGCGACCAGCGCCGAGTCCCGCAGGCTGAAGTACAGCACCAACGCGACGCCCAGCATCATGACGCCGTAGACGATAAACGGGGCGGTCAGGCCCCATCCGGCCGTCAAGCCACCGACCGCGGGACCGCCGACTGCGCCGATCATGAACGACGTGGTGAACAAACCCGCAACCCGTCCCCGCGCGTCCGGCGGGCTGATGTGAATCATCAGCCCCAGCGCGGCGACGAAGAACATCGTCGACCCGATGCCGCTGAGAGCCCGGAACGAAAGCAATTGCCAGTAGTTTTCCGAGAACGCGCACGCCGCGGTGGTCACCCCGACGATCAGCACACCGTTGATGTAGACGCGCCGTTCACCCCAGCGCTGCACCAACAAGCCACTGACCGGTGCGAAAAACAACCTGGCCACCGAAAAGACGGCGACTAGGAATGTCACCGCCTCGATATCGACTCCGAAGGTCCGTGCGAAGGTGGGCATGGCGGGCGAGATAACGCCGTATCCCAGCGCAGCCATTACATTGGCCCAGCTGAGGATCCAAACTTCGCGCGGCAACTGGACGGGACGGGATCCGCGCCCCCCTGCGCGGCCACGACAGAGGGTAAAGGTCACCCGATGACTTTATTAGGTCATCCAATAACTTTATTAACTACCTCGCGCGCGCTTTCTTGCACCTCGGCCAAATGCTCGGGTCCGTTGAAGGATTCGGCGTAGATCTTGTAGACATCCTCGGTGCCCGATGGCCGCGCAGCAAACCACGCATTGGCGGTCGTCACTTTCAGGCCGCCCAGCGCGGCGCCATTGCCCGGCGCGGCGGTCAGCTTGGCCGTGATCGGCTCCCCCGCCAACTCGGTCGCGGTCACCTCGTCGGGCGACAGCTTGGACAGCCGGGCTTTCTGCTCGCGGTTGGCGGGCGCGTCGACCCGCGCGTAATACGGAGTGCCGTACTTGTCGGCCAGCGCCTGATACCGCTGCGACGGCGTGGATCCGGTGACGGCCAGAATCTCGGAAGCCAACAGCGCCAGCGTGATGCCGTCCTTGTCGGTGGTCCACACCAATCCGTCACGTCGCAGAAACGACGCCCCCGCCGACTCCTCGCCGCCGAATCCGATGGTGCCGCCGATCAGGCCGTCGACGAACCACTTGAATCCGACCGGCACCTCGACCAGTTTGCGTTCGATGCCAGCGACCACCCGGTCGATGATCGACGAGCTGACCGCGGTCTTGCCGACCGCGATGCCCGCCGGCCAGGACGGCCGGTGGGTGTAGAGGTAGTCGATGGCCGCGGCCAGATAGTGATTGGGATTCATCAACCCCGCGTCGGGGGTGACGATGCCGTGGCGGTCCGAGTCGGCGTCGTTGCCGGTGGCGATTTGATAGCGATCCCGGTTGGCGATCAACCCAGCCATCGCATTCGGGGAGCTGCAATCCATCCGGATCTTGCCGTCGTGGTCGAGCGTCATGAACCGCCACGTCGCGTCGACGAGTGGATTGACCACGGTCAGGTCGAGGTTGTGCCGTTCGGCGATGGCGGCCCAGTAGTCCACGCTTGCCCCGCCCAGCGGGTCGGCGCCGATCCGCACCCCGGCCTTGCGGATCACGTCGAGATCGACCACGTTCGGCAAGTCGGCGACGTAGGCGTCCATGTAGTCGTGGCGCTGGGCGGTCTGCAGCGCGCGCGCCAGCGGCACCCGATTCACACCAGAACCACCGTCGCGCAGAATCTCGTTGGCACGCTTGGCAATTGCGTTCGTCGCGTCGGTGTCCGCCGGGCCGCCGTTGGGCGGGTTGTATTTGAAACCGCCATCGTAGGGCGGGTTGTGCGACGGCGTCACAACGATTCCGTCGGCCAGCGCATCGGTGCGGCCACGGTTGTAGGTGAGGATGGCGTGGCTGACCGCGGGAGTCGGCGTGTAGCGGTCGGCCGAGTCGATCATGGCGACCACGTCGTTGGCGGCCAGCACCTCGAGCGCTGACACCCATGCCGGCTCGGAGAGGCCGTGGGTGTCGCGGCCGATGAACAACGGGCCGGTGGTGTCGTGCGCGGCCCGGTATTCGACGATCGCCTGGGTGATCGCCACGATGTGGGCTTCGTTGAACGCGCCATTCAGGGCCGAGCCGCGGTGACCGGATGTGCCGAAGGCCACCTGCTGCGCAACGTCGTCGGGGTCGGGTTGGATGGTGTAGTACGCCGTAACTAAATGGGATAGGTCGACGAGGTCTTCGGGCTGGGCCGGCTGACCGGCTCGCGGGTTGGCCATGTCTACAGATTGTGCCCGTGTCGGACGCGCACGTCGCTCTACGCTGCGTAGCGCATTGGCAAACGAAAGGGAACCAACCGGTGGCACGACCTGACTATCGCGAGTTGGGCGCGGTTTTTGCCGGCGGAGCGGTGGGCTCGATCGCCCGCGCGGCGCTGAACACTCTCGCCCAACCAGACCCGGCGAGGTGGCCGTGGCCGACGTTTGTCGTCAACATCGTGGGCGCCTTCTTGGTGGGCTATTTCACCACTCGCCTGCTGGAGCGATTGCCGCTGTCGAGTTATCGACGACCGCTGCTCGGCACCGGATTGTGCGGCGGTTTAACGACTTTTTCGACCATGCAGGTCGAGACGCTGAAGATGCTCGAACACGGCCACTGGCTGCTGGCACTGGCCTACACCGTCTCCAGCATCGTGCTCGGGTTGCTGGCTGCACACCTGGCGACCGCGTTGGTGCGCCGGGTGCGGGTGCGCTCATGACGACGTTCTTGGTATGGGCCGGGGTCGCACTGGTCGGCGGCATCGGTTCGGTGTCACGGTTCCTGGTGGACCGCACCGTCACCCGCCGGGCGGCGCGGCCTTTTCCGGTTGGCACGCTGGCGGTGAACATCAGCGGCGCCGCACTGCTCGGATTCCTCGGCGGCCTGGCGTTGAGCAAGGACGCGGCATTGCTGGCGGGCACCGCGTTCGTCGGCGCCTACACCACCTTTTCCACCTGGATGCTGGAGACTCAGCGGCTCGGCGAAGAGCGGCGGATGTGGGCGGCGACCGCCAACATCGTGGTCAGCGTCGTGCTCGGCGTCGCGGCGGCGTTGCTCGGACAATGGTTGGCGGAGCAGCTATGAACCAGCCCTGCCTGAAGTTGACCGCATACTTCGGCGAACGCCAGCGCGCCGTTGGCGACGCCGGACGCTTCCTGGCCGACGCGATGTTCGACCTGTTCGGCGCCAACGATGTGGCGACCAGCGTGATGCTGCGCGGCATCGCCAGTTTCGGGGCGAGCCACGAGCTGCGCAGCGACGTGTCGTTGAGTCTGTCCGAAGATCCCGCTGTCGCGGTCGCCGCGGTCGACGTGGAGCCGAAGATCCGCTCCCTGGTCGACGAAGTCGCCGCGCTGACGGGCCGCGGGCTGCTGACGCTGGAGCGGGCGCGGCTGATCACCCGGCAACAGGGTACCGACGTGCTTGGCGACTTCGACGCGCACAACGGCGATGCCGCGAAACTGACGGTGTATGTCGGCCGGCAAGAGCGCGTCGCCGGGAAAGCAGCATATTACGCGGTCTGCGAACGGATGTATCAGCACGGATTCGCCGGTGCCATAGCGCTTCTCGGCGTCGATGGCACCGTCCACGGACAGCGCCGGCGGGCGCGATTCTTCGGCCGCAACGTCAATGTCCCGATGATGATCATCGGCATCGGGTCGACTGAGCAGGTTTGTGCTGCCGCAACGGAATTGGCCGACGTGCTTGCCCAACCTCTGCTGACGGTCGAACGGGTGCGCTTGTGCAAACGCGACGGTGAGATGTTCGCCCGCCCCCAGCAGCTGCCGATGACAGACGACCAGGGACGCACCCTGTGGCAAAAGCTGATGGTGTACACCGCCGAAGCCACCCGGCACGACACGTTGCCGATCCATCGCGCCCTTGTGCATCGCCTGATGCGTTCGGGAACGGCGCGTGGCGCCACCGTGCTGCGCGGCATGTGGGGATTTCACGGAGACCATAAACCGCACGGGGACAGACTGTTTCAGGTTGCGCGGCGGGTTCCGGTGACGACCATCGTCGTCGACACGCCGGACTCGATCGCGCGCAGCTTCGACATCGTCGACGAGCTGACCGGCCGCCACGGGTTGGTGACCAGCGAAATGGTTCCGGCGGTGCTGTCACTCGACGAGACGCAGCGCCTGGGCGACATCTCGTTGGCCCAGCACGACTACTGACGCCAAACCGGTTGCGGGACAGCCTCTAACGGCGCGGATGACACGGCGGAATGAGGGCTTTGTCCTCATCGATCAGCTGGCTGACGAGGCCGTGGTAAGCATCTCGACGAGCAAGCATCTCGTCGGTGGACTGGGTCGCGAACGAGTCACGTCGCGCGTCGGTCACCACCCCCACCGCATCGGTGGAAATCTTGGCGATGCGGTGCAGGTGCGGTGCGAGATCGGGCGATGACACCTGCTGCGAGTACGCGACGAGTCGATCCGACCAGTCCTGGTACTTGTCCAGGCCGGGGCCGCCGGGCGTGATCAACGAGGCGTCGAGCATGTCGGGGTGCTCGTGGATGAACCCCACGACCGCGTCGGCGGTGCGGCAGTCCCGGCTGGGCTGGCCCTGCCGATACACCGCGAAAACTGCTCCGGCCACCGCGATGACCACAACGACGACAAAAGCCAGCCGAAACCGCCGATTCGGCGGCGGCGCTGCGGAGTCGTGCGCCTGAGCCAGCACCGAAAGCGCTTGCGGGCTGGAATCGGCCGCCGAACGCAGTAGCTGCAGACGTCTGGGCAACTCGCGCACTTTGTACATCGCCCAAGCCATTCGAGCCGACACCAGCAACGCCAACCCGCTCCAGGTCAGCCCGGCCCGCGTGTCGTTGCCGACGAATTCCAGCACCGCCGCGACCACCCATAGAGCGGGGACGACCCATGAAGCCCTGCGCTGCCATGCCGGCACTCGGCGCTGGTACGCCATCGAAAGGTCACCGATGCGGATGGCGGCCGCCAACACGGCCGGGTCCGACGGCACCTCACCACGACGCAGCGCCCTGACAGCTTGCGATCGCTGCGCCAGGTCCAGGCCGGTCACGGTGCGCGCGTAGCTTTGCTGAATCGGGCGCCGGGCGCGCGTCAACAGCGCGGTCACGATCAGGCTGAACACCAGCACCCACAGCAGCGGCCAGGCCCAGCCGGCGGCCCCAAAGCCGGGAAGCCCCAGCCCACAGATCACCGACAGCGTGATCGTGAACGTTGCCGCGTTCACCAACCACAGCACCCACCACGGCGCCACCACAAGCCGAGCCCACATGGCTATTCACTTTCGCAGAGACAGCTCAGCACTCGCGGGCCCGGGGCACGTCGTCTGGCGTGCGAGGCAAAACGTACAGCGCCATCCGCCGGTTGGACATGTCGTGCTCGCCGAGATAAACGCAACCACCCCGCTCACAGAACTTGCGCGCCAAGACGTTGCGGTGGTCGGGATCGAACATGATTCGGCGACATTGCGGATCAAGGCCGAAGATGCTGACCAACAAATGCGGCAGCAGGTAGCTGACGTGTCCCTGACTTATGTAGTCCAAATCGGCCACCGCGACGTGCAGGCCCAAATCGTGGGGATCGTAGTCATATCTGGCCGCGATGGAATCCTTTGCTGCCCTATAAAGTTCGAGGTACCCGCGGTCGACCCCCTCCAAGCTGGCCAGCAGGGGGCGAGAGAAGCTGCTCTCGAGTTGCGCACGCAGGTAACGGCGCCAGCGCTCCGGCGGCCAGGGATACTCCCACGATTCGGCCAGATGCGGTCGGTTCATCCATTCGGAGATCGTCTCGGCGTCGGCATCCGGATCGACGAGACGCAAACCGTACGGCTCGGGCAATTGCGGCATCGGCGGCGGTGCGACATTGCGGACCTCGGCGCTGATATCGGTCAGTTGCCGGGGCAGGATCACTTCAAAGTCTGACATGTCTTCCGCGCAGCCTACCCTCATCGCCGCAGGCTAACCGCAACTTTTGAGCCACCGATCGGCAAGCGCGCCAACCCAGCCGGCGACCGCGTCCGCGCCTTCGGGCGGAGTCGCCACGAGGACCAATTCGTCGACGCCCAATTCAGCCAATCTGTCGACATCGCTTTCGCGCGGACTGCGCAGCGCCACCGCCACCGCAGTTCGGCACGGTCGCGACCTGCCTGGGCGCACAGTCGACTCAGCGTGCCGACGCGCTCGCGCACCGCCGCCACGTCGTCGAGGTTGAACCCGTACCAGCCATCGCCCCAGCTTGCGATCCGCTGTAGTGCGGGATCGCTGTTGCCCCCCAACATGATCGGGATGCGACGATCACGAATTGGTTTGGGATTCACCCGGATCGAGTCGAAACCGACGAACTTCCCGCCGAACGACGCGACGTCGTCGCGCCACACTGTGCGCATCGCGGCAACGTATTCCGCCGTGCGCGCCGCACGATGCTCGAAAGGCACTCCAAGAGCAGCGAATTCCTCTTTGGACCACCCGATCCCCACGCCGAGGGTCAACCGGCCGCCGCTCAACCGATCCAAGCTCGCCGCCTGCTTGGCGACTACCACCGGATGGTGCTCGGGGAGCAGTAAGACGCCCGTCGCGATGGTGATCCGCGACGATGCCGCCGCGGCGAACGCCAGCGCGATCATCGGGTCAAGCCAATCCGCTTGTGCCGGAACGGCAATAACACCGTCGTCGGAGTACGGGTAGGGCGAGGCGGATCGGTCCACCATGACGACGTGCTCGCCCGCCCAGAGCGTGGCGAAACCGCATTCGTCCGCGCTGGAGGCCAGGGCATCGATTACCGCGCGGTCGGCGCCGGCCCCGATTCCCAATGCGTGCAATCCGAGCTGCATCGCACGATCGTCGCACGCCAAGTTCAGCGGCCGTTGAGCAACTTCGCCAAGACCTGCGCGTGGCTACCGTCGAGATCGCGGTAACCAGCGTCACACCCGGATACGGCGTTTGGCGCTGATTCCACCGGCGTAGCTAATGCAGAAAAGGGTGCTGATCAGCACACCGGCGTTTATGTAGGCCTCACCCGGGTACGCGTTACGGACGGCGCCCAGCCCGGCTCCGAAAGTTTTTACCGCCCTGATTCCGGAGGTACCCATGACCGAGATGATCATCGAATCCCCCGACGAAGTGATCGCATTTCTCAAAGCGCAGCACAATTTGATCGAGGACATGTTCGATGAGGTGCTGCTCGCGTCGGACCCCCAAGCACGTGAGAAGCCGTTCGCCGCTTTGCGTCAATTGCTGGCCGTTCATGAGACCGCCGAGGAAATGGTGGTACATCCTCGGGTCCGGCGCGAGGCCGATGCCGGCGACGCAGTCGTCGATGCTCGACTCGAAGAGGAGCACGAAGCCAAGGAGCTGCTATCGCAAATCGAAAAGCTGGACATCACCTCGAAAAAGTTCATCGACGAACTCACCAAATTGCGAGAGGCAGTTCTCGATCATGCGGCAAACGAGGAGAACAACGAATTTCCTTTCCTGGAAAAGGTTCTGGACGCAGACGATCTCAAGCGCATGACCACCGCGGTCAAGGCGGCCCAGGCGATCGCCCCGACGCACCCCCACCCCGGTGTGGAATCGGCGAAGTTGAATTTCGCGCTCGGACCGTTCGCATCGATGCTTGACCGTGCTCGCGATGCGCTGCGTCAAGTCATCGGCTAACTCAATGCTCGTAGGCTGGACGACGTGAGTGTTGCGTCGGAGATCCGCGTCCCCCTGCAAGACCGCTTCGCCCGCGAACTGCCCGAGATGGCTGTTCGCTGGCAGGCCGAGGCCTCCCCGGACCCGCGGCAGCTCGTGCTCAACGAGTCGCTGGCCACCGGACTAGGTCTCGATGCGTCCTGGCTGGTCGGACCCGACGGCCTGCGATTTCTCGTTGGCAACCTGTTGCCGCCCGGCGCGGTCCCGGTCGCACAGGCCTACGCCGGGCACCAATTCGGCGGCCTACAGCCGCGGCTGGGTGACGGACGCGCGCTGCTGCTGGGAGAGCTGTCCGACCAGCTCGGACGAATTCGCGACATCCACCTCAAAGGCTCGGGCCCGACGCCGTTCGCGCGCGGCGGCGATGGTCTCGCGGCGGTGGGCCCCATGCTGCGCGAGTACGTGATCAGCGAAGCGATGCACGCGCTGGGCGTACCGACGACGCGCTCCCTGGCCGTGGTCGCCACCGGGCGACCGATACAGCGCGAGACACTGCTGCCGGGCGCCGTGCTCATTCGAGTCGCCAGTAGTCACCTCCGCGTCGGCAGCTTCCAATACGCAGCCCTGACCCGCGACGCCGACTTGCTGCGACGCCTCGCCGACCATGCGATCGCACGCCACTATCCTGCGGCGGCCGACACCGGCCATCCTTACCGCGCGCTGTTCGAAGCGGTGGTCGGTGGCCAGGCCCGCCTGGTCGCGCGATGGATGCTGATCGGATTCGTCCACGGGGTGATGAACACCGACAACACCACGATCTCCGGTGAGACGATCGACTACGGTCCGTGCGCGTTCATGGAGGCCTACGACCCCGACACGGTCTTCAGTTCGATCGACCACTGGGGCCGCTACGCATACGGCAATCAGCCCGCCATTGTCGGGTGGAATCTGGCCCGGTTCGCCGAGGCCCTGCTTCCCTTGCTTGCCGACAACGTCGACGAGGGAATCGCGTTCGCCGAGCAGGCCTTCGGGGTATTTCAGACCGAGTACGACGCCACATGGTCGTCGGGCATGCGTGCCAAACTCGGCTTGCCCGCGGACACGGACGCAGCGATGCTGGCGCCGTTCGTCGACGAATTACTGCGCATGCTCAGGGAAAGCCGCGTCGACTACACGTCCTTCTTCCGCCACCTGGGCTCCGCAGCCCGAGGGGATGCCGAACCCGTCCGCGGTCTATTCATCGACCTCGCCGGCTTCGACGAATGGTTGTCGCGCTGGCGCGGGTTGGGCCCCGACGCCGAATCGATGGATCGCGCCAACCCGATCTACATTCCGCGCAACCATTTGGTCGAGGAAGCCCTGGCCGCCGCGACAGGGGGCGATCTCGACCCGGTGCGCCAGCTGCTGGACGTGGTGGCCGCCCCATACGACGAACGGCCCGGCCTCGAGCGCTACGCCGAACCGGCTCCCGAGGATTTCGGTAACTACCAAACCTTCTGCGGCACTTAGCTTTAGGCTAATTTCGAGAATTCGGCTTGCAGCTCGTCCAGGTGTCGCAGCGTCTCGTCCCGAGGTTCGGTCTCCAGCTCGACCAGCACGTGCTCGACGCCGAGATCGCGGTAGCCCTCAACGGCTTTCGCCGTCGAGTCCCCCATGTGCATGTTGATCAACGGCACGTCGTGCCCCACGGTGGCGCGTAGTTCTTCGAGCTGGCTCGACAGCACGTCCGGTGACGGTGCCATCGGAAGCCACCCGGCCTTCAACCGGTCGATACGTTTGAAACTGGCTGGGCCGCCACCGATGTACAGCGGCGGGTGGGGTTTCGTCAGCGACTTCGGCCACGCGTAGATCGGGTCGAAGTTCACAAAATCTCCGTGGAATTCCGCCGTTTCCTGCGTCCAGATCTCCAGCATCGCGCCCAGCCTCTCATCGGCCACACGCCCGCGCACCGCAGGATCGACGCCGTGGTTGGCAGTCTCTTCACGCAGCCAGCCCACGCCGACCCCGAAACGAAAGCGTCCCTGCGACACCCGATCCAGCGACACCACTTCCTTGGCCGTCAGGATCGGGTCCCGCTGCGGAACCAGGGCGATGCCGGTGCCCAGAACCAAGTTCTCGGTCGCCACCGCTGCCGCGGTCAACGCCACGAACGGATCCAGCGTGCGGTGGTACTTACGTGGGATCGGGCCGCCCAACGGATAAGGGGTCTTGGCGTCGACCGGGATGTGCGTGTGCTCGGCAAGGAACAACGCGTCGAACCCCCGCTCCTCGAGTGCTCTGCCCAGCTCGACCGGGCCGATCCCCTCGTCAGTGACAAACGTCAGGACACCGATACCCATGCTCTGCTCCCTTGGCCGATTTACGGTCATCAGTCAACCCCATCCCGGCCCGGGTGTCACCGGATCAGATTCCGGATGCGCCGAAGTCGTGCGACAGTTCTCCGATGACGAAAGACGTTGCGGTGATCGGCGCCGGGCCGAGCGGACTGGTCGCCGCGCGTTGGCTGTTGCAGCAGGGATTTGAGCCGACGATCTTCGAGCAAGCTCCGATGTTGGGCGGGCAATGGGCCGGCCTGGACGGCCACAGTGGCGTCTGGCCGAGCATGCACACCAACAGCAGTCGCACCGTCACTGCCTTCAGCGACCTCGACCACACGACGGACCACGTCTACTTAGCCAATCGCGAGGTTCTGGACTACCTGCACCGCTACGCCAACACGTTCGGGCTAACCCCACGTATGCGCCTGGGCACACGGGTCGAACTGATCAGCAGGAATGGAGTCGGCTGGGTCGTGACCTACGCCGGCGCCGAGGAACACTTTGACCGAATTGTGGTGGCCAGCGGGCGATTTCATGCCCCCACCATCCCCGCCGTGCCGGGACTTGAGACCTTCTCCGGCTCGGCGGGGGCCATCTCCTCTTATCACTACCGTGGCGGATTGACCTATCGCGGCAAGCGAGTTCTTGTCGCGGGCTGCGCGATCAGCGCCCTGGAAATCGCCTCCGAAGTCGCCGAACTCGGTGCGGCACGCGTCGTCGTAACTCAGCGACGGCAACGCTACATCGTGCCGAAGTTCGCCGCCGGCGTCCCGTCCGACAACCGGCTCTACACCCGGTACGGCGCCTTGGCGACCGAGGCCCTGACCGCGGCCGACGTTGACCAGTTCCTCAAGGAGATCGTCGTCGGCGCCGCGGGCAGCCCGGATCAGTACGGAGCACCCGCGCCCGATCCCTCGTTGTCCGTGGCCGGTGTGACGCTGAGTCAGCACTACCTTCCTCTCGTGGCCGAGGGCCGAATCTCCGTGCGCCCGTGGATGAAATCCGTCGCGGGCCCGACCGTGACCTTCGCCGACGAGCGTGCCGAGGATTTCGACGCAATCGTGTTCGGCACCGGCTACCAACTGCGTCTGCCGTTCCTCGGTGAGGACATCCGGGCGGTCCTCGACCTCGACGCGGTGCACATGAATGCCGACCGCTACACCTTTCATCCCGACCTTCCCGGCGTCGCGTTCATGGGCCTGTGGGACCAGTCGGGCGGATACTTTGTGCCGCTGGAACTTCAGGCTCGGTGGATCGCGTACACATGGGGCGGCACGATCCCGCCAATCAGTGTGGGCGCCCAACGGTCGGCGATCGACGCGTACCGCTCCGTGCGAGGAACGCCGCAGAAAACCCGGATGGACCTCGCGGCACTCACCTTCGCCCGGGCCGCCGGGGTCGAGCCCGACCTGAATAACTGGCCGCAGCTGCGCCGCGCGCTGCTATTCGGTCCGCTGGCGCCGAGTTGTTTCCGTCTCGAGGGACCAGACGCATTGCCCGACGCCGCCGAGCGATTCGCCCGCGATGCCGCGCGCTTCGGTGCGATCACTTCGAACGACATGACTGAGCGCGAACAGCGCAATTGGTTGCGGGTCCGAGCCGCTGGCGCGGTGCCGGGGCTCAGCCCTCCGGGGCTCCCACCGATTTAGGTCCGGGCCGCGCCGCGCCCCACAACCCGACGCCGATTCCGATGGCGGCGCCGCCGAGACCGATCAGCTGCTGCGATCGTTTGAGCTCGTTGTGGACACTCAGCCCGCCCAGCAGATCTGCCGCGTCGGCCCCACCGGATGCCAGGAACCAGCCGCGAGTGTTCTTGCCGCGCAACGCCGCCGACAAAAGCAGTCCGCCGATCAACGCATCGCGGTAGCCCATCGAGCGCAGCAGCAGTCGAGCCGTCGGGGTCGGCTCCCCCGGGTCGCCCCAGAGCTTGTTGGCACCGAGGGGATCGACGAGAAAATGAACACCTGAGGCGAGTCGGATACTGCCCGCGATGAGCGCGGCACGGTCGATCGGCATGGCCGCAGCCTATCCCTGCCTCACCGGGCCGCGCTAACCCCATCCGCTCCGGCGCCAACGGCATGCTTGGCAAGGCAGGCCGCGCCGGGAGCACAGCTTTCGATCACTGCCCGCAGCTCATCGGCGGACAATCGAGCGGAGGCGCCGGTGAACTTCGGGTCGATCACGCTGGTCCCGAATTCCAGCCACTTCGGGTCGGCCTCGACGTTGAGGAAACTCGCCAGCTGCGCCAGCGACGACCGGGTGTCAGCGACCAGGCCCGCGTACGACAACGGAAGGTAGCGGTCCGCGGGCAGGTCGGCGAGCTCGGATTCGCCGGTGACGATCAGCTCGCTCCACATCCGGCCGAAGCGGGTGATCGGCAGGTTCTGGCCCATCAGGGTGTCCACCTCGCAGGTGTCACCGATTAGCGACGCGAGCTCGATCGGTATCGCTGTGGGATCCAGCCGCAGCCCAGGGTGCCGTCGCTCCGGGTCGAGATCGAGCAGCTCCAGCGCGTCTTGAATCAGCGCCATCAAGCGAAATCCGGTGTGCTCACTCATCGAGACCGCCGTGTCCGGACCGTTCCGGTACAGGTGCACGAACTTCGCGTCCGGGAAAGTCTCGCGCAGCCACGGGACACTGCTCAACGACATGGCTGAGCGCTCCACCACGACCGTGCCACCGAAATGCCTTGCAAGCCAAGCGAACAGCCGCTCATAATGCAGTCGCGACGTCTGCTCCGGCCACGTCGGAACCTCCGCGGCAAGGGCATCGAACACTGCGTCAGGGTCCGACGACAGATGCGGCAGCGTCATCATCGAAATCGCGGGGATCCCGGTTGTGCTCGCATCGAATCGGGTTCCCCGCAGTCGCGGATAAATGAATTCCGGCATGGCCGAACCACCCCGGACCATGGAGTCGAAGATCGGATGAGGCTCGGCCAGCATCCGCCAGAACTGCTCGCCCGACAGCAGCTGGCCGGCCGCAGACGACGCCCGCACCGAGAGGTAGAACTCGTTGAGGCTGAGCACATCTGGGTGAGCAGTGAGGATGCGCGACAGCGCGGTCGATCCGCTTCGTCCTACCGTGACGATGAATGTCAGCCCTCGTATCGGGCGAGGCGCGTCAGCGCTGTGGGCACTGACGTCGAATGGCCCCTCGACCGAGACCAGGGGTGCGATCGTCGACGCCGACTCCCGGGGTTCATGCTTCTCGGGTCTGAAGGTGAGGTAGCGCTTGTACCGTCCCACGCTGCCCAGGAGATAGTCGAAGTCGACGATGGTGCGGCGATGTGGCTCGCCAATGACCGCTCGCGTACCGGTGGTGTCGTAAGTTCGGCTGTGCGCCAGGTAAGGAAAGAATCCGCTGGCCCACCGCAGCCGCCGCTCCAGCAGATTGGGGTCCTCGATCGGGCCCTCGACCAACGTCAGCGGGATTGGTGAGAGCGCATTGAACAGATCCACCAGCGTCTGGACCGCGACGTCCTGGTGGTGGACGACGTGGTAGGTATTCAGGCCTTCGGGGGCCAGCCGCATCAGGCGGACCATCTCGTCGGCGGCCTCGTCGGCAGGCATGTAGTTCAGATGACCGTTGAGGTCGCCTCGGAGCCTGATCGACATCTTGGTGCGCATCGGCCGCCCGGAGACCGAGAACAGGCGCATGCCGCTGTCCGCGGACGTCGACAGAAAGGAAAGCGGATGCAGCGGGAAGTCCGGATGTGGTGGGCGATCGACGATCAGGGCACTCGGTCGCAGCACCACCACCCGGCGCCCGGTGCGTTGCGCCCAGTCCCGCACCAGCGACTCGGACTCGAATTTGGACTGCTCGTAGTTGTTCTCGAAGCCCTGGACGTCGCTGAGCTCCGTCTCGTAGATCAGACCCGATCGACGCTTCCCGGCCACAAAGGCAGTGGACACATGGAACAGATCCGGCTCCCGAGCTCCAGCCTCGGCGAGTTCGAGGATTCGGGTAGTTCCACCGACGTTGGTCAAGCGCAGCTCGGCAAGGTCGGCGTCCAGCTCGATGCTGCCGGCGCAATGCAATATCGCATCCGCGCTGTCGGCTAGTTCCTGGAATCGCTCGTCAGACAGCCCCAACTTGGGAGCGACGAGATCGACCGGCACGACGGTGAGTCGTTCGCGCAGCTCCTCCTCGGTCCACACCTGCCCATCGATGACCGCCAGCGGGAGCGCCTTGGCGATGCGGTTGATGGGGTCCGACTGCGGCCGGGTCAGCAGGGTGAAGGTTTCGTCCCCGCGGAGGAGTTCGCCCAGGATGTGAATCCCGAGAAACCCGGTCGCTCCGGTGATCGCCCAATGCATTGACACCCGTCCTCGCGCGAAATTCCGCGCTGAAACTGCCCGATTAACCCCCACGCGAACTTACTTGCCCATCAGGGGCGCCGCCATCTGATGGGCGAACTTGGACCCGTTACCGCAGCTCATTGCCCTGGCGAGCGCCCGGGTCGGTGGGCCGCTACGGTCGGCTGTAATAGGTTTCCTGTCGCGGGCGATGCATCAATGAGAGACTTTGGAAGCCTTGCCTGGAAGTCGCCTGCTCTCGCGGCGGGTTGATCGCATCACCAGAGGAGACGAGCAATAGTGACAGCAGCTGCTGGCGCACCGGGGTGGACGGGGTGGTCATGGGGGACCACGCCTGATGTGAACGCCGACAACTTCTGCTGCCCGAGGGCCGCATGAGCGATCCACGCGTGGCCGGCGAACGCCGCACGCCCTTCGTCGCACGGTCGATCCATGCGTTGTCTGTGCCCATCATCTTGGCGTGGCTGGCCCTGACCGTCATCGTGACGATGGCGGTCCCCTCCCTCGACAAGGTGGAGCAACAGCGTTCGGTGTCGCTGAGCCCCAAGGATGCGCCGTCAATTCAGGCGATGCAGCGCCTGGGCCAGGACTTCAAAGAATCCAATTCGGACGCTTTGGCGATGATCGTGCTGGAGAGCCAGCAGCCGCTGCGCGACGATGCTCACCATTACTACAACCAATTGCTCAAGCAATTGGAAAGCGATCCGGAGCATATTCAGCATATTCAGGACCTGTGGGGAAATCCGGTCACGGCCAGCGGTGCCCAAAGTGACGACGGTAAGGCCGCCTACGTCCAGCTGAAGCTGGCCGGCAACCAGGGCACCAGCCTGGCGAACGAATCAGCGGATGCCGTCCGCGACCTCGTCAATCGGGTTCCTCCGCCGCCAGATGTCAAGGTCTACGTCACCGGTCCGGCGCCGCTCATTTCGGACCTGAATCACAGCGGTCAGAAGACGATCCTCAAGGTCACCCTGGTAAGCCTGGCGGTGATCTTCCTGATGCTGCTGATGGTCTATCGGTCGCTCATCACCGTCATTCTGCTGTTGCTGATGGTCGGAATAGAACTGCAGGTGGCGCGCCAGATCGTCGCATTCTTCGGCAATATCGGCGCCATCAGCCTTTCTACTTTCGCCGTCAATCTGCTGGTCACGCTTGCGCTGGCCGCCGGAACCGATTACGGCATATTCTTCGTCGGCCGGTATCAGGAGGCTCGCCAGACCGGTGAAGATGTGGAAGCGGCCTTCTACACGACCTACCGCAGCACCGCGAAGGTTGTCTTGGCTTCCGGTTTGACGATCGCCGGATCGGTTTTCTGCCTCAGCTTCACCCGGATGCCCTACTTCCAAACGATCGGTATCCCCTGCGCGATCGGCATGCTCGTCGCCGTGGCGATCGCGCTCACGCTGGTTCCGGCGGTTCTTGCGATCGGCGGCCGCTTCGGCCTGTTGGAGCCTAAGCGAACGATCTCGGATCGGCGCTGGCGACGGATCGGCACGGCGGTCGTCCGCTGGCCGGGACCCATTTTCGCGGCGGCGTGCGCGGTTACTCTGGTCGGCTTGCTCGCGCTGCCCGGCTACACGACCAATTACCACGACCGCGTGTATCTGCCTGAGGACCTTCCGACCAACCAGGGATACGCAGCCGCGAATCGACACTTCCCGCTGGGCCGGATGTTGCCCGAATTCGTATTGGTCGAAGCCGATCACGATATGCGCAATCCGTCAGATTTTCTGGTGCTGGAACGATTGGCCAAGGGTGTGCTCGCGGTTCCGGGCGTTTCCCGGGTGCAATCTGTTACCCGGCCCTCGGGGACCGCGATGGCGCATACGACGATTCCGTTCAGGTTCGGCGTGATGAACGCGAGCCAGCTGGTCAACATGGAATATCAAAAAGCCCGCATGAACGACATGCTCGTGCAGGCCGATGAGCTGAACAAGACGATCGGGATCACCACCACGCTGTATCACCTGATACTGCAGCTCAACGCCGTCACCCATGATCTGGCCGGCAGGACGCACGAAGTTCAGGCCATCACCGGCGAATTGCGAGACCAGATTTCGAATTTCGAGGATTTCCTGAGGCCGATCCGCAGCTACTTCTACTGGGAAAAACACTGCTACGACATTCCCGTGTGCTTTGCGATCAGGTCGCTTTTCGATTCGTTTGACGGGATCGACGCGATCAATGACAAGCTGGGCGAACTGGTGGTGAACATCGACAAGATCGATGTGCTGATGCCGAAACTGGCTGCCGAGCTTCCGATTCAGATCGAAACCATGAAGAGCATGCGCACCATGATGCTGACCATGCATTCCACCATGAGCGGCATCATCGGCCAGGCGGACTCGCAGGGCAGTATCTCCACGGAGATGGGTGAGGCATTCGACGCGGCGAAGAACGACGATTCGTTCTACCTGCCGCCGGAGGTCTTTAAGAACCCCACCTTCCAGAAGGTGATGGGTCTGTTCATGTCACCGGATGGGAAAGCGGCACGCATGACCATTTCGGACAGGGGCGACCCCGCAACTCCGGAAGGCATCGCGCGTGTCCAAGCGATTAAAACCGCGGCCGAGGAGGCGCTGAAGTCGACCCCACTGGAAAACACCAGTATTTACGTCGGCGGCGTCTCCGCGACCTACAAAGACCTGCATGACGGCTCCCGATACGACCTGATGATCGCCGGAATTGCTTCGCTCTGCCTCATTTTCGCGATCATGCTGATGATCACGCGAAGTTTTGTGGCCGCGATGGTGATCGTGGGTACCGTGGTGACTTCGCTGGGGGCTTCCATCGGATTGTCCGTGCTGCTCTGGCAGCACATTATCGGGCTCGGGTTGGAATGGCTCGTGTTGCCGATGTCGGTCATCATTCTGTTGGCGGTGGGGTCCGATTACAACCTGCTGCTCGTCTCACGAATGAAAGAAGAACTCGGCGCCGGTATCAACACCGGCATCATCCGGGCGATGGGCGGCACCGGAAAGGTCGTCACGGCCGCGGGCCTGGTGTTCGCCGTCACGATGGCCTCGATGGTAGTGAGCGACCTGACGGTAATCGGCCAGATCGGGACCACGATCGGTCTGGGCCTGCTGTTCGACACCCTGATCGTGCGCGCCTTTATGACGCCATCCATTGCCGCGCTGCTGCGACGCTGGTTCTGGTGGCCGTTGAAGGTGCGGCCGCGACCGGCCAGTTACCTGCTGCGGTCCGAGGGCACCCGCCCACAGGTCCGCGAACTGCTCGGCACCCGGGCGCCGGACTAACACCCCGGGTCGTCGTTCGCGGCCCGTACCATGGCCGTCATGTCCGAGCCGGGACCAGCGACCGACAAGACCGCCGAGCTCAACGGTGGCGAGACGGTTGCCGCGCCTACTGCCGCGGAACCCGAGGCGCCCACTTCGGCGAGCGCGGCCGGCCTGGCATGGTCGCGCGACGATGACGATGTCGCGGCCCCGGGCGACGCGGCGAATCCGCGTCAATCATGGCGGGCTACCTGGCGTATCGCCGCCGCCGTGCTGGCGGCCGGGCTGGTGGTCGCCGGTGCGATCGTTCTGGGGCGTTCGCTGCTGACCTCGCATCCCAAGGCCACAGCGCCTGCGCCGACCGCGGCCACGACATCCACAGCGGCGGTCCCGGCACCGGGAACCGCATCGACGACCGCCCCGTCGTCGATTGTGTCCACACCCGGCCAGGACAACAAATACGTTCAGGACCTCAACGACCAGGGCATTTCCTTCGCCAATCCGGACGCCGCCATCTACAACGGCAAGATGGTGTGCGAGAACATCCGTCTGGGCATGACGGTGCAGCAGATCATCGCGGACTTCCGGTCGAGCAACCCCGCGCTTGGTAGCCATGCCGAGGCGTACGTGACCACCTCGGTCCACGCCTACTGCCCGCAGAACAACAACCTGGTCGGCAGCGGTCCTTAACGACCTCGCCGAGCCAGTGACAGCAGCGGGTTAGAAGACGGCGAACCACATCGCGATGTACTGGCAGATCGCCGCGACCGCGGTGCACGCGTGGAAGACCTCGTGGTAGCCGAATGTCCTCGGCCACGGGTCGGGCCAGCGCAGCCCGTAGAACACCGCCCCCACGCTGTACAGCGCGCCGCCAACGGCCAGCAAGACGGTCGCGGCCACTCCGGCGGTGTGCAGGATCAACGGGCTATACCAGATCGCAACCCAGCCCAGCAGCAGGTACAGCGTCACACCGAGCCACCGCGGCGCCGACGGCCAGAACAGCGTCAGCGCGGTTCCGGCCGCCGCGCCACCCCACACGATCGCCAGCACCACATATCCGGTCCCGCGCGGCATGTCCAGTCTGGCAAATGGTGTGTAGCTGCCGGCGATGAACACGAAGATCATCGAGTGGTCGAGCCGCCGCATCCATTTTCTGGCCGTGGCCGACTCCCAGTACACGCGGTGATATATGGCGCTGACTGCGAACATCGCCACGATTGACAAGGTGTAGGTCAGCGTCGAATGCCCGGCCCGCTTCGATTCCAGCGCCCACGACACCACCACCAGCGCCGTACCGGCGATGAAGGCAGCTACGGCGCAATACAGATGGATCCATCCGCGCAACCGCGGCCTCGTGAGGGCGACCGAATTGCTTTGGATAACCATGGTCCCCCTCACCACTGACTCACCTACCGTCAAGCGTTATTCATCCCGTGGTCGAACTGAATCTGGTTACATCGTGCTGCCGTACCGTGGGCAATGGCTATGTCGCGCCTATGAATAACCTGTACCGCGCGTGACCGGAGCGCCGGTGATATGTTCCGGCCACGACGTCGCCGCCGCGCCAAGGAGGATCGTTATCCGGACGAGCATCTGGTTTCGCTGGATGGCGAGGTACGGTGCGCCGCGCGCGTTCCTGGCGGTGCAGGCCCGCCGCCGACAACCCTTGGCCCGATTTCTGCTGGGCCGGGCCCGCGGAGAAGAGATGTATCGCCTGGTCGACGACATCAGGCAACAGGGCCGGCTGGTGCGCCGGCCCTTTGTGTGGGTCAGCGCCGACCACGAAATCTGCCGGATGGTGTTGCGCGATGACCGCTTTGGGGTCACCAACATCGTGAACGCGCCTCTGCCGCAGCCATTTCCGGCATTATTGGACCGAACGGATCCCGGCCTGCCCAATCCCGTGGAGCGCCCGGCGATGGTGATGTCCAATCCCCCGGATCACACTCGCTATCGGCGCTTATTCGCGCAGAGCTTCACACCACGGGCCATCGATCGGCTCGGCGCGCGAGTCGAGGAGATCACGGCGGAACTGCTGGACGGGTTGGAGCGCAACCCGCGGCCCGACCTGGTCGCCGACTTCGCGACGGAACTGCCGGTGGCGGTGATCACCGAGATCCTGGGGTTGCCCGTCGATGCGCGCCCGCAGGTGCGCGAATGGGGCTACAGCTTGGCCCCGCTTTTGGATTTCGGCACCAGCTGGAAGACGTTTCGCCAGGCCGTCGAGCGTCTGCAAGAGGTAGACAGCTATGCCGCCGCATTCATCCAGCGGGCGCGTGCCGGTGACGCGCGCGACGACCCGTTCGGCCGCGTGGCCGCCGGCGGCGAGCTGACCCATCGCGAATTCGCTGCCAACGCGGCACTGCTGGTTGGAGCCGGGTTCGAGACGACGGTGAACCTGATCGGCAACGGAATCGTGCTGCTGCTTCAGCATCCACACCAGCTGGCCCTATTGCGCGACGACCCGGGGCTGTGGCCCGCGGCGGTCGAAGAGATCCTGCGATTCGAGAGCCCGGTGCAGATGCTGGTGCGCAGCGCCCGGCGCGACGCCGAGATCGGCGGGGAGCACATCCGCGCCGGCTCGATGTTCGTGCTGTTGATGGGCGGCGCCAACCGCGACCCTCGGGTTTTCAGCAATCCCGGTCAGTTCGACATCACCAGACCCAATGCACGAGATCACGTGGCATTCGGCTCAGGAATCCACGGTTGCCTCGGCGCGGCCTTGGCACGGATCGAGGCCGCGATCGCACTGCGCGCCTTATTCGAGCGGTTTCCCAGCCTGAGCCTGCGAGAGCAACCCGAGCCACTCGAGCTGGTCACCTTGCATGGGTTCAAACGCCTACCGGTCCAATTGCGGACACGGCCGGGAGACGTCAGCCAAGCCCCGTAGCGGTTTGACTACGCGGCCGGCGGAGGCGGTGTCAGTTCCCCTGCGTGTTGGGGGCAGTACGCGTTCACCGCGATCGTGGTGAACGCGACGGGGCTGTCTCCCTTGAATGCCGGATTGCTCTCCTCCAGGTCCTTGATGACCTCGGTCTCGGGCATGCCTTCATCCATCAGTTTGCATTCGCTCTTGCCGACCCCGATGGCGACGCTCGGCGTCTGATAGGTGATGCCGGCGTTCTTGAGCTCGGTCAGAAAGGTCGTGTCCCCTGGGTCGGCTTGTGCCGGTGCGGCAACAGCGATGACAGCAGCAAAGCTCGCAAAAACGATAACCCCTCGCATCGCTTCATCTTCCTACAGTCCCGCGCGGTTGTCCCGCCGACCGTTATTGGGATCGGTAGTCGCCGTCGCCCGATGTACTCGTCGCAATCGCAAGACCAGCCAGGCAGCGAATCTGCAACAGATCGGCACAATACGAAAGGAGCCGCCGTGACCAGCCTCTACGCACTCAAGCCGTGGTTCACCAAGCGGTTGACACCCATCGTCGACGCCGCCGTGGCGCGGCGGATCTCGCCGGACGTGTTCACCGCTGCCGGCGTCACCGCCGCCGCGGCAGCGGGCGTAGCGGTCGCGTTCGGATGCTGGTCACTCGGGGCGCTGTTCATGGTGCTGCGGCTGGCCGGAGCCAACCTCGACGGCGCGGTGGCCCGCGCCCGCGGCGTAAGCCGGCCCTGGGGATTCGTCATTAACGAGCTCGGAGACCGAACGGCGGATCTGCTCGCGTTCGCCGGCCTGGCGGTGTGGGCGGCACGTCAGCACGGCCCCGGACTGCACTGGCTGTCCTGGCTCGAGTTTCAGGTCCTCGTCGCCGCGCTTGCCGCGACGCTACCGACATTCGCGTCGCTGGCCGCGGCGGCTGCGGGCGCAACTCGCCGCAACGGCGGCCCGCTGGGCAAAACGGAACGTTGCCTGTTCGTCGTGCTGGCCACGGCGTTTCCGGTCATCATGCCCGTACTACTGGCGCAGCTGGTGAACGGTTCGCTGATCACCACGGTGCTGCGGCTTCGGGCAGCACATCGCGAGCTAAAGACCCAGCGAGGCAACGAATCCCGCCTGAGCGATCAGCTGTCCCAGCGTGTCGTGTTGATGGAGCACTTCGATGCGGTCACGCAGCCGATCAACACGATCACCCAACCGCTGAACCTCGTCACGCAACCTCTCACCGGAGTGGCAGCATGACCACGAACCGGATGCAGAGCGTGCTCCGGCACTGGCTCTGGCGGATCGTGTGCGCCGCCTCGGGTGGGCTGACCGTGAGCGGGCGCTGGAGCGCCGCGGGTGGTTGCGTGGTCGTAGCGAACCACAGCTCGCACGCCGACACCGCGGTGCTGCTGGCGGCGCTTGCGCCGGCGACCCGCCCGGTATTCGGCGCCGCGGCCGACTACTGGTTCGACGTGCCCGTACGGCGCTTCGTCGCGACGTCACTCGCGGGGATCCTGCCGGTCCGGCGCTCCGGTGACGGCACGTATGCCGCGCTGCTCGCGGCGGCCGGCCCCGCCCTCAAGGCCGGCCGTACCGTCGTCATCTACCCCGAGGGCACCCGTTCGACCGACGGCACCATCGGCGAGTTCCGTTCCGGTGCAATACGACTGGCACGCGATTGCGGTGTGCCGATCGTGCCCATCGCGATCACGGGGACCGCCGACGTGCTGCCCAAGGACGGCCGCTACTCCCCCGCCCCGATGCACGTCCAGGTGGGCGCGCCGCTGGACCCGCACACCACGTCGGCCCCGCAACTGCGGGCACACGTGCTGGCCTTGCGCGACGGCGCCGTTGCCGACGCCGCCGACCGCTACGCGCTCGCATCCTGACATGGCGATCGTCGAGAACTACCTGTCCTTCGTCCGCCGGGATCGGCGCATGCCGCTCAATGTCGACCTGGGCCCCCTGCACATCCACCTCTACTCCCGGGCCGTGTTTCTGCTGTGGGTCACGGTGGCGATCCTGGCCCTGGCCGGCATCGTCGTCCTCGTCTCCCGCAAGCGCGAGCTGATCCAGAAGTGGCGCACCTGGGCGCTGATCGCGCCTGCCGTCGGCCTCCCGGTGTGGATCGGCCACGGCACCACCGCCGCGCTGGCGGCGGCACTGGCCGTCGTCGCGGTGGCCGAATACGCGCGATTAGTAAGACTGCGGCGACCGGATACCTACCTGCTCGTGGCGGCAGCGGTGCTCTACCCGATCGTGGCGTGGTTGCGCCCGTCGCTGTTGCAACTCGCGCCCGTCGTCGTGCTGCTGTGCTCGGCTCCTTCGGTGCTCGGCGGCGACGTCGATCACGGCGCCAGGCGCACGGCCTTCGCCGGTTTCGGCTCGGTGTGGATCTGCTGGTCGCTGGCCCACCTGGTGATGGTGTGGCCGGACGCGTATCTACTGTGCTTCGCCGTCGCGGCCACTGACGTGGCCGCGTGGTGTGGCGGAAAGGGGTTGCGCCGCATGGCTTGGGCGCGTCGTCCGTTGTCGCCACTGAGCCCCAACAAGACGGTCGGCGGGATCGTCGGAGCGATCATCGGAGCGTTCGTCGTTCTCTCGCTGCTGGGCACGATTTCGATCGGACTGCTTGTCGCCGTCTCGCTCGGTGGTCTCTTCGGCGACCTGCTGGAGTCGATGTTGAAGCGGCAGGCGCAGGTAAAGGACGCCGGCTGCTGGCTTCCGGGCTTCGGAGGCCTGCTCGACCGGATCGACTCGTTACTGCTGGCACTCCCGTTGGCCTATCTACTCGGATAAGGAATCAGATGACCTGTTCTGTGGCACCCGCCTTCGCCGTCCGCATCCCACCGACCACCAGGGTCGGCGGCCTCGACGTACGTGACGTGAGTCTTGTGCTCGAGCGCAATATCGTTGCACTGGATGGAATTTCGTTCACAGCCCGCCCGGGTACGTTGACGGCGGTGATCGGCCCCTCGGGTGCGGGAAAGTCCACACTCGCCAAAGTGATCACCGGAGCCACGCGTCCGAGCAACGGCGCAGTGTCGTTGGACGGTCGTAACCTGCACACCACAGGCGCGGCGTTGCGCAACCGGATCGGGATGGTGCCCCAAGACGATGTCGTGCATGGCCGGCTGACGGTCAGCCAGGCACTGGGGTTCGCGGCGCAACTCCGAATGCCCGCCGACATCACCGCCTGCGATCGCCGCCGGGTGATCGCATCGGTACTCGAGGAACTGGAGCTGACAGCTCACGTCGCGACGCGCATCGAAAAGCTGTCGGGCGGGCAACGCAAGCGCGTCTCAATTGCCTTGGAGCTGTTGGCGCATCCCGCGCTCCTTGTTCTCGACGAACCCACGACAGGGCTGGATCCGGCGCTGGACCGCGCCGTCATGACGATGCTGCGCCGGCTCGCCGACGCGGGTCGTGTGATCGTGGTGGTGACGCATTCGTTGACGTTCCTCGAGGTGTGCGACCAGGTACTGCTACTGGCGCCCGGCGGCAAGACCGCGTTCTGCGGTCACCCCAGTGAGATTGGATCGACCATCGGAGCCAACGACTGGGCCGACATCTTCAACATCGTATGCGCCGATCCCGACGGCGTTCGACGGCGTTTCACCGAAGGCGTCGGGTCGCGGGGGGAAATGACTGCCGTACAGCTCATTTGCGCCCAACCCGCAGAGCGGGTTGAAGTCGCGCGGGTCGGCCTGTTGCGTCAGCTGTCGACGCTGGTGCGCCGGCAGGTTCGGCTCCTAGTCGCCAACCGCGGCTATTTCGCTTTCCTCACCGTCCTGCCGTTCATCGTCGGGCTGCTGCCACTGACCGTGGCCGGGCATGCCGGACTCGGCCATGCGGATGCCGCTGTGCCGCTCGAAGCGAAGCATGTCATTGCACTGACGAGCTTCGCGGCAATCCTGATGGGCAGCACGCTCACCGCGCGCGACCTCGTCGGTGAACGTCCGATCTTTCGGCGCGAGCAGGCGGCCGGATTATCCTCCACTGCATACCTTCTGGCGAAGATCGCGGTCTTTGGCGGGGTTGCGGCGATGCAGTCGGCGATTCTGGTCCTGATTGTTACCGCACCTGGAATCGGCAAGCCTGGCCCCTCAGGGGCGGCGGCGCTGGGCAGCCCGATGTTGGAGCTGTTCGTCGGTGTCGCCGCGACTTGCGTGGCGGCGATGATTGCGGGGCTTGCGATTTCGGCGTTCGCTCGTACCAGCGATCAGGTCATCGTGCTGCTGGCGATGACGCTGATGGCGCAACTGGTACTCGCCGGTGGGTTCATACCGGTGACCGGCCGGCCGCTGTTCGAGACCCTCGCCTGGTTCACGCCCGGGCGATGGGGCTTCGCGGCCACCGCGTCGACGGCAGACCTGACTCACCTCGTCGTGGGGATCGCGGACGACTCCCACTGGCACCGCGTCGCGTCGACATGGCTTCTCGACATAACCATGTTGGGGTTGCTGGCCGTGGCCTTCGCCGGATTCGCGTGGTGGCGGATGCGACGCGAGGAGCGAGCCTAAGCCGGCGACTCGGCTGATCTAGACGTCGTAGTAGAGCTCGAATTCGTACGGGGTCGGCCGCAGATTGAACGGTGCAAGCTCGTAGTCGCGCTTGTAGCTGATCCACGCCTCGATCAGATCGGGCGTGAAAACGCTTTCCTCGGTGAGGTATTCACTGTCTTCCTCCAGCCGATCGATCACCGCGGCCAGCTGGGTGGGCGCCTGCGGGATCTCGGCGGCCTCCTCGGGCGGCAGCTCGTAGAGGTCCTTGTCGACCGGGGGTGGGGGCTCGATCTTGTGTTTGATCCCATCCAGCCCCGCCATCAGTTGGGCCGCGAACGACAGATACGGGTTTCCCGACGAGTCGGGGCAACGGAACTCCAGCCGTTTGGTCTTCGGGTTGGTGCCGGTAATGGGGATACGCACGCACGCCGACCGGTTGCGCTGGCTGTACACCAGGTTGATCGGGGCCTCATAACCGGGTACCAGCCGCTTGTAGGAATTCACGGTCGGGTTGGTGAACGCCAGCAGCGACGGCGCGTGGTAGAGCAATCCGCCGATGTAGTGGCGCGCGAGGTCCGACAGGCCGGCATAACCCGTGTCGTCATACATCAGCGGGATGT
The DNA here is from genome assembly GCF_039023525.1 of Mycobacterium sp. 050272. Taxonomy (NCBI): domain Bacteria; kingdom Bacillati; phylum Actinomycetota; class Actinomycetes; order Mycobacteriales; family Mycobacteriaceae; genus Mycobacterium; species Mycobacterium sp. 050272. Next base: position 12,266 of record NZ_JBCHKV010000020.1, on the reverse strand, counting down.
CGTCTTTCCACAGCGACTGGTGGCAGTGCATGCCGGAGCCGTTGTCACCGAACAGCGGCTTGGGCATGAACGTCACGGTTTTGCCTGCCTGCCAGGCGGTTTGCTTGACGATGTATTTGAACATCTGGTGATCGTCAGCCGCATGCAGCAATGTGTTGAACTTGTAATTGATTTCGGCCTGACCGCCGCTGCCGACTTCGTGGTGGCCCTTCTCCAGAGCAAAGCCGGCATTGGTCAGATGGGTGAGAATCTCATCGCGCAGGTCGACATAGTGGTCGGTAGGCGCTACCGGGAAGTACCCGCCTTTCGGCCGAACCTTGTACCCGAGGTTGGGCGTGCCGTCGGACTCGTTCGCCTCTCCGGTGTTCCACCACCCAGACGTCGCGTCCACTTTGTAGAACGATCCGTTGGTGCGGGAGTCAAAGCTCACCGAGTCGAAGATGTAGAACTCGGCTTCCGGGCCGAAATACGCGATGTCCGCAATGCCGGAGCTGATCAAGTAGTTCTCCGCTTTGCGCGCGACATTGCGCGGGTCACGCGAGTACACCTCGAATGTGAAGGGGTCGTGCACGAAGAAGTTGACGTTGAGCGTCTTGCGCGCACGAAACGGGTCGATGGTCGCGGTTTCCGGATCGGGAAGCAGCAACATGTCGGACTCGTGGATCGATTGGAACCCGCGAATCGAGGACCCGTCGAAGGCCAGGCCCTCCTCGAATACGTTCTCGTCGAAGGCGTAGATCGGAATCGTGAAGTGCTGCATGGTTCCGGGCAGATCGCAGAAGCGGACGTCGACGTACTCGACGTTCTGATCCTTGGCGAGTTTGAAGATGTCGTCGGGCGTCTTGTCGGACAAGGAATGCTCCTTTTCTTGATGGCGCGACAGCGCTTTCTACGCCTCAACTATTTCGTCCGCGTGACGCATTCGAGTCGAACCTGTTGCGCCTCATAAAGATCGGGGTTGACTTTCGCTCGCTCCTCAGGTGGCGCTATCCGACGTTGTGCCCGATAGTCATATGAGCCAGCCGAAGCTGGTGTAAGTAGAGGTCGGAGTACTCATGGCGCAGAACGCAAAGCCGCAGCCGAATGGCAATCAGCCCGAACACCTACCGTCGTCCTGTGCCGGCTAGTCGTCGCGATCAGCTGGCGGCAAAGGAACGAATGATCACGCGAAATGGGCGAAGTCTTTCAATTCCATCGCGAAATCATCGTCAGCGGCGACGACCCGCTGTCCAAGACGATCGCTGAGGAGCTCAGAGGCGCAGGCGCGCGGATCATCAAGATCAACACCGCCGCCGATCTACTCGGCGCCGGGGTGCATCGCGCCCGCGCCGTCGTGTGTGCCGGACCCAATGATGCGGTTAATCTCGAAATCGCTTTGCTGGCACGCGAATACAGCCCCAATGTCCGTGTGGTGGCCCGGCTGGCCAACGACGTGCTGCGCGAAGCGGTTACCGCAGTCAACGGCCCTGGCGCGATCTTGGACGTCGCCGACCTCGCGACGCCATCCCTCGTCGAAGCAGTACTGTCGCGCAACGCACACCAGTTCGATACGGCTGGAATCGAATTCGTCGTCTGGGGGTCCGAAGCACCCTATGAGGCAACCCTTCGCGAGATCCACGCCGACCTGGCACCCGTGGCAGTGGTCCACGGCAAGAACTCACCCGCACCGGGCGAGGTGGTGCCATGCCCGGGCCGGGATCTGCGGGTCTACGCCGGCGACTGGACGTCGATGATCGGCGTCAAAGACGAATTGCAGGCCCGCGGGATCACGGTGCCTCCTACCAGCGCGAAGCGCTCTCGTCACTCCCGGGTGCGACGCGTCATCGACGCTTTGCGCGCCATGCGCGACGACGTGAACCCGATGCTGTTTCCCTCACTGGCCTTCGCGGTGCTGTTGACGCTCGGATCGACTGCCGTGGTTCGGTTCTATTACCTGCACCCGAGGATGTCGTGGATCGACGCCCTGTACTTCACCTCCGAGACCGTTACGACCGTGGGCTACGGCGATTTCAGCTTCGCGCAACAATCTCCTTGGCTGCGGCTGTTCGCCGTCGCAGTGATGTTCGGCGGCGTCATAGTCACTGCCCTCCCGGTCGCATTCCTGGCCGATCTGCTCCTGTCGCGGCGGTTCGTCCAGACGGCCGGGCTGCGGCGAGCGCGTCATATGCGCGACCACGTCGTCGTGGTCGGACTGGGCTCAATTGGCGTCCGCGTGGTGACCGACCTGACCGCCGCCGGATACGACGTCCTGGTCATCGAGCCGAACGAGAACAACCGGTTCCTTTCGACCATCGCCGAACTCGATGTGCCGGTGATCTTCGGGGATTCAACGATGCGGCAGACGCTGGAATCGGCGCACGTCGAGCGGGCCCGGGGCGTGGCGGTGGTGACCAAGGACGACATGGAGAACATCGAGACCGGCATCGTCTTGCTGGAGATCTTGGGTGCCGATACCAAGGTGCCGATCGTCATGCGGGTTCAGGGCCGCGCGCTCGGCACCGCGGTCCATCGGCGGTTCGGTTTCGAGAACGTGCGGTCGATCGTCGATCTGGCAGCCCCCTGGTTCATCGGAGCGGCGATGGGGTTGCAGGTGCTGGGGACGTTTTGGGTCGGACAGCGCTCGTTCATGGTCGGTGGAATGCTGGTGGCGGCGGGCAGTGAGCTGGATGGCCTGCAGATGGTCGAACTGTCCACCCAGACGCGCGTCATTGCGATCACTCGACCCGAAGGGCCGATCAGGTTGCGCCCTCGCCGCGACGCCCGACTGAAGGCCGGTGACACTGTCTACCTCGTCGGGCCTTACCGCGAGCTGATCGCGACGCTGCGCAAGGGTCAGCCTCCCCCGCTGACCGCTATCAACGGTCAGCGCGCAGCGACGCTCGCCGCGGCGCGCTCGGCGCACCGGCCAGACGTGCGCCCACCCAGATGGGCGCCCGACCCCGACGCTTGACGAACCGGTCGCCGGCCGAAGGGTGTCATGCCTTGGCGAAGCAGTACATCCGGTAGTCGGTGGATCCGCCGCTTTGCATGTCCTGGTGAACCCGCCACACCAGCACGTAACCGTGGACCAGGAGCCACCTGTGCAGGATCGCCGGCACCAGGCGATCGACCGCGCGTACCCACCACTGCGAATTCTTTTCCATGCCGCGGACAACCTGCTCATTAATTGTCGTGTGCGAAAGCATCCTCATCGGCGCGTTCGCCAGTTGCTTTTCCCAGTCGGTGACGGTGTCGGCGAAGCGGAAGTCGGCATATAAGAAATGCCCTCCAGGGCGGAGCACACGGCCTACCTCATCGAGGAAACGCGGGAACTCGCGGTAGAGATGTGAGGATTCGATATTGATGACCGCGTCAAATGATTGGTCGGGGAACGGCAGATGCTCGGCGTCGCCTTTGGTGAATTCGAGGCCGGCCAGGCGGTGCCGCTTTTGACAGAACGCGATCCCGATCGGGTTCAAGTCCAGTGCCGTGTAGGACGCCGGATGCGCGGTACGCATCAGGTATGAGGCCCCGCCGCCGTGGCCGCAGCCGACCTCCAGCACCCGCTTGCCGGCAAGGTCAACCTGGGTCGCGACCCGGTGGTAGAGCTGGATGAAGTAACGGTCGTGCTCGTCGGAGGCCGACAGCGGTATGGCCATCGGCGGATCTTCCTCGTACCCGTAATTGAGGAACAGGACGTCGTCGGCGCGAAGCCGACGGGTCAAGTAGGGATAAAAATATTGGTATACGAACTGGATGAATTTCGCTTTGAGAGTCCAAAGCGGCGAAGGACGAAACTCTGGGGCCTCGAGTTCCATGGACGGAGTGTAGTGCCATGATCATCGGCCCGAGCGAATTTATCCGAATTCGCATATGGACAGCGAGGCCACGAAAGCTCGGCTTAACCGTTGTAGCTGGCAACCTTTGAGGCGTGGTCGTCGAGAATCCGAAGCGATTCGTCAAGCGGCTTGGTCGGCAACAACAAAGCGACTCGCTCGTAACCCAAGCCCGCGAGCGAGTCCCAGTAATCGGGATCGGCCGGCGTGCCAAACGTCGCCAGCGGAACCGCCTTGCCCCCGGCCTCGCGCATTTGGTCGATCCGCTTGGTCAATCGCTCCACCGGAAGTGGGTTGGACATCCAACCGGCGTCATGGCGGATTACTCGTTTGACGGTGGCGTCCGAGTCGCCGCCGATGAAAATCGGCGGGTGCGGTTTCTGAACCGGCTTGGGGCGCTGATAGGAAGCGTCGAAGTTGACGTACTTGCCGTGATACTCAGCGGGTTCGGTTGTCCACAGCGCTTTGATGGCCTCGATACGTTCGTCGAGCAGTGCGCCACGCGTCTTCGGGTCAGTTCCGTGATTGCGCAACTCCTCGATGTTCCATCCCGCGCCTACGCCAAACACGAAGCGCCCACCGGAGATCAGGTCGATACTGGCGGCCTCCTTGGCCGTGGTGATCGGATCGCGTTCAATAAGTAGGGCGATCCCGGTGACCAACTCGATCGACGAGGTCACGGCGGCCGCCGCAGCCAACGTCACGAACGGGTCGAGGGTGCGGTAGTAAATCGAGGGCAGCTTGCCACCCTGCGGATACGGAGACTCCCGACTCGCCGGAATGTGCGTGTGCTCCGCGATCACCAACGACTCGAAGCCTCGCTCTTCGATGGCGCGTGCCAGCGAGATCGTGTCGATGGTGTCGTCGTTGACGAACGTCGCGATTCCGAATTTCATGCTCGTCCCTGTCTGTCGCCGGTGATCCGTCGTCTACCCGTCAACCAACACGTGTACGCACGACGCAAATTCCGGGCCATCGCGGGTCGCCACACCAGCCACACCGGCCTCGCGTCCGCAGGATGTCGTTCATGCCCGCCTCCGAGCGACAACATCCGGGTTGTCGCTGTGAGGCGGGCACGTTGGGCATCGACCGGGAGCGTGAGGTCGGCCGGCGAGGTCTACAGCGGTTCACCGATGTCGGGCAGTAGCGCGATGTCTTCGGGCTGGCCGTTGCGGAAAAGTGCTGCAGTCTCCCACTCGTCTTAACACTTGACTCGTAAAAACATCTTGGGTGTACCAGTAAAGAAGGTCGTCCACGTCGCTCGTCCGGTCGAACCCTAGCTCGCCCCGCTCATAGAAGGTGAAGTGATACGAGCCGTCCTCGTCGACATAGATATTCAGACCGTTACGCGTTCGGAACCCTACGGCCATGGGTCGAACGCCAAAAAGGTGTAGCACGTGAAATTCACGGGTTCGATTTCCAGTACTCCGGCCCGTCCATCTCGAGAATTCCTTCGTGGGCGATGGGAAAATACTTCTGGATGCGCTCCCGCACTGATTCAAGCAATTGATCATTGGTCGGAAAGTCGACTGCTAGATTGTCCTTCCTGATTTCTTCGAGCGAGACTCCCTTCCTCATGGCAAACCTCGGAAGGTATTGCCATTTTCCGGACTGATCGTGGGGACCGAACACCTTCGGGGCGTCCAACGCGGCGATCATGCAATTAATCGCGCCGTCTCGAGTCGACTCATAAACTTGGATTCTGCAGTCCTCCGAACGGAAGAATGCAACGGAGCCCTTTCGACCCCCTTCATCCACATCATCGTCGAACCCATCTAGCTGAAAGCCCAGGTCCGTCAATACAGGCCCGACGATAGACTGGACGCCTGCCAGGAACTCTCGTGTCATCCCCGATCCCCTATAATACGTACCCACGAATCCCCGACTTGCCGGTAACCGTACATCTCCGCATTGCTCTTCAAGAACGAAATTTCCTTAGCAGAATAAGAATCCGGATCGAGCGTCATCAGCTCCTCCACGCTACCAACCCCCTGCGGCAAATGATATTCGATCCGTGGGATACCGCTTTCCATTTGGCCTCGGAGGAATTGTTCGTTAACCGGCCATATGAGGCTTCGCTCAGCAGACTTGTCGAGGCCGAACGTCATGGCTTGCCAGGTCGGATCGCCTGTGTCGAAATAGATTCCGCCGTGACCTCTGGCTTCACCGATATAACCGCCTTCGTACGTGTTGAATTTGCCCAGGACTACTCGGTCTGGGGTTTCCCCAACGTAGTGAGTCGACATTTCAGCGATTTGCCGATTGAGGTCCGCGGTGGGCTCACCGTGCGTGAATGCGTAATAGAGATCCTGTCCCGCCTGGTCGGCAATCGAGTGATAGCCGAACGGATGTTCCAAACCGATCGGAGTGTGCGGCAAATGCGTCGGGCCGTAATCGATTGCGGCGGCGGCATCAATGTCTGCCAACTTTCCCACGCCTGCAACCTCCGGCCCGAAGAGCATCGCGGGCAACGACACCGCCGCGTCGGCGGATTTGCCGCCCAGGTAGTAGGCCGGACTCGGCGAGTTCAGGGCATTTTGCACTTCGCCGATCGCGGCTCCCGCCGGGTTTTGGACAGTCTCGACTGTGCCTTGGATCATTTGCTTCCACGCGTCCAGCGCGCCGGGCAATCCGCGATTTCCCACCCCGAGGAGATTGTGAACGTTTTCTTCGGTGGCGAACCAGCGGTCAGCGAAACCTTCGCCGAATCCCGGCGGTGGCAACGGCTTCGCCTCCGGAGGGAGGTAGGGAGGTATTCCGCCCTGGTCGATCCACCGCTGTGCGCCGGCCACCACTTCGTTCACTCGTGCTTCGATCTGATCCGGCGGCACGCCGTCGCCAAGCATCACCTTGCGCAACAACCCCTTGGCACTTTCCAACTCCGCCGGGCTCGGCTGGGGCAGCGGTACGGGGCCCCCGGGCAACAGCATTTCCTGCAGCGACCGCGGCTTGCCCCCTGCTGCCGGAGCCGGCGGCACCTTTGGCGGGGTACCGCCGGGCGCCACGGCCGCCGGAGCGGGTGCGCCTTTGGGCGGGACACCCTCAGGCGGGTTGTCGGCGGGCATCAACATGTCTTGCCAGGTCTTCGGCCTGCCCACGGGCACTGGGGCGTCCTTCGGCGGAGCGCCGCCCGGTGCAGCGTCCGCGCCGCCAGCGGGCGCCAACATGTCCTGCCACGTCTTCGGCTTGCCCCCCGGCGCCTGGTTCGGCGGGCCTTGCGGCGCCGGGGCACCGCCCGGCGCGGATCCGGGAGCACCCGGCGGGGCTGCGCCGACGGCAGCGTTGATCGCCGCGGCAAGCTCGTGATCGGCGGTGTGGGCGTGAAGTTTGCAGGCGTCGATCTCCCCCTGCAGGTTCTGCAGCTTGTACGCGAGATCGAGTCGATTCGCGGGAATCCCCCCGGGGCCGACGTCGATCCGCCAGTCCGGCGTGATGGACCAACCGTTAGCCTGGGCGGCCCGTTCGACGTCATCCAGCTCGCGCTTGCACGCACTCACATCCGCCTCGGCCCGCGACACCGCCGCTGCCACCTGCTTGGATTCCGCGCCGTCCGCCTCGATGTCGCGCCGAATCTTTCCTACATCGACGCGAAATGCGTCGCCTGCTTCACCTTGCCACTCGGCGAGCACGCTGTGGGCCTGCTGCAGGCTTTCCCCCAAGCGCTGCAACGTATTAGCGCGTCCGGTGGCCGTCTCGAACACCGCACGAATCGCGTTCAGATCCCAGCGCTTGACATCCGCGGGAGTCAGCGACCCCACTCGCTACCCCTGTTCCTGCACCGACCTGAGCATGCCGGCCGAACGGTCCTCGTTCGTGGAGTAGACGACCAGCGCTTCGGCGACGTGCGTCCCCAATCCGCCTACCTGAAGCTTGTGTTGGCTGTGCCGGGCCTCCCACCGCGCCGCCAGCTGACCCAACGCCAGCTGCGAGGACCCCACCCAACCCGGCGCGGCATCGGCCAGCCCGTCTTCATGGCCGACGAAGTCCACGGCGGCCTCGCCGATCCCATTGAGCACGTGATTGCTACCAACGTGCAGCGCGACGAGATCGACATCCAATTCATCAGCCACGATGACCCCCCTTTCGGTCCCCGGCACCGCGCCGTGAAGCTTAGCTGGTTTTGCGAGGCGACGCCCCTCACCCCCGGCTGACCGAGACGACCGCGACGGGCTCAATGGCGGCGGGTTGTACAAGTCGCCGACCTTGCACGAGCAGCTGGGCCGTACGATTCGCACGCTGGACGGGAACACGTTTTTGGAGGTTTCGTGAGTCAACACCATCCGCTTGATCGATACGCGGGTTCCTGGGCACTGATCACCGGTAGCGCCGGGGAACGAGGACTCGGCTTTGCTTATGCGCGCGAAATAGCCAGTCGCCGTCTCAATCTCGTGCTTGTTGACATCCTGGCAGAGGAGCTGGAAGCGCGGGCCACGACGCTTCGGACCGAGTACGGCGTCGAAGTCCGCACTATCGCTGTCGATCTCGGTGACTTGTCGGTGTATCCGAAGATCCTTGACCAACTCGCCGATATCACCGTCGACGTGCTTGTCTGCAACCACATGTACACCCCGAAGGACACACCGAAAATCCTGGACATGTCGTTGGACGTCCACAACGCCATGATCGACGTCAATGCGCGCGCGTACGTCAACCTCATCTACCGCTTCGCGCATTTGATGACGAAGCGGGGCCGAGGAGCCATCGTGATCGTCGCGTCGGGTGCCGGCCTGATACCCGCGCCATACACCGGCGCGTACGCCGCCAACAAGGCGTTTCAGATCGTGTTCGGCGAGGTGCTGTGGTACGAAACCCGCGGTAGCGGCGTCGACGTACTCGTCATGTCCGCCGGGCTGATGGACACGCAGGGCGATGCTTTGTCGCAGTATCCCCGCTGGCAGATCGCCGATCCACGCGACGCCGCGGCGGAAACGCTAAAAGCCATTGGCCGTAAGCATCTCGTCATGCCCGGACGCCCGAACCGCTTCGTCACCTTGCTCACCACCCGGTTGATGCCACGCCGCCGCGCCGTCATGACCATGGGGCGCTTCATGGAACGTGGGTTGGGCAAGGGCTCCGCGTCGGCGTCTTAAGGATTCGGCGCACCTGCGCCTAGCCGGCGATCTTGGCGATCTGGGCGTCGGATAACTTCGCGACAGCACCCGGCAGTGGCCAGACATAGGCATGAACGGATTCCAAGAACGAGGGACTGCTCCCGTCGGTCACCGCCCAGTGCAGAAACGCCTGCAGAGTCTGCGCCGTGGCGGGATCCTTCTGGTTGCCGTAGACGACGGCGTACAGATAGCTCACGATCGGGTACCCGTCCGCGGCGGGCGCGTTGACCAGCGAGATCGACTGGTTCTGCGGGGTCTGTCCGGCCAAGCTGGCCGCTGCGGCCCCAATGCTCTGGGAGTCGGCGAGCAGGAAATTGCCTGCAGCGTTACCCAATTGGGCTTCACCCAGTCCCTTCTGGTGGGCCACGTCGAGGTAGCCGCTGCCGTGGTACGTGACACAGCCGGGGTTCGCGGCGCAGTCGTTCAGCATGCCCGCCTTGCCCTCGGCATCGTCTTCAACCCGCGCACCCGGGACCGCGGGAAAATCGACGGTGGTGCCGGCGCCGGGTGACTTGCCCCAGCCGTCGGGGTCTTGCTTCGACAGATACTCGGTGAACAAGAATGTGTCGCCGGAACCGTCGGAACGATGAAGCGGAATCACCGCGGTAGCGGGCAAGTCCACGCCGGGGTTGAGCGCGGCGATCTGCGGGTCGTTCCAGGTTTTGACCGTGCCCTGATACATCGCCGCCAGCACTTTGCCGTCCAGCTTGAGGTGCTCGGTGATGCCGGGCAGGTTGTAGCTGATGTGCAGCGCCGAAATGGCCACCGCGATGTTCATCAGCCCCGGGTGCGCGGCGACGTCGGCAGCGGACAGATAGGCGCCGGAAGCGCCGATATTGACAGCTCCGGCAGCCGCTTGCGAGATCCCGAACGCGGACACAGTGCCGTCCGTTGTGATCGTGACGTTTGGATATTTCACGTGATAGGCCGCGGCCCAGGCATCGATCAGCGGGTAGAGATCTTTGGAACCGGTTTCCCACAATGTCACCTTTGACGTCGCGGGCGCAGTGACCACGGGCGCCATAGATGACCCGGGCGAACCGCCTGTCTTGCTTGACCCGCAGGCCGCGACCAACGCCAGCGACACCACAACCAACGCCGTGCGGTAGCGAAAGTTCACGTCCTCCCCTTTATTTTCGGCCCGTCGCGGGGCACGTACTCCAAGCGCGCGACATCCCCGTCGTCGGACGACGTTGTTTGTCGTCGCTCATCTCTATCATCGGCTCATGAATAGGGCGCCAACGATCGTCACTTCCGCGACCGGCGCGCGGGGGTTGCGAGACGTCGCGACGGCATGAGGACGGCCTTCGCTTTTCTCCCGCTCTACTTCGGGCTGCTGTTGGGATTCTTCACGCACCGCCTCGTGCTGGGTGTGGTGGGAGCTTGTTGTGGACTGCTCTTCGCCGGCTTGATTCAGCCGGCCTACCGTCGGTCGCGCCGGCGATTACGGACCTTTGCGGGCATCGGGGAAATCGACGCAATGGACGGCGTGGAGTTCGAAGACTACGTCGCGGCACGCATGCAGCGCGCGGGCTGGCAGGTCAGCTTCACCCCTGCCGTCGGTGACTACGGCGTCGACCTGATCGCGCAGAAGGACGGCCAGTATGCGGCGATCCAGTGCAAGCGGCACGGTAAGACGATTGGAGTCGCCGCTGTCCAGCAGGTGGTGGCCGGCGCGCGCCATCACGGGTGCACGCGCAGCATCGTGGTGAGTAATCAGGAGTTCACTACTGCCGCAAAGCAATTGGCCTACACACACGGTTGTCAACTGATCGGCCGCAAGGCGTTGCAAAGCTGGGTCCCTGCGCCCACTGGAAAAGTGTTGCGTAACTGAGGTTTTCGATCCTGCGTCGGTATGCCCACGAGGCGTTGCCAGGCGCAGTGTGCTCCGGTGAACTCACTCAAAGCCATTGCGCCGATCCTCAACCAACGGGAAAGAGAGTGCCCCTATATAGCTACGGCTTCATAGCTGCTCCTCGTCACCGCTGAACTTAGTGCGATGCCCGTCGGGCGGGACGCCGCCGTAGCGGCGAGAGAATAACTGCAGTGCCACGCCCAGGAATCGAAGCCGAACCTCAGGCAAGCGATTCGGCATCTGTCTTGATGGCGTCAAGCCGCGAAGTCACCGACGACGGTCATTTTGTTTCCGTCAGACGCGGTTGCGAAGCCGGCGGCGGTAAAGGCGCAATTCAGGATGATCGCGCGGTGGGGCGGACTTTGCATCCACAAATCCAGAGCTTGGCTCGGATTCGCAGCGGATCCGGTACCCCAGAAGACGACCTCGCCGCTGTAGGGAGTCCGGTAGCCCGCATCCGTGATACGCACCTGCGGTGACGAGCCGTCCGAACCGATATGGCCGTTCACACCGCTTTTCAGCATGTCGTCCGCGTGCCGCTGCGCCGCTTCCGTCAAACGCGGATCGTTGCCGATCGCCGGGCATCCTTCGCGAACCCGGTTTACGCCGCTGTAGAACGAGTCGTCTGCGTGCGCCGGAAAATTAGCAACGGTCCCGGGAGCCGTAAGGAACAAGGCGCCGAACGAGAGCACGGCGACAATCTTGACTTTCCTCGTCATGTTGCCTGCTGTCACGCATTGTTTGTCGATCGTGGGCGCGCAGACGTTACCGTCTAGTGACCATCCCGCGGCGGCTCCAGGCAGATTGATGCCGTGCGGGCGGCCGTCTCTGGACCGTCGCAACTCCCACCCCTCCTGATGCGCCGGGACCAACCCGTCAGCTTTGGGTTCGAGTGACTCCCCATGCTGAGAGCGTGGGTGACCTATCACATACAATCCGTTATTTCACATATTTTAGTAGGAGTGATATATATAGATTAGCTATAGTAAGGATGGCGGAAGGGAGCAACCGGAAGCCGTAACCGAGGCGCCGAGGCGCATCCCACACCTTGAATAGGAGTCGACATGAAATCCAAACCTGCTCGCATCAGCGCTGCGCTACTGAGCTGCACCGCAGCAATCATGCTTTCTACGGGGGTTGCCACCGCTGATCCACCGGACCCACACCTTCCGGACCTCCCGACGAACTACTGCGAGGGCCAGCGATTCATGGGATTTGTCTGCGACGGCACCAAGTATCCCGACGGATCGTTCTGGCACCAGTGGCGCCAGTCGCAAGACACCGGGGAGAGCTGGGGTCCTCCCATTTGGCACTTCGACTGCGTCAGCGGCGACGAACCTTTCCCGGCCCCGCCCCCACCCGGCGGCTGCGACGGCGCAATTCCGCCCGCCTGAAACGCCCTGGAAATCCCGGAGGCTCCTGACCTTGGAAACGAGGATGCAGGTATGCCGAAGGAACAGTTGCCGGGGAAGCCCACGGCGCGTC
>NZ_JBCHKV010000019.1:0-109582 GCF_039023525.1 Mycobacterium sp. 050272 | reverse complement strand
CCAGGGACTACTGAAACGAAAGTGACACAAGAGAATTCACCCGTGTGCACTAACGGCGATTGTCGCTACGAGGCGGGCAAATCACCGGGTGGTCCGAACACTGCGGTAGGCAGCCCGGCCACAGCCGCCAAGCCCACGCTCACGGCGATTGTCGCTGCGAGGCGGGCAAAAGTCACCCGGGCCAAGGCATGCCGGTGCGCTTCCCAAGAGTTGTCGGTCAACCAATTTAGACTCGCGATGCCTTGATAGCCACGTCACGAAAGGGGGAGCCGGGATGCGATTCCTGCACACCGCCGACTGGCAGCTGGGAATGACCCGCCACTTCCTGGCCGGCGACGCCCAACCGCGGTATTCCGCCGCGCGGCGCGACGCGGTGGCCGGCCTGGGCGCCCTCGCGACCGAGGTGGGCGCCGAGTTCGTCGTGGTCGCGGGTGACGTTTTCGAACACAATCAGCTCGACCCGAAGGTGATCGGGCAGTCGCTGGAAGCCATGCGCGCCATCGGTATTCCGGTCTACCTGCTGCCCGGCAACCACGATCCACTTGACGCGTCGTCGGTATTCACCAGCGCATTGTTCACCCGGGAATGCCCGGACAACGTGTTCGTGCTTGATCGGGCGGGCACGCATCAAGTGCGGCCGGGCCTCGAGCTCGTCGCCGCGCCGTGGCGGTCCAAGGCCCCGACCACCGATCTGGTCGCCGAAGTCCTCGAGGGACTCGACGCGGGTCCGGTCACCCGGGTGCTCGTCGCCCACGGGGGCGTCGACGTGCTCGACCCCGACCGCGAGAAGCCGTCGCTGATCCGGCTTTCCGGGGTCGAAGAGGCGCTGACCCGCGGCGCGATCCACTATGCGGCATTGGGGGATAAGCACTCGCTCACCCAGGTCGGTGAGAGCGGCCGGGTCTGGTACTCCGGGTCGCCGGAAGTCACGAATTTCGATGACGTCGAATCCAATCCGGGGCACGTCCTGGTCGTCGACATCGACGAGAGCAACGAGGTAGCGGTGACCCCCAGGCACGTGGGCCGCTGGCGGTTTGTCACCCTGCACCGTCAGGTCGACAGCAGCCGCGATATCGCCGACCTCGACATGAATCTCGATCTGATGACCGACAAGGACCGCACCGTGGTGCGCCTGGCACTCACGGGTTCGTTGACGGTGACCGACCGCGCCACCCTGGACGGCTGTCTGGACCGATTCGCGCGGCTGTTCGCCGACTTGCGCACCTGGGAACGCCACACCGACCTCGCGGTGATACCCGCCGACGGCGAGTTCACCGATCTCGGCATCGGCGGATTCGCCGCGGCGGCTGTCGAAGAGCTGGTGGCCACGGCGCGCGGGGACGACACCGACTCCGCGACCGACGCGCAGGCCGCTCTGGCGCTCTTGCTGCGCCTCACAGATCGGGGCGCGGCGTGAAGTTGCACCGGTTGGTCCTGACGAACTACCGCGGAATCGGCCACCGCGAGATCGAGTTTCCCGACCACGGCGTGGTTGTGGTCAGCGGGGCCAACGAAATTGGCAAGTCCTCGATGATCGAGGCGCTCGACCTGCTGCTGGAGTCCAGGGACCGGTCGACGAAGAAGGAAGTCAAGCAGGTCAAACCCACCAACAGCGATGTCGGTTCCGAGGTGACCGCCGAAATCAGCAGCGGCACTTACCGTTTCATCTACCGCAAGCGCTTCCACAAGAAGTGTGAGACAGAGCTGACCGTGCTGGAGCCGCGCCGCGAGCAGCTGACCGGCGACGAAGCCCACGAACGGGTGCGCAGCATGCTCGCCGAGACGGTGGATAACGACCTGTGGCACGCCCAGCGCGTGCTGCAGTCGACATCGACCTCCGCGGTGGATCTTTCCGGCTGCGATGCCCTTTCGCGTGCACTCGATGTCGCGGCCGGTGACGAGGCCGCCCTATCCGGCAGCGAACCGCTGCTGATCGAGCGGATCGACGCCGAGTACGCGCGCTATTTCACCCCCACCGGACGTCCCACCGGCGAGTGGGCCACGGCCATCGCTCGGCTGTCCGACGCCGACGCTGCGGTTGCGCAGTGCACGGCGGCCGTCGCGGAGGTCGACGATCGGGTGCGTCGCCATGCCGTGCTGACCGGGCAGGTGGCCGAACTGTCGCAACTGCGGCTTGCGGCCGGTCCGCGGTTGGCCGTCGCGCAGGCCGCCGCGGACAAGGCCGCCGAACTCACCCGCCAAGCGCGGGAAGCCAAGCTGGTCGCGGCCGCCGCCGCGGCGACCAGTGCGGCGGCCGACGCCGCCCACCACGGCCGGTTGCGCCTCGTCACCGAAATCGCAACGCGCACTGCGGCCGTCGCAACTGTCGAGGCGCAAGCCCAACAAGCTGCCGATGCGCTGACGGCCGCGCAGGTCGACGCCGAGGCGGCCGGTACCGCGTTACAGGAAGCCACCCGAGTTCTGGCCGATTCGCAGACCTGCGTCGAATCCGCCCGCCGCGCAGTTGATCAGCTCGCCGAGCGCGAGGAGATCGACCGGTTGAGCGCCCGGCTGGCCAAGATCGACGCCATCCACCGTGACCGTGACCGGGTCGGTGCCCAGCTCTCCGAGGTCGTGCTCACCGAGGAGCTGCTGCGCCGAATCGAAACCGCCGCAGCGGCGCTCGATCGCGCCGGCGACCAGCTGACGTTGATCTCGGCGGCCGTGGAGATCACGGCGGTGGCCGACATCCAACTCGCGGTCGGGACAGAACGCGTCTCGTTGTCGGCGGGTCACACCTGGTCGACGACGGCCACCGGTCCGACCGAAGTCGAGGTTCCCGGTGTCCTCACCGCACGGATCACTCCCGGTGCGACCGTGCTCGATATACACGCGAAATATGCTGCAGCACAACAAGAGCTGACCGAAGCGCTAGTCGCAGGTGACGTCGCAGACCTCGCTGCGGCGCGACTGGCCGACCAGCACCGCCGCGAATTGCAGAGCGTCCACGACCAATTGAACGCGACGCTGGCCGGACTGTGCGGCGACGACGACATCGATGTGTTCCGGGAGCGGCTGGCACAGCTGCGCGCCGGGCAGCCGGCCGAGCCCGATCTGTTCGCCACCGATATCGCCGCTGCCCGCGCCGAACTCGACGTCGCGCAGGCCGCTCGCCTGGCCGCGGAAACCGCATCCGAGACCAGTCGCCGGGCCGCTGCGGACGCCGACGCGAAACTCGTCGAAACCTCCACCCGGGCAACACTTCTGCTCAACGAATTGACAACGCAACGGGCCGAACTCGCCAGGGCGACCGAACAGCTGGTGGCCGAGCGTACCTCGGTGGCTGACGAGGACCTGGCTTCGTCGGCGCAGGCCGGACGGCAGGCCGCGGCGACCGCCGAGCGTCAGGCCGCAGAACTTGCCGAAGAATTGGCCGCGGCGGCGCCAGATGCGGTGACCGCCGAATTGGCCGCGGCCAACGAGGCCGCCGCGTCGCTCGGGGCGAGCTACGAAGACGCGGCCCGCTCGCTGCGCGAGCTCACCATCGAACTGTCGGTGTTCGGCAGCGAGGGTCGCCAGGGCAAGCTCGACGCCGCGGAGATCGAGCGCGAGCACGCCGCTAATCAGCACAACCGGATCGGCGGCCGGGCCCGCGCCGCACAGCTGTTGCGTTCCGTGATGGCTCGCCATCGCGACACCACCCGGTTGGGCTATGTCGAGCCCTACCGCACCGAATTGCAGCGACTCGGCCGCCCGGTGTTCGGGCCCAGCTTCGAGGTCGACGTCGACACCGACTTGTGTATCCGCAGCCGAACACTCGATGGCGTCACGGTGCCGTATGACTCCCTGTCTGGTGGGGCCAAGGAGCAACTCGGGATCCTGGCGCGATTGGCCGGCGCCGCGCTGGTCGCCAAGGAGGACGCCGTTCCGGTCGTCGTCGACGACGCGCTGGGGTTCACCGACCCGCAGCGGCTGGCCAAGATGGGTGAGGTGTTCGACACCGTCGGCGCGCAGGGTCAAGTGATCGTGTTGACCTGTAGTCCCGATCGCTACGACAGCGTGAAAGGTGCGCACCGCATCGATCTCAATGCGTAGCACCCGCCGCGCTGCTGATCGCCACTGGCCCCGGCAGAATGGGCGGCGATGACCATGAACGCGAAACGGCGCCGAGTGCACGAAAAGCTTGCGGGAATGCCCGGCGTGCGGCCCGTGCGCAGGCCGATATCCCCAGCCAGCGCCGAGGAGTTCGATCTGTACTACGTGCGCACCGGCCGCAAGTCCGCCCACCCGTTGGTCATCATCCCGGGCGGGCCGGGAGTGGCGTCGGTGCAGGTCTACAAGGGATTACGGCGTCGCGCCGCCCTCGCCGGTCTGGACATCATCATGATCGAGCACCGGGGGATCGGCATGTCGCGCCACGACGACTCCGGCGCGGACCTACCGCCCGACGCGATTACCGTCGATCAGGTAGTCGACGACATCGCCGCCGTGCTCGACGACGCCCATGTGGACTCCGCCGTCATCTACGGCACTTCGTACGGCAGCTATATCTCAGCCGGCTTCGGCGTACGCCACCCCAGCCGGGTGCACGCAATGATTCTGGATTCGCCCCTGCTGTCACGACACGACATTGCGGTCGTTCGCCGCGCCGTCCGCGGCTTGCTGTTCGATGGTGATACTCCGGAGACCGCCGCATTGGCTCCCAAGGTTCGCAAGCTGATCGACACCGGGGTGATGGCCGGGACGGCGGGAGAGATTGCCACCACCATCTACGCTTACGGCGGGGCGCCGCTGCTGGATCGCGAACTCGACTTGTTGCTCAGCGGCCGAATGACGTTGTGGCGGATGCTGTCTCGCTTCTCCGCGGTCGTGAGTATGAATGTCGCGTACCGTCACGAAATCGACCTGGTGAGTCGAATCGCGTTCCGCGAACTCGACTACGGCGCCCAGCCAGACGGCCTGCCGCTCGATCCGGCTGTGGCGTTGCGTGAAATCATAAGCGGAACAGATGCTTTCGAGGCCGAGCCGTACGATCTGGTCGCGGAGATACCGAAGTTCACCTGGCCCACGGTCGTGGTCTCCGGCGGCCGTGATCTGGTGACACCGCGGGCGGTCGCAGAGCAGGTGGCATCGCTGGTGCCGAATGCTCTGTTACTCGCGTTGCCGACCATGGCGCACAGCGCCGTGGACTTTCGTGAGCCTGCGGCACTGATCATCGCCCAGGCGGTGTGCCGCGGCGAAGTCGACCAGCTGGCCGCCCGGGGACCGGCGCTGGACGCATTGCCGGCTCGTCCGGCGATGCGCCTGCTGTGGAAGGCCGTCGAGGTAGCCGCGATCGCGGAGGGTGCGCTGCCGGCGGTGACACCGCTGTGGCGGCGGCTCAGGTCCGCATGAACCCGACCGCGGTGTAGTCCACATCGGCCAGGCCTGCCGCGCCGTAATTGGCCAAATCCTTTCGTACGGCTCGGTTCCCGGGCGACTGGAATAGCGGCAGGTTGAAGCCCTCCTGCCAGATCATCTGGTCTACCTGGTTGGCGAGGGCACGCGCTTTGTTTACGTCCAGCTCCGACAACGTCTCGGCGATCTTCGCATCGATCGCGGCGTTGCCGATCCTGCCAAAGTTGCTGTCACCGTCCGAGGTATAAATCTGTGCAAGTGCGGACAACGGGAAAGCGTTACCCTCCCAACCGAATTGGGCGATATCGAAATCGCCGACGCCGACGTACTGACTGAAAAATCCGCTGCCGGCCTTGAGGTCGAGTACCAGCTTCACGCCGATCTGCGCCAGGCTGTTCTGCGCGACCATGGCAATCTGCCGGTTGGATGCCGCGTCGAAGAGCACGTCGCGAACGACGAGCTGCCTGCCGTCCTTCTCCCGCACCGCGCCGTTGAGTTTCCACCCCATGGCATCGAGGTCTCTTCGAGCCTTGTCCGGGTTGTAAGCGCCCGGCGCGCTGTTGTCTTGGTAGCCAACCTGTCCGGCCACATAGACGTGATTGTTCAGCGGCACGGGATGGGTGCTCAGTCCGTGTTGGACGACATCGACGATGGCTTGGCGGTCGATACCCTGGCAGATCGCGAGCCGCAGCCGCTCGTCGGCCATGATCGAACCCTCGGCGCCGTTGAACGTGAAGTGGAACCAGGTCGGGGCCGGCGCGCGCCGAATAACGATGCCGGGTGTGCGCCCGGCGGTCACCATATCGTCGAGCGTCGTGATGCCGGCGGCATCGATTGCCTTGTTCTGCAAGGCAGGGATGACGGCGGAGACATCGAGCACCAGGAAGGTGATCGAATCCAGCCGTGGCTTGCGGCCCCACCATCGCGGATTACGGGTCAGCACGATGCGCTGCGCTGTCCGGTCGATCGTGGACACGATGAAGGGGCCGGCCGACGGGCCCGGCGCTTCGAGCTGACCCTTATTGAAGACCTCCGGGTTGGCCGTCATGCTGCGCGGTTGCATCCCGCCGGCGAACATCCCCCGCCATTCGGCGTACGGATCGGAGAAGGTGACCACCGCCTGCCGATCGTTCACCCCCCTGGTCACCGACTTCACCCGTTCGAACCCGGCCCGGCTGGCGATCAAGTACCTCTTGTCGCGGCCGTTGCACGCGTCGACCTCCGACTTGAGATCTTCCCAGGTGATCGGCGCGCCGTCGCTCCACGTCGCTTTGGGATTGATTGTGTACGTGACGGTTTGGGGGTTGGTCCCGGTCAGCTCGGCACCGGTGAAGTAGTCGTTGTTAAGCGTCAGCCTGCCGTCCGCCTGGGTCGTGAACGCCCCCGGCAGCGTGGCCGCCAGCACCGCACCGGTGTCAGAGGTATTGCCGTCGATGTTCAATTGATTGAAGTTGTCCGGGAACTCCGTCAGCGGTAGTCGCAGGTTGCCGCCGTCTTGCAGCGTCGCCGGGTCCTGCGGATTCATGTCGCTGGTGGCGCCGACCTGAGCCGCTCGGGTCTCCGGCAGGTCCTCGTAGCCACTTGAGCAGCCGGTGACCATCACCACGAACGCCAGCGCCAGCGCCGCGAGCGTGCGGGCTCTCGGTAGGTGTGTCACGCGCAAGATGCTAACCGGCTGCGGCATCGGGATGCGCCCGTGGAACGGCGGCCAGCAGTCGCCGCGTGTACTCGTGCTGAGGGTTGGTGAAAACCTCATCGCCATCGCCCTGCTCGACGATGCCGCCCCGGTACAACACCACCACCTGGTGCGCCAGGTGCTTGACGACGGAAAGATCATGCGAGACAAATAAATACGACAAACCGAAGCGCTCCTGCAGGTCGAGCAGCAGATTGATGATCCCGGCTTGGATCGAGACGTCCAGCGCCGACACCGGCTCGTCGAGCGCCAAAATCTTCGGCTGCAACGCCAGCGCTCGCGCGATACCGATGCGCTGCTTTTGTCCACCGGAGAACTCGGCCGGATAGCGAGCGGCGTCCGCATAACGCAGACCGACGGTGTCGAGCAGTTCGGCTACGCGTGCATCGGCATCGACCTTCCGGAATCCATTGGCCTGCAAAGGTTCGGCTATGATTTCGGAAACAGGGAGACGGGGGTCCAATGACGCCACCGGGTCTTGGAACACCACCTGAATGTCGTGCCGCATCGCGCGCCGGCTCTCCGGATTCAGCCCGGCGACGTCGGCGCCGAGAACCTCAATCGAACCCGATTGCGGCGTATTCAATTCCAAGATCTGTTGCAGAATAGTCGATTTGCCCGAACCGGACTCTCCGACGATCGCCAGCGTCCGGCCCTGCTGCAGGGTGAAGCTGACGCCGGCGACCGCTCGCACCTCGCCTACCCGCCGGCGAAATACCACGCCCTTGGTGAGCGGGTAGGTCTTGCTGAGGTCGGTCACCCGCAGCACGGTTGCGTCCTGGTCTGCCGCATTATCGACGCCCGGCGGCGCGGTTGTCACATCGAAGATCTCGCAGGCGCTGCGCCCGGCGACGTCGTCGGTGCGAATGCAGGCCGCCTGGTGGCCTTCGGAGACGATCACCAGAGCTGGCTCGGCCGAACGACATTCGTCGATGGCCAGCGGACAGCGGGGCGTGAACGGACAGGCGTCGGGGACAAGCGTGGCCAGGTTCGGCGGCGCTCCGGGAATCGGAACCAGCCGGGTGCCCTGCGGGGCGTCCAGCCGTGGCACCGACCCGAGCAATCCGACCGTGTAGGGCATGCGGCGGTCCCGGTAGAGATCGTCGACGGCCGCGATCTCGACCTCACGTCCGGCGTACATGACCATCGCCCGGTCGGCGAACTCCGATACCACCCCCAGGTCGTGGGTGATGATCAACACTCCCGCGCCGGTGACATCGCGTGCGGTCCGCAGCACATCGAGGATCTGCGCCTGCACGGTGACGTCCAGCGCGGTGGTGGGCTCGTCACAGATAAGCAGGTCCGGATCGTTGGCGATCGCGATCGCAATCACCACCCGCTGGCGCTCGCCGCCGGATAGCTCGTGCGGGAACGCTTTTGCCCGCCGATCTGGCTGCGCGATACCGACCAGCTCGAGCAGCTCCACGGCCCGGCTCCGGGCGGTTGCGCGGTTGACGTCATGGTGGTGAACCTGGATGGCTTCGGCGATCTGGTCCCCGATGGTGTAGACGGGCGTCAGTGCCGACATCGGGTCTTGGAACACCGTGCCGATCGTCTTGCCGCGGATACGTGACATCGCCTGGTCGGGTAGGCCGAGCAGCTCCTGGCCGTGCAGCCGAACCGAACCCGAAATCTCAGCGTATTCGGGCAGCAGCCCGACGACCGCCATGGCGGCGGTGCTTTTGCCCGAGCCCGATTCCCCGACGATCGCGAGCACCTCGCCCGGATTGATGTGGTAGGTCGCCCCGCGCACCGCGGGCACCCGCGCATCCCCGGTGTCGAAGGTAACGCTGAGATCGGTCACCTCCAGCAGTGCCGTCATTGCGGCGGCCCGATTGGCCTGGGCTTCCTGCGGCGGGACGGCTTCGCGCCCGGATCGATCGCGTCGCGCAGACCGTCGCCGGCAAGGTTCGCGCACAACACAATCAATATCAACGCCGAGCCCGGGACCAGGAAGACCCAGGGGAAGGTGGTCGCCGACGGAGTGCCTTCGGCAATCAGCGTGCCCAGCGATACGTCCGGTGGCTGAACACCGAATCCCAGGAAGCTCAACCCGGTTTCGGCCAGGATCGCGAAACCCACGTTGAGCGTCGCGTCGATGATCAGGATCGAGGCAACGTTCGGCACGATGTGATGCACGATCACCCGTCGGCTCGACACGCCCATATACCTTGCCGCACGGACGAATTCGCGTTCCCGCAGGCTCATTGTCAGGCCGCGCACCATCCGCGAGCTGACCATCCAGCCGAACGCCGCGAGCAGCACAATGAGCCACAGCACGCTGTTCGAATGTTTGGTGCGCGGCGTGACAATCGCAATGAGCAGGAAGCTGGGCACCACCAGCAGCAGGTCTACCAGCCACATCAGTGCGCGGTCGCGCCAGCCACCGAAATAGCCGGCGACCGATCCGACGGTGGCGGCGATGGTGGTCGAGATCACCGCGACGCACACACCGATCAGTAGCGACTTCTGCATGCCGGTAAGCGTGCGGGCCAGCAGGTCCTGGCCCAGCGCGTTGGTGCCCAACCAGTGCCGCAACGACGGCGGCTGCAGCAGCGAGTGCAGATCGAGATCGGTATAGCTATACGGCAATAGCGGCGGCACTGCGTAGCAGCCGACGAATGCCAGCGCCAACAGGATCAGCGCCACCGCCGCGGGCTTGTTGCGGAAAAAGCGTCGCACCAACAGGTTTCGGCGCGACGTAAAAGTGGCGACCGGGTGGATGCCGGAGCGCCCCGGTACGCTTTGATCGGTGTCTTGGGTCATGACACCCGCACCCTGGGATCGAGTGCCGCATAGATGACGTCGGACAACAGCCCCGCCAGCAGAACGGCGGCGCCGGAGAAAAGCGTGATCGCCGCGACGACGTTGGCGTCCTGGGTCGCGATTCCGGACACCACCCATTCGCCCATGCCGTGCCAGCCGAAGATCTTCTCGACGAACACCGCGCCGACGACGAGCCCGCTCACTCCGTAGGCGAACAGCGTCGCCATCGGAATGAGCGCGGTGCGTAAACCGTGTTTGAACAGCGCCCGCCGACGGGTCAGTCCTTTTGCCCGCGCGGTCCGGATAAAGTCCTCACCGAGCACGTCGAGCATCGCATTCCGTTGGTAGCGGCTGAAACCCGCGATGGCGCCCAGGGCCAGGGTCAGGGTGGGCAGCACGATGTGCTGCAACCGTTCGATGATCGCGTCGACGGTTCCGGTGGGCGCAAGCGGCGAGGTTTCCCCGGTGTACTGAAAGATTCCCACGCCGGCGAACATGTTGATCCGCAGTGCGCCCAGAATCAGCAGGCTTGCCAGGACGAACGACGGGATGCTCAAAACGATCAGCGACAGCACGGTGATCACCCGATCGCTGAGCCGGTACTGCCGCACCGCGCCCCAGGCCCCCACAATGACGCCGATCAGCGTGCCCAGCACCGAACCGGTCACCACCAGTCGCAGGCTCACCCCGACCCGGCGCCACAGTTCCTGGGAGACCGGGTGACCGCTCACCGTCACCCCGAAGTCACCGTGGACCACACCGGAAATCCATTTCGCGTAGCGGATGGCCACCGGTTTGTCCAAGCCCAGCGCAACGGCCTTGGCGTGAATCGCCTCCGGCGGCGGGGTCGGGTGGCGCTGCATAAAACTGTCGAGCGGATGAAACGTCTGCGAGGTCAGCAGGAAGGTCAGGAAGGACGCGAGCACCAGCAGGACGGCGTAGTTGAGGAAACGCCGGGCGAGGTACCGGATCATGCCCGGCGGGCCTGCCTGCATCGCATTGGGACAGGGTAGCGAGATAAGCGCGACCCGGCTTGGATCGCCCGGCGCCGGACGCGCCGAAGTGGCTCGCCCGCAGTTGCGTATGATGAATTCTTCAATTGATGAACTACAGCATTAGCAAAGCCTTCAGGAGCACGGGTGGAAGCAAAGCCCCTCTACAAGCTCAAAGCCGATTTCTTCAAGACGCTTGGGCACCCCGCGCGCATCAGGATTCTCGAGCTCCTGGTGGAGCGGGACCGCTCCGTGGGGGAGTTGTTGGTGTCCGATGTCGGACTCGAGGCATCGAACCTGTCCCAGCAGCTGGCGGTGTTGCGTCGGGCGGGAGTTGTCGCCGCTGACCGCGACGGCAACGTCGTGACCTATTCGATCGCCTCGCCCGATATCGCCGAGCTACTCGCTGTTGCTCGCAAGGTACTCGCCCGGGTGCTTACCGACCGGGTCGCGGTGCTGGAGGATCTGCGCGCCGACCACTCGGCGAATTAGCGCCATGGGTTGGTTCGCCAAAATTCTGCACGTCGGCCGGGTCGTCGAGCCCGCGGGCGCGCCACCGCCGTCGGCAATAGAACCACCGGCGGGAGTTCGCGGTTCGCTGCAGATCCGGCATGTCGACGCGGGTTCGTGCAACGGATGCGAGGTGGAGATATCGGGCGCGTTCGGGCCGGTGTACGACGCCGAGCGGTTCGGGGCCCGGCTGGTCGCCTCGCCCCGGCATGCCGATGCGCTGCTGGTGACCGGGGTGGTGACGCGCAACATGGCCGGCCCGCTGCGCAACACCCTGGAGGCGACGCCACGTCCACGGGTGGTGATCGCGTGCGGAGATTGCGCCTTGAACGCAGGGGTGTTCAAGGATGCCTACGCCGTTGCTGGCGCGGTCAGTGAGGTGGTGGGAGTCGATATCGAGATCGCGGGATGCCCGCCGACACCAGCCGCAATCGTTGCGGCCCTGCGGTCGGTGACTGGGAAATGACGGCCACGTCGACTCTAGGTACGGTGGCGACGCCGAAAACGGTGTCACGAAAGGGTTTTGGCCCGGCGGTCGGTGGGATTGTCACGTCGGGTGTGGGCATCGCCGGGGTATGGCTGGGCTGGCAAGCCATGTTCGGGTCGGTACGGGCGATACATATCGACTGGCTCCTTCCGCTGTCCGGCGTACACATCGAGCTTGACTCGCTGGGCGGATTCTTCATGGCGCTCACTGGCGCGGTAGCGGTGCCGGTGGGTTGTTATGCGATCGGGTACGCGCGGCATGAGCGGCTGAGTAGGGCCACAGTCGCGATGCTGCCGATGTTCGTCGCGACGATGCTGCTGGTGCCGGCCGCGGGTTCGGTGACGACCTTTCTGCTGGCGTGGGAGTTGATGGCGATCACGTCGCTGATGCTGGTGCTGTCCGACGACACCCGTGCGCAGGTCCGGGCCGCGGGCCTGTCGTACGCGGTGATGACGCAGCTCGGGTTCGCCGCGATCCTGGTCGGGCTCATGGTGTTGTCGGCAGCCGGCGCATCCGACCGGCTCACCGACCTCAAGGGCATGTCCGGCGGCCTCCGCGCGGTGGTGTTCGTGCTGACCGTCGTCGGCTTCGGATCGAAGGCGGGATTGGTGCCGCTGCACGCGTGGTTACCGCGCGCCCATCCCGAGGCACCCAGCCCGGTGTCGGCGTTGATGAGTGCGGCGATGGTCAATCTGGGCATCTACGGCATCGTTCGCTTCGACCTGCAGTTGCTTGGGCCGGGTCCCCGTTGGTGGGGTCTGGCGCTGATGGCCGTTGGAGCCGCATCCGCGCTCTACGGTGTGCTGCAGGCTTCGGTGGCGACCGACATCAAACGACTGTTGGCGTATTCGACGACGGAGAACATGGGCCTGGTCACGTTGGCGCTCGGTGCAGCCGAGCTTTTCGTGGACACCGGTGCCTACGCTGCGGCGACAATTGCCGCAGCCGCTGCGGTAGTGCATCTGATGGCGCATGCGGCGTTCAAGAGCCTCGGGTTCTTGTCGGCCGGATCGGTGGTGGTCGCCACGGGTGTGCGCGATCTCGACCTGCTCGGCGGACTGGCCCGCCGGATGCCGCTCACCACGGTGTTCTTCGGCGTGGCCGCACTGGGCGCATGCGGGCTCCCGCTCGGTGCCGGTTTTGTCGGCGAGTGGCTGCTGGTCCAGTCCCTGATCCACGCCGCACCCGGACACGATCCGACGGTGGCACTGACCACTCCGTTGGCGGTTGGCGTGGTCGCACTGGCCACCGGCCTGAGTGTGGCCGCGATGGTCAAAGCATTCGGGATCGGGTTCCTCGCCCGTCCCCGCTCGCACCAGGCCGCTGGCGCGGGTGAGGCGCCGGCCAGCATGCGCGCCGGCATGGCGACCGCGGCGGGCGCCTGCCTGATCCTGGCGGTCGCGCCGGGGTGCCTCGCCCCGATCGTGCGGCGGATCGTCGCGACGCTGCCGTTCGCCCACAGCGTCGGGTTTGCCGACTTCGGCACCGTGGTCCGGCTGCCCGGGGTGCTCGGTTCGGTCGCGCCGGGTGTGATCGCCGCCAGTGTGCTCGCCACCGCGCTGGTGGCGTCCGGCCTGGCCCGGTTGCGTTTCCGGCGCCGCCCCGCGCCCGTCGTGCTGCCGTTATGGGCTTGTGGTGCAGACGATCTCACCGAGCGCATGCAATACACCGCAACGTCCTTCGCCGAGCCGTTGCAGCGAGTCTTCGGTGAGGTGCTGCGCCCCGACACCGACATCGAGGTCACCCAGACGGCCGAGTCACGGTTCATGGCCGACCGGATCACCTACCGGACCGCGATCACCGACGCGATCGAACAGCGTCTGTACGCCCCGGTGGTCGCGGCGGTTGCCGCCGCGGCCGGCCTGATGCGCCGTGCGCACACCGGCAGCGTGCACCTCTACCTGGCCTACGGGGCGCTTGGTGTGCTGATCGTGCTGGTGGCGGCCAAGTGAACGCGATGTCCTACGTCGCGGGGGCGGCTCAGCTCGGCCTGGTCATACTCGGTGCGCCGCTGGTGGTCGGCCTTACGCGTCAAGTGCGGGCCCGCTGGGAGGGCCGAGCGGGCGGCGGAGTGTTGCAACCATGGCGAGATCTGCTCAAACAGCTTGGTAAGCAACAAATCACGCCGGCGGGAACGACGATCGTGTTTATTGTCGCGCCCGCGATCCTCGCCGGAACCACACTATTGATCGCGGCGATCGCACCGATCGTCGCCACGGGCTCACCCCTGGACTCCAGCGCCGATTTATTCGCCGTGGTCGGCTTACTTTTTCTGGGCACTGTGGCGCTCGCTCTTGCCGGCATTGACACCGGCACCTCGTTCGGGGGTATGGGCGCGAGCCGCGAGATCACCATTGCCGCCCTGGTCGAGCCGACGATCCTGCTGGCGGTGTTCGCGCTGTCCATCCCGGCCGGATCGTCCAATCTCGGTGCGCTGGTGACAAATACGATCGCGCACCCCGAGCATGTACTGTCCTTGACCGCTGTGCTCGCCTTTGTCGCGCTGGTGATCGTCATCGTCGCCGAGACAGGGCGGCTGCCGGTTGACAACCCGGCTACTCACCTGGAATTGACAATGGTGCATGAGGCGATGGTCCTCGAGTATGCCGGACCCCGGTTGGCGCTCGTCGAGTGGGCGTCGGGGATGCGACTCACGGTTCTGCTGGCGCTGCTGGCAAACCTGTTCTTGCCGTGGGGGATTGCCGGCGCCGCGCCCACCGCGCTTCAGGTGCTGGGGGCTGTCGCGGCGGTAGTCATCAAGGTGGCGGTTCTGGCCGCGTTGCTCGCGACATTCGAGGTGTTCATCGCCAAGCTCCGATTGTTCCGGGTGCCAGAACTATTGGCGGGCTCATTCCTGCTGGCCTTGCTCGCCGTCACCGCCGCCAACTTCTTCACGGTGCGCACATGAGCGACGCGAACTTCTCGACCTTGGTCGACTTCGCCGCGGGCGGGCTGGTGCTGGCCGCGGTCTTGATTGTCTGGCGCCGCGACGTGCCCGCCATCGTGCATCTGCTGGCCTGGCAGGGCTTGGCACTCACCGCGATCCCGGCGTTGCGCGGCATCCACGATCACGATGTCGCGCTGATCGCGGTCGCCGTCGTCGTACTGGTGCTGCGTGTCGTGGTGTTGCCGTGGCTGCTCGCGCGGGTGGTGAGTGCCGAGACCGCCTCGCGGCGCGAGGCCACGCCGCTGATCAATACCACCAGTTCGCTGCTGATTACCGGCGGATTGACCGTCGCCGCCTTTGCGATCACCCAACCGGTGGTGGACCTGGCGCCCGGCCCCAGCACCAACGCCGTGCCGGCGGCGTTCGCGGTGGTGCTGATCGCGCTTTTCGTGTTGACCACCCGGTTGCACGCGATCTCGCAAGCCGTCGGATTCCTGATGCTAGACAACGGGATTGCCGCGACGGCTTTCCTGCTTACGGCGGGAGTGCCGTTGATCGTCGAACTCGGAGCTTCACTGGATGTGCTGTTGGCCGTCATCGTGATCGGCGTGCTGACCGGACGGCTGCGAAACACCTTCGGCGACGCCGACCTGGACAAGCTGCAGGAACTGCACGACTGATGACTACTTTGCTCCTCATTGCGATCCTTGCGCCACTTGCCGCGTCAATCGCCACCCTGGTCGGCGGATGGCGGCACGTGACCGCGGCACTGACTGTCCTGTCCGCGGTCACCGCGCTGGTATGTGGCGTCACAGTGGGATTTCAGGTCGGATCCGGTACCCGGTTCGCGCTCGGCGGCCTGCTGCGTGCCGACGCGCTCACGGCGACGATGCTCATCGTCATCGGGATCGTCGGCACGCTGGCCACCTGGGCGAGCGTTTCTTACATCGACGGCGAGCTGGCGTGCGCCCACACCGATGAGCGCGGCGCCCGCCTGTTCGGTGTACTGACACCGGCGTTCTTGGCGGCGATGGTTCTCGCGGTGTGTGCCAACAATATTGGCGTGGTGTGGGTGGCGATTGAGGCCACCACCGTGATCACCGCCTTCCTGGTGGGGCATCGGCGCACGCGCACCGCGCTGGAAGCGACCTGGAAGTACGTGGTGATCTGCTCGGTCGGTATCGCCGTCGCGTTCCTGGGAACCGTGCTGCTGTACTTCGCAGCGCGCTACGCCGGCTTGCCCGCCGCCCACGCGTTGAACCTCGATGTCCTTGCGGCGTACGCGCACGGCCTGAATCCCGCTGTCGCGCGGTTGGCCGGCGGACTACTGCTGATCGGTTACGGCGCCAAGGCCGGGCTGTTCCCGTTCCACACCTGGCTGGCTGACGCCCACAGCCAGGCCCCCGCGCCGGTGTCCGCGCTGATGAGTGGCGTGCTGTTGTCGGTCGCGTTCTCGGTGATCATCCGACTGCGACCGATCATCGACGCGGCCACCGGACCCGCTTTTCTGCGCGGCGGACTGCTGGTGGTCGGGTTGACGACGCTGCTGGTCGCCGCGCTGATGCTGACCGTCACCGGCGACATCAAGCGGATGCTGGCGTACTCCTCGATGGAGAACATGGGGCTGATCGCGATCGCGGCGGCCGCGGGCACCACGCTGGCGGTCGCCGCACTGCTGCTGCATGTGCTTGCCCACGGAATCGCCAAGACGGTGTTGTTCCTGGCGGGTGGTCAGTTGCAGGCCGCGCACAACTCGACGGCGATCGCCGATATCACCGGCGTCATGCACCGGTCGCGGCTGATCGGCGTGTCGTTCGCCACCGGCCTGATCGCGCTGCTGGGCCTGCCACCGTTCGCGATGTTCGCCAGCGAACTGGCGATCGCGCGCTCGCTGGCCGGCGCGCGGCTGGCCTGGGTGCTGGGTGTCGCGATCCTGCTGATCGCGATCGCCTTCGCCGCCTTGGCCCGCAACTGCGGGCGTGTACTGCTCGGTGCGCCCGCGGCGGGTGCGCCATCTCTTGCCGTGCCGGCCACAGCCGCAACGGTCTTGGTCCTTGGTATCGCGGTCGCCGCCGCCCTCGGCATCACGGCCGGCCCGCTCACCCACCTGTTCACAGTCGCCGCCAGCGCCAACGCCGGATCCTCGCGATGAACCGAAGCTGGTTGCGGCACAGAATTTCTCAGCGCGAGCTCGCCGAAAGGGCCGAACAACTGCTGGACGATTCCTTCAGGCTGGCCTTGGTCGCCGCACACGACGACGGGGACAGCCTGCGTGTCGTCTACCTGTTTCTGGCCGGCTGCCCCGATCGCCGTGTCGAGCTTGAATGCGTTGTGCCCGTTCAGAATCCAACGATCCAATCGTTGGCCTATGTGTCGTTTCCGGCGAGTCGATTCGAGCGCGAGATGGCGGATCTCTACGGAATTCGGCCCGTCGGCCACCCCAAACTTCGCCGCTTGGTCAGTCACGCGCACTGGCCCGACTGGCATCCGATGCGCACCGACCCGGGACCCGCGCCCGAATTCCCCGACACCGGCGCGTTCCCGTTCCTCAACGTCGAAGGGCCCGGGGTGTACGAGATCCCGGTCGGCCCGGTGCACGCCGGCCTGATCGAACCGGGCCACTTTCGCTTCTCGGTCGCGGGTGAGACCGTCGTGCGCTTGAAAGCCCGGCTGTGGTTCGTCCACCGCGGCATCGAGAAGCTGTTCCACGGCCGGACCGCCGATGGGGCAGTCGATCTCGCCGAACGCATCAGCGGCGATACGTCGGCCGCGCACGCCCTGGCCCACAGCCTCGCCGTCGAAGACGCCCTCGGCATCGAACTGCCCGACGAGGTGCACCGGCTGCGCGCGCTGATCGTCGAACTTGAGCGGCTCTACAACCACGCCGCCGATCTCGGCGCCCTGGCCAACGACATCGGCTACTCCATCGCCAACGCCCATGCCCAACGTATCCGGGAAAGACTGCTGCGGCTCAACGCCTCCGTCACCGGCCACCGGCTGCTGCGCGGTGCTATTCGCCCGGGCGGCGTTGTGCTGCAATGTCTTCCCGACACCGAGGAACTTCACCAGCTCGCCGCTGACCTGGCCGAGGTCGCGTCGCTGACACTGACGAACGCGGTCGCCTACGACCGATTCGCCGGCACCGCGATTCTTCGCTGCGAAGACGCTCGTGCCCTGGGCTGCCTGGGGTACGTCGCTCGTGCCAGCGGCCTTCGCACGGACGCCCGGGTCGAGCACCCCACCGTCGATCTGCCCGTCGTGGAAATAGCCGCGACGGCAGGCGATGTCCTGGCCCGCTACACCGTGCGGAGCGACGAGTTCGCCGCGGCCACTGTCCTGGTCCGGCACCTTGTCGAGTCGCACAGCGGCCCAATCGAATACGGTGTCAGCACCGAAGCGGGCACGCCGGGCAGCGGGGTCGGCATAGTCGAGGGTTGGCGTGGCACCATCGTGCACCGCGTCGAGATCGACGCGGCCAACCGCATCACCCGTTCCAAGATCGTCGACCCGTCCTGGTTCAACTGGCCCGCGCTGCCCGTGGCGATGGCCGACACGATCGTCCCCGACTTCCCGTTGGCCAACAAGAGCTTCAACCAGTCCTACGCGGGCAACGACCTGTAGCCGAGGCGAGCCCGGACTCCCCAGTGGCCGTCGCTAAGGGATTCAGAATTCGCTGAGCAAAACTAGACCCTGCGCCAATCGCAGGAGATATGCTGCGGCACCGACTGGCTGGCGATTTCCATCCGAGGAGGCTTGCGTGACGGTCACCGATGATTACTTGGCAAACAACGCCGGTTACGCCAGCGCATTCCATGGTCCACTGCCGCTGCCGCCGAGCAAACACGTCGCGGTCGTGGCGTGCATGGATGCCCGGCTCGACGTCTACCGCGTCCTCGGCCTGAACGAGGGCGAGGCCCACGTCATCCGCAACGCCGGCGGAGTTGTCACCGACGACGTCATCCGGTCACTGGCCATCAGCCAGCGACTGCTGGGGACCCGCGAGGTGATTCTGATTCACCACACCGACTGCGGGATGCTCACCTTCACCGACGACGAATTCAAGCGCGCTATCCAAGAAGAGACGGGTGTGAAGCCGCCGTGGGCGGCCGAGGCGTTCGGGGACCTCGCCGAGGACGTCCGGCAGTCGTTGCGCCGCATCGAAAACAGCCCGTTCGTCACCAAGCATGTATCGGCGCGCGGCTTCGTCTTCGACGTCGCCAGCGGCAAGCTCGAAGAGATAACCGTCTAGCGCCTTGCGCGCCGGCCGCCGCTACCAGCGCCATTGACACGGCCGGGTCCGGGCTGGTTCTATGAACGTCAATGACCGTAAACATGGTCAGTTCTACCAAGATTATCCGGATAAGCGGTTTGGACAGGGAAGCCATGACCAGTGGTGTGACGACGGGCCCTGCGGCCGGTCAGTACGAATTGAGCCATCTGCGCTCGCTGGAGGCCGAGGCCATCCACATCATCCGTGAGGTGGCCGCGGAGTTCGAGCGGCCGGTGCTGTTGTTCTCCGGCGGCAAGGACTCCATCGTGATGCTCTACCTGGCGCTCAAGGCGTTCCGCCCCGGGCGGCTGCCGTTCCCGGTCATGCATGTCGACACCGGCCACAACTTCGACGAAGTGATCTCGACCCGGGACGAACTCGTCGACGAGTTCGGGGTGCGCCTGGTGGTGGCGTCGGTGCAGGAGGACATCGACGCCGGACGGGTCGTCGAGACCATCCCGTCGCGCAACCCGATTCAGACCGTGACGCTGCTGCGTGCCATCCGGGAGAACAAGTTCGACGCCGCGTTCGGCGGCGCCCGGCGTGACGAGGAGAAGGCCCGCGCCAAGGAGCGGGTGTTCAGCTTCCGCGACGAATTCGGCCAGTGGGACCCCAAGGCCCAGCGTCCCGAGCTGTGGAACCTCTACAACGGCCGGCACCACAAGGGCGAGCACATCCGCGTCTTCCCGCTGTCGAACTGGACCGAGTTCGACATCTGGTCCTATATCGGCGCCGAGAAGGTCAAGCTGCCGTCCATCTATTACGCCCACCGGCGCAAGGTGTTCGAGCGCGACGGGATGCTGCTGGCCGTGCACCGCCACATGCAACCGCGCGCCGACGAGCCGGTGCTGGAGAAGACGGTGCGGTTCCGCACGGTCGGCGATGTCACCTGCACCGGGTGCGTGGAATCGGAGGCCGCGACGGTCTCGGAGGTCATCGCCGAGACGGCGGTGTCCCGACTGACCGAGCGCGGCGCCACCAGGGCGGACGACCGCATCTCGGAGGCTGGAATGGAAGACCGGAAACGGCAGGGTTACTTCTGATGGCTGCACCAACGACACTGCTCCGCATCGCGACGGCCGGCTCGGTCGACGACGGCAAGTCCACCCTGATCGGGCGGCTGCTGTACGACTCCAAGGCCGTGATGGAAGACCAGTGGGCCGCGGTCGAAAAGACCTCGAAAGAGCGCGGCCACGACTACACCGATCTGGCGCTGGTCACCGACGGCCTGCGGGCCGAGCGGGAACAAGGCATCACGATCGACGTCGCCTACCGCTACTTCGCGACTCCCCGGCGCAAATTCATCATCGCCGACACCCCGGGGCACATCCAGTACACCCGCAACATGGTCACCGGTGCGTCGACCGCCGCACTGGTGATCGTGCTCGTCGACGCCCGCCAAGGTCTGCTCGAGCAGTCCCGGCGGCACGCCTTTTTGGCCTCGCTGCTGGGCATCCAGCACATTGTGCTGGCCGTCAACAAGATGGATCTGATCGACTGGGACAGAGAGAAATTCGAAGCGATCAAGAACGAATTCCACGCGTTCGCCGCACGTTTGGACGTGCAGGACGTGGCGACCATCCCGATGTCGGCGCTGCACGGCGACAACGTGGTGACCAAATCGGACAAGACGCCCTGGTATGAGGGTCCCGCGTTGCTCTCGCATCTGGAGGAGGTCTACGTCGCCGGTGACCGCAATCTGGTCGACGTGCGCTTCCCGGTCCAGTACGTGATCCGGCCGCAGACCCACGAGCATCGCGACCACCGCAGCTATGCCGGAACGGTGGCCAGCGGCGTGATGCGCCCCGGTGACGAGGTGGTGGTGCTGCCGATCGGCAAGACCACCCGGATCACCGAGATCGAAGGCCCCAATGGCCCTGTGGAAGAAGCATTTCCGCCGATGGCGGTCTCGGTGAGCCTGGCCGACGACATCGACATCTCGCGTGGCGACATGATCGCCCGCTCCAACAACCAGCCCAGGGTCACGCAGGAATTCGACGCGACCGTGTGCTGGATGGCCGACGGCGCGGCACTCGAGCCGGGCCGCGATTACGTCATCAAGCACACCACCCGAACCACCCGAGCGCGGGTCACCGCGCTGGACTACCGGCTCGATGTCAACACCCTGCATCGGGACAAGAGTGCTACGGCGTTGAAGCTCAACGAACTTGGCCGTATAACTCTGCGCACGCAGGTGCCACTGCTGCTCGACGAATACACCCGCAACGCGAGCACCGGTTCGTTCATCCTGATCGATCCGAACACCAACGGCACGGTGGCGGCGGGCATGGTGTTGCGCGACGTCGCGGCGCAGAAGGCCAGCCCGAACACCGTCCGGCACAAGTCGCTGGTCACCGCCGAAGACCGGGCGGCTCGCGGCCGGACGGTATGGCTCACCGGCCTGTCGGGTGCGGGTAAATCGTCGGTGGCGATGCTCGTCGAGCAGAAGCTGCTCGAAAAGGGCACTCCCGCTTATGTTCTCGACGGCGACAACCTGCGCCACGGCCTGAACGCCGACTTGGGCTTCTCGATGGCCGACCGCGCGGAGAACCTGCGCAGGCTCGCTCATGTCGCGACGCTGCTCGCCGATTCCGGCCAGACGGTGCTGGTGCCCGCGATCAGTCCGCTGGCCGAGCACCGCGAGATGGCTCGTAAAGTGCACGACGATGCCGGATTTGAGTTCTTCGAAGTGTTCTGCGATACCCCGCTCTCGGAGTGTGAAGCGCGTGATCCCAAGGGGCTGTATGCCAAAGCCCGCGCGGGCGAAATCACGCATTTCACCGGCATCGACAGTCCGTATCAGCGGCCCAAGAATCCGGATTTGCGGTTGATCCCGGACTGTTCGCTCGAGGAAATGGCTCAGCGCGTCATCGACATGCTGGAGCTGCGCGCCTAGCCCGCAGACCCGAGCATCCGCATCGCAATGCGCCGATGGTGGCACAATCCTCAACGTGCGGATGTCGGCGAAAGCGGAGTACGCGGTGCGGGCGATGATTCAGCTCGCCACCGCGGACAGCGGCACGCTGGTCAAGACCGACGATTTGGCGCAAGCGCAGGGCATACCACCGCAGTTTCTCGTCGACATCCTGACCAACCTGCGTACCGATCGTTTGGTGCGCAGCCACCGCGGCCGCGACGGGGGTTACGAGCTGGCCCGTCCGGCCAGCGAGATCAGCATTGCCGACGTGCTGCGCTGCATCGACGGGCCGCTGGCCAGTGTCCGCGACATCGGCCTCGGTGACCTGCCGTACTCGGGGCCGACGGCACCCCTGGCCGACGTGTGGCGTGCGCTGCGCGCCAGCATGCGCTCGGTCTTGGAGGAGACAATGCTGGCCGATGTGGCGTCGGGCGCCCTGCCCAAACACGTGGCGAAGCTCGCCGACGACTATCGCGGCCAGGAGAGCCTGCGGCATGGCCCTGCACGCGCCGACTAGCCCGGTTGGCTCAGCCGCCTGATCCGTAGGGCCGAGTCAAGATCTCCATCGCGTGCCCGCAGGGATCCAGGAAGTAGACCCCGCGGCCGCCGTCGCGGTGGTTGATCTCGCCGGGCCGGCTTTGCCGTGGATCGGCCCAATGCTGCAGGCCGCGCGATTGGATCTTGCCGTAGATCGTTTCGAACTCCGGCTCGGACACCAGGAAGGCGTAGTGCTGGCGCCGGATCTCCTGCCCCTCGGGGGCGTCCGCGTAATCGAGGCTCACCCCGTGCTCGAGCGCGACGACCATGAAGTGGCCAAATGGCTTCGGGGCGGGCAGGTCGAAGAGCTCGGCGAGGAATTCCGCGGATTCGTGTTTGTCGCGGGCGGCGACGATGGTGTGGTTGAAACTGATGGACATAGTTCTTTCCAGTATTCCCCTATTTGGGCGCGGTCAGCTCCAGCGCGATGTTGTCCGGGTCGCGGAATTCCAGAATGTAGGACGGCCCGATATCTTTGATCGGCTCGTGCTCGACGCCCAGTTCGTCGAGATGTGCTGCCGCGGTGTCTAATTCGTCCAAGCTGGCCAGCCGAAAAGCGATGTGGTCAAGACCGCAACGGTCTTCGTGGAAGCGATCCGAGGCGACCGGCCGCAGCCCGAGCAGCGTGCCGCCGAGGTCGTAGATGACACCGCCGTATAAGAAGGAGAACTGGTTGCGGGTTGCCTCGTCGGCATTTTCGGGAAGTTCCAGCAACACCGGCCAACCGAACACGCTCTCGTAGAACTGCCGTGATCGCTCGATATCGGTGACGGTCAGTCGGACATGTGCGATGGAGGTACTGGCTAACGACACTCACCCCATGCTGCCACTGGAGAGACGACATGTTGAGGGCATGCCAGAATCGCCGTCGTGCGGATAGCAATGACGATGCCGGTGATGGAGCCGGATTTAGATGCCACGGTGCTCGAGACCTGGGCACGCGCGATCGACGAGGGCCCCTTCTCGTCGCTGTGCTGGGGTGAACGCATCGCGTTTGAAAACCCGGACAACCTCACGCTGCTCGGTGCGCTCGCGGCCTGGACGAAACGGGTGCGCCTGATGACGACGGTGATCGTGCCGCAGCTGCACGATCCGGTGATGTTGGCGAAAGGCCTGGCAACCGGCGACATGCTGTCCGGCGGACGGTTGACCGTCGGCATCGGCGTGGGTGGCAGGCACGAGGACTACCACGCAGTGGGCGCCGACCCGGCGTCGCAGACCATGCGCGACATGGCCGCGCGAGTCGCGGTGATGAAGCGGGTATGGGCCGGTGAAAAGATCACCGAGTCGGTGCTCCCGGTCGGGCCGGCACCCGTCCAGCCCGGTGGTCCGCCGTTGTTCGTCGGCAGCATCGGGCCGAAGACCATCCGCAGCGCGGCCGCCTGGGCCGACGGGCTGGCCGGCACCACCCTGGACCTGGACGTCGACAAGCAAAATGAGCTCTTCGACGTCACGCGGGAGGCGTGGGCGCGGGCCGGCAAGCCCAAACCGCATCTGGTGACGTCGTTCTGGTTCGCGTTCGGCACGCCCGAGGAGTCGCGCGCCCAGGTGCATCGGCACCTGCGCCGCTACATGAACTGGATCCCGGCCGAGTACGTGGACGCAATGGCCCCGATGACCGGCTGGGCCGGCGACGAAGACGAGCTGCTCGCGGTACTGCGCAAATTCGAGGAGATCGGCACCGACGAGGTTCAGCTGATTCCGACCAGTTCCGATGTCGACCAGGTGCGCCGGGCCGCCGACGTCGCCACGCGGCTCTAGGCCGGTAGCCGCTCGCGACCGACCTCCGGCTGCGGGGGTTGACCCTTTTGCAGCGTCGCGACCAGCTCGCGGTAGGGGCCCACGAGGTAGACGGTGTCGCCGGCGCGCAGCCGGGCGTCGCGTCGCGGGTGCAGCTGGACCGGGGTGTCGTCCCGGGTGATTGCGATGACGCGGGTCTGCGTGGACAGTTCGAACATCCGCATCCCGTCGAGCTCGCTGCCCGCCGCCACGTGCATGCCGCCGACCATGAAGTAGCGCTGCCCGACCGAGAACGTCCCCAGCACCTGCAGGCCCATCGCGGCGCCGACGAACCACGGTGCGGCCAGTGCGACGGTCGAACGCACGGTGTCAAAACCGAACCGTTCGGCCACCGCGCTGCCGAGCGCGTGGTCAAAAATACGCAGCACGATCGGCACATCGGGCCGGATGACTCTCGGCATCACTCGCGGACCGAGCATCTCGCGCAGCACGATCCCGGTCTCGATGTTGGTCATGTCGTCGTGGGTCAGCACCGCGATCGCACGCGCGGTGTCGACCCGGGCCGCGTCCAGCGTCTGGCGCAGCGTCGCATCCCCGAAGATCACCGGCACCTTGAGTTCGGCGGCGGTCGACAGGTAGCTGTTGTTCTCGTCAATCTCGATCACCGCGACCTCGTATCCGGCGGCGGTCAGGTCGGCGACGACGCGGCTGCCGAACGAGCCGAGTCCGACGACGACGACGTGGTTGCGCAGATGGCGCGCCCGCCGGCGGCCGGCGGTGTGGGCGAATCGCTGCGAGATCAGCAGGTCGGCGATGAACGCCACCAGGACCGCGGTGGTCATCAACCCGCCGAACATCAAACCGATGCTGAACAGTCGCAGCCAGGTGGGCTGCGTGAGGAAGCTGAAGTCGCCATAGCCGACCGTCGCGATCGTCTCGGT
Source organism: Mycobacterium sp. 050272 (assembly GCF_039023525.1). Lineage (NCBI taxonomy): Bacteria > Bacillati > Actinomycetota > Actinomycetes > Mycobacteriales > Mycobacteriaceae > Mycobacterium > Mycobacterium sp. 050272. The sequence continues at coordinate 84,502 of NZ_JBCHKV010000019.1, read as the reverse complement.
GCTGAAGTACAACGCGTCGACCCAGGTCATCTTCGCGTGCGGTTGGTAGCAATAGCGCAATAACACCGTCGAGCCGATCAACACGGTCAGCACCGCGGCCACCGCGCGCATGAACATCGGGTTGACGTCGTTGCGCAGGCCGCGGGCGACGTCGATGGCCAGACGCACGCGGCGCTGACGGATGCGTGTCGTGTTGGGCCGCGGGGCCTTGATGCCGCGTGCCATCAGCTCGTCGACGGTGCCGATCATCGCGGTCCAGTCTCCGGCGTGAACCTTGAGGTCGCGGCCAGGACAGGTCTCCAGCAACCCGGGCGCATGCGAGTTCTCGCCGTGAATCACCGCGACCGGCGCCAGGTCGGCGTAGATCTCGCGCAGCGTCGCGTCATAGGGTGCCTGCGAGCCCGAGACGAGGAACTTGATGCCGGCCGCTTCGAACGGGTGCACGGTGTGCGCCAAAGCAGCCTCGACCACCGACGGCGCCGCCAATTCGGCGACATCGAGGATCGCTCCCGGACCGTTGTCGTCGGCGACGGCTTCGCGCAGTACATCGTTGGCCAGCCGGGCGACCACGCGCACATTCGGATTGGATTTCCTTGCCAGTAAAGCGATTTCGAGGTTGATCGCGTCGTCGTCGCCGGCGCAAACCACGGCGGCGGCGCGCACGATCCCGGCCTCGATGAGGTCTTCTTTGGTGTCGGCGACGGTGTCGTCGATGAGCTTGACCACAGTGGCGCCGGCGTTTTCCAGCTCCTCGGCGATCGTCGTCGCCAGCGCGTCGTCACCGCTGACGATGATGTGGCCGTGCATGCTCACCCGCCTCCCGAGAACGTCACATTGCTATGACTATCGGCTACTGTGCCGATTTCTGCCAGCGCAACACCCGCCACGGCGATGGCCAGCCCAGCGCCGGGTCCGTATTTTCTTGGGCTGTAATGGTTTTGCGCTACAGGACACGGACGTCGGAGGGCCCCCAGAACGCCCGCATCGACGTGATCTTCGCGTCGTCGTCGAACGTCATCAGCGAGATGGGCGAAATTCGGGTGCGGGTGTCGCCGGCCTCGAGCGTCAGGTGCCAGTAGAACGCCGCCTCGTTGCCGCCGACGCGTATTTCGGCGAGTTCGGTGTCTTTCTTGGCGTCTTGGAACGCCGTGTAGAACTCGCGCACCGCGTCGCGGCCGCGCCGGACTTCCGATCCGGCGGGATCCTCGATGGTGGCATCGGCGGAGTAGAGGTTCACAATCTCGTCGGTAGCGCCGCTGGCGACGTGGGCGAGATAGCTGTTGACGGTGTGGGTGATGGCTTCTTGGGAAGGCATGGCTCCGGACGCTACCTGTTCGCCATGGCGGTCGCTTCGGGTTGGTGATACTAGCAACGTGCCTTTCATCGAACGCCTCGCATCGCGCGAAATCTATCGGAATCCGTGGCTGATCCTCCGTGAGGACGATATCCGCCGCCCCGACGGCAGCCCCGGCATCTACGCCGTAGTGGATAAGCCGACTTATGCCCTGGTGATGCCCTATGACGGACGCCGATTCCGGCTGGTCGAGCAGTTCCGCTATCCGCTGGGCGCGCGTCGCTGGGAGTTCCCGCAGGGCACCGCACCCGATCTGGCCGACACCGAACCCGCCCAGCTGGCCGCGCGCGAGCTGCGCGAGGAAACAGGGTTGAGCGCCGCGTCGTTCGAGGCACTTGGCCTGCTCGACGTCGCTCCCGGCATGACCAGTCAGCGCGGCTGGGTGTTCCTGGCCACGGGGATCTCCGAGGGGCAAGCAGCCCTCGAGCACGAGGAGCAGGACATGCGCAGCGCATGGTTTTCCCGCGAAGACGTCGAGGAGATGATCCGCTCGGGGGTGATCGCCGACGCGCAGTCCGTGGCCGCCTACGGGCTGTTCCTGTTGCACGGGCGATGAGTTTCGGGGCGGGGCCGGGTGGAACCGTTCGGCGCCAAGAAGTTTCGGCTGGACTGGGGCATTACCGTGCGATCGTGTCCGTGCCGAGATCGCATCGCGTCATCGAGTCCGCACCATGGGCACGGTGTGCTCGCGTTACCTGGCCGCGCTGCTCGGCATCGTCGCGATCCTTGGCGTGCCCGCGATTTCGGCGCACGCCGCGACACCCGTGTGGAATGGCAAGTACTCGTTGGTCAGATACGCCGTGAACAAGACCGGCACCAGCGTGGCGGCCGGTCAAGCCGAACCCACCTTCAGCGCCGACTACGTCTTCGTGACGTCGTGCGCGTCGGGCAGCTGCGTCGCGACCGCGACGAACGGGCCGGTCCCGAAAAACCCGACGCTGCCCCAGCCGTCCCACTACACCTGGGACGGAGCCCGCTGGGTGGAGCACTTCAATTTTCAGTGGGATTGCTACATGGGTGAAGGGGCTCCGAAGGTCTGGGCACCCGCGACGTCATGGGCCTTCTACGCGCCGCAACCGGACGGGTCGCTGCGTGGCACCTGGCACACCGACATCTCCGGCGGCCCATGCCGCGGGACGGTGGAGATGCCGGTGGCGGCGTTTTCAGCGGCACCGCGATAGCCGCGGCCCGCTCAAGCCATTAGGGGCAGTAGTTGGATTCCGCGGCGCTGACGACGCCGGTCGCGTCGCTGAGGCTGATCCCCGGGTTCTTGCTCTGCACCACCTGGGCCAGCTGGTCCGGGGTCTCGCCGTTGGCGCGGTCGGCGCAAATCAAGTGTCCGAGCTGGATCAACGCGGTGGGGTCTCCGGTGAGGCCGATCTTCTTGATCTGCGCGAGGTACCCGTCGTCGTCGGCGACCGCGATCCCGGTTCCCACGGTCAACGCGGTGGCAGCAATAGCGGGGACCGTCAATAAGCACAGTTTGCGAGCGGAAATCATGGTCGGCTCCTTGTTTGGGAGAGGCGGTGCAACCGCATCATTATGCGATTCCTGAAGCGGCCGTGCGCGCCGAATTGACGCAGCGGGCAAAGATTAGCACCGTGCTGGTCGCCCCGTCGGCGCGCTCGAGATCACGATGTTTCTGACGGAGACGTTGCTGGGCGCGGCGTCGACGGGCCCGTCGGTGGCAAAGTCGGGACGGCAATTGGTTCGGTGTGGTCATGGCCGGCAGCAAATGGGCAGGCTACGACATGGAAAGCCACTTAATTCCAATACCCACGAAATAGTGAACGTCGGCAATGATGTCTTTTTCGGAGTTTCTCCCGAGTGTCGCTATCCGATGATGGTTAGGTCGGGATGTGATGTCCTGGGTGAAATTGCTCCGCGACACCGTTGCGGTTCGGATGGCGGTTGTCGTGGTGCTCGGCGTGGTTGTCGCCATCCTGGTGGGACATGCCCTCGGTTCGCGGTATGCGCTGGTCGGCTGGATCACCGCCGCGGGGGTGTATGTGGTGTGGACGCAGCTCATCCTGCGCGGAATGGACGCTGACCAAACCCGCGAGTGGGCGACGCGAGAGGACCCGACCCGGTGGCTCGCGGACGCGATCATCCTGACCGCAAGCATCGCAAGCCTGGGTGGCGTCGGATATGTGGTGGCCGCTGGGTCGCGCTCCGGCGCCCAGGCCCTCCAAGCGGCCATCGTCGGCATTCTGAGCGTGGCGGCATCCTGGTTCGCCGTGCACACGCTGTACACCGTGCACTATGCGCGGCTCTACTACTCCGGCAATCCCGGCGGCATCGACTTCCATGATCCGGAGCCGCCGCGATTTCAGGACTTCGCGTATGTCGCCTTCACCGTCGGCATGACGTATCAGGTGTCAGACACCGAGATCAATCTGACGTCCATCCGCGCCGCGGTGTTGCGTCAGGCGCTGGTGTCTTACCTACTGGGCGCGGTGGTTCTGGCGGTCACGATCAATTTGATCGCGGGGCTGGGCTCCAAGGTGTGATCGAAAGGTGTTGCAGCTAGCCAATTTTCGTCAGGGTGAAGGTGTCGTGGGAGTCGGTGAGGCCGCAGGGCGCGGTACTGTCCAAGAAGACGGCAAGGCCGGTGAGCGTCAGCGGGTCCCATGATTGGTGAACGGTGACCGGGTGCAGGCTGTTGTCGTTCGGACATATCGCGGCCTCCGGGATAGTGCGCGTCACGCTGTACTGGCCGTCGATGAGCGGGGCGTTGAACCCTTGACCCGGAGCGGTCGTCACGTGAGCGACGCAGACCTGCTTGCACGTGGTGTTGATCGTCCACGTTCCGGTGTCGCCGTCCTCGTCCGCGTAGTGGTAGACACCGTTCAATTTCGTGTCGTCGGCGGCGGCCAGTGGCTCGGCCGAGGCTGGCAGTGCCGGCAACGTGGCCGCGCCAGCAAAGAACGCGGTAGTCGCGATGAATCCGCTTATCCTCATCTCTTCCGTCCTCATCTCCCGGTTTAACCGCTGCGCGGCCACCTGGCGAGAACGTATCAGCAAACTAATGGGAGGTATTCGTTTGCCCCGAGACGCATAGCGAATTGAAAGACAACTTGGTCGGCTGTACCGAAATCTTCTATGAAATCGGCATGCGTCCCGGATCCTGCCGTGTCGAGGCGTTCAGCAGTGCGGCGCCCAGCACCTCTGGGTGGGGCAGTAGGTCGCGTGCGCGATGCCGACCATCGATGCCACGTCACCGACCGCGATGCCTCTCGGATCCAAGTTGGCGTGCACGTCTCGGGCGATCTGGTCGGCGGTCCAGCCCCAGCCGAGATCGTCGCAAATGAGCTGGGCCATCCCGATCAGGGCGCCCTCGTGTCCCGGCGGCCAGGACAGGCCGGCGGCGCGCAGTTGAGCAAGGTATCCGTCATTGACGGGATCGGCAGTCGCCATCGGTGCGCTCGAAACCAGGGCGGCACTGACCAATGCGGGAGCGGTAATTCTGACCAGCCAGGCAGATGTGGACATGGAGTCAGTGTGCGCCAAATGTGTGAAGAACAAAGAAAGTCGGGATAGCCGTTGAGCTCCGCCAACCTTGGCCATCATGGGCGCGGGCCGCCGAGACCTGCGGCGGCCCGGATCTGTCGGCGAGCCGCACCGCGATCAGTCTCGGGAAATATGTAGTGGCTCAAGGCAGTCCGCGCGATGGCGCCGGCCACGTCGCGGGGATCCACCGCCGCGGCCAGCGCTCCCTCGCGGGCGCAGCGCTGCAAGACCTGTATCAGCCCTTCGGTGATCATCGGTAGTGCCGCGGTCAGCTGGTCGTGTGCGAAGCCCGGCTCGAGGTCGAGCAGCCGACCGGGCGGCGCAGCCTCGAGGAACCCCGCGACGACGTCGACCGCCGCCTCCAATCGTGCGACACCGACGACTCCCGACATCGCGTCGTCCATCGCCGTACCGAACCGACGGCGTTCGCGTTTTCCCATCGCGTCGATCAGGTCTTCCTTGGACACGAAGTAGCGGTAGATGGTGGGCCGTGACACGCCGGCCAGCGTTGCCACGTCCGACAGCGACAGTTTGCGGGCGCCGGTCCGGAAGATCAGCCGTTGCGCGGCGTCCAGGATTCGGTCGGACAGATCTCCATGATCGGAACGGGGTCTGCGTGATTCGGCGCTCGACACCGTGGCGGCCTACAGCTTGCCGAGTTTGCGCAGCCACGAGATCAACAGCCGCAGCCCATCGTCAAAGGACATCGGCGCATACCCGAGGCGCCTGGCGGTCAGGTTGTCTTTGCTTCTGGGCTTGCGCTGGATGCGGGCCGCAGCTTGCGCGATGGCCATCAAAGTGGGCCCGAATTCGGCCGTCAGCGCCTCGGGATCGGTGCGGTAGTCGAGATCCTCGACCCGGTGTTCGATGCCGGCCACCTCGCAGGCCCGGTTGATGCCACCCGCCGTGCTGAAGGTGTCCTCGGGCCGGCCGACCAACAGGTAGCGCTCGCCGGGGACCCCCTGGTCCAGAGCGGCGATCGAGCCCTTCGCAACATCCGCTCCGGCCACCCAGGTCACCGGGAAAGCCAAGTAGCGCTTGATCTTTCCGCGCATGCCCGCCAACAGCACCCGATTGAAGCTGGTGCGGTGCAACGCGCGTTCGGTGACCAGGCCGGGCCCGAAGATGGCGCCCGGGTGACACGTCAGCACGTCGTCGCCGGCGGCCGCACGCCGGTGGGCATCCTGGAATGCGGCGAGCTTGGTGACGGTGTAGGGATCGTTGGGCGGGTTCTTCAGCACTGGCGCCTCTTCGAAATCGACGCCCGTGCTCAGATCGAGGAAGGTGGCGGTGCTCAGGGCGACCACTCGGCGCATGCCGTGCGCCTTGCCCGCGTCGAGGACGTTCGTCGTGCCGACGACATTGACGGCATTGAAGTCGTCGAGGTCCTGACTGGCACCGCCCAGCAGCGCGGCGCAGTGGATCGCGGCCTCGGCGCCCTTGGCCGCATTGAGCACGTCGTCGGCGTCGCTGATGTCGCCCTTGACGAGCTCGACGCCGATCTCGGCCAGCGCGGCGGCGTCGTCGGGATTGCGTACCAGGGCGCGGACGTGGTCGCCGCGCTCGATCAGCTGCTCGCAGACGTTCCCGCCGGTCTGACCAGTCGCGCCGGTGACAAAGATCGTGCTGGCCATCGCGGCCTTCCTGCCGTTACACATCGAACAGACTTAGTGAGAACTGTAAACCGTGAGGTGGGATTGTTCTATAGTCGACGCCGTGGCACTCGATCCCTCCAGTGTGCTGCTGACCGATCGCGTCGCTGTCGTGACCGGCGGCGGCGCGGGCATCGGCCGCGGCATCGCGGCCGGGCTGACGGCATTCGGTGCGCGGGTCGCGATCTGGGAACGCAACCCCGATACCTGCGCGGCCGCTGCCGGCGAGATTGGCGCTCTGGGCATTCCGGTCGATGTCCGGGACAGCGCCGCGGTCGACGCCGCGCTGGCCCAGACCGCGGGCGAGCTCGGGACGGTGTCAATCCTGGTCAACAACGCCGGCGGCGTCTTCTGGTCGGGGATCCTCGACACCAGTGAGAACGGCTGGGACGCTCTGTACAAGTCGAATCTGCGCCACGTGTACCTGTGCACGCAACGGGTGGCCCGCGTCCTCGTCGAGCAGAAGCTGCCCGGCAGCATCATCAGCGTCACCTCGATCGAGGGCGTGCGTGCTGCGCCCGGCTATGCGACCTACGCGGCCGCCAAAGCGGGCGTGATCAACTACACCAAGACCGCCGCGCTCGAGCTCGCGCCGCACGGCATCCGGGTCAACGCGCTGGCCCCCGACATCACCTGGACCGAAGGTCTCGAGCAAATCGCGCCGCCGGGATCCCAGCAGCGGATGGGGTTCACGGTTCCGATGGGACGCGCGGGTCACGTCGACGAAATGGCCGGGGCGGCAGTGTTTCTCGCATCCGACATGTCCAGCTACGTCACCGGCCAGACGATCCACGTCGATGGGGGCACGCATGCCGCCGGCGGTTGGTACCACCACCCGGAAACCGGGGCATACGCGCTCGGGCCGACAACTTAATAAGGATTTCGTTAATTCACGCCCGCCGTTCGCAATCGCGGTTGTGTTGACAATTGCTGCGATTAATTAACCGCCGGTATTCATTGCGACATGCGCGGACATCCCGCCGTCGATCGAAATCATTTGTCCGGTGATGTAGCGGGACTGCTCGGAAGCCAGAAACACCACGAGCTCTGCGACGTCTTGTGGTTCTCCGACGTACGGCGTCAGGGTGGCTCGACCCAGGCCGTCGAGGATGTCGGGGGACAGGTGCGCGCGCACGGCGTCGGTCAGGATCAATCCGGGCACGATCGTGTTCGCCCGGATGCCGCCCTTGCCCTCGCTGGTGGCCACATACATCGTCAGGGCGTGCACCCCCGCCTTCGAGACGCCGTAAGCCAGCCGGGTGCGCTCACCCGACAGCGCCGCGCCCGACGACATGTTCACGATCGAACCTCCACCGCTGCTACGCATTTCGGAAATAGCTTATTTGCACATCAACAGCTGGGAGCCGAGGTTGACGTCCATGGACCGCTGCCACACCTCGATGGACATCTCCGAGACCGTGGTGTCGCGAGACAGGAAACTGCTCGCGGTCAGCGCGGCGTTGTTGTGCAGGACATCGAGGCGGCCGAACTCCGCCACCGTCGCGCGCACGACGGAGTGCGCCACGTCTTCCTCGGCAAGATCGCCGCCGAGCGCGATTGCTCGCGCGCCGGTGTGCCGAATCCGATCGGCGACCTCGCCGGCCTTGATTTCATCGATATCGACGACAGCAACCGCCGCGCCTTCGCGGGCTAATTCGGCTGCGGTCGCCGCACCAATCCCGCCGGCACCTCCGGTAACTATTGCGACCTTTCCGGCGAGTCTGGACATGATTTCTCCTTCTCAGCACCGCATGAAAAAGATAACCTGAATTAATGCCGCGTATTGCACCAATCCCGATGGAAGAACTCAGCGCGCATTCCCGCGAAATCGTCGATGCCGGCGTGGCCGCCGGGCTCTACGCGACGCCGGTGCCGTTGCAGATCTTCGCCTATCGCAGCGCGCAGCTCGAACAGGTGAACATGGCGCGGACGCACCTGGGTGCCGGCACTCTGCTCGGCGGACGCATTCTCGAGCTATTGCGCATCCGCAGCGCCCAACTCGGTGAATGTGAGCCGTGTAGCCAGTCGCGCAAACATGATTCGATCACCGACGAGGACGTCGTCTGCCTGCTCGCGCCGGGCCACGACACACTCACCCCGCAGGAGCGGATGGCGGTCGAGTTCCTCGATCTGCTCTCGGCCGACCATCACGCGATCGACGACAAGTTCTACCGGCGGTTGGGCGAGCACTTTACCGCCGCGCAGATCATCGAGCTCGGGTTCACCTGTGCCGGTGTGATGGGGCTGCATCGCTTCATCCACACTCTCAACGTGTACGGCGACTCGCCGCCCGTCATCGAATACGGCCGGGACCAGGTCGACGCGGCGAAGGCGGTGTGAAGATTGCGAGCCGATCCTTCAGCCATGCTCAGGGGAGAATGCGTAAGCTCCACCTGCCGAGCAGTGGATACACGAGTGTGAAGTACGTGGTGTGGTCATCACCTTCCGGTGAAGACATCAAGATGCCGACCGCACTAACGCTGCCATCTGCGTTCTTCACGAAGCCGGGACTGCCGCTGTCGCCTTTCAAGCTGTAGACGCTGGCTTCGACCACCCCGTCCTCCACGCTCTTGACGGTGCCGCAAGTCTCACCGGTGACCGCGCCGAATTTGCAGAACGCCGCGCCTACTTGAATTTGGGAGGGGCTCAACACATCTCGGACCGGGTACTTGCCGTCGACATCTCCCACTGGTATACCGACGCTTGGGTCGAGGCGGATGATGGCGGCGTCCTTGTTATCGCCATCGTTCTCGCTCGCGGTGATCCTTCCGAGCGGGACATCCTGCTCGTACGTCCACATGGAACCGTCGTGCGCGTCGCAGTGTCCACTGGTCAACAGGTAGTAGTTGTCATCGCTGCCTTGGGCCGCGAAACCCGCTGTGCACCTGCCGCTTTCATCGTCGACTTCGATGCCCGGCATCGGCGGTCCAGCGGCGCGCCCAATGGCCGCAAGCGCCGTCGCGGCCATCAACACGGCACCAGCGGCCGCGAGGCTGCGAAGCCATACCGTCGTGGCATGGACCCGGACGCGGTTTGTTCGCTTCACCGACTAGTCCAGACGAGTGGCGTTGCACTCACTGATGCCCCGCAACATAGTGAGGCGTTTCTCAAGTTCTCGCGTGGCGACCTCGCACGCTGAGCCGGGATCGTCGGCCGCGGTGGCTGGCACGGTTAGGGTGATTCTGCGCTGTGTGCCGCCGATGGACTCCCAGTCAGTGAACATCGGCGACTGCTCTACAAACGGTCGTGCCGGTTCCTGGTGAGGGATATCCGCATAGATGTTCACACGCCAATTCATGTTGTTGACTCCAACCGTCGGGCCGTCGCGGCTACGTGAGCGATGGCTGTCGATGATGCTGTGAGCGGGCCCGCGCCGGAAGGGTGCTGAATCCGGATCCGACGCGGGCCCATCTGGGTGCCTGCTGACTCGCGCCCAGAACCCCATCGTCGCGTCGGTACCGGACCGGCCACTAGGGACTAAAGACTCCAGTTGTCTGCGAATGCTGGCCGACCCGTGACCCACGGCGCTTGGGAGATGTGGCCGCTCGGGACGATGTCGGGTGCGTACGGGGCGATTCAGGGTGGCGGTGACAATCTGTCCGCCGACAGTCGCGACGAAGGCGCACCGTTAATCCATTGCGGCAGTTTGCCTCTGGTGCCACCGCTCAATATTGCGCACCCCGTCGCGCACGAAAGGACTCGACCGCAACAGAGCGAACAAGGTGTCGCGCACCAGCGAGCCGGGGAAGCGCAGCGGCCGCTTCACGTGAAGCAGCAGGATCACGCGGTGATCCTCGGTGTCGTTCCACACCTCGTGCGGGAACATGTCGTCAAAGATCGCGATGTGGCCCTCCTGCCACACCACCTCATGGTCGCCGATCGCCATCCGACAGTTCTGGCGGTCACGCGGCACGGTGAGGCCCAGATGGGCGGTGACGATGGCCTTGGTCGGCCCGGTATGGCGCGGCACGTGTGCGCCGGGCAGCATTACCGAGTACATGGCGGTCATCAGGCCCGGGATGCGCTCGAGGGCCCGCGCCGTCTCGGGGCAGCGGCCGCAGTTGACGTCGCTGCGGATCCCGTAGCCCCACAGGAAAAAGGAGCGCCAGCGCTCATCGACCGCGATCTTTTCATGATCGACCGAAATCTCGCGCAACGCGGGAACGGACATCGGGTCGCGCATCACCTCCCGGGCCTCGTCGCGGATGGCGGTCCAGTTCTCGGCGAGGTCCGTCGTCCAGGGAAACACCTCGTTCGGGAAGACCTGGTATTCCTCAGTCGCCGCGAACCGCATCATGATCCGGTCGATGATCGGTAACAGCCAGAGGCCGAATGCGATGATCAGTTCGCGACCGGACTTGAGCGTTACCATCTTGTATTCGGCTGTCCTAGAGAACATTCCGCTCGCTCGTACGCCTTAGACCGCACGGCTCGAGCGTTGCGTCGGGACAACGGCGGGCGCTGACGGCGCGGCAGTGTCCAGCGAGTCCCCGTTTCGGTAAAAGGTCTTCTCCCATTTCTTGTGCGCCTTCTTTCCCTCCCTGATGAACGGGGTGAAGGCGGCGATGTTGAGGAGCAGCCAATTGACGAGGGAGGCCGGGAAGCGCAGCGGCTTGACGAAGTCGACGAACAGCACGACGCGGGTTTCGTCGGAGCGGTTCCATGCCTCGTGTTCGTATGAGTCGTCGAAGATCAGGACCTTGCCTTCGGCCCACTCGCAGATGGTGTCGTCCACGCTGATCGCGACCGTGCCGGGCGCGGCGTCCGGCACGAGCAGGCCGAGGTGGAGGCGGAGCACGCCGTTGTAGGGTCCGCGATGTGGCTTGAGGTGCTTTCCCGGCTCGAGGACCGAGAACATCGCCGTCTTCATACCCGGGATCGTGTGCAGGATGCGCCACGTGTGCGGGCACCGGCGAATGGCCTCGGCCGACTTGGCGCCGTAGCAGGCCAAGACGAACGTTTTCCAGTCGCGGTCGGTGCTGATCGAGCGCAGCTCACTCAAGATCTCGTGGCAGCCGGGCAGCTCCTCCTTGCGGATTAGCAGGCTATCGAGTTCGGCGCGGACCTGGTGCCATTCACGCTCGATGTCCATCGCCCACGGAAACTCCTCGACGTCATACACCGGTCGATTACCGAGTTTCGCGTACTTCTCGTTCAGCTCCTGAGCCCATTCGACTATATGCATCAGCGCACGATTCATGAGTCCAGGCCGGTTCAAAGTGTCTTCGACTCCCGCGGTGCGCCGGACCGAACCTGCCATGAATTCAGCCTTTCTGTGGCCGCTATCTCGCAATACATATAGGGCCGATCCTGTCCAGGTCCCGAAAGGCCCGACCCGACCCTAGCCGCAACCTCGTTATTCGCTCAACACACGCGCCGGCCAACACGTTTCGTCACCGACCGGCCATGTAATGGCAACGGGACTGACAGGTTATCTTGCCCGCCGGAGGGCTACCACTGGCTCGAGACGCGGGAAACGGAGTCGATGTCGTTGCGGATTACCCAGTGCGATGCGAGGATGTTCGCGAAGAAAGCAATAGCGGCAAGCTGAATCAATGCTTAACGTACCCAAGAAAAAGGGTTGTCATGCGTACCGCAGTTTTCGACGAGACAAATTCTCCTACCATCAATTCACCTTCCATCAAATTGCATGTCACAGAACTGCTCGCGTCGATCGGGTACCGGCCACTCGCTGTGGGCGCGTGAGGGCGCACGCCCGGCCAGTGTTGGCCGCGCTGTTCGGGGGCGGGGCATACGGCTGCTGGGCGGCGTTTACTCACCACCGGCTCGGCTTGGAGGTGGCGGTGCGCGCGGGCTTCGCACAGCTGGCACTGAGCGTGATCGCGACCCTGTTGGCGGTGCTGATGCTTGAACGGCTTTTCCGCGTGCCGTCGGATCCCGTGCGCGGCTTCTGGTTGGCCGCGCTGGGAACTTCGACGCTGAGTGCGATTTGGCTGTACGTGGGCCACGAGCTGGCGGCCACACCCAACATTGCGGTGACGATTGCACCCCCCGTGATTGTTGGCACCGCGTCGGACTTCCTTTACGCCGGTGCGCTGCTCGTGCTGGCCAGAAGGGGCGCTGGCACCAAGGGGGCGTCCGTTCGCTGAGAGCGCGGCCGCCACCGTTCGCGGCGGGGTCCGGCCCATATTCGCGTCAACCGATCCTGAACAGGGGAGCAGGCGGTCATGGCAGTAATCCAGTCAACGACCTGGCGAGCCGCACAAGATGGCAAGTCTGGCCGCGTCACCTCGTGCGTGTTAGTGGCGGTGGCGCTGGCCGGCCTATGCCTCCAGCTATTGGTCCTGCCGCTCTGGTTGTTGCCGGCGGATCCGGCCTTCGGATGGCTGCTGGCGCCGATCGCGCTGCTTTCGATGCCGTTCTGGTCGCTGATCCACGAGGCCATCCACGGCACGTTGATGCGGCAAAGGAAATGGAACGATGGCTGCGGTCGGGTGCTTGCCATCGGCTATGGCGCGCCATTTGTGCTGCTCAAGTCCGCTCATCTGTTGCATCACCGGTACAACCGGACCCGCCGGGAGCGGACCGAGGTCTTTGATCCGGCAACCTCAAGTTGGGCTGCGGCGGCTCCCGCGTACTACCTGCACCTTCTGGGCGGGCTTTACGCCATTGAGGCCGCTTCGGTGTTGCTCGTCGCCGCGCCGCGCCGGCTCTGGCGCTACCTGGGGCGCCTGCTCGACTCGCCCGACACGTTCGGCGGCATGTTGCTCGAGGGCATCAGCCGACGGCATCTGGGGGAGTTCCGCGCGGACGCGGTTTTGGTGGTCGCGGCGTATGCGGCCGCGGGCTTCGCCTACGGTCGGCACGTCTGGATGCTGGCCGTCGCGATCGCTGCGCGCGCGGTTTTGATCTCTATCGCGGACAACGCATACCACTACGGCACCCGGCTCGACGCGCGGCTGGAGGCGCTGAATCTTCGGCTGCCGCGAGCTTTGGAACGATTCGTCCTCGCATTCAATTTGCACAGCGTTCATCACCGGCATCCGGGCCTGCCCTGGTACGAACTTCGCTCGGCATTCCTGGCCGACGATGACGAATTCCACCTCGGCTGGTTCACGGCCATGGCGCGGCAACTGCGTGGCCCGATCTCGGCTGATGCGGCCGACCTTCGGCAACCCAAACATTGCGTTGATAACACTTAACCGAGCGACGCTAAAGGGCAAGCGAGACAAGGACATTGACTCCGTTGTCCCGATCTGATCACCTGAAGACGTCGCCGCCGCGTTGGGCCGACGTCGTGGTTGGGCAGTGCGCTCAATCGCAGCGGTATTCATCTGCCGAACAAGTCAGCCTCTGCGGGCGACGTCTTGGCTCAGGATCTGGGGCCAGGTCTCGACATCGGCCGGGACGTGCGCCACGGTGAGCGTTGACCGCGGCATCAGTGCGGCAAGCGATTCCGCCGTCGACATCGGATGCGCCGGGTCGCCGACCCAGGCCAGAATCGTCGTCGGCACATCGATTCGTGCGACCGCTTCGCGAGCGGGCAGGTCGCTGAGAGCCGCGCCTCGAAACAGTGACGGCAGCAGCGCATCGGCCACATCCGGAACTGTTTCGGGCGCGCCGGCCGTGGCTGGCGGCGGTGTCGCCCCACGCGCCGACGCGATGAATGCCCCGACTCCCTCGGTTTCGATAAGTTCGGCCGCAACCCGGTAGATCGCCGCCTGCGCGGGCCGGGTTTCCCACGCGGTGGCGGGCACCATGAGCGTGAGGCCGGCGAAGCGGTCCGGCTCGCGGGCAGCCGCGTGCAGCAGCGTGCCGGTACCCATGGACGGGCCGACTCCGTGCACCCGTTCGCCGGGAAACCATTTGTCGAGCAGCTGCAGAAGATCCTCGGCAAGGCTTTCCCATCGGTAATCCTCGTCGACCTTGCGTCCGGTCGACTTGCCATGCCCGCGTGCGTCGTACCGCAGCAATCGGGTCCCGCTGAGGCCCCTGCCGAGGTCGAGATTGAGCACCCGGTCACGCGCGCGGCTGGAGGTAAGTCCGTGCAGCTGAACTACCGGATGACCACCTTCGTCGCTCAGTTCAACCGCGAGCTCTGCTCCAGGAACCACGAAAGTGGACATCACCCAACTCTTCTCACGACCGGAAGGCTCGCCCCGGAGCCGACCGCGCAGACCGAGCATTCAGGCTAACTGGGGCGTTAGGGTACCGCCATGCGGCTGACCAACGTGGCGCACCTCCGGCTACCCTTCGGTCGGCTCTGGGGCTACGACGTGTCGATGTCTGACCTCGGCCGGCAGCTCCCGGTGTCGTTTGACCAGCGCATACACGTTGGTGCGGGCGCACGACCCGGCTCCTGGATGGCTCTGTCCATTCGGTTGCCGGCGGGGGTCAGTCGCCAGTCGTTGGCCGATGCGTGGCTGGCCGTGATCGCCCGCCACGGCACCCTACGAACGGCATTCACACCCGGGCCGGACGGCGATCCGCAGCTACACGAGATCGAAATTCACCCCGGCAAGTGGGTCGAGCACGAGATCACTCCGGGCCAGGCGGTCAACGACGCACTGCGAGTAGTTCTCAATGCGACGTGCTCGCCCTATGCGCGGCCCTCACACCGATTGTGTGTGCTGGAGACCGCCGCCGGATTGACGGTGGTGATCGCCGCCGACCACGCCCACGTGGACATGTGGTCGATGCTGGTGATTGCCCGGGACCTGTTGTCCGTGCTCGCTGACGCGCGCATCGGTCGTACCTCGTCGCTGCAGCCGCCGCCGGCATTTGTCGTGCACACGCAAGCACTGTTGGACCGTCCCGTGGCCCCGGACCATGTGCGCGCGCGATGGGCACAAATCATCAGCGACAGCGGTGGGGTGATGCCACGGTTTCCGCTGCCGTTGGGTGAGTGCGGGCCGTATCCGGAACGCGTTGAAGTGCGTGACGTGTTCGATGTCGATGACGGCGCCGCGTTCGTCGCGCAGGCACGCGACGACGGTGTCTCGACGCTGGCACTCGCTGTGGTCGCCATGACTGCGGTGACTGGCGAGTTGGCCGGGGCTCCGCTGCGCGCGGTCTTCCCCGTGCACAGCCGATTTGAAGAAAAATGGCACGACTCGGTGGGCTGGTTCATCACCAATTCGGTCCTGGAGTCGCCGGTTGCCGAGCCGCACGCCGCGGCCGCCGCCGTCAAAGAAGCCGTGCAGCTGGGTTCCTGGCCACTGGCCGACGTGCTGGCTCCGTGGGGTGGAATGCCCATCGCGCCCGGCATGTTCGCGATTTCGTGGCTCGACCAAACCCGACTTCCGGTGCGCATCGACTCGGTCGGACTCGACGCGCAGTATGTGAGCGCGAGCGTTGACACCGACGGCGTGATGCTCTGGTTCATCCGGGACGAGTCCGGACTACATCTGCGATGCCGCTACCCGGATACCGCGGAGGCACGAACCAACGTGGGGGCGTGGCTGGACCTGTTGGTGGCGCGCCTACAGGCTCTGGCGCAGTCCTCGGTTCGAGGACTGCTGCGGGTCGCGGGCCGCACATATCGTGTGCAGCGCGCGACGCGCGAACACGTGGGGGTGATCGCCCAGCTGCTCTCCGACGACGAATTCAGTCAGGATCGCGAAGACGCCGAACTGGAACGGTACGAGGCGGCCTACGACATCGTGGTTCGCAACCGATCCAACTATCTCGGAGTCGTCCTGAACAGTTCCGAAATGGTCGTCGCGACAGTGCAATTGACGATCATTCCCGGCCTTTCCCGCGGCGGCGCCACCCGGCTGCAGATCGAGGGATTACGGGTCGCCAAAGCCGAACGCGCGCAGGGTCTTGGTACTGCACTCGTCGAGTGGGCACACAACTACGGCCGAGGGCACGGGGCGCAGCTGGCGCAGGTGACCACGGACGAGGCTCGCGAACGGGCTCGGGCGTTCTATCGCCGGCTCGGGTACCACGCCGCCCACGTCGGGCTGAAACGCACCATCTGAGTCCATGCCACGGTGATTAGCCGAGCTGACTAACGGCAGTGCCCCCGGCCGGATTCGAACCTGCGAGATACGGTACGCTAGCAAACGTACTGCCAGGGAAAAATGCTCTTTAACAGTAAGTTCGCAAAAGACAGCAAGTGACAGTGAGTGCCAGGAAGTGCCATTCTGGGCGTCGTTGGGTGCAGATGAGGTGCGGAGATCGGCTCCGCAGCCGCCCCGCACGGCAAAGGAGACACACCCGAGATGGGCACTACGCGCCACAGACCGCATCCCCTGCTTTCGGCGCCGGCTCATCGAGCGCGAGCAGCGGGATCAAGCGCAGCTCGATCCGCGTGTCTACCTTTCGCCGGGTCCGGCTGCCGAGCAGGTAGCCGCAATCCAGCCGCCCCCCTGTGTATGCTGGCCGACCTGAAAGCAGATGTGCCCGTCGTGATTCCGGCGTGGAAGCTGCGGGGTCGTCGCTTCGGCCATTTGGCGCAACGGATTCCGTGGTTAGCGGACGCCACCTATGTCGTGGTGCACGCCGACGACTCCATCGCGATCCGGTGAGTCCAGCGGTCGCCTGGTCGCTGGATTACCGGCTGCCCAACCTAGTTTCCGCCGTCCCGCGTCAGTGACCAGCTCCGGGGCAAAGATCTTGCAGTGCGTAATGCACAACAGTCCCCGCTTCGGCATTGCTTGCCTGGTAGCCCCCATGGGCTAGATGACCAACGAGCCAATCACGTGCAGCGTCAGAAGTTGCGCCATCGCTGAGCTTGGAACAAACATCGTTTCCGATAGCAATGAGCCCCGAGTCTGGTATCGAGGGATGCGCAATACCTGGCGAGTGAAGGTCAGCCAGATATTGGTTGGCATCAGCACGGGCGGCGGGTGTCAGCAGCGCTGGTATGCCCCACACAGCGGCCAGAACTGTGAACAATGTGCTTACCACTTTTCTCACGTCATCGGTCACGGGCAATCACGCTAGCTGGCTGAAAGGCGGTCTGACGCTGATTTTCAGCAGTCCGAGCGACATGACCTTCTCCGGTAGCGGCGAGGCGAGAACGAGGCGCTAGCTGTCGGACAAAACGTCCACAGAATCCGCGCTGGTGGGGCTACTGTGCTGGTGTTGTCGTCACGGCCACGCAGCCTGTGCCGCCAACATGGAGATCATCGAGGCGGTAGATGACCAGGAGGGCCCATCCTTGAGTGCGGGGGTGATAGGCAGCGGGGTCGTTTCAGGCGACCCACTTATCAGCTTCGCTGCCCATGAGGTGCGGGCGGGACATGAGGGCGCGCGAGAGGACTTCGAAAAGATGCTCGGTCAGCTCGTGCGTGCCGTCCTCCCCGGTGCGCGCATGATCGCTGCGAATCCAGGGGACTGGGGAATTGATGTACTAGTTGGTCTTCTAAGTGGCAAAGTCGCAGTCTGGCAATCGAAATTCTTCTATCCGGTTACAGCACGAGGGCATCAACAGGAAATTAGAGACTCTCTTAAAGCGGCGATTGTGGCTGCAGATCGAGAGGGACACACTATTAGCCAGTGGACGCTATGCATTCCTTCGAGTATGGATGGCCCTACAGCTTCATGGTGGGACGGTTTTAAGAGGAGAAAGCAACGGGAGCACAAGATCATCATAAATCTGTGGGATGAAACCGAGCTCCGGGGATTGCTGATCTCGCCGGACGCTATAGATGTCCGGAACCACTATTACGGAAATGCTCAGCGGACGATTCCCCACGAGACGCCGCCGGTCGCCGTTCCTGAGGAGGACGCCGCACAACTTGACCACGCCTTATTCGTAAAACAGTTGCGCGCCGCTGGTCGCCAACAAGTCGCGGCTGCAAAGCGGCAATTCTTCAACGCCGAGCTAATGGCTCGTGAGATTGTCGATAAAGGCGTGACTAGCGAGGTTGGGGCCCTGACTACCGCAGATGCAACAGTGCATAGTCTCTGGGAAGACCGCTTCAATGAATTCTCACGCGATGCCAGTGACCCTCAATTACCTGGATTGCATAACGCGGTCATGTCAGACATTCAACAGAACCACTCGCTTTTGTCGAGAGGCCTCCCTGGTGGACTGATTCACTCTCGTGGTCTCATGCACCGAGTAGTTGACGATCAGCGTGCAGGATGGATTTCGCGGTGGGAAGATGTCGCGGCGCAACACTCATCAGAGTCCAACAGCGCGGAGGCTCAGGAAGAACCACCCGAGGATCAAGCTGAGGGCGGCGTTCCAGCAATTGCAACTACCGGTATGAACAATGACAGAGCCAACTAATAGCAGCGCGCATACGAACCTGCGAGCCGGCCGCCCACTCCATGTTCCGGAAGATGATACGACCTTCAGGTTAGCGCAGTTGTTGTTATTGCTCGATACGCTTGCGCAGCAATCGCAACCAGGAATAAATCTGGAGCGACTAAGCTATTATGATTTTCTTGTAGCAAATCCGATGCTTATGATCACGGACGATAATGATCCAGATCGCACCCGACTCGTGATGGCTGGATTCGATGGACGTGCTTTGAGTTATGCGAGCCCAACCCAGCGATTCACGAACCGGCGAGAGCGCCTACAGCACGATCTGGCCATTCTTATCTCGTACAGTTTAGCTATGCCGCATGTCGAAGGGAAAGTGACATACGGGGTCACTCCCGCCGGTCATGAGTTGGCTAGCCAATTTACTGCGGTATACGCCGCCGCTTATCGTCTCTCTGCTGAAATAGTGATACGGCGGCTAACCAGGCTCAGCGATCGGCGACTTCGCGAGAATGCGCGCGAATGGATATCGATGTCACCGGAATCTTCGAGGCCGGAGGTAATTGACCTTTTGTTTGCTATTAATACGAGCGCTGCTGAGGGCGAGGATGACCCCGCTGAGACGCTAGGGACAAACTCTTCTTCTAAAGCCCCAACGACTACGAATGACTGAACAGCCAGCCAACCTTCCAGCTGTCCGTAGTGGCCAACTCGATGCCACGGGTTCGACTACAGTCCCCGTCCGTGACAACCGTGGAATTCGAATACTGCGATTGCGCCTGAAGGGCATAGAGACTGACTACGAGATTGACTTCAGAGCATCTGGTACACAGCCTCGCGGGCTCTCGATCATTGCAGGCGCGTTCAGTACTGGGAAATCGTCGATTTTGGAATTCATCGACTACTGTTTAGGCGCACGAGAACATCCGCGCCATCCAGAAGTGCTACGCAAGGTAAGAGGCGCGCTTCTTGAGGTTCTGTTAAACGGCGCGCCGCATGTCATTGAACGCGCGGTCGGGGAATCCTCGACGGTCGCTTTTGTCCGCACGGGGCAGCTTGACGACAAGGGCATTTCGACGGAAAGGCGACCAGTCCGCCCGCCAAGCGACCCCACCAGCCTGCCAAGCTTCCTGCTCAGTTTCTGCGGATTAGAAGGCGTGGAGCTGCGCGAAGCTCCGACCAAACCCGAGTCGAAGACCGACCCATTGAGTTTTCGTGACTTGATGGCTCTTTGCTACATGCCGAACGAGCGTCTGGATGATAAAAATCTGCTTTTCGAATCCTCTTTCATGAGGAATTTGAAGCTGACACAAGTCTTTGATGTCGTATTTGGCATACACGATGACAAAGCCATAATGTTAGGAAATCAAGTAAAAGAGCTAGAGACTCGTCTAATGCATGCACGCGCAGAATATGCTGCTGCTCAGGCTTTCGTTGACGAGCAAGACTTGGGCACTCGCGCTCGCGCTGAGATATTGCAAAACGAGGCCTTGCGGAGTATCAGTGAGGTTGAATCTACCTTGGCCGCCATTGATCAGTCGATTGCCGCAGCTTCCTCATTCGCAGAGAGCCTCCGGGCCCGCCATCAAGATGCTGCCCAACAAGCCCGAAATGCGGCTAGCTTGGTACGGGATCGAGAGACACAGCTCAAGCGCCTCGTTCCGCTACGGGCTCAGTATGCCGAGGATGTCTCAAAGTTGAATATGTTGGCGGAAGCGCGTCGACTGTTCGATCCGCTTCGAGTCAAGGTGTGTCCTGCCTGCCTTAGCCAGCTCGGTCGTCCTGCTGAAATCATTGACGGGCACTGCTCGTTATGCGAGTCAGAATTGGAAACAGAATCAGCCAGCACTAATGGAGATGATTCACACCCTCAATCTGAAAGCGAAGGCAGCCACAATGGTCAACAACCATTAAACTTATCCAGCGACGTTGAAGGTGCTTTTGATGTTGACTCCGAGCTGAGGGCAACGAAAGCTAGACTGGCGGAGCTTTCCGAGTATATCGAAGAGCTAGATGCTGGTCTTCCCCGTTTGTATAGAGACTTGGAGTCCGCTAGCCAGTCGGAGATAGAAGCAGCATCTGCCGTAGACCATGCTGCTAACAAGTCTGTCACACCTTTCCTCAGTCAACGCGATGACATAATGCGGCAACGTGAGGCTGCGATTACCCAAGTCGAACGCGCCCGCGCGACACTGAAAATGTATGACAGCGTTGAGCGTCGTTTGACATCGGTCGTGCGACTGGAAGCTTCAATCAGTGCATTACGCTCTGAATTATCCGCGGCCAGTAAGTCGGCAGATCGCAGCGATATTATGGCTGCGGTGAGTGCCCGATACGTCGAGATTTTAGCGACGTGGCATTATCCCAAATTGGACGAAGCATCGATACAGCGTAACCTTGTTCCATACATGCGCGGAATGAGTTACACTAACGCCTCGTCAGGGGGCCGAACGCTAATTTCGCTGGCGTGGATCTTAGCAATATTTGAACTCGCGTGGGAGCTGGGTGGTAACCATCCTGGTTTCCTAATGTTGGACAGCCCCCAGAAGAATCTTGGTTACGGCGGCGAGCGTGATTCTGAATTCGCTGACAGCGTTGCGGTGAACGATGTATACCGGCATCTTCATGAGTGGCTGGCAGCCTCAGGCCAGGGCGCACAAATCATCGTCGTAGACAATGGGCCGCCTCCATCGGCTAGCGGCGATGTAGTGATCCGATTCTCGGGGCGAGCCGAAGAGCCTCCGTATGGGCTGATCTGGGACGAGACATCGTAGCCCGTCCTCGTTGGAATGGAAGTCGCGGCGCTGGACCGATGGGGCGGCTAGTTTCGGGTCAGCTCACTTGTTGTCGTCCGACAAAACCGGCGATTCTTGCCCCTCCGTGGGCACTTTGTTTTCTTCGTCGGTAGGGGATTGTTCGACTGTCGTCGGCTGAGCCGCCGGTTCGCTCGGCACTGCCACGTTGCCGCTCGTTTCGCTGTCAGTAACAGCCTGGCGTCGCGGCCTTGTTGCGTTCTGGGGCCAACCCGAAAGGGTAACCGTTTGAACCCTCATCTCGAGTGACGTGAGAAAGATATGCGCCCCGAGAGCCTTAGTCCAATATTGCTTAAGTCCAGGACCAATCCAGTCGTCGTAATGGTTCGCCAACATGTTAGCTAGCTGCGCGTCGGGCATACCAATAGCGATATCAACGATGTGTTGCAAGTCAAGAATTGCCGCGATTCCGCGCCACCGAGACGACTTTGCGCCGCTATGAGCGTCAAGGAATCCATAGAGATCGTTGTCGTCGCCCGAGCTAAGAGCATCGAGAATGGTCTCGTAGTAATTTCGAGGTATAGGTTCTAACTCGAACTCAATTCTTCTCACTCTGACGTATTCGTCCAAAACTCGCCATCGCGAAACGATGTAATTCCAATTGCGCCGCACATAATACTTGGTTCCAAATTGTTGATCGACAGCACGTCGTCTCGCTTCAAGCGTCGTCGAATGAGATGCGAGGAAAGGTTTCAGATTAGCGATCTCGGCCAACGCTGAGTTAGGGTTGCTAGCGATCGCGGCGCGACAGGCTTGTAGGCGCTCGATAATAAGATCGTGCTCGGCTTGAAGTTGATCAGTTGCAGTAGGACGGTCTTGTCGGTGATTTACAGCCTCTACACGTTCATCGTTGCAAAATTCGTCTACCGCTTCGGCAAAATCCCGCCAAGCTGCTTTTGAGACCCGATTTACTGACGCAATTTGTGCTTCAGTTTGTATCTTTTCGGCCAAATTCGATTTGAATCTATCAATCACTACCACGGTGACCGGCACGCCGATGAGAAAGCCGGTCGCCGCTGCCAGAATATTATTCGTGTAGCCGAGACTCAACCCGTGCCACCAGGTGCGTAGCGCGCGCGGCGAGAACGCATCGAGCCATATCAGAAAGACTGAGAATGCGATCCCGCTAACAAACGAGGCTTTGAGCCAGCGCCGAGCGGTCGGTTCGAAACCGTCGAGCAAGTTGCGACCGATCACACGACAACGGTACTCACTGGGCGACACGCGGGAACGACGCGCCGGAGACGGCTGAGCAAATTTTGCCGCAGGTCGGCGGGACCAGCGAACGTCGAAGGATAGGGTGCGGCTGAGTTTCGTGCAACCCAGCAGGGCACCCAAATAGCCTGTGACCTGCGGCGGAACCTGTGCCCCCGGCAGGATTCGAACCTGCGGCCTTCTGCTCCGGAGGCAGACGCTCTATCCCCTGAGCTACGGGGGCGCTACGACTAAGTCGTCGCACCAATCGGCCCCGACAGACTAACGCATCCAGGTGGCCGCCCTGACATCGCAATGGATTCGGGGCGTAGGCGCGCTAACCAATAGGATGGACGCTCGTGACCCCCGCTGACCTGGCTGAGCTGCTCAAAGCCACAGCATCCGCGGTGCTGGCCGAGCGTGGACTCGACGCGTCGGCGCTACCGGCAACGGTCACGGTGCAGCGGCCACGCAATCCCGAACACGGCGATTACGCGAGCAACCTGGCGATGCAGCTGGGCAAGAAGGTCGGTGCGAACCCGCGTGAACTGGCCGGATGGCTGGCCGAGGCGCTGGCCGGCGCCGACGGTGTCTCCTCGGCGGAAGTGGCCGGGCCGGGCTTCATCAACCTGCGTCTCGAGGCGTCGGCGCAGGCCAAGGTCGTCGACGATGTGATCGACGCGGGCGACCGGTACGGCTACTCCGACACGCTGTCGGGCACCAAGATCAATCTGGAGTTCGTCTCGGCCAACCCGACCGGACCGATCCACATCGGCGGTACCCGCTGGGCGGCCGTCGGCGATGCGCTGGGCCGGCTGCTGTCCACGCAGGGCGCCGACGTCACGCGCGAGTACTACTTCAACGACCACGGCGCCCAGATCGACCGCTTCGCCAACTCGCTGATCGCCGCGGCCAAGGGCGAACCCACGCCGCAGGACGGCTACGCCGGCAGTTACATCAACGACATCGCCGCCCAGGTACTGCAGAAGGCGCCCGACGCGCTGGAGCTGCCCGACGCCGAGATGCACGAGACCTTCCGCGCGATCGGCGTCGACCTGATGTTCAACCACATCAAAAAGACGCTGCACGAATTCGGCACCGACTTCGACGTGTACACCCACGAGGACTCGATGCACACCAGCGGGCGCGTCGACGAGGCCATCGCCCGGCTGCGCGAGGCCGGCAACATCTACGACAAGGATGGCGCAAGTTGGTTGCGCAGCAGCGCTTTTGGTGACGACAAGGACCGCGTCGTAATCAAGAGCGACGGCAAGCCCGCCTACATCGCCGGGGACATCGCGTACTACCTGGACAAGCGTCAACGCGGCTTCGACTTGTGCATCTACATGCTCGGTGCCGACCACCACGGCTACATCGCGCGGCTCAAGGCCGCGGCGGCGGCGTTCGGTGACGATCCCGCGACCGTCGAGGTGCTGATCGGGCAGATGGTCAACCTGGTGCGCGACGGCCAGCCGGTGCGGATGAGCAAGCGGGCCGGCACCGTGATCACGCTCGACGACCTGGTGGACGCGCTCGGTGTCGACGCCGCCCGCTACAGCCTGATCCGCTCGTCGGTGGACACCGCGATCGACATCGATCTCGCGCTGTGGTCCTCTGCGTCGAATGAAAACCCGGTCTATTACGTGCAATATGCGCATGCCCGGCTCTCGGCGCTGGCCCGCAACGCCGCCGAGCTCGGCTTGATTCCCGACACCGGACATCTCGAATTGCTCAGCCACGACAAGGAGGGTGCGCTGCTGCGCACCATCGGCGAGTTTCCCCGGGTGCTCGACACCGCGGCGTCGCTGCGCGAACCACACCGGATCTGTCGTTACCTGGAAGACCTTGCCGGTGACTACCATCGGTTCTACGACTCGTGCCGGGTATTGCCCCAGGGCGACGAACAACCCACGGACCTGCATATCGCCCGGCTGGCGTTGTGCCAGGCCACGCGGCAGGTCATCGCCAACGGACTGGCAATACTCGGCGTCAGCGCCCCGGAGAGAATGTGAACGTCCATCCCGCCGGTCCCCGGCATGCCGAAGAAGTCCGTCACCCGGACAGCCCGCCCCGGCCACAGTCTCCGGAGGAGCTGCTGGGGCTGGCACCGAATGTCTGGCCGCACAACATGGTTCGCAATGACGCCGGGGTAGCTGTCATCGCCGGGGTCCCGGTGACCGAGCTGGCCCAGGAGTACGGAACTCCACTGTTCGTCATCGACGAGGACGACTTCCGCTCCCGCTGCGCAGAGATCGCGTCGGCGTTCGGCGGCGGCGCCAATGTCCACTACGCCGCGAAGGCGTTCCTGTGCACCGAGATTGCGCGCTGGATCGACGAAGAGGGCCTCTGCCTTGACGTGTGCACCGGCGGGGAACTGGCCGTTGCGCTGCACGCCAACTTCCCGCCGGAGCGAATCACCCTGCACGGCAACAACAAATCTGTCGCGGAGTTGACGACCGCGGTCAAAGCCGGTGTGGGCCACATCGTCGTGGACTCGATGACCGAAATCGAGCGCCTCGAAACCATCGCGGGGGAGGCCGGCGTCGTCCAGGACGTCTTCGTGCGACTCACGGTCGGCGTCGAGGCACACACCCACGAGTTCATCTCCACCGCGCACG
The DNA here is from genome assembly GCF_039023525.1 of Mycobacterium sp. 050272. Lineage (NCBI taxonomy): Bacteria > Bacillati > Actinomycetota > Actinomycetes > Mycobacteriales > Mycobacteriaceae > Mycobacterium > Mycobacterium sp. 050272. Next base: position 59,177 of record NZ_JBCHKV010000019.1, on the reverse strand, counting down.
AGGACCAGAAGTTCGGCCTGTCGGTCGCCGGCGGCGCGGCGATGGCTGCGGTGGAGCGGGTGTTCGCGACCGATCACCTGCGGCTGGTTGGCCTGCACAGCCACATCGGTTCGCAGATCTTCGACGTGGCCGGATTCGAGCTGGCCGCACGCCGAGTCCTCGGCCTGCTGCAGGAGGTCGTCGCGGCGTTCGGGGTCGAAAAGACCGCGCAGATCTCCACCGTCGATCTCGGTGGCGGCCTTGGCATTTCGTACCTGGCCTCCGACGACCCGCCGCCGATGTCCGAACTCGCGGCCAAGCTGAGTGCGATCATCAACAACGAGGCCGCGGCCGTGGGTCTGCCCACGCCCCGGCTGGTGGTCGAGCCGGGACGCGCCATCGCCGGACCGGGGACCATCACGCTCTACGAGGTCGGCACCGTCAAGGACGTCGAGGTCAGCACGACGGCCATCCGGCGCTATGTCAGCGTCGACGGCGGCATGAGCGACAACATCCGCACCGCGCTCTACGACGCGCAGTATGACGCCCGGCTGGTGTCCAGAGTCAGCGACGCACCGGCGGCGCTGGCCCGCATCGTCGGAAAGCACTGCGAGAGCGGCGATATCGTGGTGCGCGACGCCTGGGTGCCCGGCGACCTGGGGCCGGGGGACCTGCTCGGGGTGGCCGCGACCGGCGCCTACTGCTATTCGCTGTCGAGCCGATACAACATGATCTGCCGGCCTGCCGTGGTCGCGGTTCGCGATGGGCGGGCGCGGGTGATCCTGCGCCGCGAGACGGTCGACGATCTGCTGAGTCTGGAAGTGAGGTGACTGTGTCGGGTAATGCAAAGCCAGTCGGCGTAGCGGTACTCGGGTTGGGCAACGTCGGCAGCGAAGTGGTCCGCATCATCGAGGAGAGCGCGGACGACCTCGCGGCCCGGGTCGGCGCTCCCCTTGCGCTGCGCGGCATCGGGGTACGGCGCGTCGCTGATGACCGCGGTGTGCCCGTCGAACTGCTCACCGACAACGTCGAAGAGCTGGTCTCGCGGGAAGACGTCGACATCGTCGTGGAGTTGATGGGTCCGGTCGAGCCGTCGCGCAAGGCAATCCTGGCCGCACTTGAGCACGGCAAGTCGGTCGTGACTGCCAATAAGGCACTGTTGGCCACCTCGACCGGCGAACTGGCTCAGGCAGCCGAAAACGCGCATGTCGACCTGTATTTCGAGGCGGCGGTCGCGGGCGCGATCCCGGTGATCCGTCCGCTCACCCAGTCGTTGGCCGGTGACACGGTGGTCCGGGTGGCCGGCATCGTCAACGGCACCACCAACTACATCCTGTCCGCGATGGACAGCACCGGAACCGACTACGACAGCGCCTTGGCCGACGCCAGTGCGCTGGGCTACGCGGAAGCCGATCCCACCGCGGACGTCGAAGGCTACGACGCGGCGGCCAAGGCCGCGATCCTGGCGTCCATCGCCTTCCACACCCGGGTGACCGCCGACGACGTCTATCGCGAAGGCATCACCAAGATCACCCCGGCCGACTTCGCGTCCGCGCACGCGTTGGGCTGCACGATCAAGCTGCTGTCGATCTGCGAGCGCATCACGACCGACGATGGCCAGCAACGGGTTTCGGCGCGCGTCTACCCCGCACTGGTGCCGCTGGAACATCCGCTGGCCACCGTCAACGGCGCTTTCAACGCTGTGGTGGTGGAAGCCGAGGCGGCGGGCCGGCTGATGTTCTACGGCCAGGGGGCCGGTGGTGCGCCGACCGCATCCGCGGTGACCGGTGACCTGGTGATGGCCGCTCGCAACCGGGTGCTGGGCAGTCGCGGGCCGAAAGAGTCGAAATACGCCCAGTTGCCGATCGCACCAATGGGTTTCATCTCCACGCGCTACTACGTGAGCATGAACGTCGCGGACAAGCCCGGTGTGTTGTCCTCGGTGGCGGCCGAATTCGCCAAGCGCGAGGTCAGCATCGCCGAGGTCCGTCAGGAAGGCGTCGCGGACGAGGGCGGGCGGCGCGTGGGGGCGCGCATCGTGGTGGTCACGCACAGCGCCACCGATGCCGCACTATCGGAAACCGTTGATGCGCTGGCCGATTTGGACGTCGTGCAGAGTGTGGCAAGCGTGCTGAGACTGGAAGGAACCAGCATATGAGCACGCCGCGCACCGCCGTCCACAAGCCCTGGCCGGGCCTGATCGCCGCCTACCGCGACCGGTTGCCGGTCGGCGCCGACTGGACGGCGATCACACTGCTCGAGGGTGGCACGCCGTTGATCCCGGCCACCCGGCTGTCGGAGCAGACCGGCTGCACGGTCCACCTGAAGGTGGAGGGGCTCAACCCCACCGGCTCCTTCAAGGACCGGGGCATGACGATGGCGGTCACCGACGCCGTGGCGCGCGGACAGCAGGCTGTGCTGTGCGCATCCACCGGAAACACCTCGGCGTCGGCGGCGGCCTATGCGGCGCGCGCCGGCATCACCTGCGCGGTCCTGATACCTCAGGGCAAGATCGCGATGGGCAAGCTCGCGCAGGCGGTTATGCACGGCGCCAAGATCATTCAGATCGACGGCAACTTCGACGATTGCCTAGAGCTGGCCCGCAAGATGGCCGCCGACTTCCCGACAATCTCGTTGGTCAACTCGGTCAACCCGGTGCGTATCGAGGGCCAGAAGACGGCGGCGTTCGAGATCGTGGACGCGCTGGGCACCGCGCCCGACATCCACTCGCTGCCCGTCGGCAACGCCGGCAACATCACCGCGTATTGGAAGGGCTACACCGAGTACCACCAGGACGGCGTGTTCGAGAAGCTGCCGCGCATGCTGGGCACCCAGGCGGCCGGAGCCGCACCGCTGGTGCACGGGAAACCCGTCAAGAACCCCGAGACCATCGCCACCGCGATCCGGATCGGTTCGCCGGCGTCGTGGACGGCCGCCGTTGCGGCTCAGGAGCAATCCAATGGCCGCTTCCTGGCGGCGACCGACGAGGAGATCCTGGCGGCCTACCACCTGGTGGCCGAATCCGAGGGCGTGTTCGTCGAGCCCGCCTCGGCGGCCAGCATCGCGGGCCTGCTCAAGTCTGTCGAAGACGGCTGGGTGCCCCGCGGGTCGACCGTGGTGTGCACGGTCACCGGCAACGGTCTGAAGGACCCCGACACGGCGCTGAAGGATATGCCGAGCGTTTCCCCGCTGCCGGTGGATCCTGTACTAGTCGTCGAGAAGTTGGGACTCGCGTCGTGACGATCGCAAGCGCGGCGAAGCCGGGCGAAGCGGGTCGGCACGCATTAGATCCGAGCGCTGGCCGGTGAATCAGCTGCTGCCCGCCGGGCTGGTGGCCAGCGCCGTGGTGTCGGCGTCCAGCGCCAATCTTGGGCCGGGTTTCGACAGCATCGGTCTCGCATTGAGTCTGTACGACGAGATCGTGCTGGAGACAACCGATTCCGGCTTGGTCGTCGAGGTCGAGGGAGAGGGCGCCGGCCAGGTGCCGCTGGGGCCCGAGCACCTGGTGGTGCGCGCCATCGAGCGCGGGCTACAGGCCGCCGGGGTCCGTGCGGCCGGCCTGGCGGTGCGCTGTCGCAATGCCATCCCGCATTCTCGCGGTCTCGGGTCGTCCGCGGCGGCGGTGGTCAGCGGCCTTGCCGCGGTCAATGGCCTTGTCGCGCAGACTGATTCCACCCCATTCAACGAGGCTCAGCTGATCCAGCTGTCCTCGGAGTTCGAGGGTCACCCCGACAATGCCGCGGCCGCGGTGCTGGGCGGCGCGGTGGTTTCGTGGACCGAGCGGGCCGACGACGCGCCGGCTTACTCGGCCGTCCCGCTGGCGCTGCACCCCGATATCCGCCTGTTCTGCGCGATCCCCGAGGAGCGGTCATCGACCGCCGAGACGCGGGTACTGCTGCCCGCCCAGGTCAGCCACGAGGATGCACGATTCAACGTCAGCCGCGCCGCGTTACTGGTGGTCGCGCTGACCCAACGCCCGGATCTGCTGATGGCGGCCACCGAAGATGTCCTTCATCAGCCGCAACGGGCCCCGGCCATGCCGGCGTCGGCGGAATATCTGCGGCTGCTGCGGCGTCTTAATGTGTCAGCGACGCTTTCTGGGGCGGGTCCGTCCGTTATCGCATTGACTACCGAGTCGGAGTTGCCTTCGGAGGCGTTGGACTGCGGCGTTGCCCATGGATTCACCATCACCGAGGTGACGGTCGGCGAAGGGGCTCGCTGGAGCCCCGGTGTCACAGTCGCACGCTAATCCACAAGCTCACCGGAGGGTTTGCTTGCTTCGAGCACAGATGCGGGTTATCCTCGGCATCGTCCAGCAATCGCAGCATCTGCATCTGCATACATACTGCCTTGCCGCTGGGATAACACCAATTCTTCTCGTGGACGAGGTTCGCCGTTTTCTCCGCCATCCCAGGCGATCACCGTTGCAGAGTCGATGATTGGGTGCACTCGGCAATTTGGCTGAATGCGACGAACCCCTCGTATGACGTGATCAACGAGGGAAAGAAAGGAAATCCGTGACTGATACGGACCTGTTCACGGCTGACGAGAGTACCGACAGCAATCAGCTGCCGAACGCCGTGACCACCGACACTCCGGACGTGAAAACCAACGTTTCGGCCGGCTCCCTGTCCACCATGGTGCTGCCCGAACTGCGTGCGCTGGCTAATCAGGCCGGCGTCAAGGGCACGTCGGGGATGCGTAAGAACGAACTTATTGCCGCGATCAAGGAAATCAGGGGACAGACCAACGGCAAATCCGCCGCCACCCCGTCCGAGGACACCGGCAAGTCCGAACAGGACAAGAACCAAGAGAAAACTGCCGCCGAAGAACCGACTGCCCAAGGGGAACAGAAGGATTCGGCGAACGAGGGCAGCCAGCGCCGGGAACGGCGCGGCGCCTCCCGCGAAGCGGGATCGGCCCCCCGCACCGCCGACGAGGCGGACGGCGAGGGCTCGGCGAGCCGCAACGGCACCGCTGCTCGCGAGGCCGACAAGCGCGACGGCGGCCAAGCCGACAAGCGCGACGGCAACCAGGCTGACAAGCGCGACGCCGGCCAAGGCCAGGGCAACAAGGAATCCAAGAACGACGACCGCGGATCAGATTCCGGCGATCAGCAAGGCTCGGGCAGCCAGCAAGGCCGCGGCGCCTCGAACCAGCAGGATGACGACGGCGACGGCCGTGGGGGCCGGCGTGGCCGCCGGTTCCGTGACCGCCGGCGTCGCGGTGAGCGCTCCGGCGAGGGCGGCGGCGGTGGCGAGGCCGAACTGCGTGAGGATGACGTCGTTCAACCGGTAGCCGGCATTCTTGACGTCCTCGACAATTACGCCTTCGTGCGCACTTCGGGATATCTGGCCGGCCCGCACGACGTCTATGTGTCCATGAATATGGTGCGCAAGAACGGCCTGCGCCGCGGCGACGCCGTGACCGGCGCGGTGCGGGTGCCCAAAGAGGGCGAGCAGCCCAACCAGCGGCAGAAATTCAATCCGCTGGTTCGCCTGGACAGTGTCAACGGTGGACCGGTCGAAGACGTCAAAAAGCGTCCCGATTTCCAGAAGTTGACGCCGCTCTACCCCAATCAGCGGCTGCGCCTGGAAACCACCCCCGACCGGCTGACCACGCGGGTCATCGATCTGATCATGCCGATCGGTAAGGGTCAGCGTGCCCTGATCGTGTCGCCCCCCAAGGCCGGTAAGACCACGATCCTGCAGGACATCGCCAACGCGATCACCAAGAACAACCCGGAATGCCACCTGATGGTCGTGCTCGTCGACGAGCGACCTGAAGAGGTCACCGACATGACGCGTTCGGTGAAGGGCGAGGTCATCGCCTCGACCTTCGACCGGCCGCCGTCAGACCACACGTCGGTCGCCGAGCTGGCGATCGAACGCGCCAAGCGGCTCGTCGAGCAGGGCAAGGACGTCGTGGTGCTACTGGACTCGATCACCCGCCTGGGCCGCGCGTACAACAACGCGTCACCCGCGTCGGGCCGCATCCTGTCCGGTGGTGTCGACTCCACTGCGCTGTACCCGCCGAAACGCTTCCTCGGTGCGGCGCGCAACATCGAGGAAGGCGGATCGCTGACCATCATCGCCACGGCGATGGTCGAGACCGGGTCCACCGGTGACACGGTTATTTTCGAGGAGTTCAAGGGCACCGGCAACGCCGAGCTCAAGCTGGACCGCAAGATCTCCGAGCGTCGGGTGTTCCCGGCGGTCGACGTCAACCCGTCCGGTACTCGCAAGGACGAGCTGTTGCTCTCGCCCGACGAGTTCGGCATTGTGCACAAACTGCGCCGCGTGCTGTCGGGTCTGGACTCCCACCAGGCCATCGACCTGCTGATGTCGCAGCTGCGCAAGACCAAGACCAACTACGAGTTCCTGGTCCAGGTGTCCAAGACGACACCGGGGAACATGGACAACGACTAGCGTCCCAGGCTGACCGCCGCCGGGAATGCGCGGGCGTATCTCGCTGTTTGGGCTGATGTAGGTTGACCTGGCATAATCGACGGTCGACTACCCCCAAGGACCAGTTCAGGTCCCAGGAGTTCGCGCCGGGGCGACAACGATCGAAGAGGACATCATGAAAGCTGACATTCATCCCGCCTACGGGGAGACCACCGTGCTCTGCGGTTGCGGTAACACGTTCCAGACGCGTAGCACCAAAGACGGCGGTCACATCACCGTCGAGGTTTGCTCGCAGTGCCACCCGTTCTACACCGGCAAGCAGAAGATTCTGGACAGCGGTGGCCGCGTGGCGCGCTTCGAAAAGCGCTACGGAAAGCGTAAGGGCGGAGCCGACAAGGCCGAATCGGCCGACAAATAGCTGCCTTACCGACGCCCGAACTGTGCACGAAGCTGCGCAGGCCGGGCGTCGGTTCGCGTTTGCGGTAAATAAGCTCGGTGGGACCGGGGGAGGAGGTGTGAGATGACGCAGCCGGTACAGACGATTGACGTGCTGCTTGCCGAACACGCCGAACTGGAGCGGCGACTGGCCGACCCTGAGCTGCACAGCAATCCCGACGAGGCTCGCAAGGCCGGACGCCGATTCGCTCGGTTGGCCCCGATCGTCGCGACGCATCGCAAGCTGGCGGCGGCCCGTGGCGACCTGGAGGCCGCGCGCGAGCTGGCTGCCGACGACGCGTCGTTCGCCGACGAGGTCGTCGAACTGGAAACGCGGGTCGCCGAATTGGACACGCAACTGACCGACATGCTCGCGCCGCGCGACCCGCATGACGCCGACGACGTCGTGCTCGAGGTGAAATCCGGTGAGGGCGGGGAGGAATCGGCGTTGTTCGCCGCCGATCTGGCCCGGATGTACATCCGCTACGCCGAGCGGCACGGCTGGACCGTGACGATGCTGGACGAAACCACCTCCGACCTAGGTGGCTACAAGGACGCGACGCTGACGATTGCCAGCAAGGGTGACTCGGCCGACGGGGTGTGGTCGCGGCTGAAGTTCGAGGGCGGTGTGCACCGCGTGCAGCGCGTCCCCGTGACGGAATCCCAAGGGCGCGTGCATACTTCGGCCGCGGGCGTGCTCGTCTACCCGGAACCCGAGGAGGTCGGCGAGGTGCAGATCGACGAGTCGGATCTGCGCATCGACGTCTACCGCTCGTCCGGCAAGGGCGGGCAGGGCGTCAACACCACCGACTCGGCGGTGCGGATCACCCACTTGCCCACCGGGATCGTGGTGACCTGCCAGAACGAACGATCGCAGCTGCAGAACAAGATTCGCGCCATGCAGGTGCTGGCCGCGCGCCTGCAGGCGCTCGCCGAGGAGCAGGCGTCGGCCGACGCGTCGGCGGACCGCGCGAGCCAGATCCGCACGGTGGACCGCAGCGAACGAATCCGGACCTACAACTTCCCAGAGAACCGGATCGCCGACCACCGAATCAACTTCAAGGCGCACAATCTCGACCAGGTCCTCGACGGCGACCTGGATGCGTTGTTCGACGCATTGAGCGCCGCCGACAAACAGGCCCGGTTGCAACAGGCATGACCGTCCTGCGGCGCGCAATCGACTCTGCTGCGGCGGTGCTCGCCGAGGCCGGAATAGATTCTGCGCGTTGGGATGCCGAGGAATTGGCCGCTCATGTGGCAGGTGCCGAGCGCGGTCGGCTGACCTTGATCGAGTCGATCGATGACGAGTTCGTGGTGCGATACCGCGACATCGTCGCCGCCCGCTCGCGGCGAGTGCCGTTGCAGCATCTCACCGGAACCGCGGCGTTCGGACCGGTCCTGCTGCACGTCGGCCCCGGCGTCTTCATCCCGCGCCCGGAGACCGAGGCAATTCTGGAGTGGGCCATCGCGCGGCGGCTCGGCGCAGCGCCGGTGATCGTCGACTTATGCACGGGATCCGGTGCGTTGGCGGTGACATTGGCCCGGCATCGGCCGGCGGCGCGGGTGATCGCCATCGACGATTCCGATGCGGCCCTGGACTATGCGCGGCGTAACGTCGAGGGCACCGCGGTCGAGCTGATCCGCGCCGACGTCACCGAGCAACGCCTGCTGCCCGAGCTGGACGGACGAGTCGACCTGATCGTGGCCAACCCGCCTTACGTACCGGATGACGCTGCGCTGGATCCCGAAGTCGCCCAGCACGATCCGCCACGCGCGGTGTTCGGCGGCCCGGACGGCATGACCGTGATCAGTGCGGTGGTGGACCTCGCTGGACGCTGGCTGCGTCCCGGCGGCGCATTCGCCGTCGAGCACGACGACACCACCTCGTCGCGGACTGTCGAATTGATCAAGTGCACAGGTCTTTTCGAAGACGTCCGGGCGCGGCAAGATCTCACCGGCCGGCCAAGATTCGTGACCGCCTGTAGGAGCGCCCGTGACTGAGGTGTTCAATTGTGCTGAGCCCGAACAGCGTTCGGCTGGAATCAGCTCGGCTGTTGGAGCGCTCAAGGGTGGCCGACTGGTCGTGATGCCGACCGACACCGTGTACGGCATCGGCGCCGACGCGTTCGACAACACCGCGGTGGCCGCGCTGCTGGCGGCAAAGGGCCGCGGGCGCGACATGCCGGTCGGCGTGTTGGTGGGTTCGTGGCACACCATTGAGGGCCTGGTGTACACGATGCCGGACGGGGCCCGCGAATTGATCCGCGCGTTCTGGCCCGGTGCGCTGAGTCTGGTTGTGGCCCAAGCGCCATCGCTGCAGTGGGATCTCGGGGATGCCCGTGGCACGGTGATGCTGCGGATGCCGTTGCACCCGGTGGCGATCGAGCTGCTGCGAGAGGTCGGGCCGATGGCGGTATCCAGCGCCAACGTCTCCGGTCACCCGCCGGCGGTGAACGCCGTCGAGGCGCGTGACCAACTCGGCGATCTCGTCGATGTCTATCTCGACGCGGGACCCTCGCAGCAGCAGGCGGCCTCGACGATCGTTGACCTCACCGGCGACACTCCGCGCCTGCTGCGCGCCGGACCGGTAAGCGTCGAGCGCATCGCGGAAGTGCTTGGAATGGACCCGGGACGGTTGATCGCCTAGCGGCGCAGCGGTGATGAAGCGAGACCTCAGGTCTCAGGAAGGTGGCGTACGGTCTCGTGGTGTCCAGCGACCCAGCCAGCAATCTCGTCAGCGTTGCCGCTGGTCTGCACACCCTGTCCGACCGTGGCGCCGGGGTCCCGCTGCGCGAGCTGGCGTTGGTCGGGCTGACGGCCGCGATCATCACCTACTTCGTGACCGGACCGGTGCGGGTGCTGGCCACTCGTTTAGGCGCGGTCGCCTACCCACGCGAGCGCGATGTGCACGTCACGCCGACCCCACGCATGGGCGGGCTGGCGATGTTCGTCGGTGTTCTCTCCGCGGTGTTCCTGGCATCCCAGCTCCCGGCGCTCACCCGCGGTTTCGTCTATTCCACCGGCATGCCAGCGGTTCTGGTGGCGGGTGCGGTGATCATGGGCATCGGACTCATCGACGACCGCTGGGGCCTGGACGCCCTGACGAAATTCGCCGGCCAGATCACCGCGGCCAGCGTGCTGGTCACGATGGGTGTCGCATGGAGCGTGCTGTACATCCCGTTCGGGGGTGTCGGCACCATCGTGCTGGACCAGGCGTCGTCGATCCTGCTGACGCTGGCGCTGACGGTGTCGATTGTCAACGCGATGAACTTTGTCGACGGGCTCGACGGGCTGGCGGCCGGGCTGGGGCTGATCACCGCGCTGGCGATCTGCGTGTTCTCGGTCGGTCTGCTGCGTGACCATGGCGGCGACGTGCTGTTCTATCCGCCGGCCGTCATCTCGGTCGTACTGGCGGGGGCCTGCCTGGGCTTTCTGCCCCACAACTTCCATAAAGCCAAGATCTTCATGGGCGACTCCGGCTCGATGCTGATCGGCTTGATGCTTGCTGCCGCGTCCACCACCGCGGCCGGACCGATCTCGCAAAATGCCTACGGTGCCCGTGACGTCTTTGCTCTGCTGTCACCGTTCCTGCTGGTGGTCGCGGTGATGTTCGTGCCGATGCTCGACCTGCTGTTGGCCATCGTGCGGCGCACCCGTGCGGGCCGCAGCGCATTCAGCCCCGACAAGATGCATCTACACCATCGGTTGCTGCAGATCGGCCATTCGCATCGCCGGGTGGTACTGCTCATCTATTTGTGGGTCGGCATCGTCGCGTTCGGCGCCGCCAGCACGATCTTCTTCAACCCGCGCGATACCGGCGCGGTGATGCTGGGCGCGATCGTGGTTGCCGGCGTCGCGACGGTAATTCCGCTGTTGCGCCGCCGCGACGATTACCCGGACGAGGACTACGACGGGCAGTAGTAGTGCCGCTGACCTTGTGGTACGGTGCTGGTAGAACCCCAAAAAGAATCGTGAGGGTTGCCGGCCAGTCGGCCCGCCGGATCGTTTTCCGACCGTGCCGATCGACGACCGACGCAGGGAGATACCCCTTGAGTGAATCCCCTGTGACGTGCGATACGCTCGGCGGGCTACCGATCAGTCGGTCGGAAGTTTTCCGCTCCGCCAACCCGGATTGAGGTGCTGCAGTGACGACACCAGCGCAGGACGCGCCGTTGGTGTTTCCGTCTGTTGCATTCAATCCGTCTCGGCTCCTGGTGGTTTGCGGTGCGATCACCGCGGTGGCGGTAGCTGGGGCCGCTTTCTCGGGTCATCTGATGGTCGGAGTGTTCTTCGGCGTCGGACTGCTGCTGGGTTTGCTCAACGCGCTGCTGGTGCGTCGCTCCGTTGCGTCGATAACGGCGAAAGAACATCCGATGAAAAGCTCGATGGCGCTGAACTCGGCGACTCGGCTGGCGATCATCACCGTCATCGGCCTGATCATTGCTTACATTTTCCGGCCCGCCGGCTTAGGCGTGGTGTTCGGCTTGGCCCTGTTCCAGGTGGTGTTGGTGCTCTCGACCGCCCTGCCGGTCTGGAAGAAGCTGCGCGCCGGCGACTGGGCGGAGCCCGCATCCGAAGGTACCGAAAGAGGGAACACCAGCGATGAGTGAGACGAGGTTCCTGGCCGAGGGCGCAATCGAGGTCGGCGAGCACACCCATGCCACCTGGCTTGGGCTGACCGTCAACACCGACACGATCCTGTCGACCGGGATCGCCGCTCTGATCGTCCTGGCACTCGCCTTCTACCTGCGCGCGAAGATCACCTCGACCGGGGTGCCCAGCGGAGTCCAGTTGTTCTGGGAGGCCATCACCGTCCAGATGCGCGACCAGATCGAGGCGGCCGTCGGGATGCGGATCGCGCCCTTCGTCCTGCCGCTGGCGGTCACCATCTTCGTGTTCATTTTGATCTCCAACTGGCTGTCGGTGCTGCCGCTGCAGTACACCGACAAATCCGGGCGCACCACCGAGTTACTCAGCTCGGCGGCCGCGGACATCAATTATGTACTCGCACTGGCTCTTTTCGTATTCGTCTGCTACCACGTGGCCGGTATCTGGCGACGCGGCATCGTCGGGCACCCGCTCGCGGTGCTCAAGGGCCACGTGGCGTTCCTGGCTCCGATCAACCTCGTCGAAGAACTCGCCAAGCCGATCTCGTTGTCCCTGCGACTTTTCGGCAACATCTTTGCCGGCGGCATCCTCGTCGCGCTGATCGCGCTCTTCCCGCCTTACATCATGTGGGCGCCTAACGCGATCTGGAAAGCGTTCGACCTGTTCGTCGGCGCGATCCAGGCGTTCATCTTCTCGATCCTGACCATCCTGTACTTCAGCCAAGCCATGGAGATCGAGGATCACCATGACTGAGACCATCTTTGAATCGGCCTGAGCCACACACGATTACAGAAGCCTGGTAGACAACTACCAGTTATAAGGAGGATAAGAATGGCCCTGGACCCCCAAGTCGCTGCCGCTGCACTCATCGGCGGTGGAATCATCATGGGCGGCGGCGCAATCGGTGCCGGTATCGGTGACGGTATTGCCGGTAACGCGCTGGTTGCGGGTATTGCCCGTCAGCCGGAAGCGCAAGGCCGGTTGTTCACGCCGTTCTTCATCACCGTCGGTCTGGTTGAGGCGGCGTACTTCATCAACCTGGCCTTCATGGCGCTGTTCGTCTTCGCCACCCCCGTCGGCTAGTTCGCAGTGATGGGTGACGCGAGCCGCAGCGTTCTGGCGTCCAGCCAGTCAGTAGCCGAGGGAGGCAACAACTTCCTCGTCCCCAACGGCACTTTCTTTTTCGTGCTGGCGATCTTCTTGATCGTGCTGGCCGTCATCGGCACGTTCGTCGTGCCGCCGGTCATGAAGGTGTTGCGCGAACGCGACGCGATGGTCGCCAAGACCGCCACCGACAACAAGAAGGCGAACGAGCAGTTCGAGGCCGCCCAAGCCGATTACGAGAACGCCATGAGGGAAGCCCGGGTCGAGGCGTCGTCGTTGCGCGACAACGCCCGGGCGCAAGGTCGTAAGGTCGTCGAGGACGCGCGGGCCAAAGCCGAGCAACAGGTCGCTTCGACGGTGCAGACGGCAGCCGAGCAACTCAAGCGCGAAAGGGACGCTGTGGAATTGGATCTGCGTGCCAACGTGGCAACCATGTCGGCAACGTTGGCCAGTCGCATCCTCGGCGTCGACGTCACAACCACTGCCGCGACAAGGTAACTATCAATGTCGACGTTTATCGGGCAGCTGATCGGATTCGCCGCCATTGTTTTCTTGGTGGTGCGTTATGTCGTGCCGCCAGTACGCAATTTGATGGCCGCTCGTCAGAACACGGTGCGCCAGCAATTGGAAGACGCGGCCAAGGCTGCCGACCGGCTGACGGAATCCACTACCGCCCATAGCAAGGCAGTGGAGTCCGCGAAGTCAGAAGCCGAGCACGTCGTCGAAGAAGCCAAGACCGACGCCCAGCGCATCACCGAGCAGTTGCGCGCGCAGGCCGAAGTCGAGGCCGAACGCATCACGGGACAGGGTGCTCGCCAGGTAGAGCTGCTGCGGGCCCAGCTGACCCGTCAGCTTCGCCTGGAGCTTGGGCACGAATCCGTGCGCCAGGCAAAGGAATTGGTACAGACCTACGTCGCCGATGCGACGCAGCAGTCTGGCACCGTGGATCGGTTTTTGGACGAACTCGAGGCAATGGCGCCGGCGTCGGCGGAGGTCTCCTACCCGCTGATGACCAAGATGCGTTCGTCGAGTCGCGAAGCGCTGCGCAACCTGTCGGACCGGTTCACCATCATTGCCAAAGATCTTGACAAACCCGGACTTTCGAAGCTGTCCAGCGAACTGGTGTCGGTGGGCCAGCTGCTCGACGAGGAGATCGTCGTCACCCGGTACCTGACCGTGCCGGCTGAGGACGCGGCACCGCGGATCCGGCTGCTCGAGCGGCTGGTGTCCGGCAAGGTCGGCGACGCCACGCTCGAGGTGCTGCGCGCGGCCGTCTCGCAACGTTGGTCTGCCAACGCCGACTTGGTTGACGCGATCGAACACATGTCACGCCAGGCGCTGCTGGAGGTTGCCGAACGCGACGGAAAGGTCGACGAGGTCGAAGACCAGTTGTTTCGGTTCTCCCGGATTCTGGACGCGCAGCCGCGGCTCTCGATTCTGTTGGGCGACTACGCAACTCCGGCCGAGAAGCGGGTGGAGTTGCTGCACAAGGTGCTCGACTCCAGCGGCAGTGCGGTCAATCCGCTCGTCGTCGCGCTGCTGTCGCAGACCGTCGAGCTGCTCCGGGGTGAGCAGGCGGAAGAGGCCGTGCAGTTCCTGGCGGAAGTTGCGGTGGCTCGCCGCGGTGAGGTCGTCGCCGCGGTCCGCGCAGCCGCCGAGCTCAGCGATGCCCAGCGCACCCGTCTCACCGAAGTTCTCAGTCGTATTTACGGGCATCCGGTGACGGTTCAGCTAGAGATCGATGCCGACCTGTTGGGCGGGTTACTCATCGCTGTCGCCGACGAGGTGATCGACGGGTCACTCTCGTCGCGTCTGGCCGCAGCCGAGGCCCAGTTACCCGACTAACCCGAATCAGCCACCACCACCCCCGCGAACGCCGGAAATCAAGTAGGAAGACGAAAAGCCATGGCCGAGTTGACAATCTCCGCTGATGACATTCAAAGCGCGATCGAAGAGTACGTAGGCTCCTTCACCTCCGACAGCTCCCGCGAGGAGGTCGGCAGCGTCGTCGACGCCGGTGACGGCATCGCGCACGTCGACGGCTTGCCCTCGGTCATGACGCAGGAGCTGCTGGAGTTCTCCGGCGGCGTCCTCGGCGTCGCGCTCAACCTCGACGAGCACAGCGTCGGCGCGGTGATCCTGGGTGACTTCGAGAAGATCGAGGAAGGCCAGCAGGTCAAGCGCACCGGCGAGGTCCTTTCGGTGCCCGTCGGTGACGCGTTCCTGGGTCGGGTGGTCAACCCGCTCGGCGAGCCGATCGACGGCCAGGGCGACATCGAGACCGACACCCGTCGCGCGCTGGAAATCCAGGCGCCCTCGGTGGTTCAGCGGCAAAGCGTCAGCGAGCCGCTGCAGACCGGAATCAAGGCCATCGACGCGATGACCCCGATCGGCCGCGGCCAGCGTCAGCTGATCATCGGCGACCGCAAGACGGGCAAGACCGCGGTCTGCGTCGACACCATCCTCAACCAGCGGCAGAACTGGGAAACCGGCGACGAGAAGAAGCAGGTGCGCTGCGTTTACGTCGCCATCGGCCAGAAGGGCACCACGATCGCCTCGGTGCGTCGCGCTCTGGACGAGGGTGGCGCGATGGACTACACCACCATCGTCGCGGCGCCGGCATCCGACTCCGCCGGGTTCAAATGGCTTGCGCCGTACACCGGTTCGGCCATCGCGCAGCACTGGATGTACGACGGCAAGCACGTGCTGATCGTCTTCGACGACCTGAGCAAGCAGGCCGAGGCGTACCGCGCGATCTCGCTGCTGCTGCGCCGCCCGCCGGGCCGCGAGGCTTACCCCGGTGACGTGTTCTACCTGCATTCGCGGCTGCTCGAGCGCTGTGCCAAGCTGTCCGACGAGCTCGGTGGCGGTTCGATGACCGGCCTGCCGATCATCGAGACCAAGGCCAACGACATCTCGGCTTACATTCCCACCAACGTCATTTCGATCACCGACGGCCAGTGCTTCCTGGAATCCGACCTGTTCAACCAGGGTGTACGCCCGGCCATCAACGTCGGTGTCTCGGTATCCCGCGTGGGTGGCGCGGCGCAGATCAAGGCCATGAAGGAAGTGGCCGGGTCGCTGCGTCTGGATCTGTCGCAGTACCGCGAGCTGGAAGCGTTCGCCGCGTTCGCCTCCGACCTGGACGCTACCTCCAAGGCGCAGCTGGACCGCGGCGCCCGGTTGGTGGAATTGCTCAAGCAGCCGCAGTACCAGCCGTTGCCCGTTGAGGAGCAAGTGGTTTCGATCTTCCTGGGCACCGGCGGCCACCTGGACTCGGTGCCCGTCGAGGATGTCGGCCGCTTCGAAACCGAGCTGCTGGACCACATGCGGGCCTCCGAGGAGAAGTTCCTGACCGGAATCCGGGATAGCGGAAAGCTTTCCGAAGAGGCCGAGAGCCAGCTTGAGGAGATCATCAAGAAGTTCAAGAAGGGCTTCGCCGCTACGGGTGGCGGGTCGGTGGTGCCGGACGAGCATGTCGAGGCTCTCGACGAAGAGGACCTGGCCAAGGAGTCGGTCAAGGTCAACAAGCCGGCGCCGGAAGACAAGAAGAAGCAAGAGAAGAAGAAGTAGTACTCGATGGCTGCCACACTTCGCGAGTTGCGCGGACGGATCCGTTCCGCCGGTGCGATCAAGAAGATCACCAAAGCCCAGGAGCTGATCGCGACATCGCGTATCGGTAAGGCTCAGGCTCGGCTTCAGGCTGCTCGCCCGTACACCGAAGAGATCACCAACATGCTGACCACACTGTCCAGCGAGGCAGCGCTCGATCATCCGCTGCTGGTCGAACGGCCCGAGCCCAAGCGGGCCGCCGTGTTGGTGGTGTCGTCGGACCGCGGTCTGTGTGGCGCCTACAACTCCGGTGTCTTCCGCCGCGCCGAGGAGCTGTTTTCCCTCCTGCGGGAGGAAGGCAAGACTCCCGTGCTGTACGTAGTCGGCCGTAAAGCACTGGGCTACTACAGTTTCCGCAACTGGACCATCACCGAATCGTGGACCGGCTTCTCGGAGCAACCCACGGTGGAGAAGGCTGCCGAGGTTGCCTCGACGCTGGTGGATGCGTTCATTCCCGGCAGCGAAGGCAGCGACGACGAATCCCAAGGTGTCGACGAGTTGCACATCGTCTACACGGAATTCAAGTCGATGCTGTCGCAGTCGACGACCGCCCACCGGATGGCGCCGATGGTCGTCGAATACGCCGAAGAACCCGAGGCGCTGCACACGTTGTATTCGTTCGAGCCCGATGCGACAACACTTTTCGATGCGTTGTTGCCGCGGTATGTGACCACCCGCGTGTACACCGCGCTCCTGGAATCCGCGGCGTCGGAGCTGGCGTCGCGCCAACGGGCAATGAAGTCGGCCACCGACAACGCCGACGACTTGATCAAGGCCCTGACGCTGATGGCGAACCGTGAGCGGCAGGCCCAGATCACCCAAGAGATCAGTGAAATCGTCGGTGGCGCAAACGCACTCGCCGACGCCCGAGCCAAATAGCACCACGAGGAAGCGAAGAAAATATGACTGCGACTGCCGAAAAGAAGAAGTCGACCAATACCGACACCAACGGCCGCGTGGTGCGGATCACCGGTCCGGTCGTCGACGTCGAGTTCCCGCGCGGCTCCGTCCCGGAGTTGTTCAACGCGCTGCACGCCGAGATCACCTTCGAAGAGCTCAAGAAGACGCTCACCCTCGAGGTCGCACAGCACCTCGGCGACAACCTGGTCCGCACCATCTCGCTGCAGCCCACCGACGGACTGGTGCGCGGCGTCGCCGTCACCGACACCGGGGCCTCGATCTCGGTGCCGGTCGGTCAGGAAGTCAAGGGCCATGTGTTCGACGCGCTGGGCCGCTGCATGGACGAGCCGGGCTACGGAGAAGACTTCGAGCACTGGTCGATTCACCGCAAGCCGCCGCCCTTCGAAGAGCTCGAGCCGCGTACCGAGATGCTCGAGACGGGCCTCAAGGTCGTCGACCTGCTGACCCCGTACGTGCGTGGTGGCAAGATCGCGCTGTTCGGCGGTGCCGGCGTGGGCAAGACGGTGCTCATCCAGGAGATGATCAACCGTATTGCCCGCAACTTCGGTGGTACTTCGGTGTTCGCCGGCGTGGGGGAGCGCACCCGTGAGGGCAACGACCTGTGGGTCGAGCTCCAGGAAGCCAACGTGCTCAAGGACACCGCGCTGGTGTTCGGTCAGATGGACGAGCCGCCCGGCACCCGTATGCGGGTGGCGCTGTCGGCGCTGACGATGGCGGAATGGTTCCGCGACGAGGCAGGCCAGGACGTGCTGCTGTTCATCGACAACATCTTCCGGTTCACCCAGGCGGGCTCCGAGGTCTCGACGCTGCTCGGTCGGATGCCGTCCGCGGTGGGTTACCAGCCCACGCTGGCCGACGAAATGGGCGAGCTGCAGGAGCGCATTACCTCGACGCGTGGTAAGTCGATTACGTCGATGCAGGCCGTGTACGTGCCCGCCGACGACTACACCGACCCGGCGCCGGCCACCACGTTCGCCCACCTGGACGCCACCACCGAGCTGTCGCGTTCGGTGTTCTCCAAGGGCATCTTCCCGGCGGTGGACCCGCTGGCGTCGAGCTCGACCATCCTCGACCCCAGTGTCGTCGGTGACGAGCACTACCGGGTGGCGCAGGAAGTCATCCGAATCCTGCAGCGCTACAAGGATCTTCAGGACATCATCGCGATCCTCGGTATCGACGAGCTGTCGGAAGAGGACAAGCAGCTGGTGCAGCGGGCGCGTCGCATCGAGCGGTTCCTGTCCCAGAACATGATGGCGGCCGAGCAGTTCACCGGTCAGCCGGGTTCGACGGTCCCGCTGAAGGAGACCATCGAGTCGTTCGATCGCCTGACCAAGGGTGAGTTCGACCACGTGCCCGAGCAGGCGTTCTTCCTGATCGGTGGTCTCGACGACCTGGCCAAGAAGGCCGAGAGCCTTGGCGCCAAGCTCTAGGGACTCCGACGAGTCGAAAGGTGGTGCGGCATGGCTGAATTGAACGTTGAGATCGTCGCCGTCGACCGAAAGATCTGGTCGGGTGAGGCAACGTTCTTGTTCACCCGCACCACTGTCGGCGAGATCGGCATCCTGCCCCGGCACATCCCGTTGGTGGCCCAGCTGGTCGACGACGCCATGGTGCGCGTCGAGCGCGACGGCCAGGACGACCTGCGGGTCGCGGTGGACGGTGGATTTTTGTCGGTGACCGAGGAAAGCGTCACCATTCTCGCCGAGTCAGCCGAATTCGCCTCGGAGATCGACGAGGCCGCGGCCAAGCAGGATTCCGAGTCCGACGATCCTCGTGTTGCCGCTAGGGGCCGCGCCAGATTGCGCGCCGTCGGCGCAATCGACTAGCCGCCCAGGATGAGCGCGCCCATGATTGGCATGGTCGTGCTCGTCGTCGTGCTGGGGGCGGCCGTTCTGGCCCTGAGCTACCGGCTATGGAAGCTGCGGCAGGGCGGCACGGCCGGCATCATGCGCGACATTCCAGCGGTGGGAGGTCATGGCTGGCGGCACGGCGTGATCCGGTACCGCGGCGGTGAAGCCGCTTTCTATCGGCTGTCCAGCCTGCGCCTGTGGCCGGATCGGCGGGTGTCCCGCCGAGGTGTCGAGATCGTCGCCCGGCGCGCGCCGCGCGGCGATGAATTCGACATCATGACTGACGAGATCGTGGTGCTGGAGCTGCGCGACACCACCCAGGAGCGCAGGTCGGCTTACGAACTGGCCCTCGATCAGGGTGCGTTGACCGCGTTCTTGTCGTGGCTGGAGTCTCGTCCATCACCGCGCGCACGCCGTCGCAGCGTCTGACGAAAAGCCCAGCAGCTCAACCCATTCAGGCTCCACCGCCTGGTTTCCAAAGCACATCGCCATCCACGTTGGCGGCCCTGGACAGGATGAAGAGCAGATCCGACAACCGATTCAGGTATTTCGCCGGCAGCACGTTGACTTCGCCAGGTGCGGAATCGATTGCGGCCCAGGCCGATCGCTCGGCGCGACGCACCACGGTGCGGGCGATGTGCAACAGAGCTGACAAAGGCGAACCGCCAGGCAGCACAAAGGAATTCAGCGCCGGCAGCGGCTCATTGTATTTGTCACACCATCCTTCGAGCCGGTCGATGTAGGACTGGGCGACGCGCAGCGGAGGGTATTTCGGGTTTTCCACCACCGGGGTCGACAGGTCTGCACCGGCGTCGAACAAATCGTTTTGGATCTGCCGCAATACGGCTGTGACTTCGGAATCTGGCCGGCCCAGCGCGATCGCGGCGCCGATCGCGGAGTTGGCCTCGTCGCAGTCGGCGTATGCGACCAGGCGGGGGTCGTTTTTCGAGACGCGGGAGAAGTCGCTCAATCCCGTGGTTCCGTCGTCGCCGGTCCGGGTATAGATGCGGGTCAGATGTACTGCCATGATCAAACCGTACTCGGCGAAGTGAGTTAGCTGACTGACAAGCCGATACCCCTTCACTAGACTGACGCGGGTGGCTGAGCGATTCGTGGTAACCGGCGGTAATCGGTTGTCAGGCGAAGTCGCAGTAGGGGGCGCCAAGAACAGCGTGCTCAAGCTGATGGCCGCGACCCTGCTGGCCGAGGGCACCAGCACGATCACCAACTGCCCCGACATTCTCGATGTGCCGCTGATGGCCGAGGTGCTGCGCGGCCTGGGGGCCACCGTCGAACTCGACGGCGACGTCGCGCGCATCACCTCACCCGACGAACCCAAGTACGACGCCGACTTCGCGGCCGTGCGGCAGTTCCGCGCCTCGGTCTGCGTGCTCGGGCCACTGGTCGGCCGGTGCAAGCGCGCCAGGGTGGCGCTCCCGGGCGGCGACGCGATCGGCTCGCGTCCGCTGGACATGCATCAGGCGGGTCTGCGGCAGCTGGGTGCAACGTGCAATATCGAGCATGGGTGTGTGGTCGCTCACGCAGATACGTTGCGCGGCGCGGAGATTCAGCTGGAATTCCCCTCGGTGGGTGCGACCGAGAACATCCTGATGGCCGCCGTGGTCGCCGAGGGTGTGACCACGATCCACAATGCCGCGCGCGAACCCGACGTCGTCGACCTCTGCACGATGCTCAATCAGATGGGCGCGCAGATCGAGGGTGCGGGTTCGCCGACCATGACGATTACCGGGGTGGCACGGCTGTACCCCACCGAGCACCGGGTGATCGGTGACCGGATCGTCGCCGCCACCTGGGGGATCGCCGCCGCGATCACCCGCGGCGACATCTCGGTCAGCGGTATTGATCCGGCGCACCTTCAGGTGGTGCTGCACAAACTGCATGACGCGGGTGCCACCGTCACTCAGACAGACAACAGTTTTCGCATCGTCCAGTACGAGAGGCCCAAGGCCGTCAACGTCGCGACGCTGCCGTTCCCCGGATTCCCCACCGACCTGCAACCGATGGCGATCGCGCTGGCATCGATCGCCGACGGCACCTCGATGATCACGGAGAACGTGTTCGAGGCGCGCTTCCGATTCGTCGAAGAAATGATTCGGCTGGGCGCCGACGCGCGCACCGACGGCCACCACGCGGTGGTCCGGGGCCTGCCGCAACTTTCCAGCGCACCGGTCTGGTGTTCGGATATTCGCGCAGGTGCCGGTCTGGTGCTGGCCGGGCTCGTCGCCGACGGCGACACCGAGGTCCACGACGTCTTTCACATCGATCGCGGCTACCCGTTGTTCGTCGAAAACCTGGCGATTTTGGGAGCGGAGATCGAGCGGGTACAGTAACCAAAGTCAGTGCCCCACAGGCGCGGTCACCACTCGAAGGAGACCGAGACCGGGGCTTGACTCCCTCGCCGGATTGGTACTAACCTGGCACGGCTGCCCTCGCAGCGATCACCACGATCGCAAGAAATTGGGGGTTGACGCCTCTGCCAGATCTGTATTAAGCTGGCAGGGTTGCCCCGAAGCGGGCAGAAATAAGCAAGAGTGTTGTTTGAGAACTCAATAGTGTGTTTGGTGTTTTTGTTTGTTGTTGTTTTTTGACCACTCCCAAAACACTCCCCGTGTGATAGGGATGTGGTCGTTTATTTTGATGCCAGTTATATGGCGTCTTTTTGTTAGGTCAGATTTTCTCTGATTCGAAATTCACCTCGCTTGTCGAGGAGTTTTTGTTTGGAGAGTTTGATCCTGGCTCAGGACGAACGCTGGCGGCGTGCTTAACACATGCAAGTCGAACGGAAAGGCCCCTTCGGGGGTACTCGAGTGGCGAACGGGTGAGTAACACGTGGGTAATCTGCCCTGCACTTCGGGATAAGCCTGGGAAACTGGGTCTAATACCGGATAGGACCACTTAGCGCATGCTTTGTGGTGGAAAGCTTTTGCGGTGTGGGATGGGCCCGCGGCCTATCAGCTTGTTGGTGGGGTGACGGCCTACCAAGGCGACGACGGGTAGCCGGCCTGAGAGGGTGTCCGGCCACACTGGGACTGAGATACGGCCCAGACTCCTACGGGAGGCAGCAGTGGGGAATATTGCACAATGGGCGCAAGCCTGATGCAGCGACGCCGCGTGGGGGATGACGGCCTTCGGGTTGTAAACCTCTTTCAGCAGGGACGAAGCGCAAGTGACGGTACCTGCAGAAGAAGCACCGGCCAACTACGTGCCAGCAGCCGCGGTAATACGTAGGGTGCGAGCGTTGTCCGGAATTACTGGGCGTAAAGAGCTCGTAGGTGGTTTGTCGCGTTGTTCGTGAAAACCGGGGGCTTAACCCTCGGCGTGCGGGCGATACGGGCAGACTGGAGTACTGCAGGGGAGACTGGAATTCCTGGTGTAGCGGTGGAATGCGCAGATATCAGGAGGAACACCGGTGGCGAAGGCGGGTCTCTGGGCAGTAACTGACGCTGAGGAGCGAAAGCGTGGGGAGCGAACAGGATTAGATACCCTGGTAGTCCACGCCGTAAACGGTGGGTACTAGGTGTGGGTTTCCTTCCTTGGAATCCGTGCCGTAGCTAACGCATTAAGTACCCCGCCTGGGGAGTACGGCCGCAAGGCTAAAACTCAAAGGAATTGACGGGGGCCCGCACAAGCGGCGGAGCATGTGGATTAATTCGATGCAACGCGAAGAACCTTACCTGGGTTTGACATGCACAGGACGCCGGCAGAGATGTCGGTTCCCTTGTGGCCTGTGTGCAGGTGGTGCATGGCTGTCGTCAGCTCGTGTCGTGAGATGTTGGGTTAAGTCCCGCAACGAGCGCAACCCTTGTCTCATGTTGCCAGCGCGTAATGGCGGGGACTCGTGAGAGACTGCCGGGGTCAACTCGGAGGAAGGTGGGGATGACGTCAAGTCATCATGCCCCTTATGTCCAGGGCTTCACACATGCTACAATGGCCGGTACAAAGGGCTGCGATGCCGTAAGGTTAAGCGAATCCTTTTAAAGCCGGTCTCAGTTCGGATCGGGGTCTGCAACTCGACCCCGTGAAGTCGGAGTCGCTAGTAATCGCAGATCAGCAACGCTGCGGTGAATACGTTCCCGGGCCTTGTACACACCGCCCGTCACGTCATGAAAGTCGGTAACACCCGAAGCCAGTGGCCTAACCTTTTGGAGGGAGCTGTCGAAGGTGGGATCGGCGATTGGGACGAAGTCGTAACAAGGTAGCCGTACCGGAAGGTGCGGCTGGATCACCTCCTTTCTAAGGAGCACCACGAGAAACACTCCAATTGGTGGGGTGTGAGCCGTGAGGGGTTCTCGTCTGTAGTGGACGGGAGCCGGGTGCACAACAGCAGGCAATCGCCAGACACACTATTGGGCCCTGAGACAACACTCGGCCGGCTTTGGTCGATGTGGTGTCCCTCCATCTTGGTGGTGGGGTGTGGTGTTTGAGCATTGAATAGTGGTTGCGAGCATCTAGACGGATGCGTTGCCCTCGGGCTGCGTATTCGTCAAAAATGTGTAATTTTTCTTTTGGTTTTTGTGTTCGTAAGTGTTTAAGGGCACATGGTGGATGCCTTGGCATCGAGAGCCGATGAAGGACGTGGGAGGCTGCGATATGCCTCGGGGAGCTGTCAACCGAGCGTTGATCCGAGGATTTCCGAATGGGGAAACCCAGCACGAGTTATGTCGTGTTACCCGTATCTGAATATATAGGGTGCGGGAGGTAACGCGGGGAAGTGAAACATCTCAGTACCCGTAGGAGAAGAAAACAAAAGTGATTCCGCGAGTAGTGGCGAGCGAAAGCGGAACAGGCTAAACCGCATGCATGTGTAACCGGGTAGGGGTTGTGTGTGCGGGGTTGTGGGATTGATATTTCTCAGCTCTACCTAGCTGGGGGGCAGTCAGAAAGTGTCGTGGTTAGCGGAAGTGGCCTGGGATGGTCTGCCGCAGACGGTGAGAGCCCGGTACGCGAAAACCCGGCACCTGCCTTGTATCAACTCCCGAGTAGCAGCGGGCCCGTGAAATCTGCTGTGAATCTGCCGAGACCACTCGGTAAGCCTAAATACTTCTCGATGACCGATAGCGGATTAGTACCGTGAGGGAATGGTGAAAAGTACCCCGGGAGGGGAGTGAAATAGTACCTGAAACCGTGTGCCTACAATCCGTCAGAGCTTCCTTGTGGAGTGATGGCGTGCCTTTTGAAGAATGAGCCTGCGAGTCAGGGACATGTCGCAAGGTTAACCCGTGTGGGGTAGCCGCAGCGAAAGCGAGTCTGAATAGGGCGCTTGAGTGGCATGTTCTGGACCCGAAGCGGAGTGATCTACCCATGGCCAGGGTGAAGCGCGGGTAAGACCGCGTGGAGGCCCGAACCCACTTAGGTTGAAGACTGAGGGGATGAGCTGTGGGTAGGGGTGAAAGGCCAATCAAACTCCGTGATAGCTGGTTCTCCCCGAAATGCATTTAGGTGCAGCGTTACGTGTTTCACCACGGAGGTAGAGCTACTGGATGGCCGATGGGCCCTACTAGGTTACTGACGTCAGCCAAACTCCGAATGCCGTGGTGTATAGCGTGGCAGTGAGACGGCGGGGGATAAGCTCCGTACGTCGAGAGGGAAACAGCCCAGATCGCCGGCTAAGGCCCCTAAGCGTGTGCTAAGTGGAAAAGGATGTGCAGTCGCAGAGACAACCAGGAGGTTGGCTTAGAAGCAGCCACCCTTGAAAGAGTGCGTAATAGCTCACTGGTCAAGTGATTGTGCGCCGATAATGTAGCGGGGCTCAAGCACACCGCCGAAGCCGCGGCAACCGCAAGGTTGGGTAGGGGAGCGTCCCCCATGCAGAGAAGCTGTCGGGTAACCGATGGTGGAGTTTGGGGGAGTGAGAATGCAGGCATGAGTAGCGATTAGGCAAGTGAGAACCTTGCCCGCCGAAAGACCAAGGGTTCCTGGGCCAGGCCAGTCCGCCCAGGGTGAGTCGGGACCTAAGGCGAGGCCGACAGGCGTAGTCGATGGACAACGGGTTGATATTCCCGTACCCGTGTATGAGCGTCCCTGACGAATCCATTCTGCTAACCACCCAAATGGTGGTCTATCAATCCCTTCGGGGTGCGAAGACCGCCGGCTGCGTGGGACCCGGGTGGGTAGTAGTCAAGCGATGGGGTGACGCAGGAAGGTAGCCGTACCAGTCAGTGGTAATACTGGGGCAAGCCTGTAGGGAGAACGATAGGCAAATCCGTCGTTCATGTTCCTGAGAGGTGATGCATAGCCGATTGAGGCGAATTCGGTCATCCTCAGCTGCCAAGAAAAGCCTCTAGCGAGCGCATACATGGCCCGTACCCCAAACCAACACAGGTGGTCAGGTAGAGAATACCAAGGCGTACGAGATAACTATGGTTAAGGAACTCGGCAAAATGCCCCCGTAACTTCGGGAGAAGGGGGGCCGGCTTACCGTGAACAGCCTTGCGCTGGGAGCGGGAACCGGCCGCAGAAACCAGTGGGAAGCGACTGTTTACTAAAAACACAGGTCCGTGCGAAGTCGCAAGACGATGTATACGGACTGACGCCTGCCCGGTGCTGGAAGGTTAAGAGGACCCGTTAATCGTAAGGTGAAGCGGAGAATTTAAGCCCCAGTAAACGGCGGTGGTAACTATAACCATCCTAAGGTAGCGAAATTCCTTGTCGGGTAAGTTCCGACCTGCACGAATGGCGTAACGACTTCCCAACTGTCTCAACCATAGACTCGGCGAAATTGCACTACGAGTAAAGATGCTCGTTACGCGCGGCAGGACGAAAAGACCCCGGGACCTTCACTACAACTTGGTATTGGTGTTCGGTACTGTTTGTGTAGGATAGGTGGGAGACTGTGAAACTCTAACGCCAGTTAGAGCGGAGTCGTTGTTGAAATACCACTCTGACCGTATTGGACACCTAACTTCGAACCCTAATCGGGTTCAGGGACAGTGCCTGGCGGGTAGTTTAACTGGGGCGGTTGCCTCCTAAAATGTAACGGAGGCGCCCAAAGGTTCCCTCAACCTGGACGGCAATCAGGTGTTGAGTGTAAGTGCACAAGGGAGCTTGACTGCGAGACCTACACGTCAAGCAGGGACGAAAGTCGGGACTAGTGATCCGGCACCCCCGAGTGGAAGGGGTGTCGCTCAACGGATAAAAGGTACCCCGGGGATAACAGGCTGATCTTCCCCAAGAGTCCATATCGACGGGATGGTTTGGCACCTCGATGTCGGCTCGTCGCATCCTGGGGCTGGAGCAGGTCCCAAGGGTTGGGCTGTTCGCCCATTAAAGCGGCACGCGAGCTGGGTTTAGAACGTCGTGAGACAGTTCGGTCTCTATCCGCCGCGCGCGTCAGAAACTTGAGGAAACCTGTCCCTAGTACGAGAGGACCGGGACGGACGAACCTCTAGTGCACCAGTTGTCTCACCAGAGGCACTGCTGGATAGCTACGTTCGGACAGGATAACCGCTGAAAGCATCTAAGCGGGAAACCTTCTCCAAGATCAGGTTTCTCACCCTTTTAGAGGGATAAGGCCCCCCGCAGACCACGGGATTGATAGGCCAGACCTAGAAGCTCAGCAATGAGTGCAGGGAACTGGCACTAACCGGCCGAAAACTTACCAACACAATCGCAACCACTATTTTTTTCTGCGGCATTTGCCGCGAAAAATCTCGATACCACACCCCCCACCAGAACACTTGAATGAAAAATAAATAGAGTTACGGCGGCCACAGCGACAGGGAAACGCCCGGTCCCATTCCGAACCCGGAAGCTAAGCCTGTCAGCGCCAATGATACTGCCCTATCGGGTGGAAAAGTAGGACACCGCCGAACACACACAAAGATGCCCCCTGCAAAGGGGGCATCTTTGCGTTCCCATTTAATCGAATAGCGTTAAATTCGACCGTTGATTTTCCAATTCGAGCAATGTGCGCTTGCGGTCGAGTCCACCGCCGAAACCGGTCAGGCTGCCATTGGCGCCGATGACGCGATGGCAGGGCACGACAATCGCGATCGGATTGTGGCCATTGGCCAGTCCGACCGCTCGTGCGGCACCTGGGGCCCCGATCTGTTCGGCGATTTCTCCATACGAACGAGTTTGTCCATATGGAATCGTCAGCAGCGCTTTCCAGACCCGTCGCTGAAATTCGGTGCCCCGCAGGTCGAGCTCGATGTCGAAAGTCGTGAGCTCGCCGGTGAAGTACGCGACTAATTGTTCGACGGCCGCGCCGAACGCTTCCGGATCGGGCGACCAGTCGGCGCGACTCGGTTCGTAGGTCTGGTCGACCATCCGCAGATTGGTCAGCACCGTGCCGTCGCCGGCCAGGGTCAGCAGCCCGATCGGGCTGTCGATGGTGCGGTACTGGATCATGCGACCTCCTGTGGCGGCCATTGGTTCACCGGGTGCTCGAGCGTGGTCCACAAATGCTGGGTGGCGTACGAGCGCCACGGGCGCCAATGTGCGCTGTGCTCAATGAATTTGCGTTGATTCGTCGGCAAGCCCAGCTGTTTGGCGGCGAGTTGGAGCCCAAGGTCGCTGGCGGGAAACGCGTCCGGGTCGCCCAGACCACGCATCGCTATCACCTCGGCGGTCCATGGACCCACCCCCGGCAGTGCCAGCAGCTGAGTGCGCGCGCTGTCCCAATCGCTGCCGGCGTCCAGCACCACGCTGCCTTCGAGGAGCCCGGCGACCAACGCGGTCATCGTCCGTTGCCGCGACTTGGGCACCGCCAGATGGATGGGATCGATCTCGGCGAGTTGCTCGATCGACGGGAAGGCATGCGTGAGTGTGCCTTCGGGGTCGTGGACTTGCGGCCCGTACGCCCTGACCAATCGGCCGACGTGGGTGCGTGCGGCCTTGGTGGAGACCTGTTGACCGAGCACCGCTCGCACCGCGAGTTCGGCCTCGTCGACCGCGCGCGGAATGCGTTGTCCCGGCGCCTTGGCCACGACGGGGGCCAGCAGCGGGTCGCGGCTCAACGTATCCACGATCGCTTCCGGATCCGCGTCGAGGTCGAGCAACCGCCGGCAGCGGGCGATCGCGGTCGTGAGATCGCGAAAGTCATCGAGCACGAGCAGGCAGCGGACGTGATCGACGGCCGGCGTCAGCGCGACCACGGCGTTGCCGGCCGACAGCCGAAGGCTGCGCCGGTAGGCGCCGTCGCGCACTTCCTCGCAACCGGGAACGGCGCCCGCGGCCAGATGTCCGAAGACACCCTCGTAGGCGAAGGGAGTGCGCACCGGTAGCCGAAGACACACTGTCCCAGGCGAAGTCACTGCGGCTTTCGAAGACCCCGACCGGGACGCCGCGCGCGTGCGCAGGTCGGTCGGTGTGCTCTCGAACACCAGGCGCACAGTGTCGTTGAACTGGCGGATGCTGGAAAAGCCGGCGGCGAACGCGACGTCGCCGAACGGCAGGTCGGTCGTCTCGATCAGTAGCCGGGCGGTCTGGCTTCGTTGCGCGCGAGCCAGCGCGAGCGGACCGGCGCCGACCTCGGCCTGCAACAGCCGCTCCAGCTGCCGGGTCGTGTACCCGAGGTGGGCGGCCAGACCACTTACTCCGTCGCGGTCCACCGTTCCGTCGGCGATGAGCCGCATGGCGCGCGCCACGACGTCGCCGCGCACGTTCCATTCGGGCGACCCCGGCGAGGCGTCGGGTCGGCACCGTTTGCACGCGCGGAAGCCCGCCCGCTGCGCGGCCGCCGCGGTCGGATAGAAGCGCACATTGCGGGCCAACGGCGGACGCACCGGGCAGCTGGGCCGGCAGTAGATGCGGGTGGTGAGCACCGCGGTGACGAACCAGCCGTCGAACCGGGCGTCCTTGGACTGGACCGCCCGGTAACAGCGCTCGAAATCGTCGTGCACACCTCCACAGTTACACCAGAGGGCCGTCAAGACTGGCGGAAAAGCGACATGATGGTGGGCGGACGTGCTCTGGCGACCCGGCCGCTAAGCCGTCGCGGCGGATGCGATGAAGTCTCGGGCGGCGCGAGACAACGGCCGCGAGGAGTCCCAGATCATCCCGATGTCGCGGTAACCGTCCGCGTCGGCCAGGTGCAGTACGCAGACCCCGGGCGCATGCTCGCTGCCGTCGATCGGTGTCAGGCTGATGCCCAGGCCCGCGGCCACCAGCCCCGCGTTGGTGGTCAGGTTCGCCGATTCCAAAGCGATGCGTGGCTGGAATTGTGCTGCGGCGCAAAGCTCATCGAGTAACTGTCGCATGCCGAATCCCGGATGCATGGTGATGAAAGGCTCGTCGGCGAGATCCGACATCGACACCGCCGTCGCGCCCGCGAGCCGATGGTCGCGGGGCACCGCGACGCCGAGGCGCTGACGCAACAGGCTGCGCCAGGCCAGGGTTGGCTTCTGTGGTCGAGGCGATACCACCGCGACGTCGATAAACCCCTCCAGCACGTGATCACTGATCGACTCGGCCGCGCCCTCCTCGAGCGTGAACGTCACGCGCGGCGCCACCTTCGTGAACCCGGCGATCAACCGCGGCACGACGACCGAGCCGAACGAACTCAAGAAGCCCAGCCGGATCTCACCGGCCGCGGGGTTGCTCAGGTCCTCGATTTCGCGTCGGGCCGAATCGAGCTCCAACTGCGCCCGCCGCGCGTGCTCGTAGAAAATCCGGCCGTAGGTGCTCAGCGAGAGTCGGCGGCCGTGGCGGTCGAACAGCGTTACCCCGAGCCGGCGTTCCAGGCGCGCCAGCATCCGCGTCAGCGTCGGCTGCGCGATATGCAGTTGTTGGGCCGCCGCTGTGACGTGTTGCAGCTCGGCGAGTGTGAGGAACCACTCGTAGTCGCCGTCGGCCATGCACCGCCACCTCTACTTATGTCGAATCCGCATCATAATATGGGAAATAATTCATTTCCGATCGAGCAGGCCGGAGCGGACCATCAGGTCTATGCCCCAGCTCACCGCGACCCCCAGTGCGCACCACGCCGGCAGCCGCGGATACCGACGCATCACTGCGGCTCTCGTCGGCGCCGGTCTGGCCAGTTTCGCCGCCTTGTACTGCACGCAGGCGCTGCTTCCGGCATTGTCGGCGTATTACCGGATCTCCCCGGCCACGTCGGCGCTGACTGTCTCGCTCACCACCGGAATGCTGGCCCTGTCCATCGTTCCGGCCAGCGTGCTCTCGGAACGGTATGGGCGGGTCACCGTGATGCTGATCTCGGGGGTCGCCTCCAGCGTGATCGGCTTGCTGCTGCCGTTCAGCCCCACGCTCGGTGTGCTGCTGGTCGAGCGGGCGGCCCAAGGCGTCGCGCTCGCCGGGATTCCCGCGGTCGCGATGGCGTTTCTCGCCGAGGAGGTGCACGCGTCCTCGCTGGGATCGGCGATGGGGCGCTACATGGCCGGGACGACGATCGGTGGCTGCGCGGGACGGATCATCCCGGCGCTGGTGCTCGAGGTCAGCAACTGGCGGGTCGCGCTGTTGGTGTCTTCGGTGACGACGCTGGCCGCGACGGTGGTATTCGCCCTGCTGGTGCCGAAGTCCCAGTTCTTCGCCCCGAAGCCGGTGAGCATTCGCGCGACCATGCAGCGTTTGCTGACGCACCTGCGAAACCCGTTGTTGCTGAAGCTTTTTGTCCTGGCTTTCACGCTGATGGGCGGATTCGTCACCGTGTACAACTACCTCGGCTACCGGCTTGCCGCCGCGCCGTTCGGGTTGAAGCCGTCGGTGGTGGGCCTGCTGTTCCTGCTGTACTTGGTGGGCACCTGGACGTCGGTCGTGGCTGGACGGCTTGCCGACCGCCGGGGGCGCTTGGTCGTGCTGGGGGGCGCCCTGCCGATCACAGTCACGGGGCTGCTGATGACGCTGCCGGACGCGCTGCCGGTAATTGTCGTCGGGACCGGTGTCTTCACCGGCGGGTTCTTCGCCGCGCACGCGGTGGCCAGCGGTTGGGTGGGGTCCGTGGCACGCCGTGATCGCGCCGAGGCGTCTGCGCTGTACCTGTTCAGCTACTACCTGGGCGGGTCGGTGGCCGGGGCGGTCGGTGGGCTGGTCTACAGCGTGGGCAGCTGGCGGGCCACTGTCTGGTTTGTGGGAACGCTGCTGATCCTGGCCCTGCTACTGGTGACGTCGTTGGTCAGAGCCGCGGTGCCCGTGCGGGTCCGCGGTCTGTCCTAGCGGTCGAAGATATCGCGGCGCACGGTGCCCGGTTGGGCGCCCGGATCGACAAACCATTCATGGCGCAGCACCAGTCCGAACACTTGCGGCGGCAACAGCATCACCAGCCCGAACAGACGCGCGCCCCGTCCGCCGCCGATCTGCGAGCGGTGGGCAGCGAACGCATCCCGCTTCTGCCGGGCGAATCGCCGGACGTCGATGCGGTGCGTGATCGCGGCTCGCGGCGCGTATGCGGTGCGTGCCGTGTCGGCCTCGTAGGGCGCCGGAAGTCGGAGCAAGCGAAGCACATTGGAGACGCGCTGCAGCAATTCGCGTGGCATGGTGACCTCGAGAAGCCGTGGGGTCGCGGCCAACTCCGCGGCACGCTTGCCGACGTGATGGACCTGCACATGATCCCGGTGTCCGTATCCGCCGTTGGGCTGATAGCTCAGCAGCAGTTGTGCGTCCTCGTCGCGCAGGATGGTGGCCAGTCGTTGCGCCGCCGCTTCGACGTCGGCCCGCGCGAACCTGATCCGGCCGGGTGGGTCCGGGTAGAAGATCGGCCCGTAGCCACTGTCGGCGTAGCCAAGGCACTCGACTCGGTGCACGCCGAGAATGCTTGCGCTCGTCAGTAATTCGTCTATTCGAGTGTCGTCGTCCTCGTCGTTCACCCGGCCGTCGGTCGCGGTCACCAGGACAACTCGATGCCCCGCCGCCACCGCGGCGGCGAGCGTGCCACCGGTGAGGACCACCTCGTCGTCTGGATGCGCGTGAAAGGCGACGAGGGTTGCCACTGAACAGCTCCGCTACTCGCCGCGTTCGGGCGAGGCCAGCCGGGTGGGGTGATCGTGTCCACGTAGTGTCACAGTCTCACCCAAAGACCAACGGGCACTTTCGCTTTCGCTCGCACCCTGGACGGTGTCCGCGGTCGCCAACAGTCCACCCGGGTGTGACTTGGCCAGCTCGCACAGCCGGGCCGCCTCGTTGACCGGTTCGCCGATCACGGTGTATTCGAAGCGTTCCTTGGCGCCGACGTTGCCCGCGACGACCTGGCCGGCGGCAACGCCGATCCCGGCCTCGAGCTCACACATTTCGTGCGCCAGCCGATTGCAGATCGCGCGTGCCGCGGCCAGCGCCTCGTCCTCGGGACAGTCGAGGTGATTCGGGGCGCCGAAGATGGCCAGCGATGCGTCGCCTTCGAACTTGTTGACCAATCCGTGGTGCCGGTCGACTTCCTCGACGACGATCGCGAAGAACCGGTTGAGCACATTGACGACCTCGGTCGGGCGTTGACTGGTCACCAATTGTGTGGAGCCGACGATGTCGATGAACACGACCGCGACGTGGCGCTCCTCGCCGCCGAGTTTCGGTTTCTCGCGCTCGGCGGCCAGCGCGACTTCTCGACCGACGTGCCGGCCGAAGAGATCACGTACTCGCTCGCGCTCGCGCAGGCCGTCGACCATCGCGTTGAAACCGCGTTGCAACTCGCCGAGTTCGGTGCCGTCGAACACCACCAGGTCACCCCGCAGATCGCCCTGCTCGACACGCCTGAGGGCCGCGCGCACCACCCGCACCGGTGTCGCCGTCAGCCAGGACAGGATCCACATCAGGATGAAGCCGAAGATCAGAGTCGCGATCGAGACGATCAGCACCGCGACGCTGAGTTGGGTCTCGGTCAGGTTGTGCAGCACCAGCGCGAAGAACGCGATCAGCGCGATGCCGAGCACCGGCACGCCGGAACTGAGCAGCCAGACCGTCAGCGTGCGGCCCATGATGCCCGGCGCCAGCCGCTGCGGTACGCGGCCGGCCTCCAGCGCCTGGGCGGCCACCGGTCGCAAGGCGAACTCGGTGAACAAGTAGCACGCGGTGGCCACCAAGATGCCGCAGAAGCTCACCGAGAAGCCCACGATCGGGATGAACAGCGTGTTGGTCAGTCCGTAGAGCGTCGTCAGCAACGCGGTCCCGATGCCCCACAGCACCAGCACCCCGATCGCCAGCCAGAACGGGGCCAGGAAGGTGTTGCGTTCGTCGTCGAGGGTGGGCGCGCGCTCCTCGATCGCCCACCGCAGGGCGGCCGTGGTCCGGTGGGTGATCCAGAAGGTGCCGAGCGCCAGCGCGACGGCGACGTATCCGGGCCCGACGGCCCAGGTGATCCACGCCGGCGCGTCGGTGAAGATGCTGGGCGACGGCAACGCGACGGCCAAAAGCAGCACGGCCACGCCGATCCCGATCAGATTCGTGATCAGGATGAAGGTGGTCAGGATGAGCTGAATGCGCACCCGCCGGCGGGCCTGGCTCTCGCTCACCCGCCCGAGCAGCAGCGAACCGTAGGCGGGCGTCTCCTGTAACCGGCCGCTCTGACGGGTGACCCTTTCGAGCACCCGTCCCAAGCGTTGCGCCATGCTCTTGTTCGCCGACATGGTGGCGTCAGCCTAATTCGTCGGCGACGCTCTAAGGTGAGTCGGGTGCGTCTAGTGATCGCCCAGTGCACCGTCGACTACGTTGGCCGGCTCACGGCACATCTGCCGTCGGCGCGTAGGTTGTTGCTCTTCAAGGCCGATGGATCGGTCAGCGTGCACGCCGACGACCGCGCCTACAAGCCGCTGAATTGGATGAGTCCGCCGTGCTGGTTGACCGAAGAGGTCGTCGGCGAGACGCCGGTGTGGGTGGTGGAGAACAAGACGGGCGAACAGCTGCGCATCACCGTCGAGCAGGTCGAGCACGACTCCAGCCACGATCTGGGCGTCGACCCCGGGCTGGTCAAGGATGGTGTCGAGGCGCATCTGCAGGCGCTGCTCGCCGAACACGTCCAGCTGCTGGGCGACGGATACACGCTGGTGCGCCGCGAATACATGACGGCGATCGGCCCCGTCGATCTGTTGTGCCGCGACGCCCAAGGTGGCTCGGTGGCCGTGGAGATCAAACGGCGCGGCGAGATCGACGGCGTGGAGCAGCTCACCCGCTACCTCGAATTGCTGAATCGCGACACCGTGCTGGCGCCGGTCCAGGGTGTGTTCGCGGCGCAGCAGATTAAGCCTCAGGCGCGAACTTTAGCCACTGACCGCGGAATACGTTGTCTTACACTGGATTACGACAAGATGCGCGGAATGGACAGCGACGAATACCGGCTGTTCTGACTTGCCCGATTAGACTTGTCGGCATGGCTCGGCGCCGCACCCCGCCCCGCCGGCAACAGCTGCCTTCGCTGTCGCCGGCGCTGCGGCGGGTGGAAACCGGGCCCGGCGGTGACGACTACGAGGTACGCCCGATTGCCGCGGCGCGTGCACTCAAGACCTACCGATGCCCCGGCTGCGATCACGAAATCCGCTCCGGCACAGCACATCTGGTGGTATGGCCAGCGGACTCACCACTGGGCGGCGTGGACGACCGTCGGCATTGGCACACGCCGTGCTGGACGAATCGGGCAAACCGCGGCCCGACCAGAAAATGGTTGTGAACGACAGAGCGGCTAGGAAGCCGGCTCGACCAACTCCATCAGCACGCCGCCGGCGTCTTTGGGGTGGATGAAGTTGATCCGCGAGTTCGCTGTGCCGCGACGTGGGGCCTCGTAGACCAGCCGGACGCCCTGGGACTGCAGGTGTTCGCAGAGCGCGTCCAAATCGCTGACTCGCACCGCCATCTGCTGGATGCCCGGGCCGCGCTTGTCCAGGAACTTGGCGATCGTCGAGGACTCGTCGATCGGGGCCATCAATTGGATCTGCGCCGTGCCGGGCTCGCCGTCCTGGACGGCGATCATGGCTTCGCGGATTCCCTGGTCCTCGTTGACTTCCTCGTGCACCAAGACCATGCCGAGGGTGTCGTGGTACCAGGCGATGGCTGCATCGAGGTCGGCGACTGCGATGCCGACGTGATCGATCGCAGTCACCAGCGAGGTGGCCAGGATCTGACGGGCGTCAACTTGATCGGTCGTCATCACATAACGGTAACCTGGCGGCAAAGATTGCGCTTCTCCGGGAGGCCGAACGGGCCGTCCATGCGTCGCTAGGAGGTTGTTATGACGACATCGGTGATCGTTGCTGGAGCACGGACCCCGATCGGCAAGTTGATGGGTTCGCTGAAGGATTTCTCGGCCAGCGATTTGGGTGCGATCGCGATCGCCGGTGCGCTGGAGAAGGCCAATGTGCCCGCCTCCGCGGTGCAGTACGTGATCATGGGCCAGGTGCTGACCGCTGGCGCGGGCCAGATGCCCGCCCGTCAGGCCGCGGTGGCCGCCGGCATCGGCTGGGACGTCCCGGCACTGAGCATCAACAAGATGTGCCTGTCCGGTATCGACGCCATTGCGCTGGCCGATCAGCTGATCCGGGCCGGGGAGTTCGACGTCGTGGTGGCCGGCGGCCAGGAGTCCATGACCAAGGCCCCACACCTGCTGATGGACAGCCGCGCCGGCTACAAGTACGGCGACGTGACTGTGCTCGACCACATGGCCTACGACGGCCTGCACGACGTGTTCACCGACCAGCCGATGGGCGCGCTGACCGAGCAGCGCAACGACGTCGACAAGTTCACCCGCGCCGAGCAGGACGAGTTCGCTGCGCGGTCGCATCAAAAAGCGGCTGCGGCGTGGAAGGACGGCGTCTTCACCGACGAAGTGGTGCCGGTGAACATCCCCCAGCGCAAAGGCGATCCGTTGCAGTTCGCCGAGGACGAGGGCATTCGGGCAAACACCACGGTCGAGTCGTTGGCCGGCCTGAAACCGGCCTTCCGCAGTGACGGCACCATCACCGCCGGCTCGGCGTCGCAGATCTCGGACGGGGCCGCGGCGGTCGTGGTGATGAGCAAGGACAAGGCGCAGGAAATGGGTTTGTCATGGCTGGCGGAGATCGGCGCTCACGGAGTCGTCGCGGGGCCCGATTCGACGCTGCAGTCCCAGCCCGCCAATGCGATCAAGAAGGCGCTGGGCCGCGAGGGCATCACGGCTGACCAGCTCGATGTGGTGGAGATCAACGAGGCGTTCTCGGCGGTTGCACTGGCTTCCACGCGCGAACTCGGGATCGACCCCGAGATCGTCAACGTCAACGGCGGTGCGATCGCGGTGGGACATCCGATCGGCATGTCAGGCGCCCGGATCACGCTGCATGTCGCCCTGGAACTGGCGCGGCGCGGTTCGGGTTACGGCGTCGCGGCCCTGTGCGGCGCCGGGGGCCAGGGCGACGCACTGATTCTGCGGGCTGGCTAACCCGGAACTGACCAGCGGTCAGCGTTGCTGGCAGCCCGGCTTCGGGGCGCGTTGTGATGTTGCTCTCATGAGGCGACCAGGGGCCTTGGCGGGGCCGGTTTTCGGTCGAATTTGCCCGTGCGGGAGCGCGTGCGCAACCGGGTGGATTGATGGTCGGCGCGCATGACAGACTTGACGGCGTGACGCGTCCGAGATCCTCGATCGGGCCCGCGCTTGCCGGTGCGGTCGACTTGTCCGGTCTAAAGCAACGTGCCCAGCAGAGCCCTTCGGCCGCCGGTGCCGCGGGCCGGCCGACGGCTGCGGGGCCGGGGACCACTGAGGTCAACGAGGCCAATTTCGAAGCCGAGGTGCTGATCCGCTCCGACGAGGTGCCCGTGGTGGTCGCCCTGTGGTCGCCGCGCAGCGAGGCCTGCGTCGAGCTGGTCGACACGCTGTCCGGTCTGGCCGCCCAGGACGGCGGCAAATGGGCGCTGGCGACGGTCAACGTCGATGTGGCGCCACGGGTGGCCCAGATCTTCGGTGTCGAAGCCGTTCCCACCGTCGTGGCCCTGGCGGCCGGCCAGCCACTGTCCAGCTTCCAGGGTTCGCAGCCCGCCGATCAGTTGCGCCGCTGGCTGGACCAACTGCTGTCGGCGACGGCCGGAAAGCTCAAGGGCGCAACCGGTTCCGAGGACGACGCCGAGGTCGACCCGGCCCTGGCCCAGGCTCGCCAGCAGCTCGAGGCCGGTGACTTCGAGGCGGCCAAGCAGTCGTATCAGGCGTTGCTGGACATCAATCCGGACAGTGTCGAGGCCAAGGGTGCGATCCGTCAGATCGACTTCCTTACGCGCGCAACCGCACAGCGTCCGGATGCGGTGACCGTCGCGGATGGCGCGCCGGGCAACATCGAGGCGGCCTTCGCGGCCGCCGATGTGCAGATCCTCAACCAGGACGTGACCGCGGCATTCGAGCGATTGACGGCGTTGGTGCGCAGCACTTCCGGCGATGAGCGCACCCGGGTCCGAACCCGGCTGATCGAGTTGTTCGAACTCTTCGATCCCGCCGACCCCGAGGTCATCGCCGGCCGTCGAAACCTCGCCAACGCGCTCTACTAGAGCAAACCTCAGTTGCCGTAGGGGGCCGGGGCCGTAGGCACGGGGATCGGGTTGGCGAGCACCCAGGAGACCGCCAACTCGGCGAGTCGGTACAACTCGGCCTTTCCACCTCCGCCGGTTCGGACGGTGTCTCTCAATGTGTTCAGTTCGCTGCGATCGGCCACCGAATGCCCACCGGCCAGCAACTGCGTCAGGTGGTCGGCCATAGCGCAGAAATCTGCGTCCCAGTTGATGGCGCCGTTATCCAGGATCTCGCGTGAAAGCTTGCCCGCCAGGCGAATCACTTCGCCCTGCTCGTTCGCGGCGGCACCGGCCTGCGGCACCAGCAAGCGCCACAGCTCGTCGAACTGTTCTTGCCAAACCGTGCTTGTCACCGCAATCGGCGCCGCGCCGGCGTCCTTGTTCTTCCGTCTCCACACCGCGCAGGACTACTCGGGTTCCAACCACAGCGCCGACGTGGGCGGCAACACCAGCTGCGCCGAGGCGGGACGGCCATGCCACGGGTCCTCGGTGGCGTCGACTCCGCCGAGATTGCCGATGCCGGCACCGTTGTAGTCCGTCGCGTCGGTGTTGAGCACCTCGCGCCAGCGGCCGGCGCTGGGCAGACCGAGTCGATAGCCGCTGTGCTCGGCTCCCGCGAAATTGAACACGCACGCCATGACCGAGCCGTCGTTGCCGTAGCGAAGGAAGCTCAAGACGTTGTTGCCGGAATCGTTGGCGTCGATCCAGGAATAACCCTCGGGCGTCGTGTCGCGGCTCCACAGCGCCGGGTGCTCGCGGTAAATGGCGTTGATGTCACGCACGAAACGCAGTATGCCGTTGGAGAAGCCCTGCTCGTCGAGCTGCCACCAGTCCAAGCCGTTTTGCTCGGACCATTCGGCGCGCTGGCCGAATTCCTGTCCCATGAACAACAATTGCTTACCCGGATGGGCCCACTGATAGGCCAGCAGGCTACGCAGCCCGGCGGCCTTGACGTGGTTGTTTCCCGGCATGCGGCCCCACAGCGTGCCCTTGCCATGCACCACCTCGTCATGGCTGAGTGGCAACACGTAGTTCTCGCTGAACGCATACAACATCGAGAAGGTCATCTCATGGTGGTGGAAGCTGCGGTGGATCGGGTCGCGGCTGATGTAGTCCAGCGTGTCGTGCATCCAGCCCATGTTCCACTTCATCGAAAAGCCCAGCCCGCCAAGGTTGGTCGGTCGCGTTACGCCGGGCCACGACGTCGACTCCTCGGCGATCGTGACGATCCCCGGCGCGGCCTTGTGCGCCGTGGCGTTCATCTCCTGCAGGAACTGGACTGCTTCGAGGTTTTCTCGTCCGCCGTAGATGTTGGGTGTCCAGCCGCCCTCGGGCCGCGAGTAGTCCAGGTAGAGCATCGACGCCACCGCGTCCACCCGCAGGCCGTCGATGTGGTATTCCTCGAGCCAGTACAGCGCGTTGGCGACCAAGAAGTTGCGTACCTCGCGGCGGCCGAAGTCGAAAACGTAGGTGCCCCAATCGAGTTGCTCACCGCGCTTGGGGTCGGAGTGCTCGTAGAGCGCAGTGCCGTCGAAGCGGCCCAACGCCCACGCGTCCTTGGGGAAGTGCGCCGGAACCCAGTCCACGATCACGCCGATGCCGGCCTGGTGCAGGGCGTCGACGAGTGCCCGGAAATCATCGGGGGTGCCGAATCGCGATGTCGGCGCGTAGTACGACGTGACCTGATATCCCCACGATCCGGCGAAGGGATGCTCGGCCACCGGCAGCAGCTCTACGTGGGTAAAGCCATGCTCGACAACGTAATCCGTCAGCTCGGAGGCGAGTTGGCGGTAGCTGAGTCCGGGCCGCCACGAGCCGAGATGCACCTCGTAGGTGCTCATCGGTTCGAACACCGGATTGCGCTTGGCGCGCTGCGTCATCCAGTCCGCGTCGGTCCAGGTGAACGTGCTCGTCGTCACTCGCGACGCGGTATGCGGCGGCACCTCGGTGGCGAAAGCGAACGGGTCGGCCCGTTCGGTGACGACGCCGTCGGCGCCGTGCACCCGGAACTTGTACAGGCCGTCCGGCGCGAACCCGGGCCAGAACAGCTCCCAGACGCCGGTGGAGCCCAGCACCCGCATCGGGGCCTCGGTACCGGTCCAGCCGTTGAACTCGCCAATCAGGCTGATGCCCTTGGCGTTCGGCGCCCACACCGCGAACGACACGCCGTCGACGACGCCATCGGCCGTGGTGAAAGAGCGGGGGTGGGCACCGAGGACTTCCCAGAGTCGCTCGTGGCGGCCTTCGGAGAACAGGTGCAGGTCGACCTCGCCCAACGTGGGCAGGAAGCGGTACGCGTCGGCGGTCACATGCGCGCCGGAGCCGTAGTCGATCTTCAGCCGGTAATCGATCAGGTTCGTGAACGGCAACGCGACGGCGAACAATCCGGCGTCTAGGTGTTCCATTGCGAACTCGTCGTCACCGACCAGCGCGACGACTTCCTGCGCATGCGGGCGGAAGGCCCGGATCACCGTGTGGTCGCCGTACTCGTGAGCGCCCAGGATGCTGTGCGGGTTGTGGTGGGTGCCGCTCACCAGCCGGCCCAAGTCGCCCGGGTCAGGCGCCAGGTGCGTATCGGTTCGGCTTTCGGTTCGACTCATGCTGGTATCCCCTTCCGGGCCCTCTTACCTCCTGCGCAGCAACGTGTTTCGAGACTCCTGCGGGATGATCGGCATATTGATGATGTGGGCGACCGCCTGCCCGGGGTCGATGCGAATGTAATTAGACTGCCCCCACTGGAATTCTTGGCCGGTTATCTCATCGCGTACCCAAAACCGCTCATACGGCTCCATACCCAATGCAGCCATGTCTAACCACAGCGTGCCCTCCTCGGGCCCGAATGCGTTGAGGGTCACCACCACCAGCACGCAGTCGCCGGTGGCCGGGTCGAACTTGCTGTAGGACAGCAACGCGTCGTTGTCGATCCCGTGGAAGTGGATGGTGCGCAGCTGCTCGAGCGCGGGATGGACCCGGCGAATTGCGTTGAGCTGCTTCAGAAATGGTTCCAGTGACCGGCCCTCGGCGCGCGCCGCCGCGTAGTCGCGGGGGCGCAGTTCGTACTTCTCCGAGTCAAGGTATTCCTCGCTGCCCTCGCGTACCGCGCGGTGCTCGAACAGCTCGTAGCCGGAATAGACACCCCAGGCCGGACTCATGGTCGCCGCCAGCACCGCGCGGATGGCGAACATGCCGGGGCCGTTGTGCTGCAGTATCGCGTGCAGGATGTCGGGGGTGTTCACGAACAGATTCGGCCGCCTGAAGTCCGCGAGATCCGAGATGTCGTTGCCGAATTCGGTGAGTTCCCATTTGGCGGTGCGCCAGGTGAAGTAGCTGTAGGACTGGGTGAACCCGAGCTTGGCCAGGCCGTACTGCCGGGCCGGCGGGGTAAACGCCTCGGACAGGAACAGCACGTCGGGATCGGAGTCTTTGACCTGACCGATCAGCCAGGCCCAGAAGTCGGGCGGCTTGGTGTGCGGGTTATCCACCCGGAAGAACTTGATGCCGTGGTCGACCCAGTGCCGGACCACGCGCAGAACTTCGTCGTAGAGCCCGGCGGGATCGTTGTCGAAATTGATCGGATAGATGTCCTGGTACTTCTTCGGCGGGTTCTCCGCGTAAGCGATGGTGCCGTCCGGCAACTCCGTGAACCAGTTCCGGTGTTCGCGCGCCCACGGGTGATCAGGGGCGCACTGCAGCGCCAGGTCCAGGGCAACTTCCATGCCCAGATCGCGGGCCGCGGCGACGAAATTGTCGAAGTCCTCGATCGTGCCGAGTTCCGGGTGGATCGCATCGTGGCCGCCCTCGTCGCTACCAATCGCCCACGGCGAACCCACATCTCCGGGAGCCGCGGTGGGGGAGTTGTTGCGCCCCTTGCGATGTACCTTGCCGATCGGGTGGATCGGCGGCAGGTACACGACGTCGAAGCCCATCTCGGCGATGCGCGGAAGGTCCGCGGCCGCCGTCGCGAAGGTGCCGTGCACCGGCTTTCCGTCGGCGTCCCAGCCGCCGGTTGAGCGCGGAAACATCTCGTACCAGGAGCCGAAGCGGGCCAGCGGCCGGTCCACCCAGATGCCGTGCTGCTCGCCGCGGGTGACGATCTCCCGCAGCGGATAGGTGCCGAGGATCTCCTCGATATCGGGCGCCAGCGCCAGCGCGGTGCGGGTCACCGGATCGCCCGGGACACGCAACGCCGCCGCGGCGGCCAGCAGCGGCTCGCGCGCCGAGCGTGGCACCCCGGTGGCGGCGCGCTCGAGCAAAGCGGCACCCACCAGCAAGTCGTTGGACAGCTCCTTCTCGCCCTGACCGGCGTCCAGCTTGGCCAGCAGTCCGTGCCGCCAGGTGTGGATCGGATCACCCCAGCCGTCCACGCGATAAGTCCACAGCCCCACCCGGTCGGGCGTGAACTGACCGTGGAACACGAAGGGCTCGAGGCCCATCGTCATCGGCAGCTGCAGCGGTTTGACCCGCTCGCGCGGCTCGGCGTCGACCGCGGTTAGCGGCTTCTCGGGAGCCTGCACCGCCGTAACCCGGCGCGTCTCGTTGACCTGCGGGTAGCGCGTCCCCAGGTAGCGGACCACCAGGGTTGCCGCGACCGCGTCGTGGCCTTCCCGCCACACCGCGGCACTCACGGGGACCACCTCTGCGACCACCGCTTTGGCGGGGTACGCGCCGCAGGAAATTACGGGTGCGACGTTATCGATCTCGACACGACCGGGCACCACCACTCCGTTCCGTCCGATTGTTTGCGGGCAAACCGCGGATTGTGCTGCGGCGCGGAATGCTTGCCGTCTGAGGAAACATCGTCACGTGGGGAAAGTTCCTGTGCAGGGGAAGCGTCTTTGCGGCCCCAATTACTACCCGTACCCACCCTAGTGTCTGGTCACACACGACCGGCGGCGAACCGACGAAGACTGACCCTGCGAGCCGGCCAATCCTTAGTAAGGTTGTCTTGCGTGAAAGCTCTCCGCCGCTTTACCGTCCGCGCCCACCTGCCCGAGCGGCTTGCCCCACTCGAACAGCTGTCCACCAATCTGCGATGGTCCTGGGACAAGGCGACGCAAGATTTGTTCGCAAGCATCGACCCGACGCTGTGGGCGAATTGCGGCAACGATCCGGTGGCCCTGCTGGGCGCGGTCAGCCCGGCCCGTCTCGACGAATTGGCGTTGGATGAGGGCTTCCTGCGCTGGCTCGACGAGCTCTGCGCCGACTTGAACGACTACCTGACCCGTCCGCGGTGGTACCAGCAACAGCAGGAAGCCGGTATCGCGATGCCGACCGGCATCGCGTATTTCTCGATGGAGTTCGGCGTCGCCGAGGTGCTGCCCAACTACTCGGGTGGCCTGGGCATCCTGGCCGGCGATCACCTCAAGTCCGCGTCCGATCTGGGCGTGCCGCTGATCGCGGTCGGCCTGTACTACCGCTCGGGGTACTTCCGGCAGTCGTTGAGCGCGGAAGGCTGGCAGAACGAGACCTACCCGTCGCTGGATCCGCAGGGTCTTCCGCTGCGGCTGCTCACCGACGCCGGCGGGTATCCCGCGCTGGTCGAACTGACGCTGCCCGACTCCGCGCGGCTGTCCGCGCGGATCTGGGTGGCACAGGTGGGCCGGGTTCCGTTGCTGCTGCTGGATTCCGACGTCCCCGAGAACGAGCACGATCTGCGCAGCGTCACCGACCGGTTGTACGGCGGCGACCAGGAGCACCGGATGCGCCAGGAGATCCTGGCCGGGATCGGCGGCGTGCGGGCGATTCGCGCGTTCACCGCGATCGAAGGCCTGCCCGCTCCCGAGGTGTTCCACATGAACGAGGGGCACGCCGGGTTCCTCGGTGTGGAGCGCATTCGCGAGCTGATCACCGATCAGGGACTGGACTTCGACACCGCCCTGACGGTGGTGCGCTCGGCCACCGTGTTCACCACCCACACGCCGGTGCCCGCCGGGATCGACCGATTCCCGGTCGAGATGGTGCGGCTGTACTTCGACGACCATTCCGACGAGGACCTCGACGATCAGGAGCTCGCGTTGCTGCCGGGCGTGCCGATCGATCGGGTGCTCGCGCTCGGCGCCGAGGACGATGAGACGAAATTCAACATGGCGCACATGGGGCTGCGGCTCGCGCAACGCGCCAACGGTGTCTCGCTGCTGCACGGCCGCGTCAGCCGTGGCATG
This sequence comes from Mycobacterium sp. 050272, assembly GCF_039023525.1. Taxonomy (NCBI): domain Bacteria; kingdom Bacillati; phylum Actinomycetota; class Actinomycetes; order Mycobacteriales; family Mycobacteriaceae; genus Mycobacterium; species Mycobacterium sp. 050272. Next base: position 15,674 of record NZ_JBCHKV010000019.1, on the reverse strand, counting down.
TTCAACGAACTGTGGCCGGGATTCGACCGCGCCGAGGTGCCGATCGGGTCGATCACCAACGGTGTGCACGCCCGCACCTGGGCGGCGCCGCAATGGCTGCAGCTGGGCCGCGAGCTGGCCGGGCCGGACGACGCCGCATTCAGCGATCCGGGTGTGTGGTTGCGGCTGCGGGAAGTCGACGCCGGTCATCTGTGGTGGATCCGCTCCCAACTGCGTGCGCTGCTGGTCGACGACGTCCGGCGGCGGTTGCGCCGCTCGTGGCTGGAGCGCGGCGCGCCACATGCTGAGTTGGGTTGGATCGCAAAGGCTTTCGATCCAGACGTGCTCACCGTCGGTTTTGCACGCCGGGTCCCGACTTACAAGCGGTTGACGTTGATGCTGAGCGACCCCGACCGCCTGGAGCGCCTGCTGCTCAATGAGGATCGCCCGATCCAGCTGATCGTGGCGGGCAAGTCACACCCGGCCGACGACGGGGGCAAGGCCCTGATCCAGCAGGTGGTGCGCTTCGCCGATCGGCCCGAGGTGCGCCACCGCATTGCGTTCCTACCGGACTACGACATGTCCATGGCCCGGCTGCTGTACTGGGGCTGCGACGTCTGGCTGAACAACCCGCTGCGGCCGCTGGAGGCTTGTGGCACGTCGGGAATGAAGAGCGCGCTCAACGGTGGGCTGAACCTGTCCATCCGCGACGGCTGGTGGGACGAATGGTACGACGGCGAAAACGGTTGGGAGATACCGTCGGCCGACGGGGTGAGCGACGAGGAACGCCGCGACGAGCTGGAGTCCAGCGCCCTGTACGGACTGCTCGAACAAGCGGTGGCGCCGAAGTTCTACGAGCGCAATGAACACGGGGTGCCGCCGCGCTGGATCGAAATGGTCCGGCACACCTTGCAAACGCTCGGGCCCAAGGTGCTGGCTTCAAGGATGGTGCGCGACTACGTCGAGCAGTACTACACGCCGGCGGCGCAGTCGCTGCGCAAAACCATTGCCGACACCGGCGAGGGTGCTTTCGGCGCGGCGCGTGAGCTGGCCGACTACCGGCGGCGCGCCGGTGCGGCGTGGCCGAAGGTCGCGATCACCGACGTCGACTCCACCGGTCTGCCCGATACTCCGGTGCTCGGGTCGAAGCTCACCCTGACCGCGACCGTGCAACTGGGCGGTCTGGCGCCCGACGAGGTCACCGTGGAGGCGGTGGTGGGCCGGGTCGATTCCGGCGATGCCCTGCTGGACCCGGTCACCGTCCAAATGTCCTACACCGGAACGGCCGAAGGCGGCAACCAGGTCTTCTCGACGACCACCTCACTGCCGGTGGCGGGGGCGGTCGGATACACCGTTCGGGTGCTGCCGCATCACCCGATGCTGGCGGCCGGCAACGAGCTCGGCCTGGTGGCGCTCGCCCGTTAGGTGTCGGGCGCGGTGCGCAGGCGCTGCAAGGCGCCGCGGACCTGCTCGGCGTTGGTGGTCTGCCAAAACGGCGGTAGCGAGGCCCGCAGATAACCGCCATACCCGGCGGTGACCATTCGCGAGTCGAGTATCGCCACCACTCCGCGGTCGGTGTCGCGGCGCAGCAGCCGTCCCGAGCCCTGTGCGAGCAACAGCGCCGCATGATTGGCCGCGACGGCCATGAAACCGTTGCCGCCGCGTGCGGCCACCGCGCGCTGGCGGGCACCCAGCAGCGGGTCGTCCGGACGCGGGAACGGGATGCGGTCGATCAGCACGAGCGACAGCGACGGCCCCGGCACGTCGACGCCCTGCCACAGCGACAGCGTGCCGAATAGCGAGGTCTCGGGGTCGGCACTGAACTGCTCGACCAATGCCGAGGTGCTGTCGTCGCCCTGACACAACACCGGCGTAGACAGCCGTTCGCGCATGGCATCGGTGGCGGCACGCGCGGCGCGCATCGACGAGAACAGGCCCAGGGTGCGACCGCCGGCCGCGGTGATCAGTTCGGCGATCTCGGTCAGCTGTTCGGCCGAGCCGGTGCCGTCGCGGCCGGGCGGCGGCAGATGCTTTGCCACGTAAAGGATTCCGGCCTTCGCGTGGTCAAACGGCGACCCGACGTCGAGGCCCCGCCAGGGCGGGCGTTGCGTCGCATCGTCGGGTCCGGCCAGGCCCCACGCCGAGGCCATCGCATCGAAGGAACCGCCGATCGTCAGCGTGGCGGAGGTCAGCACGGTCGTCGAGCGCGAGAAGACATGGTTGCGCAGCAAGCCGGCCACCGTCAGGGGAGCAACCCGCAGCACGGGACGCGTCGAGCCCCGGTTGTCCTCGTGATCCAGCCACACCACCTCGGTGCGATCGGGGATGGCGGGGCCGAACGACGTCAGGATCCGCGACGCGGTATCGGAGATCTCGCTCAGTGCCGCAACGGCTTCGGCGCGCGCCGCGGTCGCCTTGGCGTCGCTGGTGGTGTCGATGTCGGCGCGCGCCGCGCTGGCCACGTCGCGCAGCGCCCGCAGGTATGTCGCCAGCTCGTCGTCGAGGTGATCGATGCGCCCCGGCGTGGCGTCGTGGATCGCCGCGGCGAAGGTTGTGGTGGTCGCTTCCAGGCGTCCGACCAGTTCCGGGTTCACCAATCGGGTGATCCGCCGCGCCGCGACCCCGAGGGCGGCCGACGTCAACTCCGCGGTGGCCACCGACGTCACCCGGTCGACCAACTCGTGCGCCTCGTCAACCACCAGCAGCGAATGTTCGGGCAGCACCGTCGATTCCGAGACGGCGTCGATGGCCAGCAGGGCGTGATTGGTGACGACGATGTCGGCCACACCGGCGCGCCCGCGAGCACGTTCGGAGAAGCACTCCGAGCCGAACGGGCAGCGGCTCACCCCGAGGCATTCCCGCGCCGAGACGCTGACCTGCGACCAGGATCGGTCCGGCACACCGGGTTTGAGGTCGTCACGGTCACCGGTATCCGTCGTCGCGGCCCACGCGGTGAGCCGCTGCACGTCGCGGCCCAGGGCGCTGGCCGCCATCGGATTGAACAGCTCCTCCTGCGGTCGTGTCTCGTCGCCGTCGGGCTCTTCGGTAGAGCCGTTGTGAATCTTGTTCAGGCACAGATAGTTTCGCCGTCCCTTGAGCAACGCGAACTGCGGTTCATGCGGCAGCGCGTCGGCAAGCGAATCTGCCAGCCGCGGCAAGTCGCGATCGACAAGCTGGCGCTGCAGGGCGATCGTCGCCGTCGACACCACGACCGGTTCCTCGTCGGTGATCGCGTGCACGATCGCCGGAATCAGGTAGGCCAGCGACTTACCGGTCCCGGTGCCAGCCTGCACGGCGAGGTGTTCACCGGTTTCGAATGCGCGTGCGACCGCGGTGGCCATCTCCAGCTGGCCGCTGCGTTCGCTGCCGCCGAGCGCGGACACGGCGATCGCCAGCAGCTCGGGCACAGACACCTCTGGCGTGATAACTCCCTTGGTTGCGCGCGGATTCGGCTAGCTAAACCGTATCGATCAGACCGCTACGCGCGTCGTGGGAATCGCCGGTTCGCCGTGCGCCAATTTCAGGCCCTCCCAGGGCAGGCTGTGCAGCCCGGACGCCACCAGGTCCCGGGCGGCGGACAGGGCCACGCCGCCGGTGTTCGCGACCACCTCGCCGCCGCGGACGAGCGGGACGGTCAGCACCCGGAACGGCTCGGTGGTCGCCGGGGGCCGGCCCGCGGGGTGCACGATCTCTTCGATGATCGTGCCGGTTGGGCGGGACAGTCGCAGCGCTTCTTTGTGGCCGCCCTGGGACTCCTTGTGGCTGCTGCGTTTTTGCACCGGTATGCCGTCGACTTCGACCAGCTTGTAGACCATGCCCGCGGTCGGGGCGCCCGAGCCGGTCACCACCGAGGTGCCGGCACCGTAGCTGTCCACCGGCTCGGCCCGCAGCGCGGCGATGGAGAACTCGTCGAGATCGCCGGACACCACGATGCGGGTGCGGGTGGCGCCCAGCTGGTCGAGCTGCTCGCGCACCTGGCGGGCCAGCACGCCGAGCTCGCCGGAGTCCAGTCGCACCGCGCCGAGCGTCGCCCCGGCGGCGGCCACGGCGTTGGTCACGCCGGTGGTCACGTCGTAGGTATCGACCAGCAGGGTGGTGTCCACGCCCAGCGCGTCGACCTGGGCCCGAAACGCGGCGAGCTCATCGGGCCCACCCTCGCCGGTGTGCAGCATCGTGAACGCATGTGCGGCGGTGCCCTCGGTTGGTACGCCGTAGCGACGCTCGGCTTCGAGGTTCGATGACGCGGCGAAACCGGCGATGTAGGCCGCGCGGGCTGCGGCGACGGCAGATCGTTCGTGGGTTCGCCGGGATCCCATTTCGATCAGCGGGCGCCCGGCGGCCGCACTGACCATGCGCGCCGCCGCGGAGGCGATCGCCGCGTCGTGGTTGAAGATCGACAGCGCCAGCGTTTCGAGCATCACACATTCAGCGAAGCTGCCGCGCACCGTCAGCACCGGCGAGCCCGGAAAGTAGAGCTCGCCTTCGGCGTAGCCGTCGATATCGCCGGTGAACCGGAAATCGCGGAGATAACGCACCGTGTCGGCGTCGAGGAATTGCCCCAGTAGTCGGCACGCGTCGTCGTCGAACCTGAACTGCGGCAAGAGCTCCAGCAACCGGCCGGTGCCGGCGACCACACCGTAGCGACGGCCCGCGGGAAGGCGGCGGGCGAACAGTTCGAACGTGGTACGGCGCTCTGCCGTGCCGTCGCGCAGCGCCGCTGCCAGCATCGTCAACTCGTACTTGTCGGTTAACAGCCCAGCTAAGGCCGGCTCGTTCATTCTGCCAACGGTAACGGCTGGCGGCGGGCGGCCGGTCTCTCGGTATCCTGGAGGCCATGGTTGCCGCATCAGCGCCCACCAAGCCCGGTACCACCGGGCAACGCGAGTCCGCTCCAGTCGAGGTCACCGCCAGTCCCTGGGTCACCATCGTGTGGGACGACCCGGTCAATCTGATGACCTACGTGACCTACGTGTTCCAGAAGTTGTTCGGCTACAGCGAGCCGCATGCCACCAAATTGATGCTGCAGGTGCACAACGAAGGCAAGGCAGTGGTGTCGGCAGGTAGCCGCGAGTCGATGGAAGTCGACGTATCCAAGCTGCACGCCGCAGGTTTGTGGGCGACGCTGCAGCAGGACCGCTGAGATCGATTTCCGGTGCGCAAATGGAAGCGGGTTGAGACCGCCGATGGTCCCCGTTTCCGGTCCTCCCTGGCTCCGCATGAGGCGGAGCTGCTGAAGAATCTGGTCGGCGCGTTGATCGGCCTGCTCGACGAGCGCGAATCCTCTTCGCCGTCAGACGAACTCGAGGAGATCACCGGCATCAAGACCGGAAATTCCGAGCCGCCTCAAGACCCCACGCTGCGACGGCTGCTGCCGGACTTCTTCCGGCCCGACGACGAGGACACGACGAGCACCGGGTCGCAAACACCCGAAGGCCTGAACTCGGCGCTGCGCAGTCTGCACGAGCCCGAGATTATCGACGCCAAACGCGTTGCGGCACAGCATCTGTTGCGCACAATTCCGGATAGCGGCGGACGATTCGAGCTCAGCGAGGACCAGGCCAACGCCTGGATCTCGGCCGTCAACGACATTCGGCTGGCGCTGGGAGTCATGCTCGAAATCGGGCCGCACGGGCCGGAACGCCTGTCGGCCGACCATCCGATGGCCACCCACTTCGACGTCTACCAGTGGCTGACCGTATTGCAGGAGTACCTGGTGTTGGTGCTGATGGGTAAGCAGGCCGGATGAACGCGCTCACCGACGTCGGGGGCATCCGCGTTGGCCACTATCAGCGCCTGGATCCGGACGCGTCCTTGGGCGCCGGGTGGGCCAGCGGCGTCACCGTCGTGCTGACCCCGCCGGGGACCGTCGGCGCGGTCGATTGCCGCGGCGGCGCACCCGGCACCCGGGAGACCGATCTGCTGGATCCAGCCAACACGGTGCGGTTCGTCGACGCGGTCCTATTGGCCGGCGGCAGCGCCTACGGTTTGGCGGCCGCCGACGGCGTGATGCGCTGGCTGGAGGAACACGAGCGCGGCGTGGCGATGAAGGGTGGACTGGTGCCCATCGTCCCGGGTGCGGTGATATTCGATCTGCCGGTCGGCGGCTGGGATTGCCGGCCGACGGCGGAGTTCGGCTACTCCGCCTGCGAAGCGGCCTGCGAGGCCGCCGGCGCGACGGTGGCCGTCGGCACGGTCGGCGCCGGGGTGGGGGCGCGGGCCGGCGTGCTCAAAGGCGGCATCGGCACGGCGTCGACGACATTGCCGTCGGGCGTCACCGTCGGCGCGGTCGTCGCGGTCAACTCCGCCGGCGAGGTCGTCGACCGGACCACCGGCCTGCCGTGGATGGCGGATGCGATCAAGGCGTTCGCGTTGACGCCGCCGCCGGCCGACCAGATCGACGCGCTCGCGCAGCTACCGTCGCCGCTGGAACCGCTCAACACGACGATCGCGGTGGTCGCGACCGACGCGGCGCTGAGTTCTGCGGCGTGCCGACGGGTCGCGATCGCCGCCCAGGACGGCCTGGCCCGCTCCATCCGCCCGGCGCACACCCCGCTGGACGGCGACACCGTGTTCGCGTTGGCGACCGGGGCGGTCGAGGTGCCGCCGCCGGCCGATGCGCCCGCGGCGATGTCCCCGGAGACGCCCCTGGTCACCGAGGTGGGCGCGGCCGCGGCCGATTGCCTGGCCCGTGCCGTGCTGGTCGGTGTGTTGTCGGCCGAGTCGGTCGCCGGAATACCGACCTACCGCGACACCTTGCCGGGTGCATTCGGGACAGGGAGCTGAGGTGCTGGTGATCCGTGCCGACGCTGGGCGGAAGTACCAGGCTCGCGGCGCCTGTGCCGGTAGCCTGGATGATGCCGTGGACGCTTCAGAAGGGCAGTTATGGGCATGAGCCCCAGACAGCAACGCGTACCCGCTACCCAAAAAAACCGGCCCGAGTGGGTGGTGGGCGGGGCCACAATCCTCACCTTCGTGGCGCTGCTCTACCTGATCGAATTGTTCGACCAACTCTCGCGGCATTCCCTGGACGCAAACGGCATCAGGCCGCTGGAAGCCGACGGCCTGTGGGGCATCGTCTTCGCGCCCGTGCTGCACGCCAACTGGCAGCACCTGATGGCCAATACCGTTCCCCTGCTGGTGCTGGGGTTTTTGATGACCCTGGCCGGGTTGTCCCGCTTCGTGTGGGCGACGGCGATCGTGTGGATCCTGGGCGGCTTCGGCACCTGGCTGATCGGCGACTGGGGCAGCAACTGCGGGCCGACGGACCATATCGGGGCCTCCGGGCTGATCTTCGGCTGGCTGGCCTTTCTGCTGGTCTTCGGGATATTCGTGCGCCGGTTCGTCGACATCGTCATTGGGCTGGTGGTGCTGTTCATCTACGGCGGCGTGCTGCTCGGCGCGATGCCGGTGCTCGGTCAATGCGGCGGGGTGTCCTGGCAGGGCCACCTGTGTGGCGCCATCGCCGGCGTTGTCGCGGCGTATCTGTTGTCCGCCCCCGAACGCAAGGCCCGGGCGAAGCGAAAAGCCGGCACGCACACATGAACTCGCCGCTAGCGCCCGTCGGGGTCTTCGACTCCGGCGTCGGGGGACTGACGGTCGCCCGCGCGATCATCGACCAACTGCCAGACGAGGACATCGTCTACGTCGGCGACACCGGCAACGGTCCCTACGGCCCGCTGACCATCCCCGAGGTCCGCGCCCATGCGCTGGCCATCGGTGACGATCTGGTCGGCCGCGGCGTCAAGGCGTTGGTGATCGCTTGCAACACCGCGTCGGCGGCCTGTCTGCGCGATGCCCGCGAGCGCTACGACGTGCCCGTCGTCGAGGTGATCCTGCCGGCGGTGCGCCGCGCCGTGGCCACCACCCGCACCGGCCGCATCGGCGTCATCGGCACCCAGGCGACCATCACCTCGCATGCCTATCAGGACGCGTTCGCCGCCGCCCGCGACACCGAGATCACCGCGGTGGCCTGCCCGCGCTTCGTCGACTTCGTCGAGCGCGGCGTGACGAGCGGGCGTCAGGTGCTGGGACTGGCCGAGGGCTATCTGGAGCCGCTGCAGCGCGCTCAGGTCGACACGCTGGTGTTGGGCTGCACGCATTACCCGCTGCTGTCGGGGCTGATTCAGCTGGCGATGGGCGAGAACGTGACGCTGGTTTCCAGCGCCGAGGAAACCGCGAAGGAAGTACTCCGGGTGCTCACCGAACAGGATTTGCTGCGCCCGCATGACGCGCCGCCGGCCACTCGCGTCTTCGAAGCCACCGGCGATCCGGAGGCCTTCACGAAACTGGCGGCGCGATTCCTGGGTCCCGCCGTCAGTGGCGTGCGGCCCGTGCACCACTCGCCGATCGGTTAGCCCGTGGCGAGATTCTCATCACATCAATCGCGCGATGTTTTTCTCATGGTCGTTCCGGGCATGGCACAGTAGTGCCTGTGCGAATAACCGTGCTCGGCTGCTCGGGCAGCGTGGTCGGTCCGGACTCGCCAGCGTCGGGATATTTGCTTCGGGCTCCGGACACTCCGCCGCTGGTCCTGGACTTCGGCGGGGGTGTGCTCGGCGCGTTACAGCGTTACGCCGACCCGGGTTCCGTGCACGTGCTGTTGTCTCATCTGCATGCCGACCATTGTCTGGATATGCCGGGGCTGTTCGTGTGGCGCCGCTACCACCCGTCGTCGAAGCCCCTCGGCAAGGCGATGCTGTATGGCCCCAGCGACACCTGGTCGCGGTTGGGTGCCGCGTCGTCGCCCTACGGCGGCGAAATCGACGACTGCTCGGACATATTCGACGTCCGTCACTGGGTCGACGGCGAGCCGGTCGAAGTCGGTGCCCTCACCGTGACACCACGCATTGTCGCGCATCCCACCGAGTCCTACGGTTTGCGGATCACCGATCCCAGCGGCGCGTCGTTCGTCTACAGCGGGGACACCGGAGTCTGCGATCAGCTCGTCGAGCTGGCGCGCGACGCCGACGTGTTCCTGTGCGAGGCGTCCTGGACGCACGCGCCGGATCGTCCGCCCGCCCTGCACTTGTCGGGCACCGAGGCCGGCCGGGTCGCGGCACAGGCCGGGGTCCGCGAGCTGTTGCTGACCCACATACCGCCGTGGACCTCGCGGGAGGACGTGATCAGCGAGGCCAAGGCCGAGTTCGACGGTCCGGTGCACGCCGTGGTGTGCAACGAGACATTCGACGTTCGGCACTCCGAACGAGTCTGATTCAGCCGACCTGCCTGCGTGACGCACCGGCGGGCTAGGGTGGCGTCGTGTCGAAACGAGAAGACGGTCGCAATGACGACGAGCTTCGCCCGCTAGTCATCACGCGGGGCTTCACCGAGAATCCCGCGGGTTCGGTCCTGATCGGATTTGGTGGAACCAAAGTCCTGTGCACCGCGAGTGTCACCGAGGGAGTACCGCGCTGGCGTAAGGGGACTGGCCTGGGCTGGCTGACCGCGGAATACGCCATGCTGCCGTCGGCCACCCACACTCGCTCCGATCGGGAATCGGTGAAGGGCCGGCTGTCCGGGCGCACCCAGGAAATCAGTCGGCTGATCGGTCGATCGCTGCGCGCGTGTATCGATCTGGCGGCGCTGGGGGAGAACACAATCGCCGTCGACTGCGATGTGCTGCAGGCCGACGGCGGTACCCGCACGGCGGCGATCACGGGTGCCTATGTGGCGCTGGCCGACGCCGTGACCTACCTGTCGGCGGCGGGCAAGCTGTCGGATCCGCGGCCGTTGTCCTGCGCGATCGCGGCGGTCAGCGTAGGTGTGGTCGACGGCAGGATCCGCGTCGACCTGCCCTACGAGGAGGACTCGCGCGCCGAGGTCGACATGAACGTCGTCGCCACTGACACCGGAACCCTGGTGGAGATCCAGGGCACCGGCGAGGGTGCGACGTTCCCGCGCTCGACGCTCGACAAGCTGCTCGATATGGCGCTCGGCGCTTGTGACACGCTCTTCGCCGCCCAGCGCGAGGCGCTGGAGTTGCCATATCCGGGGGTGCTTCCCGAGGGGCCCGGGCAGTCGAAGGCGTTCGGCAGCTGACCCGGCTGCTCGTCGCCAGCCGCAACCCCAAGAAGCTGGCCGAACTGCGCCGGGTGCTGGATGGCGCCGGGCTGACGGGCCTGACGCTGGTGTCGCTCGACGACGTGGCGCCGTTCGACGAGGCGCCGGAAACCGGTGCGACCTTCGAGGACAATGCGTTGGCGAAGGCGCGGGATGCGTTCGCGGCCACCGGGATAGCGACCGTCGCCGATGACTCCGGCCTGGAGGTGGCGGCGCTGCGCGGTATGCCCGGCGTGCTGTCGGCCCGCTGGGCGGGCAGTCACGGCGACGACGCCGGCAACACCGCGCTACTGCTTGCCCAGTTGCGTGATGTGCCCGACGAACGGCGCTCCGCGGCATTTGTGTCAGCCTGCGCACTGGTGTCGGACCGGGGAGAAGTCGTGGTCCGCGGCGAGTGGCCGGGCACGATCACCCACGCGCCGCGCGGCGACGGCGGATTCGGCTACGACCCGGTCTTCATCCCAGCCGGCTCCGAGCGCTCCGCGGCGGAGTTGAGTCCCGCGCAGAAAGACGCGGTCTCGCATCGTGGTCGAGCCCTGGCGCTGCTGCTGCCCGCGTTGCGCGCGTTGGCCTAAGCGGTGGGTGGCCGAAGGGCCGCCGCAGACCCAACAGGCGACTTGCCCGCCTCCGAGCGACAACGCGACGACCGCCGGCCCGCGCAACCGGGCTCAACGCGATTTGTCGCTCGGCGGCGGGCAAAAAGTGTTGTCCCCGAGCGTGCGGATGTGACTCGCCGCTACAGCCCGAAGCGGGCCTTGATGTCCTTGGTCTGGAAATGCTCGACGATGATGCCCAGCAGCGGGATCGTGCCGGCCAGCAGCACGCCGAGGGTCTTGCCGATCGGCCAGCGCACCTTGATCGCCAGATTGAAAGCCGTTAGCACGTAAGCGAAATAGACCCAGCCGTGCACGATTCCGATCCACCGGATCTCGTGGTGAAACACCAGATGCGAGACGATTTCGTAGCACAGCGCGATCAGCCACAGACCCGTCGTCCACGTCATGATCCGGTAGCCGAGCAGGGCGGGGCGGATGCGGTCAGCGGAGACGGTTCCGCTGGTCTCGGAGGGTGTCTCGGGTGCGGTCATGCGGTGGTCCTGTTCTGCTTTTCGGCATCTTGGGCAGCGAGCTGGGCCAGATAGGCGTTGTACTCCCGCAGGGCGGGGTCGTCGTCGGATGGTTGCTGCGCGGGAGCGGGGCGCTCGGGTAGCAGCCCGGCCGGGATCTCGGTGATTGCCCCGTGACTGCGCGGCTCCGGCGGGGCTTCTTCGTAGCGGACGAAGTTGCGGTACGCGTAGACGCAGAACCACGCGAACAACGGCCACTGCAATGCGTAGCCGAGGTTTTGGAACGTGCCCGACGGGGACTCGAAGCGTGTCCACTGCCACCAGCCCAAGGCCAGGCAGCCACCGGCCGCGACGATCGCCAACACGATCAGTGCGGGCCGGTGATGGCGCTCCCGACGGGCCTCACTGGACACCCCTCGACGGTACCGCGCGCCGTTGACGCCCGGTGACAGCAGCGCGGTGGGTTCGCTGGGCGCCTAATGTGGCAAAACTCTCACCGCGTAATAGAAGGCTAGCCTTGCCTTATTTCGCCGTGTAAGGTCGCTCGCCATGGCCTCCTCTTCCCCTGCGGTGACCACTGCGCTGCAAAGCATTCTGCGTGACGACCTCAACGTGGACATGGCCCGGGTCACCCCGGACGCCAGGCTGGTCGACGATGTCGGCCTGGATTCGGTGGCCTTTGCTGTGGGCATGGTTGCGATCGAAGAGCGGCTCGGCGTCGCGCTGTCCGAGGAAGAGCTGCTGACCTGCAACACCGTCGGCGATCTGGACGCGGCGATCGCGGCGAAAACACCGTAATGAGCGAACTGGCGGCGGCAATCACCCGGTCGATGCAGACCGCGACCTCCGAATTGGCTGTCTTCGATAAGGAGTCGTCGGACTGGATGCGGCTCCCGTGGCCGGAAGTGCACGGGTTAGCCGAAGGGGTCGCGGCCTGGCTACTGGACCACGACCGGCCCGCCGCGGTCGGTCTCGTCGGCGAGCCGACCGTCGAGTTCATCGCCGCGATCCAGGGTGCGTGGCTAACCGGCGCAGCCATCTCGATCCTGCCGGGGCCGGTACGAGGCGCGGACTCCCAGCACTGGGCAGACTCGACGCTGACCCGGTTTGCCGGCATCGGGGTGGGCGCTGTACTAAGCCACGGCTCGCACTTGGAAAGCCTGCGAACTGCTGCGCGCCCGAGCATCGTCACCGAAGACCTCGCCACCGCGGCGCGCACCAACCGCTCGACTTCGGGCATCCCCCACGCCGACCTAATCGGCCCGGCCATTCTGCAGGGAACGGCGGGATCGACCGGATCGCCCAAAACCGCGATGCTGTCGCCGGGCGCCGTGCTCAGCAACATGCGCGGTCTCGATCAACGATTCACCCTCGACCCGTCCCGTGACGTTGTGTGCTCATGGCTGCCGCTGTTTCACGACATGGGGCTTACCTGCGTGCTCGCCGCGACGCTGGCGGGGATGCCATTGTGGCTGTCGTCGCCAACGGCGTTCTCCGCATCGCCGTTCAACTGGCTGAAGTGGCTCTCGGAAAGCCGTGCGACGATCACCGCCGCACCCAACCTCGCCTACAACATCCTCGGCAAGTACGCGTCGCTGGTGTCCGGCGTCGATCTCCGCGCCATGCGGGTTGCCATCAACGGTGGCGAACCGGTGGACTGCGACAGGTTTGCGCGGTTCACAGAAGCCATGGCGCCGTTCGGGTTTGACGCTGGTGCGCCGGCCCCGTCGTACGGCCTCGCCGAGTCCACTTGCGCGGTCGCCCTGCCCACGCCCGGTACCGGATTGACCTTCGCCACCGTCTCGGACGAGAGCGGTTCACGTAAATACGCCGTCGTGGGCGAGGCGCTTTCGGGCATGGAAATCCGGGTCGTATCCAGCGATCGCTATGCCGGCACGGCCGACCGTGAGATCGGGGAGATCGAGATTCGCGGCACATCGATGATGGATGGTTACCTGGGGCACCCGGCCATCGACCGTGAAGACTGGTTTCCCACCGGCGATTTGGGCTTTTTGGGCGACGGCGGTCTGGTCGTGTGTGGCCGGGTCAAGGAAATCATCTCGATTGCGGGACGCAACATCTTCCCGACGGAGATCGAGCTGATCGCCGCTCAAGTCACCGGGGTGCGAGAAGGTTGCGTGGTCGCCCTGGGTACCGGCGAGCGGTCCGCTCGCCCCGGCCTGGTCGTCGCCGCCGAGTTCAAAGGTGACGACCAGACCCAGGCCCGCACCGAAGTGATCCAGCGCATCGCGTCGGTATGCGGAATCGTGCCGGCCGACGTGGTTTTCATGTCGCCGGGTTCCCTGCCGCGCACCTCGTCGGGCAAGCTGCGTCGGCTGGAAGTGCGCCGTACCCTCGAGCTGGTGGACTGACGTGACCGCGACAGGTCAGATGGTTTTCGATGCCGACTATCGCGTGCTGCTCTCCGAGGCGTTCGACGACCGCGTCACTGAGTGGACCTCAGAAGCCGAAGCGCAGCAACGCTTTCCGCGTAAGCTGATCGAGCATCTGGGAGCAAGCGGAGTCTTTGCCGCCAAGTGGACCGACCAGGTCCACCCCGACGTCAGCAAGCTCGTCGAGCTTGCCCTGGCGCTGGGCCACCTGGCGTCGGCCGGTATCGGAGTGGGCGTCAGCCTGCACGACTCGGCCATCGCGGTGCTGCGCCGGTTCGGCAAATCGGACTACCTGAAGGACATCTGCGAGAAAGCCATTCGCGGCGAGGCCGTACTCTGCATCGGTGCTTCGGAAGAATCCGGTGGATCAGATCTGCAGATCGTTGAAACCGAGGTCCGTTCGCACGACGGCGGTTTCGCGGTCCGCGGCATCAAGAAGTTCGTCTCGCTGTCTCCGATCGCCGACCACATCATGGTCGTGGCGCGCAGCGTCGACCACGATTCGTCCAGCCGGCACGGCAACGTCGTCGTGGTGGCGGTACCGACTACGCATGTCGTCGTGCAGCAGCCGTACAACAAGGTGGGTGCCGGACCGCTGGACACCGCGGCGGTCCACATCGATACCTGGGTCCCGGCCGACGCGATGGTCGCGCGGGCCGGCACCGGGCTGGCGGCCATCAGTTGGGGATTGGCGCACGAGCGCATGTCGATCGCCGGCCAGATCGCGGCATCGTGCCAGCGCGTGATCGGAATTACCTTGGCCCGCATGATGAATCGGCGCCAATTCGGCAACACATTGTTGGAGCATCAGGCGTTGCGGCTACGGATGGCGGACCTGCAGGCGCGGGTCGACCAGCTGCGTTTCGCGCTGCACGGCATCGCCGCTCAGAAGCGGCTCGATCTGCGGGCGGCCGCGGGGATCAAGGTCACCGCGGCACGCCTCGGCGAAGAAGTCATCGGCGAGTGCATGCACATCTTCGGCGGGTCCGGCTATCTCGTCGACGAAACACCGCTGGGCCGGGTGTGGCGGGACATGAAGCTGGCCCGGGTCGGCGGCGGTACCGACGAAGTCCTCTGGGAATTGGTCGCGGCCGGCATGAAGGCCGACCACGACGGCTACGAGGATTGGGTCGTGCGGTCCAACGCGTAGAGCACCATCCGCCGGTTCGGCGCGTCGTGCTCACCCAGCGATCGGCATCCGACGTACTCGCACAGCCGGCGCACGGCGGTGTTGCGGTGATCCGGGTCGAACATGATCCGGTCGCAGCGTGGTTCCTGTGCGAACACGCTGGCCACGATTCGCGGTAGCACCCGCGGGCCGAAGCCGCGATTGACCAGCCGCAGATCCGCGATGGCCGCATGCAGCCCGATGTCGTAGGGACGAGCGTCGTAGTGACGCGAGATCATGTCCTTAGCTGCCCAATAGATCTCGAGGTAGGCGCACGCTTCGCCGCGCAGAGTGGCGATCAGTGGCAGCGAATAGGTCCCTTCGAGCTGTGCATCGAGGTGGCGGCGCCAGCGTGACACCGGCCAGGCGTACTCCCAGGTCTCGGCGAGATGCGGGCGATTCATCCACTCCGACACCATTTCTGCGTCACCGCTGACCGCGGCGCGCAGGCCGTATGGCGAGTCGAGCGCGGGGACCGGAAGCGGGCCGACTCGCCGGACATCGTCGGAGATGTCCCTGCGTTCACGCTTGAGTACCTGGGTCGACGAATCATCGGTCTGGGTGCTTGCGGCTCCGTTCATCGTTTGCTGACCTTACCCGAGTCGGACTTCGGGGTTAGGTTAGGCATGCCAAACAGGCGTGGTGCCTCAGGATTTCGGCCCAATAAATTCGTCGAGACACGTCACAGCCGCCCTGCGGTAGACGGCGATTGTGTGCAAGCTCGGCCGCGTGCGGATCGCACCCGGCAGCCCCTTGCCTCCCGTGATGGTCACGGTAATGGGGCCGCCGACAGATTTATCGCTCAGTCGGGAGATAGGATCGGCAAGCCGCGGGCGTGATGAAATTGGCAAACATGCCGGCTTTAGGTGCCGGTGCTCGAGAGAGTTTGAGGGTTCGAGTCCCTCCGCCCGCACCCTGTGATGTCGCGAGACATCGAGGACAGATGTCTCGCGACATAGTGAACACCCTCAGTTGTTGGTTGGGGGTGTTTTCTGTTTTTGGGGTTGGT
>NZ_JBCHKV010000018.1:0-130014 GCF_039023525.1 Mycobacterium sp. 050272 | reverse complement strand
CGACCAAACGGGCCTTGGACATGAGGACACCTCGCGATCACTGGGCTGTCCTCTATGTCGGGAGACATCCGTCCTCTATGTCAATGAATCACAGAATCTGGTCGTTGACCAGCACGGAAGGATGATCGCGACCGATACCCGCGGCAACATGGTGCGGGTGTTCACCGCGCTGCCCGCACCGCGTGAGGTAGCGAGCATTTCTCAGCCGGGCGGCCCGTATGGCCTTACCTACGACGCTGTGCGCGACCGGCTTTGGGTTGCCTCTTCGGGCACCAACGAAGTGATCGGCTACGACATGAACGGACCCATTCCTGTTGAGCGGCAGCGAATCCGGACGGTACGGGACCCCTACACCGTGGGTGTCGACCCGACAAGCGGTCGCCTGTTTGTGGCCGGAGTTTCCGGTGGCGTACTGCAAGTCATCGACACCGCGCCTTAACCAGGGCTATGTGGGTTTGTGGGCACCACCCGGAGTAGACGGCACAATGGACCTCGGAGGCGACGCGAGCACTCCACTGCGGCCCGGGTCGCGACACGCAAACACAACTTCTTGTGTTACGGCGGGATGTCTGACCCCAGGGGTAGTGTCTGGAGCCTGACGTCCCTCAGGAAAAAACAGTGTGTGAAGTGGGGTTCTGGTGACCGAAAACATGAAGCTGATCGACCGTGCTTCGGCGATCAACTGGAACCGGGTGCAAGACGAGAAAGACGCCGAGGTCTGGGACCGGCTGACCGGAAACTTCTGGCTGCCGGAGAAGGTGCCGGTGTCCAATGACATCCCGTCGTGGGGGACGCTGACCGCGAACGAGAAACAGCTCACGATGCGCGTCTTCACCGGGCTGACCTTGCTGGATACCATCCAGGGCACCGTCGGCGCGGTCAGTCTGATTCCCGATTCGTTGACGCCACACGAGCAGGCCGTCTACACCAACATCGCATTCATGGAGTCGGTGCACGCCAAGAGCTACAGCTCGATCTTCTCCACGCTGTGCTCCACGAACGAGATCGACGACGCCTTCCGCTGGTCTGAGGAGAACCCCAATCTGCAGCGCAAGGCCGAGATCGTCATGCAGTACTACCGGGGCGACGAGCCGCTGAAGCGCAAGGTGGCCTCCACGCTGCTGGAAAGCTTCCTGTTCTACTCGGGCTTCTACCTGCCCATGTACTGGTCGAGCCGGGCCAAGCTGACCAACACGGCCGACATGATCCGCCTGATCATCCGCGACGAGGCGGTGCACGGTTACTACATCGGCTACAAGTTCCAGCGCGGGCTGGCGATGGTCGACGAGACCAAGCGCGCCGAGCTCAAGGACTACACCTACGAGCTGCTCTTCGAGCTCTACGACAACGAGGTGGAGTACACCCAGGACCTCTACGACGAGGTCGGGCTGACCGAGGACGTCAAGAAGTTCTTGCGTTACAACGCAAACAAGGCGCTGATGAACCTGGGCTACGAGGCGCTGTTCCCGCGCGACGAGACCGACGTGAACCCGGCGATCCTGTCGGCACTATCGCCGAACGCCGACGAGAACCACGACTTCTTCTCCGGCTCCGGGTCCTCCTACGTCATCGGCAAGGCCGTCGTCACCGAAGACGAGGACTGGGACTTCTAACGCCGCAGGCCGCGATCCCCGGGTCCGACATGTCCGGGCAGGATGAGCAGGGTGGGTAATGAGGACTCCGTCGGCGCGGCCGACTTCCGGCGCGCCTTGGCGCTCATTCAGCACGGGGAGCGCGGCGACGAAGCCGGCATGCGCGTCATCCTCGACGACGAGGTCATTCCGGGTGAGCGGCTTCCGCAGCTGATCCGCGCCACCGTGTCGATCTTCTGGCAACTGGTGGCTCAGCTGTGCGAACCGCACGAAATCGCGGAGATCGGCCAAACCCTGACGCAGGCGTCCGGGCTCGACGAGGTCGAGCTCGAACGCGACAACCGGCTGGTGGCCCGGATGGCGATGGCCCAACATGCGGGAGATCCCGGCGTCGAATACGAGGTGCTGGGCGACGCGGACACCACGCCCGACGGTCTGGTCCGCCTCGCTCTGACCGCCGCCGGTGTCGTCTCGGCGATGCTGCCGCAATTGCGCACCGATGTCGGCCGGCAATTGCTCAACAACTTGGCGATGCAGGCCCTGCGCGAAGAGAACCGCTGATGCGCAACTAGCTGGATGCCCACATTTTGTGTGGTCTTCGGTGCTCGCCGATAGCCTGCGCCCATGGCACAGGCTGTGGTCGTCACCAATGGTCAAAGGCGGGCGTTACCGCTCAACGGCGAATCCCGCAGGCCGCGACGCGGCCGGCCCGAGGTGGCCGGCCGCCCACGAGCCCGGCGCGTCGCACCGGCGAGGCCGCCGCTCGTCTCGAATCCGTCGCCCTCCGGCAGGCCGCGCAAGCACCGCGAACTGCCCTGGTTTTTCAGCGAACTCGTCATTCCCACCGTCGTCGCGCTCGTTACCGGCGCCATCGTGGCGGTGGGAACCATCAAGGGCCAGGCCCTGCTCGACGATGCTCGCGAGGACCGGGCGTTGCGGCTGGAAAATCTCCGATTCGTACGCGACCACTCTGCCGTCGACCCCTATCAACCGCGGCCATTCGGGGGTCTTGATCTGCGCGGGCAACATCTGCGCGGACTTCAGCTGGCGCACGCCAACTTCGACGACGCGCAATTGGAGGGAGCAATATTCAATAACTCGAATCTGTCCGGCGCGAGTTTCAATTTCGCCCGTCTGGACCACGCGGATCTCGTTGCTGCGGATCTGTCGGAAACTGAAATGAAAGGCACCAATTTGAGCGGCGCGGATCTGGACCGCGCCAATCTCACGGGGGCAATCTTCGATCAGGCTGTGCTGTATCGCGCCAACCTGAAAACCGCCAATCTCAATGGTGCGGCGTTCAGGTGCGTCCACTACGACGCCTCGACGTCGTGGCCACCCGGGTTCAACCCGCCGCCGCGCGACCAACCATGTGCGGCCGCCGAAGAGCTCCGGCGCTAGGCGTAGGAGGTTTCAGCTAATGCCGCAGACCCCGAGGCCGTCTGGGCAGTTGATGGTGCACCCCGCGGTCGTGGCGGCGGCGAAGGTGAGAACCAGTGCAACGACAAGTTTGCTCGTGCGACGAGACATGACCACTCCGTTCTTCCGGGCTGGGCCCGGGCCGTTGTCGGCCCGCTCATATTAATTCGCTGGAGCGGTAAACAGCACTGATTCGCTGGATGGCGCATCGGCAGCCCGGCATTGGCGATTTCGAGCACTAGATGTTCAGGTCGTGAACGGCATATGAATAGTCGCCATGGTCGTAGGCCACGGCACCATCCGTACCCCGAGACTGAGGGGGTGTCGGAACATCACTCTCACAAGCACGCGAAATTTCTCAAGTCAGTGATCCGCTGGCTGGACGTCGGCTACCCGCAGGGCGTCCCCGGCCCGGACCAGGTGGCGTTGTTCGCCCTGCTGCGGAGCACCCCCTTGACCCAAGAGCAGCTCGAAGAGGTCGCTCACAACATCGCCGCGAAGGAATCGCAGCCGGGAGCTGACGGCGTCGTCAGCAAGGACGAGATTGCCGAGTTCATCACCAAGACGACCCACCACGACCCGGGCAAAGAGAACATTCAGCGCGTCGCCGCCACGCTGGCCGCCGCCGGCTGGCCGCTGGCTGGTATCAGCGTGAGCGCGGTTGCGCCCGACGACGAGCACGCCGCCGCGGCTGAAGAGATCGCGTGCCGCCACGACGACGTGCCCGAGGGCGTCTCACAGGGTTGAGATGTCGATGACGAAGCGGTAGCGCACGTCGCTGGCGAGCACCCGCTCGTAGGCTTCGTTGATGTAGTCCGCTTCGATGACCTCGATTTCGGGGGTCACGTTGTGCTCGGCGCAGAAGTCGAGCATCTCCTGGGTTTCGGCGATGCCGCCGATGTTCGACCCGGACAGGCTGCGGCGCGCCAGCGCCAGCGGGAACGCCCCGATTTCCATCGGGTGCTCGGGGATGCCCAATTCGACGAGCGTGCCGTCGACGTCGAGCAGGCCCACGTAATCATCGAGCTTTAGGTTCGCCGAGACGGTGTTCAGGATCAGGTCGAAACTGCTGCGCAGCGTCTTGAAGGTGTCGCGGTCGGAGGTGGCGTAGTAGTTCTTGGCGCCCAGCCGCAGTCCGTCCTCCATCTTCTTCAGCGACTGCGACAAGACGCTCACCTCCGCACCCATCGCCGCGCCGAGCTTGACCCCCATGTGGCCGAGGCCACCCAAGCCGATGATCGCCAGCCTCGTGCCCGCCCCGGCCTTCCAGTGGCGCAGCGGTGAAAACAGCGTGATGCCCGCGCACAGCAGCGGTGCGGCTTTGTCCAGGGGCAGCGACTTCGGAATGGTCAGGACGAAGTTCTCGTCGACGACGATTGCCTGGCTGTAGCCGCCGTAGGTTGGGGTGCCGTCCTTGTCGGTGGAGTTGTAGGTGAAGGTCGCGCCCCGCTTGCAGTACTGCTCCAGCCCGGCCTTGCAGCTGCTGCATTGGCCGCAGGAGTTGACCATGCAGCCCACGCCCACGTGATCGCCGACCTTGTGCTTGGTCACCTCGTCGCCGACGGCGGTGACCACACCGGCGATCTCATGGCCGACGACGACGGGGTAGTTCGGCACACCCCATTCGGATTTGGCGGTGTGGATGTCGGAGTGGCAGATGCCGGCGAATTTGATGTCGATTGCCACGTCGTGTGGCCCTGGGTCGCGGCGGGTGATCGTGGTCTTGGTCAACGGTTCCTTGGCCGACGTGGCGGCATACGCGGAAACAGTGCTCATTAGCAATTCCTCTTCGATTCGATTGCATCCTAGAAAAGCTTAGCTAGGGTAAAGGTTTCAGGCCAATCGGACTGGACCCACGCATGAGCTTATGACCATGTGTGCGTGCACCGACCGGGCAGCGCTAATTGATCGCAGCGTTGACCAGGCGCAGGTCGTCGATGATGCCCCGGGCCGCGATCACGCCCTCCCCGGTCTGCCATACCTCGTCGTTGACGATGTAAACCCGGTTGTCCCGGTTCGCGGACAACTTGCGCCACGGGGCGCTGTCCAAGATCGTCGCGGCACGGTCGGCGGCAGCGCGGTTCGCGCACGACATATAGATCACGTCGGCCTCGGCAGCCGAGAAATCCGCACCCTTCGCCAGGTCGGCGTCGCTCGCCCCGATCTCGATGTAGGGCTTGTCGGTGAACCGCTGGGACGCCGGCCGGTCCACCCCGACCGCGCTGAGCACACTGGCCGGAAAGTTGCTGGCGCCGTAAATCCGCAGGCTGTTGACTGTCAGCTGGACGACCGACGCCTGGAAGTGGGCCGCGTCGTGGGAAGCGCCGATCTGGTTGGCGCGCTGGGTGAAACCGCTGATCAACCCGTCGACGGCGGCGTTGCGTGCTGTCGCGCCGCCGACAATGCGCAGGTTGTCCTGCCAGGCTCCGCCCGGCGCGGCGGTGAACACCGTCGGGGCGATCCCTGCCAGCTTCGGGTATGTCCGCGGTGTCAGAGCTACCGAGCCCAGGATCAGATCCGGGTGCAGTGCGGCGATCGCGCGCAGGTCGGGATTGCTGCGGGAACCCACACCGGGCAACGCGTGGACGGCCTCGCCCAGGTAGGACGGCTGACTCGAGGAATCGTCTGGCAGGGCGGCGGCGACCACGCGCGATTGCAGGCCGAGTGCGCAGACGGCATCGAGCTGATCGCCGGAGAGCACCACGATGCGCTGCGCCTCCGCGGGCACCTGGACCGAGTCCGGAGTGACCCCCGCGGCGTTGTGAGCCTGCCGGGTCGCCGGCCCGGGGTCGGCCGGTGCCGCATCCCGCGCGCACGACTCGTCGGGCTTGCGGTCGTTGCCCAGCACCCCGGCCCCCGCGATTTGCGTGGTGGGGGTGACCAGCGACCGGGTCGACGACCCCTTGGGGCCGGGCTGCCCGGACCCGCAACCGCCGCACGCCACGACCGCTGCCGCCGCGATCGCGGCGACAGCCACCAGATGTCCCTTGACGGGTCCGTTGACGGGCCTCAGGGTGGGTCGCCTACCGCCGGATTGCACGCGTTCGACGCTAACATCCGGCCAGTTGGGAACCGGTCTGCCGACGCGGCCCGGCGTCTGCGATGAGCCAATTACGACAGTTTGTAGGACCAGCACTGCCAGCGGCTTGATCGGGCGCTAAGATTCGGGGGAACCCCTGTCTGGGATGGATGTTTGGAGGAGCTGTTGACAGCCGAAGCGCCCCCGTTGGGAGAACTCGAGGCCGTGCGGCCGTACCCGGCCCGGACTGGTCCCAAAGGGAACCTGATCTACAAACTGATCACCACCACCGATCACAAGCTGATCGGCATCATGTACGTCGTCACCTGCTTCGCCTTCTTCTTGATCGGCGGGTTGCTGGCGTTGTTGATGCGTGCCGAGTTGGCCGCGCCGGGTCTGCAGTTCTTGTCGAATGAGCAGTACAACCAGCTGTTCACCATGCACGGCACGATCATGCTGCTGTTCTATGCGACCCCGGTCGTGTTCGGTTTCGCCAACCTGGTGCTGCCGATTCAGATCGGAGCGCCCGACGTGGCGTTCCCGCGGCTGAACGCCTTCTCGTACTGGCTGTTCTTGTTCGGCGCCACGATCGCGATGGCCGGTTTCATCACGCCGGGCGGCGCCGCCGACTTCGGCTGGACGGCCTACACGCCGCTCACCGACGCGATCCACTCCCCGGGTGCGGGCGGGGATCTGTGGATCATGGGCCTGGCGGTCGCGGGTCTGGGCACCATCCTGGGCGCGGTCAACATGATCACCACCGTGGTGTGCATGCGGGCACCCGGCATGACGATGTTCCGGATGCCGATTTTCACCTGGAACATCCTGGTGACCTCGATCCTGATTCTGATCGCGTTCCCGCTGCTGACCGCGGCGCTGTTCGGACTGGCCGCCGACCGTCACCTGGGCGCCCACATCTATGACTCGGCCAACGGCGGAGTTCTGTTGTGGCAGCACCTGTTCTGGTTCTTCGGGCACCCCGAGGTGTACATCATCGCGCTGCCGTTCTTCGGCATCGTCTCGGAGATCTTCCCGGTCTTCGCCCGTAAGCCGATCTTCGGTTACACCACGCTGGTCTACGCGACGTTGTCGATCGCCGCGCTGTCGGTCGCGGTGTGGGCACACCACATGTTCGCCACGGGAGCCGTTCTGCTGCCGTTCTTCTCGTTCATGACGTACCTGATCGCGGTGCCGACCGGAATCAAGTTCTTCAACTGGATCGGCACAATGTGGAAGGGCCAGTTGACGTTTGAGACGCCGATGTTGTTCTCGGTCGGCTTCATGGTCACCTTCCTGCTGGGTGGCCTGACCGGGGTGCTGCTGGCCAGCCCGCCGCTGGACTTCCACGTCACCGACAGCTATTTCGTCGTCGCGCACTTCCACTACGTGCTGTTCGGCACCATCGTGTTCGCCACCTACGCGGGAATCTACTTCTGGTTCCCGAAGATGACCGGCCGGCTGCTCGACGAACGCCTGGGCAAGCTGCACTTCTGGTTGACGTTCATCGGCTTCCACACCACGTTCCTGGTGCAGCACTGGCTGGGCGACCAGGGTATGCCGCGCCGCTACGCCGACTACCTGGCCACCGACGGTTTCCAGGGCCTGAACATCGTCTCGACGGTGGGCGCATTCATTCTGGGCGCCTCGATGTTCCCGTTCGTGTGGAACGTCTTCAAGAGCTGGCGCTACGGCGAAGTGGTCACCGTCGACGACCCGTGGGGTTACGGCAACTCGCTGGAGTGGGCGACCAGTTGCCCGCCGCCGCGGCACAACTTCACCGAGCTGCCCCGAATCCGTTCGGAGCGACCGGCTTTCGAGTTGCACTACCCGCACATGGTGGAGCGCATGCGCGCCGAGTCGCACGTGGGCCGGGCGCACGGAAAAGAAGGCCACGACGTCACACGACTCGACGTCGAAGTCCGCAGCTAATGGCCCGTCTCGGGTGAAGACACCACCTAAGGTGTCGGTGCTGATCACCGTCACTGGAGTGGATCAACCGGGTGTAACGTCCGCGCTCTTCGATGCGCTTTCCGGGCACGGAATCGACCTGCTCAACGTCGAGCAGGTCGTCATCCGGGGCCGCCTGACGCTCGGGGTGTTGCTCTGCTGCCCCCCGGACGTCGCCGAAAGCATCGTGCTGGGCGACGACGTGGAGGACGCCATCCACGCGGTCGGTCTCGACGTCACGATCGAGCGCAGCGAGGCCGTGCCGATCATCCGCGAGCCGTCGACGCACATCATCTACGTGCTGGGCCGCCCGATCGCGGCCGGGGCGTTCGGCGCGGTGGCCCGCGAGGTCGCCGCGCTCGGCGTCAACATCGACC
The DNA here is from genome assembly GCF_039023525.1 of Mycobacterium sp. 050272. Classification (NCBI taxonomy): domain Bacteria; kingdom Bacillati; phylum Actinomycetota; class Actinomycetes; order Mycobacteriales; family Mycobacteriaceae; genus Mycobacterium; species Mycobacterium sp. 050272. The sequence goes on along the minus strand of NZ_JBCHKV010000018.1, from coordinate 121,660 downwards.
TGATTCGCGGCGTCTCCGACTATCCGGTGACCGGCCTGGAGTTGCGGGTCTCGGTGCCGCCCGGAGCCGACGGCCCGTTGCGGACCGCGCTGAACAAGGTGTCCTCCAGCGAGGGCGTCGACGTCGCGGTCGAGGACTACAGCCTGGAGCGGCGGGCGAAACGGCTCATCGTGTTCGATGTCGACTCGACGCTGGTGCAGGGCGAGGTCATCGAGATGCTGGCGGCCAAGGCCGGCGCCGAGGGTCAGGTCGCGGCGATCACCGAGGCCGCGATGCGCGGCGAGCTGGACTTCGCCGAGTCACTCCTGCAGCGGGTGGCCACCCTGGAGGGCCTGCCCGCCACCGTGATCGACGAGGTCGCCGACCAGCTGGAGCTGATGCCCGGCGCGCGCACCACCGTGCGCACACTGCGGCGCCTCGGCTATCACTGCGGCGTGGTCTCCGGCGGGTTCCGGCGCATCATCGAACCGCTGGCCGAAGAGCTGATGCTGGACTTCGTCGCCGCCAACGAGCTCGAGATCGTCGACGGCAAGCTCACCGGACGGGTAGTCGGCCAGATCATCGACCGGCCCGGAAAGGCCAAGGCGCTGAGGGACTTTGCGCAGCAGGCCGGGGTGCCGATGGCGCAAACTGTCGCCGTCGGAGACGGCGCCAACGACATCGACATGCTGTCCGCGGCCGGGCTGGGCGTGGCGTTCAACGCCAAGCCGGCGTTGCGGGCGGTCGCCGACGCGTCGCTGAGCAGCCCGTACCTGGACACGGTGCTGTTTCTGCTCGGCGTCACCCGCGGCGAGATCGAGGCCGCCGATGCCGTTGACGGCGAAGTGCGCCGCGTCGAGATTCCGCCCGAGTAGGTGCGCACTGGACCGACCCGGCAGCCATCACACACTCGCGGTACGGCACGATGGTCGGGTGCCCGAAACCGGTCCCGAAAGCTCCGAAACCGGCCCCGAAACCGGCGCGGGCGAAGCCGATCCCGATCTGCTGATCGACTTCAGAAACGTCTCGCTGCGCCGCGGCGACCACGTCTTGGTCGGGCCGCTGGATTGGGCCGTCGAACTCGACGAGCGCTGGGTGATCATCGGCCCCAACGGGGCGGGCAAGACGTCACTGCTGCGCATCGCCGCTGCCGCCGAGCACCCGTCGACCGGCATCGCCTTCGTGCTCGGTGAGCGGCTGGGCCGCGTCGACGTGTCGGAGTTGAAGGCCCGGATCGGGCTCAGCTCTTCGGCTTTGGCGCAGCGGATTCCCACCGACGAGGTGGTGAGGGATTTGGTCATCTCGGCCGGCTACGCGGTGCTGGGCCGCTGGCGCGAGTGTTACGAGGAAGTCGACCATCAGCGCGCCCTGGACATGCTGGAGAGCTTGGGCGCCGAGCACCTGGCCGACCGCACCTACGGGACGCTGTCCGAGGGGGAGCGCAAGCGGGTGCTGATCGCCCGCGCGCTGATGACCGATCCCGAGCTGCTGCTGCTCGACGAACCCGCCGCCGGCCTGGATCTCGGCGGCCGCGAGGAGTTGGTGTCCCGGCTGACCGACCTGGCCGCCGACCCCGACGCGCCCGCCCTGGTGTTGGTCACTCACCACGTCGAGGAGGTTCCGCCGGGCTTCAGCCACTGCATGTTGCTGTCGGAGGGAGGGGTGGTGGCCGCAGGGCTGTTGGCAGATGTACTGACCGCCGAGAACCTTTCGGCCGCTTTCGGTCAGTCGATCGCCCTGGACGTCATCGACGGGAGGTACTTCGCGCGGCGTGTCCGCGCCCGCGCGGCCCATCGGAGGAGGCTGGAATGACCACCACCCCCGAGCCGCTGCCGACCCGGCCGGCGGCCACCGTGATGCTGATCCGCGACGTGCCGGGCGGCGTGAAGACCTTCCTGATGCGACGGCACGCCAAGATGGAGTTCGCCCCAGGCACGATGGTGTTCCCCGGCGGCGGGGTGGACGACCGCGACCGCACTGCCGATATCGCGTGGGCCGGGCCAGCGCCGAACTGGTGGGCGCAGCGGTTCGGCATCGACACCGAGCTCGCCGCGGCCCTGGTGTGCGCGGCGGCCCGGGAGACCTTCGAGGAGTCCGGGGTGTTGTTCGCCGGGCCGGCCGATGACCCGGACGAAATCGTGCGCGACGCCTCGGTCTACGCCGATGCCCGCCGTGCTCTGGACGACCGAACGTTGTCGTTCGCGGACTTTCTGCGGACCGAAAACCTGGTGCTGCGCTCCGACCTGCTGCGTCCGTGGGCCAATTGGGTCACCCCGGAAGCCGAGCGCACCCGCCGCTACGACACTTACTTCTTCGTCGGCGCGCTACCGGAGGGCCAGCGGGCCGACGGCGAGAACACCGAATCCGACAGTGCCGGCTGGTCGACGCCGCAAGCCGCGATCGACGACTTCGAGGCCGGGCGCTGCTTCTTGCTGCCGCCGACCTGGACCCAGCTGGACTCGCTGGCTGGGCACACCGTCGCCGAAGTGCTGGCCGTCGAGCGCCAGATCGTCACGGTGCAACCGCATTTGGAGATCCAGGGGGACAACTGGATCTTCGAGTTCTTCGACTCCGACCGCTACCACCAGGCCCGGGAAAAGGGCGGCATGGGGTGGCGGCATTGAGCGAGTTCGTCCACGTCGTAGTCAGTGACGGCTCGCAGGACGCCGGCCTGGCCGTCCTGCTGGTGTCGCGGCCGCCGACCAACACGATGACCCGGCAGGTCTATCGCGAGATCGCTGCGGCGGCAGCCGAAGTGGGGCGGCGCGACGATGTCGCCGCGGTGATCCTGTTCGGCGGGCACGAGATCTTCTCCGCTGGTGATGACATGCCGGAGCTGGCGACGCTGAGCGCCGCCGAGGCGGACAGTGCGGCCCGGGTGCGTGCCGACGCCGTTGAGGCCGTCGCGGCGATCCCGAAGCCGACCGTTGCGGCGGTCACCGGCTACGCGCTGGGCGCGGGTCTGACGTTGGCGCTGGCCGCCGATTGGCGGATCAGCGGCGACAACGTGAAGGTCGGGGCGACCGAGATCCTGAACGGATTCGTCCCGGGCGGATTGGCCCGGTTGACCCGCGTCGCCGGCGAGAGCAAGGCCAAGGACCTGGTGTTCAGCGGGCGCTTCGTGGACGCCGAGGAGGCCCTGCAGCTGGGCCTGATCGACGAGATGGTGGCCCCCGACGACGTGTACGACGCCGCGGCGAACTGGGCGCGGCGATTCCTCGACGGTCCGCGTGACACCCTGGCCGCCGCCAAGGCCGGCATCAACGCCGTTTTCGAGGCGTCTACCTAGCGTCTGGGCACATTGGTGCGTCCGGCTATGCAGCGGCAACAGCTGTGCGGCTTGCTCTTTCCCGCTCCGAAGACGACCGCCATGTGAAAATCCCGTTACATGGCGACAACCGTGCTGACAGCTCTGGGTCCATCACTGAAAATCCTCTGAAAAAGGAAAGAGATCGGTATGGACTTCGCATTGTTGCCGCCGGAAGTCAACAGCGGACTGATTTATGCCGGGCCCGGGTCGGGGCCGATGTTCTCGAACGCGGCAAGCTGGTCCGAACTGGCCGCGGAGCTGGAGTCCACGGTGGCCGGCTACTCCTCGACGGTCGCACAGCTGACGGGACAGGCGTGGTCAGGGGCGTCCTCGGAACTGATGACGGCCGCGGTGACCCCCTACGTGGAATGGCTGCAGGCCAGTGCCGCGGCGGCCGAGCAGACCGCCACCCAGGCCTACGGTGCGGCCGCGGCGTATGAGGCGGCCTACGCGATGACGGTGCCCCCGCCGTTGATCGCGGCGAACCGCGCGCGGTTCATGGCCCTGGTCGCCACCAACTTCCTCGGGCAAAACACCCCGGCGATCGCGGCCACCGAAGCCGAATACTCGGAGATGTGGGCCCAAGACGCCACCGCGATGTACGGCTACGCCGGTGATTCAGAGACCGCCAGCACCCTCACCTCTTTTGACGAACCGCCGCAGACCACCAACCAGGATGGGCAGCTCGACCAGGCGCGCAGCGTGACCCAATCCGTCAGCAACGCCGTCAGCCGGCGCGGCGGGGGCCCACTACAGCCCGTCTCGCCCACCACCCCGACGGACGGCACGAGCGGAACCGTCGGCACGACCAACGGCACTGTGAGCGGCACTACCAATGGCGCCGTTGGGACCACCACCAATGGCCCCGTCACGACCACCTACATCACCAACACCGTCAATGTCACCAGCAGCAGCCCCTATACCGTCGGAGCCAACCAAATCGTCATCGTCCAAAGCGGCGGCTCCTTCGACGTCCAATCCGGTGGCACCCTAACGATCAACTCCGGCGGCACCCTCGAAGTCGCCTCCGGGGGCGCCATCAACGTCGAATCCAACGGCGCCCTCGCCAACGCCGGCACCCTCTCCGTCGACGGCACGCTCACCAACGCCGGCGCCCTCACCAACACCGGCACTCTCACCGTCCAATCCGCCGGCACGCTCACCAACACCGGGACCCTCTACGTCAGCGGCACCCTCGCCAATGGCGGTACCCTCACCAATTCCGGCACCATCACCGTCCAGTCCGGTGGCACCCTCGAAATCCAAGTCACCGGCACCCTGACCGACACCGGTGCCCTCAACGATTACGGCACCGTCACCCTCGACTCCGGCGGCTCCCTCGAAACCGGCGGGACCGTCAACCTCAACTCAGGCGGTTCCATCACCGTCGAACCCGGCGGCACCCTCACCGACTCGGGCACGCTGATCCAGTCCGGGGGGAACCTGACCGTCAGCCCTAACGGTACTTTTGAGGTGAGCCCCAGCGGCTATGTGTCCCTTGACGGTGGCACTTTCAGCAACGGCGGAACTTTGAACGTCGACTCGGGCGGTTATCTGGCCGTCAGAGAAGGCGGCACCTTGATCGACTCCGGCCACATCACCGTCGAGGCCTACGGCGGCAACATCACCAACGCCGGCACCGTGACCGTCAACCCCACCGGCGGTATCACCGTCCAGCCCGGCGCCTACATGACCACCGAGTCCGGTGCCACCCTCACCAACTACGGCGCCATCACCGTCCAGGACAGCGGCACGTTCAACAGCTACGGCGTCGTCGCCGATTACGGCACCATCAACGTCCAGTCCGGCGGCAACGCGTTCCTCCTCGACCATGGCTCCGTCATCGTCGAGTCGGGTGGCTCGCTCACCGACCAGGTTGGTGGTGGCATCACCCTGTACGACAACAGCGCCCTCGATGTCCTATCGCATGGCACCCTGACCGATTCCGGCACCTTCACCGACTGGGGAACCGTGACGGTCCACTCCGGCGGCACCCTGACCGAGAATGGCGCCCTTTACGTCAATTACAGCCTCGTCGATTCGGGCACCGTCACCATCAACCCCGGTGGCACCCTCGAAGTCGCCTCGGGCGCCACCCTGAACGTCGACCCGACCGGCACCCTGACCATCTCCACCGGCAGCGGCCTCACGGTCGACTCCGGGGGCAGCGTGCCCGTCGCGTCGGGGGGCATCCTCAGCCTGGGCTCTGGCGAAGTTGTCTCTGTCGGTTCCGGTGGCTCCTACGGGCCCGGCGGCATCATCGGTCAAGTCGTCGTGTCGCAAGCGACCGACCCAGCGTGGCATAACACGTCGTAGCCGAATCGGATGAGTCGCGCGATCCGATGACGTGACCCGTTCCCGCGGATGGGTCTATAGGTGCTGCCCGTCGCCCCTGGCGAGGTCGGAAGGTGGCTTATAGCCGCGTAATTCGGTGTAGAGGCCGTTCACGATAACTCGAACGTCGGTCTCTTCGTCCTCGCTCAACTGAACCCGCCCCTCGGCAAGCGCCAACGGATAGATGGTTTCAAGCTGCCGCCACTGTCGAAGCAAAGACTTCGTCCAGGATGTGCCCGCGAGGTCGCTGAGAGTTCGGAATATCGACTTGAGGTCTCGATCGAATTGTTCGAGTTCTGCGAAACCTCCGCGGTAATTGCTTAGACACTGGATCGCCAATCGCCGCAGCTGGTCAACACGACCCTCTGGCATTCCATCGATAGGTATCGCACGCACTATCACGTAGCCGTTCTCGTGTAAGCCGCGCACGGCTTCACGCAAGTTGGGATCTGGAACATAGTCGTCGACTACGAAAAATAACTTCTCAAGTGCATTGAACTCGGGATCGACACATGGCCTTCATCGTACTTAAATGATCGGAGGCGAATCATAAGGCTGGTCCGCCGTCAAGGACGGTATCGACGCGGTGTTCGGCGAGCCGTCAATTCCTCAGCGAGACGCACAGCCGCCGTTCTGGAATTCGGTGATGAGATCGGCGATGATCTCCCGTACATCATTCTCTTCTTCCTCGCTCAACTCGAAGCGTCCTTCCGTAAGTGCTAGAGCATCAATTATCTCGAGCTGCCCCCACTGTCGGAGCAACGACTCCGTCCACGGTGCGTCGTCCAGATCAGTGAGCGTCCGGATTATCGATTTGAGGTCGCGATCAAGCTTTTCCACTTCTGCAAAACCTCCGCCGTAATCGTTTAGGCACTCGATCGCTAGTTGCCTGAGCTGATCGAGGCGGCTTTCTGATCCTTCTTGACAGGTCATCGCAGGAGCTCGCCTATGTTCGTAGCGCGTTCTTTGGTGCCAAGTTGAACGAGCCTCGTCGGCTTTCCGAGTGTCAGTCCTTCGGTTTGAGTAACCTCACCGATGGTCAGCGAAACCAACCCCTATGAGGGATCTGTACCTAAGTAAAGTCGTTGGTAGACGTCGCGCGCGCAATCGCGTAATTGCTCTTCGTCTAAGCCGCGTACGGCTTGGCGTAGGCTGGGATCGGCAACATAGTCGTCGACTGCGAAGAATAACTTCTCAAGGGTGTTGAACTCGGAACCAGCCACTTGATCCTCATCGTACTTGAATAACCTAAGATAGGCAGGTTCGAATTCCTCGACGTCAATCTGCCGATTCGCGAATTTGAAAATCAGGTCCCTGTACTTTTCAGTCATACGCTGGACCTTTGCTCTATCGGCCGACATTAATCTCCACCTCCCAATTTTCCGCCATTCATCACATGCTGAAGTTGTTCGGGACTGAGCTTAAAGCCCGATACGAACGAGCCATCAGGGGCCTGGATGACACACAAGCCAGTTTTGGGATCATAGTTGAGAATAGCCGGATTGCCGCGATACTCGCCACTAATATGCACTGTGGCGGGATCATCGACGAACTGCTTCAATGCGTCATCGAATTTATTGAAGCCTGCACTTCCACGGGGGTCCGTGACGCCGAAGTCCACGGCATGCTTGTATTTAGATTCGACTTGACGGCGGTCGGTTTGTAGCGGAACTTCTCCGATCCGCGGAGGACCTGGCGGTCCGCTCGGACCACCCTTCGGTGACTCAGCGCCGCCGCTGCCTCCTTTGCCGCCTGCGCTGGAGCCGCCTTTCCCGCCTGTGCCAGGACCTTTTCCGCCAATGGGACCGCCGCCGCCCTGGACCGTTCCTGTTTTCGGATCGAACTGCGTCGGGCCCGGCGAGACCGGCTCGAATGGTCCATGCGCGGGCTGATCGGTGTAGGGGTCCCATTCGTGGTCCAGCTTGAAACCGGCGCCCAGCGCCCGAGCCGCGGCTGGCGCTTGTGATTCGGCGAACGTGACAGCACTCAGAGGTGCGCTGGCGGTGGTGATCTTGGCGGCGATCGCTTGGTCGTGGGCGACCAGTAGCGCGGCGCGTTGTTGGATGTCGGCGGCGTACACCTGCGCTTGCGCCTGCGCTGCCACACTGGCTCGCGGCGGTGTGACCGAAAGATCTTCGCCCACAGCGTATCCGGCGCTGCTGGCGTCTTCGACCGCGTCGAGCACGCTGCGCTTGGCGGAATCGAGTGTGTCAGCTCCCCGGCGCGCTATGTCAGCGGATTCGTGCAGGACATCGGCCAGTCCTCGTACCTTGACCAGATCGGCGAAGGCTCTTTCCTGTGCGGCCTCAGCGGCGACGCCCTCCCACACCGTTCCGCCCGGCGACACGGTAACCCGATGAATCGAACTGAATGAGGACTCCCAATGCTCGGCAGTGGCTTTCCAGTCCGTCGCCGCACTTTCCAGGTGGGCGACATCCCAGGCCCGGATCTCCGACAGGGTCGGAACCCCCACGCCGCCGACCCCCGCCACCGGTCACACCCGGGGTATCGAGGCGGCGATAGCGGCGGCTTGTTGCGCGCCATCGGTGTCCGTCGTGGCAAACTCCGCGCCCGCCATGGCCGATTTGACCGCGCTTGTTTGCGCGCGTTGGGCTAACTTCGCGATGACGCCACCAACGGCCGCACGGGTAGCGCCGACGGCACCCGATGTCGCCTGGATCGGTAGCCCAACTTTGGGCAGCGGAGTCGCGGCCACCAGCTCCGCCGACACTGTCTCGCAGTGTGCCGCCAATGCCTGCAGCCCCTCATCACTGACCCGAAGAACGTCGGCCACCTCGACAAGTTTCGGCCGGTACTGCCGATTAGCACTTCACCTCGTTCGAAGGCGGATCGCCCGGCTATTAGGCTGCCCTGCATGACCGAAGTAACTTCGTCGGCCCAGGTGACGACCGACCAGGTCGAGGCCGCCCGGCACGACACCAAGCTGGCCCAGGTGCTCTACCACGACTGGGAAGCCGAGACCTACGACGAGAAATGGTCGATCTCGTATGACCAGCGCTGCGTGGATTACGCCCGCGGTCGCTTCGACGCCGCGGTGCCCGACGAGGTCCAGCGTGAACTCCCCTACGACAACGCTCTCGAATTGGGCTGTGGCACAGGATTTTTCCTGCTCAACCTAATCCAGGCCGGCGTCGCGCGACGCGGATCGGTTACTGACCTGTCACCCGGCATGGTCAAGGTCGCCACCCGCAACGGGCAATCGCTGGGCCTGGATATCGACGGCCGGGTCGCCGACGCCGAGGGCATCCCGTATGAGGACAACACCTTCGACCTGGTGGTCGGGCACGCCGTGCTGCACCACATTCCCGACGTCGAGCTGTCGCTGCGTGAGGTGATCCGGGTGCTCAAGCCGGGCGGGCGGTTCGTCTTCGCCGGCGAGCCGACCAATGTCGGCGAGATCTATGCCCGCAGGTTGTCCACGCTGACCTGGCGAGTGGCCACCAACGTCACCAAGCTGCCCGGCCTGGGCGGCTGGCGGCGCCCGCAGGTCGAGCTCGACGAGTCCTCGCGGGTCGCGGCGCTGGAAGCCATCGTCGACCTGCACACCTTCGCGCCGGAAGACCTGGAGCGCATGGCCGGCAACGCCGGCGCGGTGCAGGTCGAAACCGCCAGCGAGGAGTTCACCGCGGCGATGTTCGGCTGGCCGGTGCGCACGTTTGAGGCATCGGTGCCGCCGGGACGCCTGGGCTGGGGCTGGGCGAAATTCGCCTTCAACGGCTGGAAGACGCTGAGCTGGGTGGACGCCAACCTCTGGCGGCACCTGGCACCGAAGGGTTGGTTCTACAACGTGATGGTCACCGGGGTCAAACCCTCCTGAGTGCTGGCCTGCGCTTCACCACCGACGACGTCGGTTACCTGCGCTCGGATTCGGGTATCGCGGCGCTGGCATTGGTCGCCGCATTCGCGCTGACCGACGCGACCCGGATCGCCGATATCGCCGCCGCGCGGGCCCGCTTCGGTGACCGGGCACCCGTGCTGGTGGAGACCACGTTGCTGCGCCGCCGCGCCCCCGAAAAGCTGGGGAAGTTGCGTGACGTCTCGAACTGGCTCTTCACCGACGAGGCGTTGCAGCAAGCGACCGTGGCACCGGTGGCCCAGCACCGGGCCAGGCGATTGAGCGCATTCGAGACCGTCGTACACGATGCGACCTGCTCGATCGGCACCGAAGTGGCCGCGCTTCGCGACGCGGGCGCCGTCGCGGTGGGCAGCGATATCGACGCGGTGCGGCTGGCGATGGCGGCCCACAATCTGGGGCCCGCCACGATTCTCTGCCGCGCCGACGCGCTGCACCCGGTAACCCGCGACGCGGTGGTCGTCGTCGACCCGGCGCGGCGCAGCGGCGGGCAGCGCCGGTTCAACCCGGCCGATTATCAGCCGGGCCTGGGCGAGTTGATCGACTGCTACCGGGGCCGCGATCTTGTCGTAAAGTGCGCTCCCGGAATAGATTTCGAGTCACTGGGACGGCTCGGCTTCGACGGCGAGATCGAGGTGACGTCGTATCGCGGCTCGGTGCGGGAAGCGTGCCTGTGGTCGGGCCGGTTTGTCGAGCCGGGTGTCCGCCGGCGAGCCAGCGTCCTGGATCGCGGCGAACAACTCACCGACGCCGAGTCCGACGAGTGCGCAGTGCGGACCGCCGGGCACTGGATCGTCGACCCGGACGGGGCGGTGGTGCGGGCCGGGCTGGTACGCCACTACGGCGCGCGGCACGGCCTCTGGCAACTCGACCCCGACATCGCCTACCTGTCCGGCGACAGCCTGCCGCCGGGCGTGCGCGGCTTCGAGGTGCTCGAGCAGCTGGACTTCGACGAGCGCCGGCTGCGGCAGGCACTCTCGGCGCGCGACTGCGGTGTGCTGGAGATCCTGGTGCGCGGTGTGCAGGTCGACCCGGACGCATTGCGGCGACGGCTACGGCTGCGCGGCAGCCAATCTCTGTCGGTGGTCATCACCCGCCTGGGCTCCGGTGCCGCCGCCCGGGCGACGGCGTACGTCTGCCGCCCGTCGCGGTAGCGCCCGGTACGCTGTCGGCGGCCACTTTCCGGGGGGCCTCTTCGTCGACGGGGACAATCGAGTTATGCGCTATCTGATCGTGGCCGCGGTGCTGGTCGGGACTGTTCTGCTGGGCTGGCCCGCTGCCGCCGAGCCGCCGTCGTGTGTAAGCCTGGGCGGCAGCGTCGGGGACGGACAGCTGTGTCACATCCGCGCGACCGGGCCCAACTACACGCTGAACATGACGTTTCCGGCCGACTACCCCGATCCGCAGCCGCTGATGGACTACATCACACAGAACCGGGACGGGTTCCTCTCCGTCGCGCAGACGTCCGGGCCGCGTGACCAGCCCTATCAGCTGGAGGCGACCGCCGAGCAGCACTTCGCCGGTCAGCCGCCGCACAACACCCGCAGTGTGGTGCTCAAGTTCTTCCAGGACGTCGGCGGATCGCACACGTCCACGTGGTACAAGACGTTCAACTACAACCTCGGGACCAAGCAGCCGATCACCTTTGACAACCTGTTCGCCCCCAACACGCCGGCGCTCGAGGCGATCTTCCCGCTGATCCAGCGTGACCTGCAACGGCAGAACGCGCTGGGTGCGGCCATCTTGCCGTCGTCGGGCCGCGACCCGTCGCACTATCAAAACTTCGCGATCACCGACGACCAGCTGATCTTCTACTTCGCACCGGGGGAGATGCTGCCCGCCTTCGCCGGCCCGTGCCAGGCCCAGGTACCGCGCAACGCGATCCCCCCGCTGGCCGTCTGACGGATTCAGGCTGGGGCGAAGCCGTACACCTGACCGTCGCTGGTGGCGGCCACGACCCGCCGATCGTTGCCGATCGCGAGGCCGACGGGATAGCCGGTGGCCGCGGGCAGCGGATAGCTGTTGATCGTGTGGCCGTTGCCCGGATCGAACACCAGCAGCGACATGCCGGGGACATCATCGTGCGGCGGCCCGCTCACCACCGTGTAGCCGACGCCCGGACCGGCCAGGCCCGCCGCCGACAACGGCGTGACGTCATCGCGGTGCCACACCTGATCGCCGTGATCGCCGGCGTCCTTGAAGGCCGTCAGCTTGGTGTCGGGTCCACCGCCGGAGACGATCAAGCCCTGCGGGGTGATCGCGGGCGGCGTCTGCGCCAGGAAGCCCAGCGGTGCCGACCACTTCGGCTTGCCGTCGGCGGAGTTGAGCGCCCACAACCGTTGGTCGCGGCCGTTGACGTAGACGGTTGACCCGTTGGCGGACAACACCGGGCTGCCGATCACCCCGGCGGCAACCGCGTCGCTGGTCCACTCGCGGGTCAGCAGGGGAGTCTGCCCCCGGTGGTATTTCAGCCCGATCAGTCCCGCCGCCGGGGCGCCCGGCTGCCACACGCCGAGCACCGCCATCCCGCTGGCTGCCGAGAAGGCGGGGGCCGCCGCGACCGGGCAGCCCGGCCGCGCCGGGCCGCAATCGGTCAGCCCGCGCGTCGCGTCCGTCGGGTCGATCCCGTCGACCAGGTCCAGCGGACTGCCGACCACCATGCCGCGGTGTGCGTCGAAAACCAGCACCTGTCCCAGGTGCGTGCTGACCAGAAGTTGGCCGTCGGCGAGAAACCGTGGGGTGGAAGGCATTCCGATCACCGGCTGGCGCCAGCGCGTCCATTGCGTCACCGGGAACGACAGAAAAGCGCCCGGCTGGCCGACGTAGAGATTATCGAAGCCGTCGAACAGGGGACCGCCGACGCCGCCGCCCTGGAACAGCCGGACGCACCAGCGTTGCCGGCCGTTGTCGTTGTTCTCCCATTCCATCAGCGAACATCCGGCCGGCGTCTGCGCGTTCAGGGCGAGGTAGTTGCTCGAGCCCAGCGCCGGTCCGGCTCCGAGGCTGCCCTTGACCGACCGCGTCCACTGCAGCGACAGCTTGTTGGCGCCAGCGGTTGGCGTGTAGCTGCTGTTGGCCGCGTCGGCGTATTGCGCGGACCAGCCCGGCGCCGCCGCCGCCTCGACCCACGAGTCGGTATTGCCGCAGCCGGCGAGCCCCGCCGTGAGCACGGACGCGAGCGCCGCAGCTGACCAATGCCGGAGTTGTCGGGCAAACACCTCGATTTTCCAAATCCTTTCGGCACGCGGGTCGCTCGGTACAGGTGAGGGTAACCCGTGGCGGTTCGCGCACTGTCGATTGACCGGGCTAGGCTTTCCGGCTGTGACAAGCATGTGGGGAGCCCCGGTACACCGTCGCTGGCGGGGCCACCGGCTGCGAGACCCACGTCAGGCCAAGTTCTTGACGATGGCCTCGCTGAGGTGGGTGCTGCGAAACCGCGCCTACACGCCGTGGTACTTGGTGCGCTATTGGCGGCTGCTGAAATTCAAGCTGGCCAACCCGCACATCATCACCCGCGGAATGGTGTTCATCGGCAAGGGCGTCGAGATCCATGCGACACCCGAGTTGGCGCAGTTGGAGATCGGCCGCTGGGTGCACATCGGCGACAAGAACACGATCCGCGCGCACGAGGGCTCGCTGCGGTTCGGCGACAAGGTCGTGCTGGGCCGTGACAACGTGATCAACTGCTACCTCGACATCGAGCTCGGCGACTCGGTTCTGATGGCCGACTGGTGCTACGTCTGCGATTTCGACCACCGGATGGACGACATCAACCTGCCGATCAAGGATCAGGGCATCATCAAGTCCCCGGTGCGGATCGGCCCGGACACCTGGGTCGGGGTCAAGGTGACCGTTTTACGTGGCACCTCGATCGGGCGGGGCTGTGTGCTCGGCTCGCACGCGGTGGTGCGCGGCGTCGTTCCCGACTATTCGATCGCGGTCGGTGCGCCGGCCAAGGTGGTCAAGAACCGGCAGCTGTCCTGGGAGAGCTCCGCCGCGCAGCGGGCCGAATTGGCCGCCGCCCTCGCCGATATCGAGCGCAAGAAGGCCGCGCACTGACCTCCCCGGGCCAATACGGTCCCGCGCCGACGCGTCCCGGCTGGGACGTGGCACTGTCCGTCGTGCTGATGGTCGTCACCGTCGTGGGCTGGGGGGCGGGCGCCGGCATGGAATTCATGTTCCTGGCATTCACCGATTACTGTCCGCCACAACACTGCAGCGCCGACCGGGCCGTCACCTCGGTCCTGCTGTCGGTTTCGCTCGCGGCCGCGGTAATGGTGCTCGGGTGTATCGCGACGGTCATCCGGCTGGTGCGCCGGCGGTCGGGCTGGCCTTACGCCGTCGCGACGCTGGCCATCTGCGCGCTGGCCGAATTGCTGGGCGTGGTGGGGTACTTCGCCGCGGTCGGTTACTGACCCCTAGGGCGAGGACGGCGTGTCGTCGACGACGAAGTGATAGTCGACCGTGCCGGCGTCAACGCCGGTGACGGAAACATTCACGCCGTAGTTCTGGCCGCCCGTGACGAGGCGGCACCGCAACGTCGCGCCCTGCACGCCTTTGAGGTTGTCGGGACAGGTCACCGATTCGGGCTTGGTCCCGACCTGTTGGGTGATGTTGTCGCTGATCGCTTTCTCGACCTGAGACTTGTCGACGGTCTCCACCATGTCGAACTTGACATTGCTGCCTTCGACGCTGGTCACCGTGACGTTGACGCCGTAGTTGGCGCCCTTGACCATCATCGAGCAGTTCAGCTGCGCACCGACCTTCGCGGGAAGGTCACCGGGGCAGTCGACCGAATCGGGCTTGTTGCCTTGAGCGTCGGTCAACTTCTGGGTGATCTGGCTTGCGACGTCCTTCTTGTCCACCGCGTGCGACGACGACGAACCGACCGAGCACGAACAGGCGCCGGCGGTGGCCATCAGGCCGGCGGCAGCACCGGAAATCAGTAACGTCTGAACGATCGAATGGGCCATATCGCCTCCCTGGCGCTTGACTTGACGACTGTGAATCGGCTGATGATTACATGCCAAATAGGTATGGGAAGGTGATTTCGGCAAAACTTTGTTTCGGTCTGCCGTATATTCCGCGCGCCAGGTGAGCGCGGGGTGGCTAAGAGCCGATGTCCTGGTAGCGGCGCAGCGCCTCGGCGCGCTCGGTGCCGTGGTCGACGATCGGTTCCGGATACCCTTGCGGCCGTTCGCCTTTGCGTAAGTGCACATCCTCGGCACCGCGGAGTTCGGGGACCCAGTGCCGGATGTAATCGCCTGCGGGATCGAACTTTTGGCCCTGGGTGGTCGGGTTGAAGACCCGGAAGTAAGGTGCGGCGTCGGTGCCACAACCCGCGCACCACTGCCAGCCGTGCTGGTTGTTGGCCATGTCGCCGTCGGTGAGCTGGTCCAGGAACCACTCGGCGCCCCACTGCCACGGCAGATGCAGGTCTTTGACCAAAAACGACGCGACGATCATCCGTACCCGGTTGTGCATGAAGCCGGTCTCGTGGAGTTGGCGCATGCCGGCGTCGACGATCGGGAATCCGGTCCTGCCAGCCTTCCACGCTTCGAGCCGACGTTTGGCTTGCGCGCCCGTATCGGTCTGGATGCCGTCGAAGTCGCTGTTCCAATTGCGCCAGGCGCTGGCTGGCCAATAGTGCAACACCCCGGCGTAGAAGTCACGAAAGGCCAACTCCCGCAAGTATGTCTGCGCTCCGGCTGCACCCAGGTTCATCGCCGCCACCATGGTGCGGGGATGAATGGTGCCGAACTTCAGATGGGCCGACATCCGGCTGGTGCCCGGCAGGTCCGGCCGGTTGCGGTCCTCGGCGTAGCGTTGCAGCCCGTCGTCGGCGAACTGCTTCCACTGCGAAAGTGCCGCCGCCTCACCGGTTTCGAGACCCAGCTCGACGCCGGGGTCGGGGATCTCGCACCGTTTGACCACGTGGGTCGGGTCGAGCCAGCGTGCCGAATCGGCGCTCGACTGTGCGGGTTTGCGCCATCCTTCTTCTCGCCACTTCCGCAGAAACGGGGTGAACACCTTGTAGGGTTCACCGTCGTCTTTGGTGACGCGACCGGGCGACACCAGATACGGCGATCCGGTCGCAACCAACGGCACCGAACCCAGTGCGGCGCGCACCTTTTCGTCGCGGCGTTTTCCGTAAGGCGCGAAATCCTGCGAAATATGCACTGCTGTCGCGTCGATCTTCTTGGCGATGCGGGGAATCTGCTCCTCAGCGCGGCCCCGGGTCACCAGTAGCCGGCCGCCCAGGTCGTCGTGCAGTCGTCGCAGTGTGTCACCCAGGAACTGCAGGCGGCGCTGCCCCGACGAGTTCTCGAGCCGGGGGTCGACCACAAAGCAGGCGAGCACCTCCTCGGATTCGGCCGCGGCGAGCAGCGCGGGATGATCGCGCAACCGCAGATCGCGGCGAAACCACAAGAGGGCAGGCACTATCGGTTCAGCCGCCAGATGTGGGTGGACAGCACCGTGGCGAAGGCACACCACAGCGGGTAGGGCGCCAGGGCCGCGCCGGCGCGAGGGTCGGCCGCGGCGGCTCGGCGGGCGAGATCGGCGCTGCTGACCGTCAGCGCGGCCGCACCGAGCACGGCCGCGCCGAGTTTGTGAAACCGGAAGAACAGCCAACTCCATCCGGCGTTGAGCAACAGGTTGACGGTGAGGGCGGCGGTATAGCCGCGCGCCTTGTCATGCTGTCCCGCCGCGCGGAACTTGTCCACGGTCACCGCGGACGTGGTCGCGATGTCCGCGTAGAGCGCGGTCCACACGATCGGAAAGGCGACGCTAGGCGGCTGGTATGCGGGTTTGCGTAGTCGCGTGTACCACCCGGGCACGCGTCGGGGGCTGGCGATGCTTCCGGTGCCCGCGGCGACGGCTACGGCAAGTGACGTCACGGCCAGAGTTGAGCGCTTCACAGCGTACTCCGTTCATATTGGATCGAATTGCGCTGTTGCGCAATGACTGTCGATTCAGTTGGCTTTGCGGGCCACCAGATGCGATCGCCGATGAGGGCGAACAGAGCGGGTATGACCAGCGTGCGCACCACAAAGGTGTCGAGCAGGACCCCGAGGCCGACGATGATCCCGAGCTGGGTCATCACGATCAGCGGCAATACTCCCAGCACACAGAAGACCGCTGCTAGAACGATTCCCGCGCTGGTGATCACGCCGCCGGTCGCCGACACGGCTCGAATCATGCCATCGCGTGCCCCGTGCCGTGCCGATTCTTCACGGGCTCGGGTGACCAGAAAGATTGTGTAGTCCACGCCGAGGGCGGCCAGGAACAGGAACGCGAACAATGGGGTGCTGTTGTCCAGGGCCGGAAATCCGAAGACATGCAGGCTCGTCCAGCCGCCGAGACCAAGCGCCGCCAGCGCGCCGAGAATCGTCGCGGACAGCAGGTTGGGCGGGGCCAGTGCCGAGCGCAGCAGCACGAACAGGACGACGAGTATCACGATGAGGATCGCCGGGATCAACGTCAGCCGGTCGTGCACGGCGGCGTCGCGGACGTCGAGGGCTTGGGCGTCGGGTCCGCCTACCAGCGCAGCGGGGGAGGCGGATTTCGTCGAATTGCGCAGTGCGGCAATGGTGGCGAATGCTCGGTCCGACGAGGGCGCGGCGCTGGTCACCACCGACCATCTCGTCAGACCGGAGCTCGACTGACCCGCTTCGGTCACCGAGACCACCCCGGGAGTCGCGGCGATCGCCGTCCGCACCTGGGCTGCCTGGGAGCTGGGGGCCACGACCACCGTGGGGTTGGCCAAGCCGGCGGGAAAATGCGCGGCCACGACGTCGTAGCCGGAGACCGAGTCGGCCTGTACCCGGAATTGTTCGTTCTGGGACAAGCCGATTCGAGTTCCCAGCAGGCCCCCGGCCAATGCCGCCAGCACCGCGATCGCCACGACGGCAACGACGGCGGGACGACGGGCCACCTGTTCGGCGACCCGGTGCCATGCTCCGGATTCCACAGTGGCGGCGCCGTCGGGCCGGGGAATCAACGGCCAGAACAGTCGCCGGCCGCACAGCGCGAGCAGCGGTGGCAGCACCACCAGTACCGACAGGGCCGCGATGACCAGGCCGCAGGCTGCCAGTGCGCCCAGGCTGCGGGTGCTGGGAGTCGACGCGAAGAGCAGGGTGAGCAGTGCCAGCACCACGGTCGCATTGCTGGCGACGATCGCCGGCCCCGCCCTGCGCACCGCCAGGCGCAACGCGTCGCGGTGGTCGGGATGGCTCCGAAGTTCTTGCCGGTAGCGGGAAATCAGGAGCAGCGCGTAATTGGTGCCCGCCCCGAACACCAGCACGCTGGTGATCCCGGAGGTCGCGCCGTCGAAGCTCAGGCCCGTCACCGACGACACCGCGGTCCCCACCGCCGCCGCCACCCGATCCGCGAAGCCGATGACCAATAGCGGTGCCAGCCACAGCACCGGTGAGCGGTAGGTGGCGATCAGCAGCAGCGCGACCACGGACGCGGTCACCGCCAGCAGCGTGATGTTGGCGTCGGTGAATGCGTTGGCGATATCGGCGCCGAACGCCGGGCCTCCGGTGACATGGGCCGCCAGATCGGCGGGCAGGCCGTCATGTGCCGCCGTGCGCAGCGCGGCGACTCCCTGGTTGAGCACCATGCCGGACAGATCGGCCCGGATGGTCACCAGGCCGATGGCCGCCTTGCCGTCCGCCGACACCATCGGCGGCTGCATGTTTGCCGCCGCGAACGGTGCGACGACGCGCTGCATTCGGTCACGGGCGGCCTGGGTCGCGGTCACGTCGGCAGAGTCCAGTGGCGCGCCGTCGACACGGCTCACCACCAACAGCAGCGGAGCCTCATCGCCGCCGGGGAACTGCCTGGCCAGAGCGTCGATCTTGGCCGATTCCGAGTCGCTGGGTACCGACAGCGGCGCCTGCCCGGCCGATGCGTTTGCGCCGATCAACACGATCAACCCAATGCCTAACAGGGCCGCGGCCAATCCCAGCCGCCACGAGCGACGGTTGGTCACCCACGAGGCGAGAGTGTACGACATCGGCACCATTATTTCAGTCAGTTAATCATTAATCAACTTAACATTCTGGGTCAGAAAGCGCTATGCTGCGATTCTGATGTACCCCAACGAGGGCTCCACCGAACGTGTTCGGCTCGAAGCACTGATTGCGGCCGACGCACGTAGCCTCAGCGCCGAGTCCGACCAGATGGGTCGAGTGTTCGCGGCGGTACACCGGTTGCATCCCAATGACTTTCGCGCCCTTTTGCACATCCTGGTGGCCGAGACTTCTGGCGCGCCACTGACATCGGGGGAGTTGGGTCAACGGATGGGCTTGTCCGCGGCGGCCATAACCTACCTGGTCGAGCGCATGATCAATTCGGGTCACATTACCCGCGATTCGGACGCCAACGATCGGCGTAAGGTCATCCTTCGGTACTCCGATCCCGGTATGGCGACCGCCCGCTCGTTCTTCAGCCCGTTGGGCATCCACACTCGTGCGGCGCTGGATGACTTACCTGATGCGGATTTGGCTGCGGCGCATCGGGTCTTCACGGCACTTATCGCCGCGATGCGCCACTTTCAGGGTGAGTTGGGTTCAGCCCAACCCTAGCCGCGCCGCACGGTCACCAAACGTTCGATCGTGCCATCGCGCCAGCGGCGCGGGTGCCCACCAATTTCGGCCGCCAAGCACATGCATGAATGCCGGCACGAGTAGCACGCGCACCACAGTCGCATCCATCAAGACGGCGATCGTCAGCCCCAAACCGAACATCCGCATAAACGACACCCCGGCGGAAATCAGCGCCGCGAACGAGATCGACATCAGCATCGCCGCGGCGGTGATGATGCGGCCCGTGCGGGCCAGACCCCGGGCGATACTTTCATCGTTGTCCGACCGTGTCCGCGGTGAGCTGAGCCAATACTCGCGGATCCGGGCCAGCAAAAAGACCTCGTAATCCATCGACAACCCGAATGCGATGCAGAACATCAGCACCGGGACGTTGACCGCCAGCGTGCCCGTCGATGTGGTTCCTGCTGCGCCGAGGTGACCGTCCTGAAAGATCCACACCAACGCACCGAACGTCGCAGTCAGCGACAGCATATTGAGTAGTACCGCCTTGACCGGAAGTATCACGCTGCCGGTAAGCAGGAAGATCAGCACCATCGTCACGACAGCGATGAAGGCGAACACGAACGGCAACCTCGACGTGATGCCGTCGATGCAATCACGATTCGTTTGTGCCAGCCCGGTGATCAGGACAGGCCGCTCTTGCGGCGGGACGACCGCGTGCAATCCAGCCAATTGTGCCTCTGACGCTCGGGTGAAAAGCGGTGCCGTGCTTTCAACGGTCAGGTAAGCGCTGCCGCCGGCGATCCCGGCGGGAGCCGACGGCGGACCCTTGGCCGCACCGGCGACGAAGGTTCCGGTTGGAGAGGACACCGCCGAGACATCGGTGACTCGGGACAGCCGCATGGCGTAGTTGTCCAGCTCCGTGGTTGTCAGACCGTCGGATTCGGGAAAGACGACCTTCACCCGGGTCTCAGAATTCGTGCCGAATTCGGTACGGACTCGATCGTTGACGACGCGGGCCGACGACGATCTCGGCAGCACGCGGTCGTCGGGATAGCCCCACCTGACACCGAGGAACGGCGCACCGAGTACAAGCAAGACTGCCGTGAGGGCCATCCCCACTGGGATTGCTTGACGCATAACGAATTTCGCGATGCAGTACCAGAAGCTCTGTTCCAGGGTCCGTTGTGCTGACGGGCGAGAGAGCAGCCGACGACCCCATTGCCCGACGTTCAGAGCGTCGAGCCGGTCTCCGATCAGCGCGATCGCTGCCGGCGCCACCAACACCGCCGCCACGGCGGCGAACACGACCACTGCCGTACCGGCGTACGCGAAGGACTTGAGGAAGTACATCGGGAACAGTGCCGTCGCGGCCAGTGCGAGGGCGACCGTGCACGCCGAGAACAACACGGTCCGGCCGGCCGTGGTCACGGTTTTCACCAACGCCTCGTCGCGGCCCACCCCGTCCGCGCGCTCGTCGCGGTAGCGGCTGATGATCAGCAAGGTGTAGTCGATGGCCAGGGCGAACGCCAGTGCCACCGTCACGTTGAGGGCAAAGACCGATACATTCGTCAGCAACGCGATCGCGCGCAATACCGCGAGTGAACCCGCGATCGCCAAAGCGCCTACGGCCATGGGAAGCGCCGCGGCCGGTATCCCGCCGAACACCCAGACGAGAGCGATGAAACTCAGCGGTATCGCGATGACCTCCATGCGAAGTAAGTCTTTTGCGGTCTGCTGATTGATCTGTTCAAACACCAACGCCGAACCACCCGCCCGCACGGTCACACCTTGCCGGTCGCCGACGTAACGCTCTGCGAGTGTCTGAGCATGTTTAGGAGCGCTGTTCTCATCCCCCTTGAGTGCGACGAGGATCATCGCGGTGTTGGCGTCGGGGGTGAGTAGCCCCGGCGCAGAAGGGGAGTCCCAGGGGGATGCCACCTGAGACACGAAGGGAGATTTCGCGAGTTGCCCGACGATCTCGGTACCGACCGCCCTCGCCGGGCCGTCCCGGGCGCCGCCCGGCGAAGTCACCAGCAGAATGAGTTCCAGCTCACCCTGACTGAACTTTTTCGCGAGTACTGCCGCCCCGCGGGCCGATTCGGAGGCTGGGTCCATGAATCCGCCGGCCGACAGGCTGTCGGCAGCGGGCAGGCCGAATACGCTGCTGGCAAACAGGACCAAGAGTGCTATTCCGATAACTCGCTTGGGGTGTTGCACACACAATCGTGCCGCTCGGGCCAAGGGGCCGCGGCCGGAATCGACCCGCGGCGGGCGACTGCGGGCGAGCAAGCGCCGGTTGCGCGGTCGGGTTATCCGGCGATACTTCACCGACTTCTGGCGGACGGCGAATCCCACGGCGAGTGCGACCTCCAACCGTTGATTCCCGCGGCTTCGGCGCCGATGATCGATCCCGAGATTACGTTAAGTAAATGAAATATTCAAGTATTTAACTAATATGGAATTTGCGTTAGGCTGGCGTCGTATTCCCAATGAGTGAGGTCGCTGTGTTCGGGTCGATTGCAAGCATGGTCGGACAGCTGCTCGAGGCGGCTGGTTCGGTGGTTGGTTACCGTCACGGCACCGAGGAGCCCGACCACAGCGTCGAGAAGCTGACGGACAACGTAGAAATCCGCCGCTACGGTGCGCGGATCGCCGCGGAAACGACGGTGCGAGCCGACGAAGAGAGTGCCCGCAACGCCGGCTTCCGGCGACTTGCCCGCTACATATTCGGCGCCAACCGCGACAGCCAGAAGATCGCCATGACGGCACCAGTTGAACAGCACACCGGAGAGGACGAGGACGTCGCGACTGCGGTGGCGAACTCGCCGTCGGACAACGCAGACTGGGTGATCAGGTTCTTCATGCCTGCCGACAAGACCCTGGAGTCATTACCGGTGCCCGACGACGCGGAAATCAGGTTGGTGCCCTTGCCGCCGGAGACGATGGCAGTGCGTCGCTTCTCCGGCAGTCGCAGTGCCAGCGCTGTCGCCGCGCAGGCCGCTGAGTTGTTGAGCACGTTGCGCGACCACGGATTCGAAGCCACCGATACGCCCGCGGCGTGGTTCTACGATCCGCCGTGGACAGTTCCGCCGTTGCGGCGCAATGAAATTGCGGTGCCGGTCAAGCGGACCGGATGACAATGACGGCCGATCGCGCTGAGTTGACCACGCGCAAACGCCGACACATCGACGTTTGTCTGCACGATGACGTCGGGTATCAGGGCACGACGACGGGTTTGGAACGCTACACGTTGCCCTACAACGCCTTGACCCAGACCAACCTCGACGATATCGACTTGTCCACCGAATTTCTCGGGGTGCGGCTGCGGGCGCCCGTGCTGCTGGGCGCGATGACCGGCGGCGCACAGTTGTCGGGCACCATCAATCGACATCTGGCCGCTGCCGCGCAAAGACTCGGCCTTGGGATGATGCTGGGGTCACAGCGGATCATGCTCGAAAGTGCGTTGGGCGAGCGGGCCGCTCCCAGCTTCACCGTGCGTGACGTGGCACCCGACGTGCTGCTGTTCGGCAACATCGGGCTGTCGCAGTTCACCAAGGATGCGATAGGCGACATCGCGCAAGCGCTTGACCGGGTGGGGGCGAATGCACTTGCCGTGCACACCAACCCGTTGCAGGAGGCGATGCAGGACAACGGCGATACCGACTTCGCCGGTTCACTGGACCGACTCCATGACCTCACCGATAAGCTCGGTTACCCCGTGCTGTTGAAGGAGGTCGGCCACGGCATCGGCGCCACAGCGATCGCCGAATTGTTACGGCCGACCGGTGCGGCGCCGGTGGCGGCCATTGATGTGGCGGGCGCGGGCGGCACGTCGTGGTCGCGCGTGGAGCAATTCGTCCGCTACGGCGAGCTGCGCTATCCAGATCTGGCGGACTGGGGCATACCCACCGCGCAAGCGGTGCGCGAGGTGCGTGCGGCCCTGCCGGCCATACCGTTGGTCGCCTCCGGTGGAATCCGAACCGGCACCGATGCCGTCAAAGCGCTGTGTCTGGGTGCTGACGTCGTGGCCGTTGCTCGCCCGCTGCTGTCGGCTGCCGTCGAATCAGCCTCTGCGGTAACCGACTTCCTGCAGGGATTCATCGACGAGATGCGCATATGCCTGCACGGATGTGGTGCACGAGATCTGGGCGCACTCCGAGAGATCGGCGTGAGCACAGTCCCGTGAGGCAAGCGCGAGTTCTGGCGTACGGGTCGCCCGCGCTCGGCCACGTGTATCCGCTGGCGGCGCTGCTGCGGGAAATGGCGGCGCGCGGTCACCAAGTGCACTTGCGCACCCAAGCGGCGCAGGTGCAAGCCATGGCGGCCATCGGATTTCGCGCCGAGCCCGTCGATCCGCGGATCGAGGCGATCACCGGGCAGGATCGGCTGGCCACCAACCCCTTTGGGATGTTGAAGTCCACCATCGACGTGCTGTGCCGGCGGGCAGTCGTGGAGGTCGACGACCTGCGCCGTGCTATCGAGTCCGTGGCGCCCGACGTGATCATCGTCGACGCCAACTGCTGGGGGGCTATCTCGGCTGCCGAGGCCAGTGGCGTTGCGTGGCTGGTGTTTTCCCCCTTCACCCCGTACCTGAGTTCACGCGCGGCCCCACCGTTCGGCCCCGGTTTCCGGCCCATGGCCGGCCTGGCCGGACGCGTCCGTGACGCACAGGTACGTCCAATGGTCCACCATCTCTTCGATCGCCGGATACTGAAGAGCGTCAATCCGATTCGGGCAGCGTTGAAGGTGAGCCCGGTCGGCTCGGTGGATGAACTGATGAGACGCGCTCCGCTGCTGTTGGCGGTGGGGGGTGAACCCTTCGAATATCCGCACCCCGATTGGGACGACTCGGTGCACTTCCTTGGTGCGTGTTTTTTCGAGCCCACCCCGGTGGTGGTGCCCGAGTGGTTATCGGCCATCGACGATCCGATCGTATTGGTGAGTACGTCCTCGATCCCGCAGGCCGACGCCAAGCTGGGGCAGATGGCGTTGCGCGCGTTGGCCGATCAGCCCGTCCACGTGGTCGCCACCTTCCCGGCCGGCGTGCCCGCGGAGCTGCCGCGCACAGCCAACGCCACCGTGTGCCAATTCGTGCAGCACAGCGTGGTACTCGACCGCGCGATCTGCGCGGTGACGCACGCGGGGATGGGGGCCACGGTGAAGGCGCTCAGCCGGGGTGTGCCGGTCTGCGCGGTGCCGTTCGGGCGCGATCAGGCCGAGGTCGCGCGCCGCGTTGAGGTGGCGCGGTGCGGCACCCGGCTGCCGGCGCGAAGGCTGACACCCACCCGGCTCGCCGACGCGATCCGCAAGGCATCGGCGATGACCGATGGTGCGCGCCGGGTGGCCGAGGGTTTCGCCGCTACCGGGGGCGTGGTACGCGGTGCCGACCTGATCGAGCAACGCTTGTTGGGCACCGCACGGCTTACTGCGCCAGACCCTGACGCCGACGTGACTCCGCGGGTTCGGAGTTCTCAGACGAGTTGGGCACCGAGGTGAGGACTTCCTGCTCGAACGTCGACATCGCCGTGATCATCGCGGTGAAGACACGGTGTGCGGCCATCAAGTCCTCGTCGCTGAGGTCGGCCATCGCAGTGGTGAAATGCGCACCGAGAGGTTTGAAGAAGGAATGCGCCATGGTCATACCGGTGACCTCGTAGCGCAATAACCACTTGCGCCGGTCCTTCGGGTCGGGTTCACGCCGGATATGTCCGGCTTCGATCATCCGATCGACGAGATAGGTGACCGCCGCGGGAGAGACGTCCATTCGCTGCCGCAACTGCGCCAACGTCAACGGCTCCCCGGCCGTCTCGGCGACCATGATGTGCAGCAGCGCGTGGAAGTCGCTGTTGCTGACTTCGTTCATGCGCGCGAAATGACGGCCCACCCGGTCGGACCGCGCGGTCATGGCCCGCAGATCGGCCGACAGCGATCTCTCCAGCTCAGCACGGCTGAGTTGGGGGTCGTGCGCACCGCTGTTGGTCACTTACCGGATCCTTCACTAGTTACACCAGGGTATCCGCGCGCTTTGCCGAGAACGACTCGAGCGGCGTGCCAGAGGTGAACCTAGCGCAGCGGCCGAGTCAAACGCGTCAGGTTCGGGTCGGGTCGTGGCCCTTGTCGGTCAATACCTGCGCCTTTCTGTCGGTCGAGTTCGGCCACCGGGCGGATCATGGTCAGCTGCCGGAGCGGATCCGATATCGGCGTTCGGCGTAGTCGATGTCGTCGCGCCACAGCCGCTTGGTGGCGAAGCGCACCAGGCGCGTGATGATCGGTGCCGCACGCCCGGCAAATCGGAATCTGGGTCGCTCCGAATGCGCGACGACGGCTTCAATGACGGCGACCCGCGGACGTCCATCCGGCCCCGGGCCCAGCGGCGTGGCATGGGTTTCCACGACGCTGCCGGTTCCTTCGCCTTCGACGATGCGCATCACGACGGTGCGGGCCTCCGGGCTGGTGAATTCCGCTATCACCGGAACGCCGACGGGGCCCATCCGGAACGTGACCGCGACGATGAAACGGTCGTCGTGCTCGGTCGGGGCGGTGAGCACCTCCAGCTCGGTGAACGAGTAAGGGTGAAACCATGCGCCGTGCCAGGGGTCGAGCCGGTTGGCGATGATGTCGGCCGGCTCGCAGCGGCCGACCAGGTGGGCGACGGTGTGCACCGTTTCGCCGGTCGGTCGGGTAGGGATGACCGGCGCGTCCAGTGGCGCCTCGCCGCCGACGGAGTCGAGGCGTACCCAGGCCAGCACGCCGTCGTCATGACTGGGATAGGGGCGCCAACGCATGTCACATGTCCGGCCGTCCAGCGCCAGGCCGTGCCAACGACAGAACAACACACCCTCGCGCACCACCCCGGTGGAAAGGTCGGCCCCCAGATGTGGACAGCCCGCCGGCCCGACGCACAGTCGGTGGTCTTTGTCGCGCCAGGCGACCATCTCGATGCCCGCGACGCACGCGCCGAGCGGACGATCGCGACGGATGTCTCGGCTCGCCGCAAACGCATACCAGTTGCCGGTGGGCCTGGACTGGGACCGGGCCAACGTGGCCTCGATGAGGGCCGGGTTCGCCTGGCGATAGGTCGGTTGCTGCTCGGACCACGGGCTGCGCGGCATGATCTCAACCGGCCAGTCTTTGGGCAGCCGGCGGCGTAGCTGATCGCGGACGTTCATCGCGAGCGTCCTTGCCGTTCGGCCAGCGACCGAAGCAACCTCGACCGGCCACGGATCGGAACCGTGCACAGCTCGTGGCCGGCCAGTCCCCACTTCGCGAGCAGCCGATTAGCGGCCACCCAGCCGGTCGTGGCGGCCCGTTCCATCAGTGCCACGGGCAGATCCACCCGAACACCGTCACCGGCCAGCATCAGGGCGGGCTGTGGTGTGGTGACGGTCGGGCGGCGCCCGTAGGTGCCGGGGGCGAACAGCGGGCAATCGCTTCGGCGCAGCACACGCTCGCGCACCACTCGCGCAGTTGCGGTCTCGGGGTACATTCGGTGCAGCTGTCCAATCGCCGCTTCCTGCGGGGTATCGCTATCGATTGCATACGAATGTAATTCGACAACGGAGCCACCGGTGCGGCGGGTCCATTCGGCGGCTTCGCGCTCATAACGCTCGAGCACGCTGATGTTGTCCAACGGGGGATGGCCGGCGGTGCCGAGGAAGGGTGCTCGCCCCCGGTCGACCGGCCGGTCCAGCCACAGGCGATGAACCACGAATGGCGGCGCGGTCCGTAATTCGCGAATCCTGTTGTACCACTCGTCGTCTCCAAGGCCCGGGGATGCGGCCGCTACTTGCTGTAGACCGCGCGTGTCGAGTGCGAGTACCACGGCGTCGGCGTCGAACCGCTCGGCCGAATTCGTCTCCACCCGCAGGCAGCTGTTCGCGCCAGAGGCAACACGGCGAACCTCTGTACCGAGGTGCACCCGAACGCCCCGGTCTGCCAAGTATTCCCGCAACGGATTCCACAGGCTCACATTGAAGTTCGCGTTCGCAACATCGAAGAGCAGGCCTTCGTTGGAACCCAGGAAGTAGATGTGGAACATGGTCGCCAGTTCCGCGGCCGACAACTGGTCCGGCGCAGCGAAGAAGCTGCGCGAGAACACTTCGAACGCGAGGTGACGCGCCGACTCCGGGAAGTTGAGGCTTTTCAAGAATGATTCGGCGTCGATGTGGTCGAGCTGCCGGTAGATGTCGGGCACCGAGACCGCCGCCAGCGGTGCAGCGGTGCGAGCATCGATGCGAGCCAGGTCGCCGAGGCGAAAAGTCGGGCTGCGCAAGGCGAATGCGAGCGCATTCCACGGCGGTGTCCGCGGGAGGCCTTCGAAAGTGTCCCGCCGGCCCGCGCCGTCGACCAACGGATAGTCGTCGACTGCGACGAGCATCCGGAGTTGTGGATCGACGCGGCGCAGCAGTGAGCGCAGGTTGTAGTACTGCCGGAAGAACGCGTGGAACCCGCGGTTCATCGCAAAGTCGTTGTCTGGCTGAAGTTCTCCAGGTTCGGTCCAGCCCCCGACCCGACCACCCAGGTAGGCTTCGCGTTCGACGATGTCGACGGTGACACCGCGTTCGGCCAGGCCGGCCGCGGCAGTCAGGCCGGCGATGCCCGCTCCGACGACCACGGCACGGGGCCGCGACGGCAGGGCCCGTGCGTCGGGCAACCCCGGCGGTGCCGGGTGAAGGTAGCGGCGGCGGTCGGTCATTGCGGCGCATCCGCCCGGAATGTGTGGACGATGTTGCGTTGCCAGCCGGGGACCGTGTCGCCGCGCACCGAGGTGAAACCCGCGTCACGCATCCGGCGCTGGAACCGCGCCGCCCCGTCGAAGGTCAACACGCTGCGCCACAGGTGGCGGTACAGCACCGTGTCGCGCGTTTGCAAGCCGCCGGCGGGAATGATGATGCCCCAACATACCGCATGCCAAATCCACTGCGCCACAGTTGAATCGCGCACCGAGTACTCGTGCACCACCAGCGTGCCGCCCGGGCGCAGCAGGTCTCGAAACGCGGACAGCGCAGCGTCGGGATCGGCGAGGTTGCGCAGCAGATACGCCGCCAGGATGCCGTCGAATGGTCCGTCGACACCGTGCTCGCCGAGTCTTTCGACGCGCGAATGCACAAACCGCACGGATGGCGGCCATCGCTTTTTCCTTGCGGCGTCCAGCATTCCGCTCGCCGCGTCCACCGCGACGATCTCGGCTTCGGGCGCCACCTTCAGCAGCGCCGCCGTGGATGCGCCGGTACCGCAACCCGCGTCCAGCAATCGCAGACCCCGGCCGCGGCCGGGAAGTTGCATACGGTGTGCGGACAGCTGAAGGGCGGAGTGGTAGCCCGGGTTGGCTCCGACCAACCGGTCATAGGCGTGCGCGCCGACGTTGAACGCCGTCGGCACGTCGTCGCGGGGCAGACCCCTGTCATCTATGCGCACGCTGGTACTCCCAGAGCAATAATACGGCCGTGACCATTGCGAACCCGAACAGGAAATCTTCGATCGGGATGTCGAACGGGAACCGAATCCCGCTGGTATCGCGGTCGTTGTACAACACGATAGGCGCGCTGCGCTTGGTCAGCCAGCCGTCGACCGGTACTTGGAAACCGAGCACGATCACCATCGACAACCAGTAGGCGAGTCGCCTGAACAGCCCGGTACGCAGCAGGGCGAACTCCAGCCCGATCACCGCCAGTACCGACACGACGGCGGGCACGGTGTAGCCCAGCCCGGTCATCGGCGTCGGCCCCGGTCCAGGATGGCGGTGACCGCGTTGTAGGTCAGCAAGGCGCACAACGGAATCACGACGAAGAAGAGCAATTCCTCCACGGGGATGCGAAACGGAATATGCAGGCCGCTGAGGTAGGCCGTGTTGTATGTCCACACCCCGGCGGCGATCGCGACCGCGTCCCACACCAGGAACACGACGGCAACCGGGAGCACTGCGCGCAGCAGGCGCAGCGGTTGGCGGTAGACGCCGGGCCTGAACAACTCCAGCGGCGCGGTGATCGCCAAACACAACCCCAGCACGATCAGGTACTGCCAACGGTCGCTCACACGACACCGCGCTTGCGGTGTTCGGGGTCGGCGTCGGACTCGGCGAACCGCAGCCGCCAGGACCACAGCAGTCCCTTCGCGGCGACTTGGAGTCGTCGCGGCATCCCGACCGTCGCCCGGCCGGTGAATACCGAGAAGTCGGTCTCTTCAATGCGGTCCAGGATCTCGGAATACAGCGTCAACGCGGTCGCGACGCAGGGCCGCGACCGCGGTGCCAGCAGCGAGATCCCATTGGCGGCGTAACGATAGATTTTGCGGGTGATGTCGTGCTGAGCCGCCAGTGCCTCGCGCACGCGCGGATCGGTTTGGCCGTGGCTGTGACACCACATCAGCAGGTCGCGATCGACACCGTGGCTGGCGAGTTCGTCGGCGGGCAGATAGACCCGGTTTCGCTGCAGATCTTCGTCGACGTCGCGCAAGAAGTTGGTGAGTTGAAAGGCGCGGCCCAGGGCCGCCGCACATGACGCTGCCTCTGTCGGGTCCCCGACTATGCCGAGTATCGGAAGCATCTGCAATCCAATGACTTCCGCGGAGCCGCGCATGTAGACATCCAGTGCGTCGCGGTTCGGGTAGTCGGTGACGGTGAGGTCCATCCGCATGGAGGCGAGGAAGTCCTCGAACAGATCCGCAGCGATGCCATAGCGACCGATGGTGTGGGTGACCGCGACGAGAACGGGTTCATCCTCATGCGGGTCGGCCGAGAACAACCGGTCGGACAGCCGCTGCAACCGCTCTGCGCGCACCTGCGCGTCCAGGGCCGCGTCGAACTCATCGAGGATGTCGTCGGCGTGGCGGGCGAAGCCGTACAACGCGTGGACAGCCGGACGCTGATCCGGCGCCAGCAGGCGAGTCGCCAAAAAATAGGTGCGGCCGTTCTTGGCCGCGATCTTGCGGCAGTGGCGATAGGCGAGCCGAAGCCGCGGGTCGTCAACTCCGGCTGCATCCAATTCGGTGCGGATCATCGCAGCGGCGCCTTCATATCGAGAACTGTTGCGGTCCGTGCCTTTTCGACGGCAACCCCGGTAATCCGGTCGGCAGCCAGCCGTCCGGAGATCAGCGTGGTCGGCACACCCACGCCGGGCACCGTCGACGAGCCGGCCAGCACGGCGTTCGCTATTCCGCGCACGGTGTTGGCGGGCCGGAAAGGACCGGTCTGGGCGAAGGTGTGGGCGAGCGCGAACGGAGTGCCGGCCGCCATGCCTTGACCTGCCCAATCGGCGGGGGTGACGACGCCGAGGATTTCGGCGCTGTCGCGTACTCCGGGCAGCAGGCGTTCCTGCACCGTATCCAGCAAGGTGTCCGCGTATGCGGGACCGCGGTGCGCCCAGTCGATGGGTCCGTGCGCCAGGTTCGGCGCCGGGGCCAACACATAGAGCAGGTCGCGTCCGTCGGGGGCCAGACCAGGGTCGCTGACGGTGGGCCGAGTCACCAGCAAGGACGGGTCTCTCATGGTGCGGCCGTCGCGGATGATGTCGGTGAACGTCTGCTCCCAGGACTCGCCGAAAAGTATGGTGTGATGCGCTTGTTGGGCCGCATCGGCGGCGTCACAGCCCACATGCATGACCACCGCCGACGGGGCCGGGCGCGCCGGCAACAGCCGGCGTGGTCGCCGGCCCAAGAGCTGATAGGTAAGCGGCAGTTCGGTGGTCAGGACGACCGCGTCGCACTCAATGCGATCACCGTCGGCGGTGCGCACCGCGGTGACCTGCTCACCGTCGCGGTCCAGCGCGGAAATCGTTGACCCATAACGAAATTGGACTCCGGCCTCGATGGCGGCCGACGCGAGGGCGTCGGGCAGCGCGCGGACGCCGCCGCGGGTGAAGAAGACGCCGGCGACCGTGTCCATGTAGGCGATCACGGCGTATACGGCCAGCGCCTGCTGCGGCGCGACTCCGGCATAGAGGGACTGAAAGGTGAAAATCCGCCGTAGCCGCGGGTCACTGATGTGACGCCGGACCATGGTTTCCCACCGCCGGAACCCGCCCATCGCCGCGAGTTGCACCAGCCTGCGGTTCACCAGTGATAGCGGAGAGTTGAAGTTGGATCCGATGAAGCCGTCGAATTCCGTGCGGTACAGGCGATCCAGCCAGTCGCGTAGCTGTAGGTAGCCGGACGCCTGCTGTGGGCCGGCGAACTCGCGTATCGCCGCGGTCATCGCCGCGGCGTCGGTGTGGACGTCGATGCTGGTACCGTCGGCGAACCTGGCCCGGTAGGCCGGATCGATCGGCATCAAGTCGACGAATTGCGAGCGGTCTTTACCGACCGCGGCAAACGGCTCGTCGATGATGTCGGGCATGGTGAGCACCGTGGGTCCGGTGTCGATCCGATAGCCGCCGACGTCGAGTCGGCCGGCGCGTCCACCGGGCCAAGCCTCACGCTCGACCACGGTGACCTCGCGGCCTCGGCCGGCCAGATGCAACGCTGCCGACAGGCCCGCGAATCCGGCTCCGACCACGACGACGCGGTCGCTTCGTGCGCTCACGCGGCCCGCCTGGTGCAGACGCTGGCCATGTCGACCAGTGCGCCCATGATCAGATCGTCGATCGATCCGTCGGCCAGGGCGTTACACGCCTTGGCGACACTGTCATCGATCAACCCCTCGATGAATTGCACCGCCCCGGTGGCCAATATCATGTTGCGCCAGTATTCCACCGCGGCCTCGTCAAGGCACTCGCAATTCATCAGCTCGCTGAACTGCCGTCGGGTGGCCGCATCGGCGAGTTGGTAGGCAGCCACCACGACGCTTGTCGCTTTGCGCTCGCTGAGATCGCCCCCGTTGGGCTTTCCCGTCACGGTGGGAGAGCCGAAGACGCCGAGGATGTCGTCGCGCAACTGGAACGCCTCGCCGATGGCCGCACCGTACTGGCCAAGGCTGGTCAATGCCCGTTCGTCGCAGCCCGCCATCGCCGCACCGATCTCCAACGGTCGTCGTACCGTGTAGTTGCCGGACTTCATCCGGGCCACCTGCAGGACCGAATCCATCGTCGGCAGATCGCGCAGATCGGTTGCCAGGTCGGCGAATTGGCCTACCGCCAGCTCGGTACGCATGGCGTCGTAGCGCGGCCAGGCGCGCTGCAGCGGCTCGGCCGCCAGCCCGCTGTCGCGAAGCATCTGTTCGGCCCAGACCAGGCACAGGTCGCCGAGCAAGATCGCCGCCGATTCTCCGAACCGCAGCGACGAACCGGCCAGACCGCGCTGTCGATGCCAGTCGGCGAACTGGACGTGCGCCGCGGGACGGCCGCGCCGCGATGGTGAACAGTCCATAACGTCGTCTTGCAGGAGGGCGAACGCCTGCAGTAACTCGAGACTGGCTGTCGCCGACAGCGCCGCACTGTCCGGCCCTGCGCCACAAAGCCAGCCCAGATACATGAACGTCGAACGCAGGCATTTTCCGTCTCTGACAAATTCCAGCAAAACATCCCCGGCGACGTCGACGCCGCAGCGGCCCAAGTCGTCGGCGCAGCGCACGGCGACGAACCGCGTCAGCTCGGCCAGGACGGCTTCTCTCAGGCCGCTTCGCCACGCTCGCAGTTGACCCGGCTGGGGTGGCAGCACAGCAGTCGACGGCATCGCTTCGACCGGGCGTACTTGCGGAAACGAACGCACGGTGGCCACCGAAGCACCCCCAGCACGGTTGGTCGGCCGCTGTTGGGAACGGCTCAGATTCACGCGTTGGTACCCCTTCGACGAGACAACAAACGGGCGACTGCCGGTTCTCGGGCGATGTCTGTCCACCGGTCAGTTGGATATGCCTTCTGGTTCACTAGCTTAAACATTAAATTACTGAACGAACCAGCGCATCCCAACGATACGGGTTTGATCGGCTTCATGTCGGGTACCTGCAGCGACACGCACCGCCGTGCGTTATTCGCACAGATCAATGTGGGTTTAGTGGTCCTTAGCAGTTTCGAAGAACCGAAAGAGGAGTCCGCCGGTGAGTGTTTCCGACGTTGTGGCGCTGCCGTTCCGATTGGGATCGGCGGTCCGCGGTCGCCGGTTTTTTCATCCGGCCGGCGTACTCGCCAAAGGCCACGCGCAGCGGCTAGCAGCGGCGCAATGCGGTCTGCCATTTCCGTCGGGTGACGTCGTGGTGCGCTGGTCCAAGGCGGTGGGCACACCCGGGTCGTTTCCCGATTTCATCGGCTTGGCCATCCGCATCGCGGACGCGCAGCCCCGCGCGGGACTATGGGACATCTTGCTCGTCTCGGCCGGGTCGGGAGTAGTGACGCGCGCGTTGGCGTTGCGGCCGGTCGCATCGTGGACTGGGCAGACGATGACTAATCTCATGCCCCTGCGCTACCGGGAAAGGCCCTGGTGGTTGCGGGCCCGCATCGAGACCGAGATCGGCGGCACCGGCCTGTCCCTGCAGGATGTAGCCGGCCAGATCGAGTCCGGCGGAATCGATGTCACCCTCGACCAGGCCGGGGGAAGAGGTGATTTCACACCGTTGGCACGGCTGTACGTGTCAGATCTCGTCGACGCGGGGCGCGCAGATGTCTCGTTCGATCCCGTCCTCAATACCGCGCCCGGCGTGACGCTGTATCCGGGCTGGCTCGCCGATCTTCGTGGGCGGGCTTACCAGCGCAGCCGGGAAGGCAGGTTCTCCGGGCTGTTCGCGACCCGCCGCGAGTCCTAACCGCGCACAGTTTCACGACCGAGCAGGTGGCGTAGTGCGCCGTTCAGCTCGGGTTGGCGGAAGCGGTGCCCGGCGCGGTTCAGCTTCTCCGGCTCAACCCGCTGATTGGCCAGGGCGAGTTCCCGCGCCCCCTGTTCGCCGAGCAAGATTCGCGGCCCCAGCGGTGGCACCGGCAGCACCGCGGGTCGCCGCAACACGTGGGCCAGCGTGCGGGTGTACTCGCTGTTGCGAACCGGTTGCGGCGCAACAGCATTCACCGGACCAGATAGCGTCGTGTCCCACAGTGCCCGGTGATAAACGTCGATCAGGTCGTCAATCCCTATCCACGACAACCACTGTCGGCCGTTGCCCAGCCGGCCACCGAGACCGGCGCTGAACAGCGGACGCATCAGCTTCAACGTGCCGCCGCGAGGCGATTGCACGATGCCGGTGCGTACCTGCACCACCCGCACCCCGGCCTGCCCGGCCGGCGCGGTCGCGTCCTCCCAGTCCGCGACGACATCGGCCAGAAATCCGTCGCCACGCTCGCTTGCCTCGGTGAGCGTCTCGTCGTCGCGGTCGTATCCGTAGTAGCCGATGGCCGAAGCAGAGATCAGCATCGGGGGGGCGGCGGTGGTGCTCGCCACCAGTTCGGCCAGCCGACGGGTCGGACCAATCCTGCTGTCGTGCACCGCTTTCCGGTGTTCCTCGGTGAACCGGCCGGCGATCGAGGCGCCGGCCAGATGGATCACGGCGTCGAGGCCCGTCAGCAGATCCGGGTCAGGGTCCTCGGGATTCCACTGGCGCTCGTCCTCACCCCGCGCGGGGTGGCGGACGAGTCGGATGACGCGATGTCCGCCGGTGCTCAGGAACGCGCACAGCGCCGACCCGACCAGTCCCGACGCCCCGGTGACCGCCACGGTCAGCGGTCTCAGTCCGTGCTGGGCCGCCAGCCGATGGGCCGCCAAATCGTCGGCCAGCTGGCGGTGCCGATAGATGAACATGGGCCGCAACGCGGCGCCGGGCACCGGGGTTTGGACGCGGTCGATCACCTCGGTCCGGTTGTCCCCGAGGTCGTCGAATTCGTGGATGTGTCGCCACCGCACGGCGACGCGTGCGGGCAGCGAGGCCAACCCGTCCCTGCCGATGGTGTCGACGAAGCGCCGTGGCGGGTCGTAGCCGTCGGCCTGGTGCTGGGCCACCCAGCGCAGCCCACCGGGCAGGGCGAGTTCGGCCCGCCCGTCTTCGAGTGAGGCCGCCTCGGTGACCAATCGCATCGGCGACCACGGGGGCGACAGCCGCTCGAAGGCGCCCGGGCGTGCGTACCAGGCGAACACGTCCTCGCGCGGCGCATCCACCACGCTTGAATATTCGAGTCCCATCGTTCGATTCTTACCCCATGACGACGAAGGCATGCCTTGCGCCGTGGTGGGTAACAGAGACGGCATGAGTATTAACGGCGCACTGCGGTCGCTGCTCGACACCACCCTGGACCGGTCGATCGTCGGAGGCTATACCCGCCTCGGCTATCAACTGCGCAGCCGGAGATGGCCCGACGACCCGGCGCCGCACGCGCTGAAGGGGAAAACGGCGCTCGTCACCGGCGCTAACCGGGGCATCGGCAAGGCGATTGCGGCGGGCCTGGCGGAGTTGGGAGCGAGCGTGCTGTTGACGGTGCGCGACGAGACGAGCGGAGAGCTGGCCCGAAAAGAGATCGTCGACGCCAACCCCGAGGCCGACGTGCAGGTGGAGGTGTGCGACGTCGCCGACCTCTGCGCGGTGCGTGCCTTCGCGGCCGAGTTGTCCGCCCGGGTGTGGGAATTGGATGTGCTGATCCACAACGCCGGGGTGTTGCCGCCGCAGCGGGCCGAGACCGCCGATCGCCATGAGATCACCCTGGCCACCCATGTGCTGGGGCCGGTGCTGTTGACCGAGTGCTTGCTTCCAGTCCTGCGTGGCGCCGAGCACCCGCGGGTGATCTTCATGTCCTCGGGCGGGATGTACACGCAGGCGCTGCCCGCCGACGACCCCGAATATTTCGACGAGCCGTACAGCGGGGTCACCGCGTATGCACGGACCAAGCGGATGCAGGTGGCGTTGACGCCGATCCTGTCCCGCCACTGGGCCGACGACGGCATCCGCGTCTACTCGATGCACCCCGGATGGGCCGATACTCCCGGGGTGGCAACGTCGCTTCCCGGTTTCCGTGCGCTCACCGGTCCGCTGCTGCGCACGCCCGAACAGGGAGCCGACACCGCGATCTGGCTGGCCGCCACCGAACCGGCGCCGCCCAGCGGCGGTTTCTGGCACGACCGGCGGCCCCGCCCGGAGCACTATTTGCCGTTGACCAGGCACGGCGAGCGTGAGCGCGAACGCCTTTGGCGCTATTGCGCCTATTCGATCGGCATCGACAACGCGTGAGACTCAGCGGTCGGGCAGCGCGTGCTCGGTGATTGGCAGCCGGGGCAACTGCCGAGGCTCGCCGCGCTTGGCCGCCAGATACACCTGCGCGGTCTGTCCGGCGACCGTGCGCCAATCGAAGTCCGAAGTGAGCCGCTCGCGGGCGGCGCGGGCGCGCTGCTGCGCGGCGTCGGGATCGTCGAGCACTGCCCGCACCGCCGCGGCCAGTCCGGTCACGTCGCGCGGCGGGCACGACACCCCGGTCTGCCCGTTGATCACCGCTTCACCCAGGCCGCCGATGTTGGAGGTCACCAAGGGAGTGCCGGCCGCGGCGGCCTCCAAGGCCACCAGCCCGAACGGCTCGTAATGGCTGGGGAACACCGCGGCGTCGGCCCGATGCAGCGCCGCCAGCAGTTCATCGTGGTGCAGGTGCCCGACGAAGCGAGTTGCCTTGAGTACCCGGTGTTTACGGGCCTGCTCGACGAGCCAGTCTTGCTGGGTTCCGTCGCCGGCGATGGTCAGCGTGGTGCCCGGGTTGGTACGCCTGATCCGCGGCAGCGCGGCGATCAGGTCGTGCACCCCCTTCTCGTACTCCAGCCGCCCCACGTAGAGGAGTTCGGCGGGCCCGGTGCGGGGGCGCCGCAGCGCGAACGGCCAACGGGCCGCGTCGATTCCGTTGGGGATCACGGTGGTTTCGGCCAGGCCGGGTCCGAACAGTTCGGTGATCTCGTCGCTCATTGACGCCGAACATGTGATCAGCGAATCGGATTCACGCACCAGCCACGATTCGACCGCGTGCACCTGACGGCTGATCGCTCCGGATACCCAGCCCGAATGCCGGCCGGCCTCGGTCGCATGGATCGTGGAAACCATTGGTACGTCGTAGTATTGGGCGAGCGTGATGGCGGGATGGGCAACCAGCCAATCGTGGGCATGCACGACATCGGGACGCCACATTCGATCAGCGCTTGGTTTCTTAAGTGCGAGCCCAGCGCGGATCATCGCGTGCCCCATTGCCAGGGTCCAGGCCATCATGTCTGTGCCGAACGCGAATTCGTGTGGATCCTGGGCGGCGGCGATCACCCGCACGCCCTCGCTGATCTCGTCGGAGGACGGGTGCGTGCTGGGGTCGGTGCCGGTCGGGCGGCGCGACAGCACCACCACGTCGTGACCGGCGGCGGCCAGCGCGGTCGACAGGTGATGCACGTGACGGCCCAGACCGCCGATCACGACCGGCGGGTACTCCCACGACACCATCAGGACTTTCACGCCCAGCCCCCTGGCCGCGGCAGCCTTCGGGCATCCAGCGCGCCGAACAGACCGTCGGCGCGGTTCCATCCGTCGGCGAGCCGCTGCGCGGTGTCGCGGCGGCCCGAGGCCAGCGCCCCGGCGATCTCGCGGGTGGCGTGCGCGTGCAGATGAGCCCGGTAGCGGGCGTAGTCGGCGGCGGAGTCCTTGCTGACCATGAACGGCCAGTCGCTGGACACCGTCAGCAGCGTCTCCCGCAGGATCTGGTCGGCGACGCGGTCGCGCGGGGTCGGGCCGTCGCAGTTCTGCGACAGCGCCTTGTCCACGGTGCTCAGCGCGGTGTCGACGACCTCGGTGTTGAGCTGTACCAGGTCGGCCACCTTCTCCCCGGCCCACACCTGCCAGTCCTTGCCCGAGCCCCACGAACTGGGCGGCAGCGCCACCGGCTCGCCAACGAATCCGCCGTCCAGCGCATCGGACAACGTGCCGACCCGCACCCCGGCGGCGGGCAACGCCCGCAGCACCCGGGCCAGCCACGTCGGACCTTCGAACCACCAGTGGCCGAACAGTTCGGTGTCGAAGGCGGCGATGACGTGAGCCGGGCGCCCGATCCGCTCGGACTCGCTGCGCAGCCGGCTGCGCACGACGTCGACGAAGTCGTCGACATGCACGTCGACCGCGCGCTCGGCGCGCTCCGGGTCATACGGCGCCTTGGCGTCCGAGGACACATTGCGCCCGGTGACCCGCGCCGGCTTGAGCCCGGTGAGGTGGTCGTAGGTGTGGAAGTCGCGGTACGCGGCGTGTCCGGGGTAGCCGGATTTCGGCGACCACACCCGGTAGCTGACCTGCAGGTCGCGCCCGAACGCCACGACATTCGTGTCGCCGACGGGTCGCCCCAGCGCGGTGTCGCCGTGCAGCGAGGGACCGTCGACCATGAAGTGGGTGACCCCCGCGCCGGCGTAGTCGCGTTCCATGCCCGGGTCGTAGGCGCACTCGGGCGCCCAGATACCGCCGGGGCGGTATGCCAGCCGGTGCTGCGCGTCGGCCAGGCCCTCGCGCAACGCGAATTCACGTAGCCGCGGGGCGAGCAGCGGCTGGAAGGGGTGGGCCAGCGGGCCGCCCAGCAACTCGACGGTCCCGGCGTCGATCAGGCTGCGCAGTAGCGGGCTGGCGCCGTGCTGCCACAGCGTGGCGAAATCTTCGAGCGCCCGGTCCGCCTCCGCGCACTCGCGAATCCCGAACTCCCGCAACGCTTCCGGTGTGCAGGATTGGTAGCCGGCCGATTTCGACTTGGGAATCGACCGCACGCTGGCGGCCTCGACCGCCCGCAGCCTCCAGTTCGCCAGCCAGTGATGCATGCCGTCGAGGCAGTACGGGTCGTCGAGCTGCGCATTGACCACCGGGGTGACGCCGAGGGTGACCAGACGGTGGCGATCCTCGTCGGCCAGGGTGCGCAGCACGCGCAGCAGCGGCAGGTAAGCCGCGGCCCACGATTGGTACAGCCATTCCTCGCCGACCGGCCACCGGCCGTGGTGGGCCAGCCACGGCAGGTGCGTATGCAGCACCAGGGTGAACATGCCGGGCACCGGTGTCGCGGAATTGCTCACGGCCGCACCGCAATCGCGACCAGATCCAGGCTGTCGTCAATAGGATGCGTGTCGCGGTCCCCGGCGCCGACCAGCTCGAAGTCGTCGATGGTGACCGCGGCGACGTCGGCGGCCAGCTGCGGCGGCCACGGCGCATCGGCGACCGCGCGCTGGATCTGTGCGTCGATGATCGAACCGCCGTGCCGCACATCCATTTCGCGCAGGCGGGCGCCGTGGAACAGGCCGCTGACCGCCACCTGGGTGAACCCCGCGTCGACCAGCAGCTCGGTCAGCTCGTCGGCGTTCAATTCCCGGGTGTGAAACGGGTTGATCGGGGTGTCGCGGCCGGGGGAGAAGGTGATGCGGTTGGGCGTCGACATCATCAGCAGCCCGGACGACCGCAGCACCCGCGCGCATTCCTTGACGAATTGAGTCTGGTCCCACAGGTGTTCGATGACCTGGAAATTCACCACGACGTCCATCGATGCGTCCGGCAACGGCAGCTGGGCCAGGTTGGCCTGCATGACGTCCACCCTGGGGTAGCGGCGGCGGACGTGAGCCACCGCCGCCTCGTCGTAGTCCACCGCGATCACCCGGCGGGCGACGTCGGCGATCAAGTCCGCGCCGTAACCTTCGCCACATCCGGCCTCGAGCACGTCACGGTCCACACAGTGCTTAGCCAGCCGCTGGTACACCACTTGATGGCGGCGGAACCAGTAGTTCTCGATGTCCAGGTCAGGAATGGTGCGCTCGCCCGTCAGCGTCAACACCGCCGGACTAGCAGGTAAGACCTCCGGCGACGTGCCGGCGGGCGGGTGCTGGGGGGCGTCGGGGACGAATGCGCTCATTGCATAGGGAGGCTAACGCGAAGTGCCGGATTCGCGAACCGCTGCGCGGGTAGGCCAGGGTCGCGGGGGGAGGCGGGCCTGCAAGAACCTGCAGTACGACCCGCTATGGTGTGAGAGCAGGCCGCACAAAGTTACCCAGTAGTAACACCCATGTGCGTTGCGAAACACGTACTGAAAAGTCTCGTTGCTGACTGCCGCGGGACTCCTTCGAGGAGGACGAACCACACTCATGACGAACATCGTGGTCCTGATCAAGCAGGTCCCTGACACCTGGTCGGAGCGCAAGCTGAGCGACGGCGATTTCACGCTGGATCGAGAGGCCGCCGACGCCGTGCTGGACGAGATCAACGAGCGCGCCGTCGAAGAGGCCCTGCAGATTCGCGAGCGTGAGGGCGGTGAGGGTTCGGTGACGGTGCTGACCGCCGGACCCGAGCGCGCCACCGAGGCGATCCGCAAGGCGCTGTCCATGGGTGCCGACAAGGCCGTGCACCTCAAGGACGACGGCCTGCACGGATCGGACGTCATTCAGACCGGATGGGCACTGGCGCGCGCG
Source organism: Mycobacterium sp. 050272 (assembly GCF_039023525.1). Taxonomy (NCBI): domain Bacteria; kingdom Bacillati; phylum Actinomycetota; class Actinomycetes; order Mycobacteriales; family Mycobacteriaceae; genus Mycobacterium; species Mycobacterium sp. 050272. The sequence continues at coordinate 81,321 of NZ_JBCHKV010000018.1, read as the reverse complement.
CTGGGCACCATCGAGGGCACTGAGCTGGTCATCGCCGGTAACGAGGCCACCGACGGCACGGGCGGCGCGGTGCCGGCGGTCATCGCCGAGTACCTGGGCCTGCCGCAGCTGACCCACCTGCGCAAGCTGTCCATCGAGGGCGACAAGGTCACCGGAGAGCGCGAGACCGACGACGGCGTCTTCACGCTGGAAGCCACGCTGCCCGCGGTGGTCAGCGTCACCGAGAAGATCAACGAACCGCGCTTCCCGTCCTTCAAGGGCATCATGGCCGCCAAGAAGAAAGAGGTCACGGTGCTGACCCTGGCCGAGATCGGCGTCGAGAGCGACGAGGTCGGGCTGGCCAACGCCGGGTCCACCGTGCTGTCCTCGACGCCGAAGCCCCCCAAGACCGCGGGTGAGAAGGTCACCGACGAGGGCGAGGGCGGCAACGACATCGCCAAGTACCTGGTCGGCCAGAAGATCATCTAAGACGAGCACCCACCCAAGACACGAGAAGAGCGAGATAACCCATGGCTGAAGTTCTGGTGCTCGTTGAGCACGCCGAAGGTGCGGTCAAGAAAGTCACCGCCGAATTGATCACCGCCGCCCGCGCGCTGGGCGAGCCGTCCGCCGTCGTCGTCGGCGCCCCGGGCACCGCCGCGCCGCTGGCCGACGGGCTCAAGGAGGCCGGCGCCGCCAAAATCTACGTCGCCGAGTCCGACGACGTGGACAAGTATCTGATCACCCCGGTCGTCGACGTGCTGGCCTCGCTGGTCGAATCCGCTTCTCCGGCAGCGGTTTTGCTGGCCGCCAACGCCGACGGCAAGGAGATCGCCGGCCGGCTCGCGGCCCGGCTCGGGTCCGGCCTGCTGGTCGACGTGGTCGAGGTCAAGGAAGGCAATAAGGCGACCTACTCCATCTTCGGTGGCGCGTTCACCGTCGAGGCGCAGGCCAACGGCGACACCCCGATCATCACCGTCCGTGCCGGTGCCGTCGACGCGGAGCCGCAGGCCGGTGCCGGCGAAGAGGTCAAGGTCGAGGTCCCGGCGCCCGCCGAGAACGCCACCAAGGTCACCTCGCGTGAGCCCGCCGTCGCCGGCGACCGCCCGGAGCTGACCGAGGCCACCATCGTGGTCTCGGGCGGCCGCGGTGTCGGCAGTGCGGAGAACTTCGAGGTTGTCGAGAAGCTGGCCGACTCGCTGGGCGCGGCCGTCGGCGCGTCGCGTGCCGCCGTCGACTCCGGCTACTACCCGGGCCAGTTCCAGGTGGGCCAGACCGGTAAGACGGTGTCGCCGCAGCTGTACATCGCGCTGGGCATCTCGGGCGCCATCCAGCACCGCGCGGGCATGCAGACCTCCAAGACGATCGTCGCGGTCAACAAGGACGAAGAGGCGCCGATCTTCGAGATCGCCGACTACGGCGTGGTGGGCGACCTGTTCAAGGTCGCGCCGCAACTGACCGACGCGGTCAAGACCCGCAAGGGCTGATCTCCGCTCAACGCAAACGCCCCCGCGCCCACGTCGCGTCGGGGGCGTTTGCGTTGCCGGACCACCGATGCGTCGCCTAGCCGGCTACCGCTTGGTCGCCGATGTTGGCGTTGACCCAGTCGACGACTTCGCCCACGGTGTCGAGCGGCCTCTGCGGGTCTTTGAGCCGCATCTTGAGGTGACTTTCCAGGGTTGCTACCAGTTCCATCTTGCGGGGCGAGTCGTAGCCCAGGTCGTCGACGAGATGCGAGTCGCCGGTGACCGGAGCCATCCGGTCCGGCGCCAGCCGGGTGACGATCGACACGACGGAATCATTGACGCTACTCACAGTGCTCTGACCTCTCCTAAGACCGCTCCGAACATCTCTTTGGCCGCGACGTGGCGGATCTTGCCCGACGGTGTCTTCGGAACCTTGCCCTTGCCGACCAGCAGCACCGTCGGGCTCAATCCCGTTGCGCTGCGGACTTTTCGGCCGATTTGGCGACGGATCTCGTGTGCGGCTTCGCCCGGATCCTCCTGGACCGTCTCGGCGACGATCCGGATCTCCTCGCGCTGATCGGCGAGCGTGACGCCGAACGCGACGACTCCACCGCGCCGGATGCCGTCGACCGAGGCGGCCAGTCGCTCGATGTCGGAAGGGAAGATGTTGCGGCCGGCGACGATGATGACGTTCTTCCGGCGCCCGCACACCACGATCTCGCCGTCCTCGGTGAGGTAGCCGAGGTCGCCGGTGTAGAACCAGCCGTACGCATCGACGGCGGCCACCTCTCCTTGCGCCGTCAGGTAGTGCCGCGTCACCGCGTCGCCCCGGATGGCGACCTCGCCCATGTGCCGCGCCGGCCGGGTGCCCCGGTCCTCGTCGGCGATGCGGACCTCAACCCCGGACATCGGACGACCCAGCAGGACGAATTCCTTCTTGGGCGACCCGCAGACGCAGCCGGTGACCGCGCGGCCGTGGGTTTCCAGTTCGTCGGCGCACACGTTCTCGACCGCCAGCGGCCGATCCACCCGGGAGAACGACACCGCGACCGTCGCTTCGGCCAGACCGTAGGCCGCGCCGATCGCCGAAACCCGCATCCCGAACCGCGCGGCCTGCTGGGCGAACTCGTACATCGTGCCCGGGTCGATGGGTTCGGCACCGGAGACCACGCAGCGCAGCGCGCTCAGGTCGTAGGCGCCGTCGCTGACCGCCCGCAGCCTGCGGCTGACGATCGAATAGGCGAAGTTGGGTGCCGCGGTGACGGTGGCCCGCTGCTCGGTGAGGATTTGCAGCCAGGCCAGCGGTGACTTCACGAACTCCGTGGGCGGTATGTAAACCGCCGCGTTGCCGGCGAACATCGGCGAGAGCAGATAGGCGATCAGGCCCATGTCATGCGAGAGCGGAAGCCAGCTCATCGTGACGTCCACGCACGCGTCGATGCGGACTTCGGCCACCATGGCGGCGATGTCGGCATACAGGTTGCCGTGAGTGATCGCCACGGCCTTGGGATCCCCGGTCGATCCCGAGGTGAGCTGGTAGATGGCGACGTCGTCCTCGCCGGTGGGTTCCTCGACCGCGTCGGCCCCGGCCCACGTGTCGGGCACCTCGATGACCCGGTATCCCGAGGCCCGCAGGGCGTCCGCGACCGCGACGAACGGTCGCCCCACCAGCACGCAGTGCGCGTCGAGCAGGCTCAGCGCGCGCAGGGTTCCCTCGTGCCACTCGCTGAGGTCGGCCTGCGACGTGGGTTGCTGCAGCATCGTCATCGCCGCACCCAGCTTCCAGATGCCCTGGACGACGGGTGCGACGTCTTCGGCGTTGGCGGCCAGCACACCCACCCTGGCCCCGCGCGTGACTCCCTCGGCGGCCAGCCGGCCCGCGACCTTGCCCGCCGACTGATTGATGTCATGCCAGCTCGCGAAATGCAGATTGCCCGCGGTGCCAAAGCGAAGGCCCAACGTGGAATCCGCGGCCACCTTCGCGATGCGGTCAGTAAATCTACTCATAGCCGTGCGCTGTCCTCACTGAAGAATTCGTAAATAGCTGCGCGCCAACAACATTGAAGAATCGTCTGTTAATCTTCATCGGCATTGAGCACAGCCGAGGCGATCACGTCAACGGCACGGTCGATCTGCGCCGGCGAGTGTGTGGCGGAAACGCAGCAGCGCATCAGGGCGTCGTTCTCACCGACCGCGGGTGCGACCGCCAGCGAGCAGAAGACACCGTTGTCGAATGCGTCATTCCAGGCCGCGATCGCGCGCGCTTCTGCACCGAGCCACACCGATACATGCGGGGCCACGACGTGGGAGCCGTCAGCACGAACGATTCCCGCCCGTACCTGCAAGCCGTGGGACATCAGGCCGTCGCGCAGGGCGCGTGCGTTGGCCAGAACCGCCTCGGCGCGCTGAGATCCCTCCGGGCTGCGAATGATGTCAATCCCGGCGATGCTGGCCGCCATCGCCGCCGGCGCCCCGGTGGCGGTGAACATGTGCTGGCTGGAACGCAATCGGAGCACATCGATCAGGTCCCGCGAGCCGACGATGAAACCACCGGTGGACGCGATCGCTTTCGACATACTGCCCATCAACACGTCGACGTCCTTGGCGCAACCGTATTCTTCGGCGATCCCGGTTCGGTTGGGCCCGAAGACGCCGAGGCTGTGCGCCTCGTCGACGTAGAGGGCGACGTTGTATTTGTTGGCCAGCGCGACAATGCTTTCCATCGGCGCCACGTCGCCCTGCATCGAGTAGAGGCCGTCGATCACGATCAACTTGGTGCCCCCGCGCTCGGCGGTGCGGATCAGGTTGCGTTCCAGCGAATCCAGGTCGTTGTGTGCGAAGTATCGGGAGCTGGCGCCCGAGAGCCGGATGCCGTCGTGCAGCGACATGTGGGCCTCGCTATCGGGGAACGCGAGATCGGCCGCGCCCAATAGGGCAGTGATGGCACCGACATTGGCCAAGTAGCCGCTGTTGAAGACCAGCGCCGCTTCGGTGCCGTACCAATCGGCCAACAATTCTTCGAGCTCGACCTTGACCCGCAGCGTGCCGCAGTGCGGAGGCGCGCCCCCACAGGCCGGCCCATACAGTTCGGTCGCCCGATTGGCCGCCTCGACCAATCGCCGATCGCCGCACAAGCCCAGAGAATTGTTCGACCCGAACATAATTCGAGTCTTTCCTTCGACGACGGACGTCGGACCGGGAGCGGATTCGACGCTCCTGAAGAACGGCAATCGGTTGCACGCGGCGTAGTAACGCAGGCTGGCCAGTCGGCTATCTTCTTGTGCCCGCGCTTGGATATTCAGCTTGGAGGTCTGCAGCACGCCTACATCAAACATGGCGCGTTGCACTCCGGTATCCGATTCGCTCTAAATTGGCGAGCACGTTAATAGCGACCAACGTGCGAGTGTTTATTGCGTTGCCGCTCTTGCGAATACGCCGTTAGATCCACCTGGTGCGGGATTGTGTTGGCGCTATCTCGGGCGCATTGCGTACGGTGAGCGTCAGCGTTACGTACGCCACACTTCACCGTCGGCACACATTTCGTCATCTTGCGTGCACCAACACGTCATAGCGCCGATGCCGATTCGCTCCTCGATTACGCCACGTTGTTTCCCATGAGCATTGCTTCTGTCCTGATACCGAGTGATACGCCGGACGGAGCTGCGACCAGCTCGTCTGGGCCGCGTTACTCGCTGTTGCTGTCCACCGACCCCAGTTTGGTCGAGGCGGCGCAGCGGCTTCGGTACGACGTATTCACCAGCACACCTGGTTTCGCGCTGCCGGAATCGGGTGCGGGGGACCGGGACGTGGACCGCTTCGACGAATTCTGTGATCACCTGCTGGTGCGTGACGACGACACCGGCGAGCTGGTGGGGTGTTACCGGATGCTGGCGCCGGCGGGTGCGATCGCGGCCGGGGGCCTGTACACGGCGACGGAATTCGATCTCGGCGCGCTCGACCCGCTGCGGCCGTCGCTGGTGGAGATGGGCCGGGCGGTGGTGCGTGACGGGCACCGCAATGGCGGCGTCGTGCTGTTGATGTGGGCGGGCATTTTGGCCTACCTGGACCGCTATGGCTACGACTACGTGATCGGGTGTGTGTCGGTGCCGATCGGCAGCGAAGCGGACTCCGAAACGGGGCAGGACGCGCCGGGCAGCCAGCTTCGGGGGGTGCGCGACTTCGTGCGGAGTCGGCACGCGGCGCCGCCGGAGTACCGGGTGTACCCGCACCGACCGGTCGTCGTGGACGGCAAGTCCCTCGACGAGATCGCGCCGCCGCCGCGGCCCTCGGTTCCGGCGCTGATGCGCGGCTATCTGCGGCTGGGCGCCAAATCCTGCGGCGAGCCGGCGCTCGACCCCGACTTCGGAGTCGGCGATTTCTGCGTGCTGCTGGACAAACGCCAGGCCGATACCCGATATCTGCGACGACTGCGGTCGGTATCGGCGGCTTCGGAGATGGCGGGCGGCGACCGATGAACGCTCCCGCAGTCACCACCGACCATGCCTGGCTGCCGCGCGCGACGTGCGACAGCAGCTGTGTAGGGGTCGGCCCCGCCTCGTCGCGGTTGGTCGTGGTGCTGCGGGTGACGCTTCGCGTCATGCTGGTGGTGTTGCTGCTGATGGGGGCGCCGATGGCGCTGGTGCCCTGGCGGGGGCAGATGCGGGTGCGACAGTTCTACTGCCGGATGGTGCTGCGCGTTTTCGGCGTCCGGATCAGCGTGTCGGGTGCTCCGATCCGAAACCTGCGTGGCGTCCTGGTGGTAGGTCCGCACATGTCCTGGCTGGACGTCTTCGCCATCGGTGCGGTGCTGCCCGGCTGGTACGTCGCCCGCGCTGACATGTTCGGTGAGCTCGCGCAGCGGCTGCTGAAGATCATTCCGATCGAACGGTCCAGCTTGCGGCGGTTGCCCGCCGTGGTGGAAACCGTCGCAGACCGGCTGCGCGGCGGTGAGACCGTGGTGGCCTTTCCCGAGGGCACCACGTGGTGCGGGGTGGCCTGCGGCTCGTTCTACCCGGCGATGTTCCAGGCCGCGATCGACGCCGGCCGCCCGGTCCAGCCGCTGCGGTTGACATATCACCACGTCGACGGCCTGATTTCGACCGCTCCGGCCTTCGTCGGGGACGACACCCTGGCGGCGGCGATGGGCCGGCTGATCACCCAGCGCCGCACGCTGGCGCACGTCCATGTGGAGTCTCTGCAGCTGCCGGGCACCGATCGGCGGGGGCTGGCCCGCCGCTGCCAGTCGGCGGTGGGCGTCGGCGTGGGGCGGCGCCCCGGTCAACGCTCGGATCGAGGCCACGTGCTGGCCGCTTAGGGGAACTGGGCGGCCCGGTATCCTGGGGCGCGTCATGGTCTACCTCGATCACGCTGCCACCACCCCGATGCACCCCGCTGTCATCGAGGCGATGACGGCCGTGTTCGGCATGGTCGGCAACGCCTCGTCGCTGCACACCAGCGGTCGCACGGCCCGGCGCCGCATCGAGGAGTCCCGCGAGCTGATCGCGGACAAATTGGGCGCGCGGCCGTCCGAGGTGATTTTCACCGCGGGCGGCACCGAGAGCGACAACCTGGCCGTCAAGGGCATCTACCGTGCCCGCCGCGAAGCCGATCCGCGTCAGCTGCGCATCATCACCAGCCAGGTGGAACACCACGCGGTGCTGGATTCGGTCGACTGGCTCATCGAGCATGAGGGCGCGCAGGTGAGTTGGCTGCCCACGGCCGCCGACGGCTCGGTGTCGGCTGCCGCGCTGCGGGAGCTGCTGGAGAGTCAGGACGACGTCGCGCTGGTCTCGGTGATGTGGGCCAACAACGAGGTCGGCACCATCATGCCCATCGCCGAACTCGCAGCCGTCGCAGCCGAATTCGGCGTTCCGATGCACAGCGATGCCGTGCAGGCTGTTGGGCAGCTGCCCGTCGACTTCGCCGCGAGCGGGCTGTCGGCGATGAGCGTCGCCGCGCACAAGTTCGGGGGCCCGCAGGCGGTCGGTGCGCTGCTGTTGCGTCGAGACGTGGCCTGTGCGCCACTGCTGCACGGCGGCGGACAGGAGCGCGACATCCGTTCCGGCACTCCGGATGTCGCCGGTGCCGTCGGAATGGCCGCCGCGATGCGGCTCGCCGTGGACGGCCTCGAGGCCAACACCGCACGGCTGCGCGCACTGCGCGATCGGCTGGTCGAGGGTGTGTTGGCCGAGATCGACGACGTCCGCTTCAACGGATCCCGTGATTCGAGACTTCCCGGCAATGCCCACTTCACTTTTCGTGGCTGTGAAGGCGACGCTCTGTTGATGTTGTTGGATGCCAACGGAATCGAATGCTCGACCGGTTCTGCATGCACGGCCGGAGTCCCGCAGGCCTCGCACGTGCTGATCGCGATGGGTGCCGACGCCGCGACCGCGCGGGGATCGCTGCGGCTGTCGCTGGGCCACACCAGTGTCGATGACGACGTCGACGAGGTGCTGCGGGTACTGCCGGCCGCGGTGGATCGGGCCAGGCGCGCGGCGCTGGCCGCTGCGGGGGCGTCGGGGTGAAAGTTCTTGCCGCAATGAGCGGCGGCGTCGATTCGTCGGTCGCCGCGGCTCGGATGGTCGATGCCGGACACGACGTGGTCGGCGTGCACCTCGCGCTGTCGTCGGCGCCCGGTACGCTGCGCACCGGCTCGCGGGGTTGCTGCTCGAAAGAAGACGCTTCGGATGCGCGCCGTGTGGCCGATGTACTGGGAATCCCTTTCTATGTTTGGGATTTCGCGGAGAAGTTCGCCGAAGACGTGATCGACGACTTTGTGTCGTCCTACGCGCGTGGCGAGACGCCCAACCCGTGTGTGCGCTGCAACCAGCGCATCAAGTTCGCCGCACTGTCGTCGCGTGCCCTGGCCCTGGGTTTCGATACGGTCGTCACCGGCCATTACGCGCGCTTGTCGCAGGGCCGGCTGCGACGCGCCGTCGACCACGACAAGGATCAGTCCTACGTGCTGGCGGTGCTGACCGCAGAGCAGTTGCGCCACGCCGCTTTTCCGATCGGGGATACTCCCAAGCCGCAGATCCGGGCGGAGGCGGCTCGTCGCGGCCTGGCCGTCGCCGACAAGCCGGACAGCCATGACATCTGCTTCATCCCGTCCGGGGACACCCGGGCGTTTCTGGGGGAGCGGATCGCCGTGCGACGCGGCAACGTCGTCGGTTCCGACGGCGCTGTGCTGGCCAATCACGACGGCGTGCACGGTTTCACGATCGGCCAGCGCAAGGGCTTGGGCATTGCCGGCCCGGGGCCGGACGGCCTGCCGCGCTACGTGACGGCAATCGACGCCGACACCGCGACGGTGCAGGTGGGCAGTGCCGCCGATCTCGAAGTGCATGCGCTGACGGGACGGGACCCGGTCTTCACCGCCGGAGCCGCACCGGCGGGGCCGATCGAGTGTGCCGTGCAAGTGCGGGCCCACGGCGAAACCGCGAGTGCGGTGGCCGAATTGGTCGGCGACGAGCTCTGCGTGCGGTTACGCGTCCCGCTGCGCGGGGTGGCGCGCGGTCAGACCGTCGTGCTCTATCGCCCGGATTCGGCCGGCGACGAGGTGCTCGGCAGCGCCACCATCGCCGGCACCTCGCGCTGATTGCCCTGCTCAGCGGCCTTCGCTGCGGCTTCCAAGGATTCTCCAAGAGCTTGCGGAGAGCATTCGTCTCGTAATTGATCGACGCATGAGCGGGGAAGGAACGAATGACGATGAACGACAACCACATCACCGCGCAGGCGCAGGCAGTACAGACCAACGGCCTTGCCGTTGCGGCTTTCGTGCTCAGCATTATGGGCATGTACGGCAGCCCGATCCTGAGTAGCGTTCTCGCTCTTGCCGGCATCTGGCAGGTCAGGCGCCGTGAAGAGCAAGGCTTCGCGCTGGCGATCACCGCTCTGGCCGTCTCCGCGGCTGTCACGGCCCTGCATGTCGCGATGTGGATCCAGTGCGGCCACCAGAACTTCGCCTTGGAGACCACGGCGCACTGGTGAAAACCATTGGCGTATAAGCAGTTTAGAGAAATCTACCGCGGAAAGTTGGCGACGATGTTCGTCATCACGATGTCGGAGACCGACTGCGGGAAGCCGCAGAAGGTGACTTCCACCAATGCCACCGACTGCACCCGGTAGTCGCGGCCGCAGCCGCCCGGACCCAGGTGCAGCGAGGTGGCATCGGATTTCCAGTCGCCGACGAACACTTCGCCGGCCGAGCCATTCGCGCAGTCGGTGACCGTCGACACCAGAGCGGTGAAAGCTTGCTGGGCGGTCGCGCCATCGCGATAGGCGGCGGCGCCCTCAGAGATCAGGGCGCCGTCGGGCGGATCCTGGAACGTGGTCTTGTGGAACTCCTCGATGTCGGGCCCGAACGTCGCGGTCTCGGCGAACAGGAACCGGCAGGCGCGCGGCGTGGTGTTGGCGAGCGTGTCGATGTCGACCGGGGTGCGTCCGTCCATCGACGGAATGATCGACAGGTGTTCGCCGGCGCCCGTGATCGCCTGCATCCGCGCCTGGTCCAGCAGGATCGTGTCGACATTGACCCCATTGATGCCCTTGGCGCCGCCGGTAAACCCCGGCAATGCCACGCCATCCACCACCCGGGTGCACGCCGCACTCAGCACCACCGCGCCACACATCAGCAGCGGCCACCCGAATCTTGCCTTGCGCCACACCGTTTTGCACCCCTCTAAACCCTCGAGCCTAGCCGTGCTGGCCGACCACAACACACCCCTGGCCGCCCGGCCGTGATGCGACGTCGAATACGGTTGCCGGGTGAGTGTTTTCGCATCTCCGTTCGCGACGGCCAGCGGCGTGGGTTCATGGCCCGGCACCGCGATACGGCCGTCGACGGAGGTCGTCGTCGGTGAGTTGGCGGCCGCGATGGCCCACCTGGTGGAGCTGCCCGCCAGGGGAGTGGGCGCCGACCTACTGGGGCGAGCCGGCGCGCTGCTCGTCGATGTGGCGATCGACACCGTGCCGCGTGGTTACCGCATCGCCGGACGGCCCGGTGCGGTGACCCGCCGCGCCGTCAGCCTCCTCGATGAGGACATGGACGCCCTCGAGGAAGCCTGGGAGACGGCGGGCCTGCGTGGTGGCGGACGGGTGGTCAAGGTGCAAGCGCCGGGCCCGATCACGTTGGCCGCCGGGCTGGAGCTGTCCAACGGCCACCGGGCCATCACCGACCCGGGCGCGGTGCGCGACCTGACGGCGTCGCTGGCCGAAGGCGTTGCCGACCATCGTGGCGCGCTGTCGCGCCGCCTCGATACGCCGGTGGTCGTGCAACTCGACGAGCCGTCGCTGCCCGCGGCGCTGGGTGGGCAGCTGAGCGGGGTCACCGCGCTGAGTCCGGTTGCCGCGCTCGACGAGTCGGTGGCTCAAGGCCTGCTCGACAGCTGCGTGCAGACGGTGGGCGCCGAGGTGGTGCTGCACAGTTGCGCGGCCGAATTACCGTGGGATCTGTTGGCGCGCAGTGCGATTAGCGCAATATCGATCGACGCCGCAACGCTGCGGCCCGCGGACCTGGACGGGATCGCGGCGTTCGTCGAATCGGGTCGCGCCGTGATGCTGGGCGTGGTCGCCGCCACTGCTCCGCAACGCCGGCCCGCTGCCGAGGAGGTGGCCGCGGCCCTCGTCGCGGTGACCGATCGGCTCGGATTCGGCCGCTCGGCGCTGCGCGGGCGCATCGGCGTCACCCCGGCATGTGGGCTGGCCAACGCCACGCCACAGTGGGCACGCACCGCGATCGAGCTGGCCCGCAAGGCCGCCGAGGCGTTCGCCGAGGACCCCGATGCCATCTAGGCGGCGACCCGCTTGGCTGGTACGGCAGCAGGCGCGACCGGGCGTCAGCGGCGGGCACTGTCCCCACCCTTCGATAGCCTGCCAAGGTGAGTTCGCCAGAAGCTGACCCTGTGGCGCCCGAGGTTCGGCGTCAATGGCGTGAATTGGCCGACGAGGTGCGCGAGCACCAGTTTCGCTACTACGTGCGCGATGCGCCGGTCATTTCCGACGCCGATTTCGACGACATGTTGCGGCGGCTGGGCGCTCTCGAGGAGCAGTACCCCGAGCTGCGCACTCCCGATTCGCCGACGCAGCTGGTCGGCGGCGCGGGATTTGCCACCGATTTCACCTCGGCCGAGCATCTGGAACGGATGCTGTCGCTGGACAACGTGTTCAGCACCGAGGAATTCGACGTGTGGGCCAGCCGCATCCACGCCGAGGTCGGCCATGACGTGCCGTTCCTCTGTGAGCTCAAGATCGACGGCGTCGCACTGGCTCTGGTGTACCGCGGTGGCCGCCTGGTCCGCGCGGCCACCCGCGGTGACGGCCGCACCGGCGAGGACGTCACCAACAACGCGCGCACCATCGAGGATGTCCCGGAACGGCTGACGCCCACCGACGACTACCCGATCCCGGACGTCCTCGAGGTCCGCGGCGAGGTGTTCTTCCGGGTCGCCGACTTCGAGGCGCTCAACGCCGCCCTGGTCGAAGACGGCAAGGTCCCGTTCGCCAACCCGCGCAACAGCGCCGCGGGCTCGCTGCGGCAGAAGGATCCCGCGGTGACCGCTCGCCGCAAGCTGCGGATGATCTGCCACGGCGTCGGACATGCCGAGGGATTTCGGCCGGCCAGTCTGCACGACGCCTACCTGGCGCTGGGCTCCTGGGGGCTGCCCGTCTCCGGCCACACCGCCCGGGTCCCCGGCGCCGGTGGTGCGCTGGAACGCATCGCCTACTGGGGAGAGCACCGCCACGACGTCGATCACGAAATCGACGGTGTCGTCGTCAAAATCGACGACTTCGCACTGCAGCGCAGGCTGGGGTCGACCTCGCGAGCGCCGCGCTGGGCGATCGCGTACAAGTACCCGCCGCAAGAGGTGCAGACCAAGCTGCTGGATATCCGGGTCAACGTCGGGCGGACAGGACGCGTCACACCGTTCGCGGTCATGGTGCCCGTCAAGGTCGCGGGTTCGACGGTCGAGATGGCCACCCTGCACAACGCCGCCGAGGTCAAACGCAAGGGCGTGCTGATCGGCGACACCGTGGTGATCCGCAAGGCCGGCGACGTGATTCCCGAAGTGCTCGGCCCGGTCGCCGATCTGCGCGACGGCACCGAACGCGAATTCGTGATGCCCACACACTGTCCCGAATGCGCCACCCTGCTGGCCCCGGCCAAAGAGGGTGACGCCGACATCCGCTGCCCCAACTCTCGATCCTGCCCAGCGCAGTTGCGGGAGAGGGTATTTCACGTCGCCGGTCGCGGCGCCTTCGACATCGAGGGGCTGGGTTACGAGGCGGCCATCGCGTTGCTGGCGGCCGAAGTGATCGTCGACGAGGGCGACCTGTTCACCCTCACCGAGAGTGACCTGTTGCGCACCGAATTGTTCACCACCAAGGCCGGCACGCTGTCGGCCAACGGCAAGCGGCTGCTGGCCAACCTCGACAAGGCCAAGGCGCAGCCGCTGTGGCGAGTGCTGGTGGCGCTGTCGATCCGGCACGTCGGCCCGACCGCGGCGCGCGCGCTGGCGACCGAATTCGGCAGCCTGGAGGCGATCACCTCGGCGTCGACCGACGAGCTGGCCGCGGTCGAGGGCGTCGGCCCGACCATCGCCGCCGCGGTCACCGAATGGTTCACCGTCGACTGGCACCGCGCGATCGTCGAGAAGTGGCAGGCGGCCGGCGTGCGGATGGCCGACGAGCGCGACGCGAGCACCCCGCGCACGCTGGCGGGGCTGAGCATCGTGGTCACCGGGTCGCTGAGCGGGTTCTCCCGCGACGAGGCCAAGGAGGCCATCGTGTCCCGTGGCGGCAAGGCCGCGGGTTCGGTGTCGAAGAACACCGCCTATCTCGTGGCCGGCGATTCGCCGGGGTCGAAGTACGACAAAGCGGTCGAGCTGGGTGTGCCCATCCTCGACGAGGACGGCTTCCGCCGGCTGCTGACCGACGGGCCGGCGGCCGACAACATAGCCGATTAACAGCGCAGTACTGGTCCGTACCGGTGTTCCGGCTCTATGGTGGGCGCTATGACCCAGACGGCCGATCAGTACACGGAGCCATCGCCGTGGTCTCCGCGCGAGGCCGAACTGTTGGCGGTGACCTTGCAGCTACTGCAAGAACACGGCTACGACCAATTGACGATCGACGCGGTCGCCAGTGCTGCCCACGCCAGCAAGGCCACGGTGTACCGGCGCTGGCCCTCGAAGGCCGAACTGGTGCTGGCTGCCTTCATCGAAGGTGTCCGCCAGGTCGCGGTCGCGCCGAATACCGGTAGCCTGCGCGACGATTTGATCAGTCTCGGCGAGGTGTGCGGCGAGCACGGACGTCAGCACGCCAGCACCATCCGCGCGGTGATGGTCGAGGTATCGCGCCATCCGGCGCTCAACGAGGCCCTGCAGGATCAATTCCTCAAGCAGCGCAAGGCCCTGATCAAGCACGTCATGCAGCGCGCCGTCGATCGCGGCGAGATCGCCAAAGATGCCTTTGTTGACGAACTTTGGGACCTGCTACCCGGCTATCTCATTTTCCGGTCCATCATTCCCGACCGGCAACCTACTCGCCAGACGGTGCAGCTTCTGGTCGACCAGTTCTTGATGCCGGGTTTGACCCGCAACGTCGGGTAACGCGGCAGCCAGCTACCCACGCCGTTGAAGAATGTGTACGGGCGCGTCTCTTGTAGAGTACGGTCCAGTACCGTACTGTGAAGTCCGTCCGTTCGCGCCGGTGCGGGGCAACGGTCGTAGTCATAGAGTGATCGAGAACGCCCGACCATCGAAAGGCCGAGGGTGAAGGCGATTTCAATGTCCAACCTGCTTCGGCAGGGCTGGATAGTGTTGGTCGCGATACTCGTCGTCGCCGTCGCTGGATTCGGCATCTACCGCCTGCACGGAATCTTCGGCTCGAACTACAAGACCTCGGCCAACAGCGGCCTGTCCAACGAGATCGTCTCGTTCAACCCCAAGTCGGTGGTGCTCGAGGTCTTCGGTGCACCGGGGGCGACGGCGACGATCAACTACCTGGACGTCAACGCCCAGCCGCAGCAAGTCAAGAACGCGCCGCTGCCCTGGTCGTTCACGATCACCACGACGGAGCCCGCGGTCGTGGCCAACGTCGTGGCGCAAGGCAACGGAGACACCCTCGGTTGCCGCATCACCGTCAATGGTCAAGTCAAGGACGAACGCACCGTCAACAAGGTCGACGCCTACACCTTCTGTCTGGATAAGTCGGGATGAGCAACCAAACCAACCAACAGCAGACGCGACCCTACGTGGCGCGCAACATCCGCCGGCTCGCGCTGCCGATCCTGCTTTTCTGGGTGGCGCTGGCCGCCATCACGAACATTGCGGTGCCGCAGCTCGAAGAGGTGGGCAAGACCCACAATGTCGCGCTGAACTCTCCGGATGCCCCGTCGCTCAAGGCAATTAAGCGGATCGGCCAGGCGTTCCATGAGTTCGACACCGACAGCTCGGCGATGATCGTGTTGGAAGGCGACAAACCGCTCGGCGCGGACGCCCACCGCTTCTACGACGAGATGATCCGCAAGCTCGAGCAGGACCGCAAGCACGTCGAGCACGTTCAGGACTACTGGGGCGACACCTTGACCGCGGCGGGATCGCAAAGCAGTGATGGCAAGGCTGCTTACGTTCAGGTCAACCTCGCCGGCAATCAAGGCTCGGCATTGGCCAACGAGGGCGTCGGTGCGCTGCGCGACATCATCGACCACATGAAACCGCCGCCGGGGGTCAAGACCTATGTGACCGGCGCGGCGCCGCTGATCTCCGATCAGTTCGACGTGGGCAGCAGGGGTACCGCGAAGGTCACCACGATCACCGTCGGGGTGATCGCTCTGATGTTGTTCTTCGTTTACCGCTCGGTACTGACCACGCTGCTGGTTCTCGCCACGGTCCTGATCGAAATGTCAGCTGCCCGAGGCCTTGTCGCCTTCCTCGGCAACGAGGGAATCATCGGCCTGTCGACCTACGCGACAAATATCCTGACGCTGTTGGTGATCGCTGCCGGGACGGACTACGCGATATTTTTCGCGGGCCGTTACCAAGAAGCGCGCGGGAACGGTGAGGACCGCGAAACGGCTTTTTACACGATGTATCACGGCACCACTCACGTCGTGTTGGGATCCGGACTGACGGTGGCCGGCGCGGTGGCTTGTCTGAGCTTCACCCGGCTGCCGTACTTCCAAAGCCTGGGAATCCCAGCGGCATTGGGTATCCTGGTGGCGCTGGCGGCCGCGCTGACGCTGGGCCCGGCGATTCTCACCCTGGGGGCCAAGGCCGGCATCTTCGACCCGAAGCGGGCAATACAAACGCGCGGTTGGCGCCGGATCGGCACTGCCATCGTCCGCTGGCCGGGCGCCGTTCTCGCCGCCGCGAGCGCGCTGGCGCTGGTGGGCCTGATCGCCCTGCCCGGATACAAGACCAGCTACGACACCCGTCCCTACATGCCCGCCGACGCTCCGGCGAATATCGGTTACACCGCCGCCGAGAAGCACTTCTCGCGGGCGCGGCTGGAGCCCGAACTGCTGATGGTCGAATCGGATCACGACATGCGCAACCCGGCCAGCATGCTGATCCTGGACAAGGTGGCCAAGGCCGTGTTCCACGTTCCCGGGGTCGCCCAGGTGCAGACCATCACCCGGCCGTTGGGAACCCCGCTGGTTCACAGCTCGCTCGCGTTCGTGGTCAGCAATTCCAGTGCTGCCCAACAGCAAAACCTGACCTATCAACGAGATCGGGCCGACGACGCCCTCAAGCAAGCCAACGAACTATCGAAGACGATCGACATATTGCGACAGCAGTTCGTCCTGCAACAGCAGTTGGCCGGCACCACCCACGACGAAACCGAAAGCTTCCGCGACACCCTCGCCACGATCAAAGACCTGCGCGACAAGATCGCGAATTTCGACGACTTCTTCCGGCCGATTCGCAGCTATTTCTATTGGGAGAAACACTGTTACGACATTCCCGCCTGCTATGCGTTCCGGTCTTTGTTCGATGCGCTCGACGGCATTGACCAGC
Organism: Mycobacterium sp. 050272; assembly: GCF_039023525.1. NCBI lineage: Bacteria > Bacillati > Actinomycetota > Actinomycetes > Mycobacteriales > Mycobacteriaceae > Mycobacterium > Mycobacterium sp. 050272. The sequence goes on along the minus strand of NZ_JBCHKV010000018.1, from coordinate 64,856 downwards.
TCACCGAGAAGTTCGAGAACCTCACGGCTTCCCTGGACAAGCTCGATGCGCTGCAACCGAAGCTGGTGGCGTTGATACCGCCCCAGATTCAAAGCCAGGAGACCAATCGCGATCTGACCCTGGCGAATTACGCCACGCTGTCCGGCATCTACGCGCAGAACGCGCTCGCGCTGGAAAACTCGACAAAGTTGGGTGAGGCCTTCGACCAGGCCAAGAACGACGACACTTTCTATCTGCCACCAGAGGTGTTCGACAACCCCGACTTCAAACGCGGGCTCAAACTGTTCCTCTCGCCCGACGGTAAGGCCGCGCGCATGATCGTCACACATGACGGCGATCCCGCTACCACCGAAGGTATTTCGCACATCGACCCAATCGCGAAGGCCGCGCACGAGGCCCTGAAGGGCACGCCGATGGCTAACGCGGGGATCTATCTCGGCGGCACCGCCGCGACGTACAAGGACATCCAAGAGGGCGCCAAGTACGACCTGATGATCGTGGCATTCGCCGCGTTGAGCCTCATCCTGCTGATCATGATGATCATCACGCGCAGCCTGATCGCCGCGCTCGTCATCGTCGGCACTGTCGCGCTATCCCTGGGCGCTTCGTTCGGGCTGTCGGTTCTGGTGTGGCAGTACATGTTTGGTATCGAGTTGTATTGGGTCGTGCTCGCACTGGCGGTGATTTTGCTGCTGGCGGTCGGTTCGGACTACAACCTGCTGTTGATCTCCCGGTTCAAGGAAGAAATCCATGCCGGTCTCAACACCGGCATCATCCGCGCGATGGCCGGCTCCGGCTCGGTGGTCACCTCGGCCGGCATCGTTTTCGCCGTCACGATGTGTGCGTTTGTTTTCAGTGGCTTCCAGGTGCTCGGTCAGATCGGGACGACGATTGGTCTGGGCTTGTTGTTCGACACGCTGATTGTGCGGTCATTCATGACGCCCTCTATCGCAAGGCTTCTCGGACGCTGGTTCTGGTGGCCGCAAGTGGTGCGTCCGCGTCCGGCCAGCACCATGCTGCAGCCCTACGGTTCGCGCCCGGCGGTTCGTCAGCTGCTGCTGTGGGAAGACGGCGATGCCGCGGCGCCGAAACCCCCGGTCGCCGCGCGCTGATTCAGCGCAGCATGGTGGCCACGATGCCGGACAGGTAGCCCAGACGGGCCACCTCCGACGGCCGGAATTCGGGACCCGGACGGCCCAGCACCACCGCGGTCTGTGGGTCGCCCAGTGGCGCGGCGACCATCGTGATGTCCAGGTCGCGCCACGCCTGCGGCACCCACTCGGCGGTGCCGTCCAGCGTCGCGGCCTCCTGGATCGGCAGCCAGGGAGCCGATACCGCGCGGGTTTCGGGCGCGCCCGGGCTCGCGGCGAGGCGCCGCAGTTCGCCCTCGGCGCCCTGCAACACCGTGCACCAGCTCACCCGCAGCACCCGGGGCGCCTCGTCGGCCAGCACCTGCAGCCGCGCCGCCTTGTCCTTGGCCGCGGCGACGTGGTCGAGAAGTTCCAGCTCGCGATGCGCTTCCAGCAGACCCGTGTGCGGGCGCACGCTGTCCACCCGTACACCGTTCAGGGACTCGGCCGCGGTGATCAGCGTGTCGGGCATGGCCCCGACGGGCAGTTCGATGACCAGGTCGTCGGTGGCGTACCCCGCGCTGCGGTCGACGACGTCGAGCGACAGGATGTCGGCGCCCACCGAACCGAGCGCAACCGCCAGCGCGCCCAGGCTTCCGGGGCGGTCGACGAGCTCGATGCGCAACAGGTACGACGGCACGCGCCCACTGTCGCACAGAGCCGCGCTTACGGCATTTCCGCAGGGTGGGTGCCAGCTGCATGCGCGTGACCGCAGCACCGATAGGCTTTTCGCTCGTGTCCCAGATCTCCCGCGACGAGGTCGCGCACCTGGCCAGGCTGGCCCGGCTGGCGTTGACCGATACCGAGCTGGACAGCTACGCCGGCCAACTCGACGCCATCCTGACCCACGTCAGCCAGATCCAGGCGGTCGACGTCACCGGCGTCGAGCCGACCGACAACCCGCTCAAGGACGTCAACGTCACCCGCCCGGACGAGACCAGGCCGTGCCTGACCCAGCAGGAGGCGCTGGCCGCTGCGCCCGCGGCCGTCGACGGCCGCTTCGCCGTCCCGCAGATCCTCGGAGACAGCGAGTGAACGAGATCATCCGGTCCGACGCCGCGACGCTGGCCGCCAAGGTCGCCGCCAAGGAGCTGTCGTCGGTTGAGATCACCCAGGCCTATCTGGACCGGATCGCGGCGACCGACGACCGGTACGGCGCGTTTCTGCACGTCGCGGCCGACGAGGCGCTGTCGGCGGCGGCCGCGGTCGACGAGGCGGTGGCGGCCGGGGAGCAGCTGCCGTCGGCGCTGGCCGGCGTGCCGCTGGCGCTCAAAGACGTGTTCACCACCGTCGATATGCCCACCACCTGCGGATCCAAGATCCTTCAGGGCTGGCGGTCGCCCTACGACGCCACCGTCACGGCCCGGCTGCGCGCGGCGGGCATCCCGATCCTGGGCAAGACCAACATGGACGAGTTCGCGATGGGTTCGTCGACGGAGAATTCCGCCTACGGCCCCACCCGCAACCCGTGGGACCTCGAGCGGGTGCCCGGCGGCTCCGGCGGTGGCAGCGCCGCGGCACTGGCTTCCTTCCAGGCGCCGCTGGCCATCGGCACCGACACCGGGGGCTCTATCCGCCAGCCGGCCGCGCTGACCGCGACCGTCGGCGTCAAGCCCACCTACGGCACGGTGTCGCGCTACGGCCTGGTGGCCTGCGCATCGTCGCTGGATCAGGGCGGCCCCTGCGCGCGCACCGTGCTCGACACGGCCCTGCTGCATCAGGTGATCGCGGGCCACGACCAGATGGATTCGACCTCCGTCGATGCCGCGGTGCCCGACGTGGTCGGCGCCGCCAACGCCGGTGCCGCCGGCGATCTGAGCGGCGTGCGAATCGGTGTGGTCTCCCAGCTGCGTGGTGAGGGTTATCAGCCCGGAGTGCTGTCGTCGTTCGAGGAGGCGGTCAAACAGCTGACCGCGCTGGGTGCCGAGGTGAGCGAAGTCGACTGTCCGCACTTCGATTACGCGCTGGCGGCCTACTACCTGATCCTGCCGTCGGAGGTGTCGAGCAACCTGGCGCGCTTCGACGCGATGCGTTACGGGCTGCGGGTCGGTGACGACGGCAGCCACAGCGCCGAGGAAGTGATGGCGCTGACCCGGGCCGCCGGCTTCGGTCCAGAAGTCAAGCGCCGCATCATGATTGGCGCCTACGCGCTCTCGGCAGGCTACTACGACGCCTACTACAACCAGGCCCAGAAAGTGCGCACCCTGATCGCCCGTGACCTCGACGAGGCCTACAAATCCGTCGACGTGCTGGTGTCGCCGACAACCCCGACCACCGCGTTCCGGCTGGGGGAGAAGGTCGACGATCCGCTGGCCATGTACCTGTTCGACTTGTGCACGCTGCCGCTGAACCTGGCGGGGCACTGCGGAATGTCGGTGCCGTCGGGACTCTCGCCCGACGACCAGCTGCCGGTGGGCCTGCAGATCATGGCGCCCGCGCTGGCCGACGATCGCCTTTATCGCGTCGGTGCCGCCTACGAAGCGGCGCGTGGGCCCTTACCGGCCGCGCCGACCGTCTAGCCGTACGCCGCCCCGATTTGCCCCGACGGCGGCTTAGACAGGCAAGATAAGAGGATGCGGATCGGAATTCTCACCGGGGGCGGCGACTGTCCGGGGCTCAACGCCGTCATCCGGGCGGTGGTGCGCACCTGCGACGCCCGGTACGGCTCGTCGGTCGTCGGCTTCCAGGACGGATGGCGCGGGTTGCTGGAGAACCGGCGCATCCAGCTGCAGAACGACGATCGCAATGACCGGCTGCTGGCCAAGGGCGGGACAGTGCTGGGCACCGCTCGCGTGCATCCCGACAAGTTGCGGGCCGGGCTGGACCAGATCAAGCAGACCCTGGACGACAACGGCATCGACGTGCTCATCCCGATCGGCGGCGAGGGCACGCTGACGGCCGCACACTGGCTTTCGGAGGAGAATGTTCCCGTCGTCGGAGTGCCGAAGACGATTGACAACGACATCGACTGCACCGACGTCACTTTCGGTCACGACACCGCGCTGACCGTGGCCACCGACGCCATCGACCGTCTGCACAGCACCGCCGAGTCGCACCAGCGAGTGATGCTGGTGGAGGTGATGGGCCGCCACGCCGGCTGGATCGCGCTGAACGCCGGGCTGGCATCCGGCGCGCACATGACGCTGATTCCCGAGCAGCCCTTCGACATCGAGGATGTGTGCCGGCTCGTCAAACGCCGTTTCCAGCGCGGGGATTCGCACTTCATCTGCGTGGTGGCCGAAGGAGCCAAGCCGATCCCCGGGTCGATCCCGTTGCGGGAGGGCGGGATTGACGAATTCGGCCATGAGAAATTCACCGGCATCGCTGCGCAGCTGGGCGTTGCCGTGGAGAAGCGAATCAACAAGGACGTGCGAGTGACCGTGCTGGGCCACGTCCAGCGGGGCGGCATCCCGACGGCCTACGATCGCGTGCTGGCCACCCGGTTCGGCGTCAACGCCGCCGACGCCGCGCACGCCGGCGAATACGGCCAGATGGTGTCGCTGCGCGGGCAGGACATCGGACGTGTCTCGCTGGCCGACGCCACCCGCCACCTCAAGCTGGTGCCCGACGCACGCCACGATGAGGCCGCCGCGTTCTTCGGCTGAGACCGCCGCGGACCGGCAGCTCTAGCTGACGCAGCGGCGGGCAAACGGCCGATGGCAGCAGCCTGACGGTTGTGTGAAATTGCCGGCTCAACCGGCCCGCGCTGCGGAACGGGCGGAATTTCGGAGTTTAACCACCGGGACGAAACGGCTACACCAGCCGTTATGAGCAACCGCGAGGGAGTTCGCGGAGTCAAAGCGCTGTCTGCTGCTCCGGCACATCCGTCGAGCTCCGCCGGGCCCGCGGCTTCGGTGCCGAGCTGGCGAGCCAATGCCGACCCGACGGCGGCCACGGTGCCCGAGCCGCGCCTGCCCGCGAAGCCGGCCTGGTCAAGCGGGCCCGCGACGCCCAACCGGCTGGCCCGGGCACGGCGAGCCGCGGCACCATACCGTCGCGACCTGACATTGGGCGGGACCGCCCTCGACGGCCTGGACTTCCGGGGGGAGTCGCAGCCGAGCAGGTTCAACTGGCGAGCGGCGATCCACCGGGTGACCGGAATCGACCTCGGCCCCGGCAAGCACGCCGCATACGAGCGGGAGCTGCGCGAGCGCATCGGTGCGCCGACGGGTGGTGCGTTTCCGATCGCGGTGCTGAACTTCAAAGGCGGCGTCGGCAAGACCGCGGTGGTCGAGGCGCTCGGCTCCACGCTGGCCGAGGCGCGCGGCGACCGGGTCATCGCCGTCGACATCGACGCCGGCGACCTGGCGGAGCGCCACGGTCGCCGCAACCCGCTGAGCCTGGCCGACCTGCTGGCGCGCGATTCGGTGACCCAGTATGCCGAGGTGCGCGCGCATACCCATATGAACAGCTTCGGCCTCGAAGTGCTCGGGCTGCCCGACTACGGCCACACCGACTGGCGGCTGGAGCGCCAGGACATCGCCAAGACCTTTTCGATTCTGCGCAAGCACTATTCGCTGGTGCTGGTGGATTGCGTCAAGGCGATCAACTCCGGCGTGATGGACGCGGTGCTGCCCGAGGCGCGCGCTCTGGTCGTGGTCTCGGGCACGTCGATCGACGCGGTGCGCAAGACCAGGACAACACTGGAGTGGTTGTCCAACAACGGACATCGCCGCTTGTTGAAGTCGACAGTGCTTGCCATGAACTACACCGAGCCGGCCAAGCTGGACGGCGTGGTCACCAAGGAATTCGAGGCCCTGTCGGCGCGCGTTGCGGCCACGGTGACGCTGCCATTCGATCGGCACGTGCGCGAGGGCAAAGAGCTCGGGCTGGACCGGCTGAGTAGGGAAAGCCGATGCGCCTACCTGGAGCTCGCCGCCGCGCTGGGCGACTTCATCGTCGGCCGGCCGGAGCGAGAAGCTGCGCTGCGGTCGTGGCGCTGAGCCGCTTGTCCCGAGCCTGGGCTGTGATGCCCCCGCTGGGGCACCATTAGGATCGTTGCCATGACTGTTACTTCCGGAGCGGCTGAGCTGCTGGATTACGACGACGTCATCGCACGTTTCGATCCCGTGCTCGGGCTGGAAGTACACGTCGAGCTGTCCACCGCGACGAAGATGTTCTGCGGCTGCTCAACCACATTCGGTGCCGAACCCAACACCCAGGTGTGCCCGGTGTGCCTGGGGCTGCCCGGTTCGCTGCCCGTGCTCAACCAGAAAGCGGTGGAGTCGGCGATCCGCATCGGACTCGCGCTCAATTGCGAGATCGTGCCGTGGTGCCGCTTCGCCCGGAAGAACTACTTCTATCCGGACATGCCGAAGAACTACCAGATCTCGCAGTACGACGAGCCCATCGCGATCAACGGCTACCTCGAGGCGCCACTGGAAGACGGCACCACCTGGCGGGTCGAGATCGAACGTGCCCACATGGAAGAGGACACCGGCAAGCTCACCCACCTGGGCAGCGAGACGGGACGCATCCACGGTGCGACGACGTCGCTGATCGACTACAACCGCGCCGGCGTCCCGCTGATCGAGATCGTCACCAAGCCCATTGAGGGAGCCGGAGCCCGGGCGCCGCAGATTGCCCGGGCTTATGTGACGGCATTGCGAGACCTGTTGCGCGCCTTGGAGGTATCCGATGTTCGGATGGACCAGGGCTCGATGCGTTGTGATTCCAACGTCTCGCTCAAGCCCACCGGTGCCACCGAATTCGGCACCCGGACCGAGACCAAGAACGTCAACTCGCTGAAAAGCGTCGAGGTCGCGGTGCGCTACGAAATGCAGCGCCAGGCTGCCGTTCTGCTTTCCGGCGGCTCAATCACGCAGGAAACCAGACACTTTCACGAGGCGGGATACACCAGTCCCGGCCGCGCCAAAGAAACCGCGCAGGATTACCGCTATTTCCCCGAGCCCGACCTGGAACCCGTCGCGCCCAGCCGAGAGCTGGTCGAGCAATTGCGCCAGACGATCCCCGAGCTGCCCTGGTTGAGCCGCAAGCGGATTCAGGACGAGTGGGGCGTATCCGATGAGGTGATGCGCGATCTGGTCAACGCCGGCGCGGTCGAGTTGGTCACCGCCACCATCAAGCACGGCGCCACCAGCAAGGACGCCCGGTCTTGGTGGGGAAACTTCCTGGTGCAGAAGGCCAACGAGGCGAACATCGAATTGGACGAGCTGGCCATCACGCCCGCTCAGGTCGCCGCGCTGATCGCACTTGTCGACGAGGGCAAGCTGTCCAACAAGCTGGCCCGCCAGGTCGTCGAAGGTGTGCTGGCCGGAGAAGGCGAACCCGAGCAGGTGATGACCGCACGTGGCCTGGCTCTGGTGCGCGACGACTCGGTCACCCAGGCGGCCGTGGAAGAGGCCCTGGCCGCCAATCCCGATGTGGCGGAGAAGATCCGCGGTGGCAAGGTTGCGGCCGCCGGCGCGATCGTGGGCGCGGTCATGAAGGCCACCCGTGGTCAGGCCGACGCCGCCCGGGTACGCGAGCTGGTGCTGGCCGCCTGCGGGCAGTCCTAGCGCAGCAGGCGTACGCCGCGAGCGCTGGGCCTTTTCGTCAGGCCTTGTCGTCGTTGTTGCGCGGGAAGCCGCCGCCCTGCGGGAACAGCGGGAACACCACGTCGTCGAGCTTTTCGGCGTCGCCGGCGGTCTTGTTGATGGTGGCGCCCCAGATGTTTCCGTCCGGCGACATCCGCAGCGCCCACGCGTGGGCGTGCGTGTCCTTGCGGACGACGTCGGGTTCCCCGGTGACCGCACCCGATTTCGGGTCAAGCCGCACCGCCACCGTCATTTTGGTGTTGACCAGGTTGACCATCACGGTCCCGTCCATTGCCGCGCATCCGGCCACACCGGGTTTGTCCGGCCACGTCCACACCGTGGAGACCTCTGAGGCCTTGGTGATGCGCTGCAACCGGTCCGCGGTCGGCGTGCGGTCGGCGACATACAGCGAGCCGTCCACCGGGTCGACGCACAGTCCGCCGCCCGAGCCGACGCCGGACAGCGCGGTGGTCGGTGGCGCCTGACCGACCGTGGTCGGCTGCTCGATGCGCAGCACCTTGCCCGCCAACGACTTCGGATCGGCGGCTATGGCAGGGTTGCCCGCATCGCCGGTCAGCACCAGCAGCGTGGTCGGGCTGGTGAACAGCAGCGCCCCACTATTGCCGGTGGCGCCCTTGGGGATCCCGGTCAGGATGTCCTTGGGGATATCGCCGTCGGCGATGCGGATGACCCGGTTATCCGTGGGTGTGCTGATGTAGGCGTACATCAGCCGGTCCTGGGAGTAGGTCGGCGACAGCACGATGTCCATCAAGCCGCCATCCCCGGATCCGTCGACAGGGATGACCAGCTTCACCTTGGGCTCGGCGCTGACCGAGATCTCTTTGACCGCGCCGGTGGTGCGCTCGGCGACCAAGGCGGTTTTGCTGTCGGGCCCCATGATCAGGCCACTGGTGCTCTCCAGACATCCCTGCATCACCCCGGGGGCGGGGCAGGCTTTGGGGAACGGCGTGGGCGGCAGCGGCGGCGGCGGGGGAGGCGTCGAACTCGGCTGCGGCTTGAGTTCGGGGGCGGTGGTGAACGGCGCGGAGGCGGCGTCGTTGAACCGCGCGCAGCCCGTCGCGACCAGCATGGCCGCGCACAGCGCAGCGAGCCCGCACCGAACCGGCCACCCCAAACGCATGATCGACAGGCTACGGACAGGGCGGGCACCGGCGCCACAGGCGGGCCCGCACGGGCAGCGCGACGCCGATCCAGCGACCGACGGCGTGGCTGTTTTCAGCACGCGTTCACCATTTCGGAACCCCGCCGAGCCCGTTTGGAGTCAATCCGGGCCCATTTAATGGTCAAGCCGCCGATTACCCGGCGAAAGCGCCGCTCAAATCCCCAATTCGGGCCTAAATGCCCTTACCCTGACACCCGTGACCGGTCAATCGAATGACGCATCTTGGCAGCGGCCCGGCGAAGTTCCCGGGCAGGTACCGGGGCGCCCAGCCGCGGCACGGTTGGTCGACCCGGAAGATGACCTGACCCCCGTCGGGTATCCGGGCGACTTCGGAACCACGTCCGTCATCCCCTACCAAGACCCGAATCAGGTCGCCGCCCCCGCCGGGCCGGCCTACAACGTCCTCGACCAGCAGGAGCCGCTGCCGTACGTGCAGCCGCAGCCGGCCCCACGGCATTTGGCGGCCGAGCCCGCCGAGATCGACCCGAGTGAGGACTACGAACGGCAACGCGCGATCGGAAGGCGCGGCACCCAGAGTCTGGGTTTGCTGGTGCTGCGGGTCGGCCTCGGGGTGGTGCTCGGCGCGCACGGGCTACAGAAGTTGTTCGGCTGGTGGGGCGGTCAGGGCCTGACCAGCTTCAAAAACTCACTATCCGACGCGGGCTACCAGCACGCCGACATCCTGTCCTACGTCAGCGCCGGGGGCGAGATCGCCGCGGGTGTGCTGCTGGTGCTGGGTCTGTTCACCCCGGTAGCCGCCGCGGGCGCGCTGGCGTTTTTGATCAATGAGCTGCTGGTCAGCGTGTCGGCGCGGCCACACACGTTCGCGTACTTCCTGCCGCAGGGCCACGAGTACCAGATCACGCTGATCGTCCTCGCGGTTGCGATCATTCTGGCCGGGCCCGGCCGTTATGGCCTGGATGCCAACAGGGGATGGGCGCACCGGCCCTTCATCGGGTCGTTTGTGGCCCTGCTCGCCGGCATCGCCGCCGGTATCGCGGTGTGGGTGCTGCTCAACGGCGTCAATCCGATCGCCTGAATCGCTCGTTCGCCCTCAGCGGTAAGGGTTGGGCACTCGCCCCGAACTGGCCGCCGTCAACTGCGGCAGTGTCGCGAAAGTCACCGCCGGCAGGCGCAGTTCCGTTCCGCTCTTGAGCCTGGCGCGCGCCCACGAACCACGGTGGAAGCGCAGCCCGTCGATGTCGTCCCAGCCGACCGTTTGGCTGCTCATCAAGTTTCGCACCGTCACACCCTGGTTGTCGGCCACGGTGCGCAGCCGGATGATCAATGCGGACAACAGCACCGGGATCAGCAGCAGTGGGGCCGATAGCGGCCAGGCCAGCACCGGGATCAGCAATCCGAGCGTCAGAAATCCGACGGCTAGGTGCGCCATCGGTGAGATCTTGATCACTACGGGCACGGGTGTCGGGGCTGCAGAACCAGAGGCCACCCCAGCATCATTTCACCCCGGGTCGCGCCGATGACTCCGTGGCGCCGCGGGTGATGCCGGCAGGGCCATGACGGGGCCCCGCCGCACCGGATTTGACGGTTGAGCAGTGCGAAGGCTACCGTCGGGGGCTATGGAGACCACCGGAATGCCCGGGATGCTCGTAGTAATTAGCCGCGCGTTGGTGCGTGACTAGTTCCTTCAGTATGTGAAGCGATCCGGCACCAACGCGCAACCCTCGATCAGCGAGAGCTGACGGGGGTTTTTTCTTGCGTATCAACGAAACTTCCCCAGCCAAATCAGGACTAAGAGGACAATCACCAGAGTGAGCGCACCCACCAGGTCACAGACACCCAAGTCGCACAATGGAGACGACTGGGCGCCGGGCGCCGCGGAAGGCACCGCAGAAGTTCCGGCCAAGCAAACGAAACATGTTGCACCGCAGCAAGTTACCGGTGCCCAGTCGGTAATCCGGTCGTTGGAAGAACTCGACGTCGAGGTCATCTTCGGCATCCCGGGCGGCGCCGTGCTGCCGGTGTACGACCCGCTGTTCGACTCGAAAAAGCTGCGGCACGTGCTGGTTCGGCACGAGCAGGGTGCCGGTCACGCGGCAAGTGGCTATGCCCACGCCACCGGCAAGGTCGGCGTCATGATGGCCACCTCAGGTCCCGGTGCCACCAATCTGGTGACCCCGCTGGCGGATGCGCAGATGGACTCGATCCCCGTCGTCGCCGTCACCGGGCAGGTCGGGCGGTCACTGATCGGGACCGACGCCTTTCAGGAGGCCGACATCTCGGGCATCACAATGCCGATCACCAAGCACAACTTCCTGGTCCGCTCGGGTGACGAGATTCCGCGGGTGATGGCCGAGGCCTTCCACATCGCCGCTTCGGGGCGTCCGGGAGCGGTGCTCGTCGACATCCCGAAGGACGTGCTGCAGGGTCAATGCACGTTCAGCTGGCCGCCGAAAATGGATCTGCCCGGTTACAAGCCGAACACCAAGCCGCACAGCCGGCAGATCCGGGAAGCCGCCAAGCTGATCGCGCGTGCGCGCAAACCGGTGCTGTACGTCGGCGGCGGCGTCATCCGCGGCGAGGCGACCGAGCAGCTGCGGGATTTGGCTGAGCTGACCGGGATTCCGGTGGTCACCACGCTGATGGCGCGGGGCGCGTTCCCGGACAGCCACCGGCAGAACCTAGGGATGCCGGGCATGCACGGCACGGTCGCCGCGGTGGCCGCGCTGCAACGCAGCGATCTGCTGATCGCGCTGGGCACCCGCTTCGACGACCGGGTGACCGGAAAGCTCGATTCCTTTGCGCCCGAAGCGAAGGTCATCCACGCCGACATCGACCCGGCCGAGATCGGCAAGAACCGGGTCGCCGACGTGCCGATCGTGGGCGACGTCAAGAACGTCATCACCGACCTGATCGCGATGCTGCGCCAGTACGAAACCCCGGGCAAGATCGACATGACCGCCTGGTGGGCATATCTGGACGAGGTGCAGTCGACGTATCCGCTGAGTTACGGCCCGCAGAGCGACGGCAGCCTCAGCCCCGAATACGTGATCGAGCAGCTCGGCAAGATCGCCGGGCCCGACGCGATCTACGTCGCCGGCGTGGGGCAGCACCAGATGTGGGCGGCCCAGTTCATCTCTTATGAGAAGCCGCGCACCTGGCTCAACTCCGGCGGCCTGGGCACCATGGGCTTCGCGATCCCAGCGGCCATGGGCGCCAAGGTCGCTCGCCCTGAGGCCGAGGTCTGGGCGATCGACGGTGACGGGTGCTTCCAGATGACCAACCAGGAGTTGGCCACCTGCGCGATCGAGGGCGTGCCGATCAAGGTGGCGCTGATCAACAACGGCAACCTGGGCATGGTGCGGCAGTGGCAGAGCCTGTTCTACGAGGAGCGCTACTCGCAGACCGACCTGGCCACGCACTCCCATCGCATCCCGGACTTCGTCAAGCTGGCCGAGGCGCTGGGTTGTGTCGGAATCCGTTGTGAGCGTGAGGAAGACGTCATCGACGCGATCAAGGCTGCGCGCGCCATCAACGACCGCCCGGTGGTGATCGACTTCATCGTCGGCGCGGATGCACAGGTGTGGCCGATGGTGGCCGCCGGGACGAGCAATGACGAGATTCAGCACGCCCGCGGAATTCGGCCGCTGTTCGACGACGAAACCGAAGGGCACGCCTGACATGTACGCCAAGACACACACACTCTCGGTGTTGGTCGAAGACAAGCCGGGTGTGCTCGCGCGCGTCGCGGCACTGTTCTCGCGGCGTGGTTTCAACATCGAGTCGCTGGCTGTGGGTGCCACCGAGCAGAAGGACATGTCGCGGATGACCATCGTGGTTTCCGCCGAGGAGACTCCGCTCGAGCAGGTCACCAAGCAGCTCAACAAGCTGATCAACGTCATCAAAATCGTCGAGCAGGACGAGGACAACTCGGTGGCTCGCGAACTGGCGCTGATCAAGGTGCGGGCCGATTCCGGTACCCGCAGCCAGGTAATCGAAGCGGCAAACCTGTTCCGCGCCAAGGTAGTCGACGTATCGCTGGATTCGCTGACCGTCGAGGCGACCGGTACCCGCGGCAAGCTCGAAGCGCTGCTGCGTGTGCTGGAACCGTTCGGTATCCGCGAGATCGTCCAATCGGGAGTGGTGTCGCTATCCCGGGGGCCGCGTGGAATCGGCACCGCCAAATAAGCGATACACATTCCAAAAGTCGAATAAGAAAGAGAGATTCACCGTGCCACTAGAGATGTTCTACGACGACGACGCCGACCTGTCGATTATCCAGGGTCGCAAGGTCGGCGTGATCGGATACGGCAGCCAGGGGCATGCGCACTCGCTGAGCTTGCGCGACTCCGGTGTGCAGGTGCGTGTCGGACTCAAGGAGGGTTCGAAGTCGCGGGCCAAGGTCGCCGAGCAGGGTCTGGAGGTAGACACGCCCGCCGAGGTCGCCAAGTGGGCCGACGTCATCATGCTGCTGGCGCCCGACACCGCCCAGGCCGACATCTTCAAGAACGACATCGAGCCGAACCTCAACGACGGCGATGCACTGTTTTTCGGTCACGGTCTCAACATCCATTTCGATCTGATCAAGCCGCCCGGCAACGTCACGATCGCGATGGTCGCGCCGAAAGGGCCCGGGCACCTGGTGCGCCGGCAGTTCGTCGACGGCAAGGGCGTGCCGTGTCTGATCGCCGTCGACCAGGACCCGACCGGCCAGGGCGAGGCGCTGGCGCTGTCCTACGCCAAGGCGATCGGCGGCACCCGGGCGGGTGTCATCAAGACCACCTTCAAGGATGAGACCGAGACCGACCTGTTCGGTGAGCAGGCCGTGTTATGCGGTGGCACAGAGGAATTGGTGAAGACCGGTTTCGACGTGATGGTCGAGGCGGGCTACCCGCCGGAGATGGCGTACTTCGAGGTGCTGCACGAGCTGAAGCTGATCGTCGACCTGATGTACGAGGGCGGCATCGCCCGGATGAACTACTCGGTGTCCGACACCGCGGAGTTCGGCGGCTACCTGTCGGGCCCGCGGGTCATCGACGCCGGCACCAAGGAGCGAATGCGAGAGATTCTGCGCGACATCCAGAGTGGTGAATTCACCAAGAAGCTGGTCGCCAACGTCGAGGGCGGCAACAAGCAGCTCGAGCAGTTGCGCAAGGAGAACGCCGAGCACCCCATCGAGGTCACCGGTAAGAAGCTGCGCGACCTGATGAGCTGGGTCGACCGCCCGATCACCGAAACGGCGTAGTTCGCGTCATCGAGTGTGAAGCTGTTGCGAATTTTCCGCCCGATTCTCGCAATAGTTTCACGCTCGGTGATCTAGGGCGACGCCAGACGATCGGCGATCGTTACGACGCGGCGGGCCAGGTGCTCCAGCGCGTTGCCGGTGGCGTCGTCGAACTCGTCGATGTTGTCGTGCGTGGTGATCAGGCTGGCGCCGTAGGGGTTGCCGTCGACGAACTTGCACGGATCGGTGTAGCCCGGCGGCACCAGGATGCCGCCGAAGTGCATCAGCGTGAGGTAGAGCGCGACAAGCGTGGTCTCCTGGCCGCCGTGCACGGTGTTCGAGGACGTGAAGCCCGCGTACACCTTGTCGGCCAGCTTGCCTTCGGCCCACAGCCCGCCCAGCGAGTCCAGGAAGTTGCGCAGCTGCGACGCCGGTGAACCGAATCGGGTGGGCGAGCCGAAGATCACGGCGTCGGCCCACACGATGTCGTCGCCGGTGGCCGCCGGCAGGTCCTTGGTGGCGTTGTAGTTCGCCGTCCAGGCGGGATTCTGCGCGAAGGATTGCGGATCACGCGTCTCGGCGACGGGACGCACCCGCACTTGGGCGCCGGCGGCCTGCGCCGCCGCGGCGACCCGGTTGGCCATCGTGGTGCCGTGGCCGGTGGCCGAGTAATAGATGATCGCGAGTTTGGTCATGGCGCAAGCCTAGGCATGTCCATGCCGAACTCGCGGCGCAGCAGGCTGCGTGCGGCGTAGTAGCCGGCCATACCGTGCACGCCGCCGCCCGGCGGTGTGGCCGCCGAACACAGATAGGCCTTGGGAATCGTTGTGCGCCAAGGGTCTAGGCGCGGCGTGGGCCCGGCGATCGCGCGCCACGCGGAATTCCCGCCCATTCCGATGTCGCCGCCTACGTAGTTCGCGTTGTGGTCGCTCAGGTGGGCGGCGGGTATCGCCCGGGCGGCGACCACCACGTCACGAAAGCCCGGGGCGAACCGCTCGACGGTTGCGGTGACGGCCTCGGTCGCATCGAGGGTCGAACCCGACGGGACGTGCGCATACGTCCAGAACGGGCGGCGGCCCTGGCTGTCGATGCGGCCGGGATCGGCGATGTGCGGTGCGGCGGCCAGCACCATCGGCCACCGCGCGTGCCGGCCGGCCGCAATCTCCTTTTCGGCCAGCGCCATCTGCTCCCGGCTGCCGCCGAGATGCAGGGTGGGAGCCTGGCTCAGCCGCGGATCCGACCACGGGATCTCGTCGCTGAGCACGAAATCGACCTTGGCGACACCGGGCCCATAACGGTAGCGGCGCAATGCTTTTGCGTAGTGTTCCGGTAGCGCTGCACCGTATATCCGCAGCAGTGCGGTGGGCGCGGTGTCGTATGCGACAACTCCGGCCGACGGCCCGGGCGGCTCGCTGATTTCGACGCCGGTGGTCACCTCGCCGCCGTGTGCGCGCAGGTCGGCGAGCAGCGCGTCGGTGATCGCTTGGCTGCCGCCCACCGGGATCGGCCAGCCGACCGCATGGCCGAGCGTCGCCAGCATCAACCCGGCACCGGCCGCCGTCAGGGACGGCATCCGCGAAAGCACATGGGCGGCAACGCCGGTGAACAACGCGCGGCCGTCGGATCCGCCCAACGACCCCCACGCCGGCGTGCCCTGAGCCAGCATCCGCAGCCCCAGGCGCAGCGCGGCGGGCAGCGAACGGGGTGCCGAGCGTTTGTCGCCGAGCAACAGTTCCACGACCGCTGGCCAGTCGGTCACCAGCGGGCCCAGCAGCCGCCGCCAGGACGCGCCGTCGGACAGCTCGGCACAGGTGCGCTCGAGGTCGCGGTAGGCGATCGCGGCGGGCCGGCCCGGTAGCGGGTTGCCGTAGGCGATGTCGCAGACCTGCAGCTGCACGCCGCGCGCGGGCAGGTCGAACTCCGCGAAGAACGGCGACGCGAGCGCCAGCGGATGCACCGCAGAGCATATGTCGTGTTCGACTCCGGGAAATTCTGGGTCGGCCGCGGTGCGGGCACCGCCGCCCACAGTGGCCTGCGCCTCGACGACCTGCACTTTGAGTCCCGCGCGGGCGCAGATCACGGCCGTGGAAAGCCCGTTGGGTCCACTGCCGACGACGGTGACGTCCATCGGACAATTACAGCCCAGACCCCGGCCTATAACCTGGTCGGGTGAACCTGCCTGTTGTGTTAATCGCCGACAAACTCGCTCAATCAACTGTCGCCGCCCTGGGCGACCAGGTCGAGGTGCGCTGGGTAGACGGTCCGGACCGGGAGAAGCTGCTCGCAGCGGTGCCCGAGGCCGACGCGCTGCTGGTGCGCTCCGCGACCACCGTCGACGCCGAGGTACTGGCGGCCGCCCCCAAGCTCAAGATCGTCGCCCGCGCCGGGGTGGGTCTGGACAACGTCGACGTCGACGCGGCCACCGCGCGCGGCGTCCTGGTGGTCAACGCCCCGACGTCGAACATCCACAGCGCCGCCGAGCACGCTCTGGCGCTGTTGCTCTCGGCGGCCCGCCAGGTTCCGGCGGCCGACGCATCGCTGCGCGAACACACCTGGAAACGGTCGTCGTTCAACGGCACGGAGATATTCGGCAAAACCGTCGGAGTGGTGGGGCTGGGCCGGATCGGCCAGCTGGTCGCCCAGCGGATCGCCGCGTTCGGCACCCACATCGTGGCCTACGACCCCTACGTCTCGCCGGCCCGGGCGGCGCAGCTCGGCATCGAATTGCTCTCCCTGGACGACCTGTTGGCCCGTGCCGACTTCATCTCGGTGCACCTGCCCAAGACCGCCGAGACGGCAGGCCTGATCGACAAGGAGGCGCTGGCCAAGACCAAGCCCGGCGTCATCATCGTCAATGCCGCGCGCGGCGGGCTGGTCGACGAGGCCGCGCTGGCCGAGGCGATCACCAGCGGGCATGTGCGTGCGGCCGGTCTCGACGTGTACTCCAAGGAGCCGTGCACCGACAGCCCGCTGTTCGAGCTGCCGCAGGTGGTGGTGACACCGCACCTGGGCGCGTCGACGTCCGAGGCGCAGGACCGGGCCGGCACCGACGTCGCCGAGAGCGTGCGGCTGGCGCTGGCGGGGGAGTTCGTGCCCGACGCGGTCAACGTCGGCGGCGGCGTGGTCAACGAGGAGGTGGCGCCCTGGCTGGACCTGGCGCGCAAACTCGGCGTGCTGGCCGCGGCGCTGACCGATGGCCTGCCCGCGTCGCTGTCGGTCCAGGTGCGCGGCGAGCTGGCGTCCGAAGACGTTGAGGTGCTGAAGCTTTCGGCCCTGCGCGGCCTGTTCTCGGCGATCATCGAGGACCCGGTCACCTTCGTCAACGCGCCGGCGTTGGCGGCCGAGCGCGGCGTGACCGCCGAAATCAGCACGGCCACCGAGAGTCCCAACCATCGCAGCGTCCTGGACGTGCGCGCCGTCACCCACGACGGCTCGAGCGTCAACGTCGCGGGCACGCTGTCGGGTCCGCAGTTGGTCGAGAAGGTCGTCCAGATCAACGGCCGCAACTTCGACCTGCGCGCGCAGGGCAAGAACCTGGTGATCAATTACATCGACCAGCCCGGAGCGCTGGGCAAGATCGGCACCCTGCTGGGGGCGGCCGGGGTCAATATCCAGGCCGCACAGCTCTCCGAGGACGCCGAGGGTCCGAGCGCGACGATCCTGCTGCGGCTCGACCAGGACGTGCCCGCCGACGTGCGCTCGGCGATCTCGCAGGCGGTCGGCGCGAACAAGCTGGAAGTTGTTGACCTGTCATGAAATTGGCGATCATCGGTGGTGACGGCATCGGGCCCGAGGTAGTCGCCGAGGCGGTCAAGATTTTGGATGCCGTCAAGCCGGGCGTAGAGAAGACCGAATACGACCTGGGCGCACGGCGTTTCCACGCCACCGGCGAACTGCTGCCGGAGTCTGCGCTCGCCGAGCTGCGCCAGCACGACGCGATCCTGCTCGGCGCGATCGGTGACCCGTCGGTCCCCAGTGGCGTGCTGGAGCGAGGGCTGTTGTTGCGCTTGCGCTTTGAGTTGGACCATCACGTCAACTTGCGTCCGGCCCGGCTGTACAAAGGCGTCAGCAGCCCGCTAGCGGGCAACCCTGAGATCGATTTCGTGGTGGTGCGCGAGGGAACCGAAGGGCCGTATACGGGTAACGGCGGCGCGATCCGGGTCGGGACGGTGCATGAGGTGGCCACCGAGGTCAGCGTCAACACCGCGTTCGGGGTGCGTCGCGTCGTGGTCGACGCGTTCGAGCGGGCCCGGCAGCGTCGCAAGCATCTGACGTTGGTGCACAAGAACAACGTGCTGACCTTCGCCGGGAAACTGTGGTCGCGAGTCTTCGCCGAAGTCGGTGCGGACTATCCCGACGTCGAGGTGGCCTATCAACACGTCGACGCCGCGACCATCTTCCTGGTCACCGACCCCGGACGCTTCGACGTGATCGTCACCGACAACCTGTTCGGCGACATCATCACCGATCTGGCCGCCGCGGTGACGGGCGGAATCGGCTTGGCCGCCAGCGGGAATATCGATGCCACGCGGACCAACCCGTCGATGTTCGAGCCGGTGCACGGCAGCGCCCCCGACATCGCCGGCAAGGGCATCGCCGATCCGACCGCGGCCATCGTCTCGGTCGGGCTGCTGCTTGCCCACCTCAGTGAGACCGAAGCCGCTAGCCGGGTGGACCGAGCGGTCGAGACGTATCTGGCGTCTCGGCGCGACGAGCGGCGCTCGACCGCCGAAGTCGGCGAGCGGATCGCGGCCGCGCTGTAGCTGTTGGGCTGGATGCCAAGCCGGGCGGCAACAGCTTGGCCGGCACCAACGGTATTGCCGCCAAAGGGAACAACCCGCACAACGCCCATGCCGTCGGATATTTGGCCGCGTCGATCAGCACACCGAACAGCGGGGCGCCCGCGGCCGCGAACAGCCGCTGGGTGGTGTTCTGGATTCCCAGCGCGCGTCCGCTCCAGAATTGCCCGGCGAATTCGGTGATCGCCGTTGCCTCCAATCCGTTGTCGAGCACCGCGATCACCGAGACGACGATCATCACCGGCACTTCGAAACCCCAGTCGCCGTCGTCGGCGAGCGTGAGCAGAAACAAGCTCAAGGTCGCGACGACGGCGATGATGCGTACCGGGCGCATCCGGGAGCCCACCCGGTCCGACCACCGGCCGACCGCGACACGGCCCAGCGCGCCAAGGACCTGCGAGAGGGTGACCACACCGCCGGCTTCGGCGACGGTCCAGCCATGGTGCCTCATCAACCACACCAGCATGAACGTCACGGTCACGGTCTGCGGCATCATCAGCAGACCAGCCACCGCGTGAATTCGCCACAGCGTCAGCGACTCCCGGTAGGGGCTGGCCAATTCTTGCGGAGTGGCCGCTTTGCGGTGTTTGCGCGGCGGGTCAACGATTCCGACCGCGCAGGCCACCGCCGAGCAGGTGCATGCGAGTGCCGGGAACATCAGCCCGGCGTGCAGTCCCCGTTCGGCCAGCTCGGGCATTACCAATGCGCCCAGGGCGATTCCCAACGGCTGGGCGGTCTGGCGGATGCCCATCGCCAGGCCGCGCTGGTGCACCGGGAACCACGCCGACACCAGCCGGCCGCCGGCGGCGTTACAACTCGCCGCGGCCATGCCACCCAGAAACAGGTAGGCACCGACCAACACCATCGAATGGGCCGACGCCGCGGCATAGGTCGCTGCCGCGGTGAGCGCCGAGCCCACTGTCAGGACGAGCCGCTCGCCGACGCGGTCGAGCAGGTAGCCCCAACCGATCAGGGTCACGACCATTCCCCAGCTCGGCATCGACGACAACAGACTGGCTTCGGTCAGCGGAATCCCGCGTTTGGCCTGCAGCGACGGAATCAGGAAAGCGACGCCGTTGATGAAGAGGAACGAACTCGCCGTCACCCATAGCGAAATGACCATGACGGACCAGCGGGCGCCGGCGCTCAGTTGGCCCGTGACTCCCGGGTCCGTGGGCATCCCTCATCGTGGCACACGCGAGGTCGCGCCCGGCTGCTGTCAGGCTCACGGCCGTCATTAGGCTCAACAAAATGCGCCTAGGTCGAATCGCCAGTCCGGATGGTGTCTCCTTCGTCAGCATCGAGGGTCCGCTGGAGGATCCCAGCGCGATGACTGCCCGTGAGATCGCCGAGCACCCGTTCGGCACCCCGACGTTCACCGGCCGCTCGTGGCCGGTGGCCGACGTCCGGCTGCTGGCGCCGATGCTGGCCGGCAAGGTGGTGTGCGTCGGCAAGAACTACACCGACCACATCGCCGAGATGGCGAACTTCGCAACGGGCCCGGCCGCGGCCGATCCGATCATCTTCCTCAAACCCAACACCTCCATCATCGGACCCAACGTGCCGATCCGCTTGCCCGCCAACGCATCACCCGTGCACTTCGAAGGGGAGTTGGCTGTGGTGATCGGCCGGCCGTGTAAGGACGTGCCCGCCGCCCAGGCCGCCGACAACATCCTCGGGTACACGATCGCCAACGACGTGTCCGCGCGCGATCAGCAACAGGCCGACGGCCAGTGGACTCGCGCCAAGGGGCACGACACCTTCTGCCCGGTGGGTCCCTGGGTTGTCACCGACGTCGACCCGGCCGACCTCGCGTTGCGCACCGAGGTCAACGGCCAAGTCAAGCAGGACAGCCGCACCTCGCTGATGATTCACGACGTCGGCGCCATCGTGGAATGGATCTCCGCGGTGATGACCCTGCTGCCCGGTGACCTCATCCTGACCGGGACGCCGGCCGGCGTCGGCCCCATCGAGGACGGCGATACCGTCGCCATCTCCATCGAGGGCATCGGCACCCTGTCCAATCCCGTGGTCCGAAAGGGAAAGTCGTGACTGCGCCAGGGACTGTTCGGGTTCGGTTCTGCCCGTCGCCCACCGGCACCCCACATGTCGGGATGGTCCGCACCGCGCTGTTCAACTGGGCCTATGCGCGGCACACCGGCGGCACTTTCGTCTTTCGCATCGAGGACACCGACGCCGAGCGGGACAGCGAGGAAAGCTATCTGGCGCTGCTCGACGCGCTGCGTTGGCTCGGGCTGGATTGGGACGAGGGGCCCGAGGTCGGTGGACCCTATGGGCCGTACCGGCAGTCGCAGCGCGGCGACGTCTACCGCGAGGTGGTGGACAAGCTGCTCGCGGCGGGTGAGGCCTACCATGCCTTTTCGACGCCGGAAGAGGTCGAGGCTCGCCATATCGCCGCCGGCCGCAATCCCAAGCTGGGCTACGACAACTACGACCGCGAGCTGACCGAGGAGCAGCGTGCGGCGTATCTGGCCGAGGGCCGTAAGCCGGTGGTGCGGCTGCGCATGCCCGACGAAGACCTCGCGTGGGATGATCTGGTGCGCGGGAGGACCACCTTCGCGGCGGGCTCGGTGCCCGATTTCGCGCTGACCCGGGCAAGCGGAGATCCCTTATATACCTTGGTCAACCCATGCGACGACGCACTGATGAAGATCACCCACGTGCTGCGCGGCGAGGACCTATTGCCGTCGACGCCGCGTCAGATTGCCTTGTACCAGGCGTTGATGCGGATCGGGGTGGCCGAGCGGGTCCCGGAATTCGCACACCTGCCAACGGTATTGGGGGAGGGCACGAAGAAGCTGTCCAAGCGCGATCCACAGTCCAATCTGTTCGCTCACCGCGATCGCGGCTTCATCCCCGAGGGACTGCTGAATTACCTTGCGCTGCTTGGCTGGGCGATCGCCGACGATCACGACCTGTTCAGCCTCGGCGAAATGGTGGCCGCGTTCGACGTCGTCGACGTCAACTCCAATCCGGCCCGCTTCGATCAGAAGAAGGCCGACGCGCTCAACGCCGAACATATCCGAATGCTGGAGGTGGCCGACTTCACCGGCAGGCTGCGCGACTACTTCGCCGTGCACGGGCATCGCCTGGAGCTCGACGAAGCGGAATTCGCGTTCGCGGCCGAGCTGGTGCAGACCCGCATCGTGGTGCTCGGTGACGCGTGGGATCTGCTGAAGTTCCTCAACGACGACGAATACGCGATCGACCCCAAGGCCGCGGCCAAGGAGTTGGGTCCGGAGGCGGGCGCGGTGCTGGACGCCGCGCTGACGGCGCTGGAAAAAGTGACGGACTGGACCGTGGCCGCGATCGAGGAGGCCCTCAAGACCGCGCTGATCGACGGTCTGGCGCTCAAACCGCGCAAGGCGTTCGGCCCGATCCGGGTCGCCGCGACCGGGACGACGATCAGCCCGCCGCTGTTCGAGTCGCTGCAGCTGCTCGGTCGTGACCGTAGCCTGGGGCGGCTGGGGGCGGCGCGGCAAGAGGCGGTCTAAATCTTTGGTAGTCTGCACTGCGGTTTGCAAAGGCCGACAACGGCTGGCGGCGGCGGACTCCCATGCTGGCAACAGCCCTTGAAGAAGTACGGGAAAACGCTCTGAACAGCGGTTTTAGGCAGCCAATGGGGTATGGTGTAATTGGCAACACAGCTGATTCTGGTTCAGCCATTCTAGGTTCGAGTCCTGGTACCCCAGCAAAATCGGTCCACTGCAAGCGATTAGGTGCCCCCCGTTAGGTGAGCTATGCTGGCAGCTCGGATCGGTTCTGGCCCCGTCGTCTAGCGGCCTAGGACGCCGCCCTCTCACGGCGGTAGCGTGGGTTCGAATCCCATCGGGGCTACATATTTACTGGCCGGTCCCCAGCACGGCCGGTGCGGTGGAACCACCCACCGGCATCGGCGGCAATCCCAGTTTGCGGTGATCCCACGAGCGCGCCCGTCGCGCGACGATGCGCACGCAGACGCGCTTGTTCATCATCTGCTCGACGAACGGCTTCATCTCGTCGGTGTAGGGGCCGGTGTAGCGCTCCCAGACACTGACGCCGACCCGGTGCGCGACGTCCGGATCGTCGACGATCTCGGCCACGCCTTCGAAGGCAACCCCGCGCAGCGTGTCATAGGTGTCGCCGTCCTCGATCAGAAAGGTCACCCGGGGGTCGCGGGTCAGGTTGACCGCTTTCTGAGACTTGGCCTTTGTCTCCAGCCAGATCTCGCCGTCGACGACGGCGTACCACATGGCGGTCAAGTGCGGCTGGCCGTCCGAACCAATGGTGGCCATTGTTCCGGTGCGGCTCTTGACGACGAAATCGGCGATCTCATCGTCGGACATGACGATGCTCGCGCGCTGATTGGTTCCCATCGCGTCAGTCTGTCAGCGGGGGATTTTGAGTGCGCGCTCAGGGCGTCCGGGACGCACTGACCGCCCTGGACGCACGGTCTACGCACACTAGAGACGGCGAGTCATGGCGTCGGCGGCCGATAGCAGGTCGGCGGCCCAGCGCGCCCCTGGGCGCCGGCCGATGCGGTCGATGGGTCCCGATACCGAGATGGCGGCGACGACCACGCCGCGACCGTCGCGCACCGGCGCCGAGACGCTCGCGACCCCAGGTTCGCGCTCGGCAACGCTTTGCGCCCAACCGCGCCGGCGTACTTCGGCCAGCGTCCGGTCGGTGAACTTCGCCGTCGGCAGAACCGCTTTCTGAGTGGCGACATCGCTGTGTGCCAGCAACACTTTGGCTCCCGAGCCCGCCGTCATCGGCAACCGCGCGCCAACCGGAACCGTATCCCGAAGGCCCGCAGACGGTTCCAGGGCGGCCACGCAGACCCGCGACGTGCCCTCGCGCCGGTACAGCTGCACGCTTTCGCCGGTGCTCTCGCGCAATTGGGGGAGGACCGCGGCACCGGCCGCCAGCAATGGATCGTTGACGTGCGCGGCGAGTTCGCTCAGCGCGGGGCCCAGCTGCCAACGCCCTTCGTCGTCACGCGCCAGCAGGCGATGTACCTCCAGCGCGGCGGCCAGCCGGTAGGTGGTGGCCCGCGGAAACCCGGTTCGCTCGCACAGTTCGGCTAACCCGCAGGGAGATTCCGCGACCGTATGCAGCACATCCACGGCTTTATCCAGAACGCCGATGCCGCTATGCTGTCTCATAAAGAGATACTAGCGTCTCGCATTCTGAGATCACCAGCCCTGTTGGTCATCGAGGCGCAACAGGATGATTGAGGTGACTCCGATGGCAGCTGCTCACCAGCCGCGCACCCTGGCCGAAAAGGTTTGGGACGACCATGTTGTGGTATCCGGCTCGACGGGCGAAGGGGTCAGCGCGCCCGACTTGATATACATCGACCTGCATTTGGTGCACGAGGTCACCAGCCCGCAGGCGTTTGACGGCTTGCGCCTGGCCGGTCGGCCGGTGCGCCGGCCCGATCTGACGCTGGCCACCGAGGACCACAACGTACCGACCGTCGACATCGACAAGCCGATCGCCGACCCGGTATCGCGCACTCAGGTCGAGACATTGCGGCGCAACTGCGCCGAATTCGGTGTGCGGTTGCATCCGATGGGCGACATCGAGCAGGGCATCGTGCATGTGGTCGGACCCCAATTGGGGTTGACCCAACCGGGAATGACGATTGTGTGTGGGGACAGTCACACATCTACCCATGGCGCATTCGGCGCATTGGCGATGGGCATCGGCACCTCGGAGGTCGAGCATGTGCTGGCCACTCAGACATTGCCGTTGCGCCCCTTCAAAACAATGGCGGTCAACGTCGACGGCGAATTGGCGCCCGGTGTTACGGCCAAAGACATCATCCTCGCGCTGATCGCCAAGATCGGCACCGGCGGTGGGCAAGGCCATGTCATCGAATACCGGGGCAGCGCGATCGAATCGCTGTCCATGGAAGGCCGGATGACGGTCTGCAACATGAGTATCGAAGCCGGGGCGCGGGCCGGAATGGTGGCACCGGACGAGACCACCTACGAATTCCTGCGGGGCCGCCCGCACGCGCCGACGGGTGCGCGGTGGGATGCCGCGTTGCAGTATTGGCAACGGCTGCGCACCGACGACGGTGCCGTCTTCGACACCGAGGTCTATCTGGACGCGGAGTCATTGACCCCGTTCGTCACCTGGGGCACCAATCCGGGCCAGGGCGTGCCATTGGGCGCGGCGGTGCCGGACCCCGAATTGATGACCAACGACGACGAGCGCCAGGCCGCCGAGAAAGCGTTGGCGTATATGGACCTTCGGCCGGGCATGCCGATGCGCGAGATCGGCGTCGATGCGGTGTTCGTCGGGTCTTGTACCAACGGTCGTATCGAAGATCTTCGGGTGGTGGCCGACGTCCTGCGCGGTCGCACCGTGGCCCAGGGCGTGCGAATGCTGGTCGTGCCGGGTTCGATGCGGGTGCGCGCGCAAGCCGAAGCCGAAGGCCTCAGTGAGGTATTCATCGCCGCCGGCGCCGAATGGCGGCAGGCCGGCTGCTCGATGTGCCTGGGCATGAACCCCGATCAGCTTGCGCCCGGCGAGCGTTGCGCCGCGACGTCCAACCGCAACTTCGAAGGGCGGCAGGGCAAAGGGGGCCGTACGCATTTGGTATCGCCGGCCGTCGCGGCGGCGACCGCGGTCCGCGGCACATTGTCTACCCCGGCCGACTTGAACTGAAAACGAAATCGAGGACGAAAATGGAAGCCTTTCACACCCACACCGGGATTGGCGTGCCGCTGCGGCGCTCCAATGTCGATACCGACCAGATCATTCCCGCGGTCTATTTGAAGCGCGTCACCCGAACCGGTTTCGACGACGGCTTGTTCGCGACGTGGCGCTCAGATCCGTCATTCGTGCTCAATCTCAGTCCATTTGACCGAGGTTCGGTCTTGGTCGCCGGACCCGACTTCGGGACCGGATCGTCGCGCGAGCACGCGGTGTGGGCGTTGATGGACTACGGGTTCCGGGTCGTCATCTCGTCTCGATTCGGTGACATTTTTCGGGGCAACGCGGGCAAGGCGGGGCTACTGGCGGCCGAAGTCGACCAAGACGGTGTTGAACTGCTTTGGAAGCTGATCGAGCAGAGTCCGGGACTGGAAATCACTGCCAATCTTCAAGATCGAAATATCACCGCGGGAACGACGGTGCTGCCGTTCAAGATTGACGACCACACCGCTTGGCGACTACTCGAAGGGCTCGACGATATAGCCCTTACGCTGCAGAAACTCGACCAAATCGAATCTTTTGAGTCGGCCCGTCCGGACTGGAAACCGCGCACGCTACCCGCCCCGTGAACGGTTGATCGAGGCGCGAATTACCCCGATCGCCTTAGCTAGCAAGGCTTATTTTTCGCCTGCGTCACCGGCCAAGGGCGGCAAGCGGATTGCGGAATTTCCTGTCGCATAGCCGTGAAATTGCGCGTGGCGCTTGGCAATTTGCTGGGTGAGGGTTTACCGTGTTCGCTAGTCGGTTCCCAAAATGGGACCACTGGCTTCGGAGGGTTTTGGATGAACAAAGCAGAGCTCATAGATGTGCTCACACAGAAATTGGGCTCGGACCGTCGGCAGGCGACCGCCGCCGTCGAGAATGTTGTCGACACCATTGTGCGTGCGGTGCACAAGGGCGACAGCGTGACCATCACCGGGTTCGGTGTGTTCGAACAACGGCGCCGCGCAGCGCGTGTGGCCCGCAACCCGCGGACCGGTGAGACGGTGAAGGTAAAGCCGACGTCCGTCCCCGCGTTCCGCCCGGGTGCTCAATTCAAAGCGGTTGTTGCTGGCGCGCAGCGCCTCCCGTCGGAAGGACCGGCCGTGAAACGTGGTGTTGTCGCAGGAGCAGCCAAGAAGGTTGCCAAGAAGGCTCCCGCCAAGAAGGCTGCGGTGAAGAAGGCCGCGACCAAGGCTCCGGCTAAGAAGGCCGCGACCAAGGCTCCGGCTAAGAAGGCCGCGACCAAGGCTCCGGTCAAGAAGGCCGCGACCAAGGCTCCGGTCAAGAAGGCCGCGACCAAGGCTCCGGTCAAGAAGGCCGCGACCAAGGCTCCGGCTAAGAAGACTGCTGCCAAGAAGGCGCCGGCCAAGAAGACGGCCGCCAAGCGCGGTCGCAAGTAAGTCAACCGAGTTCAGACGCGAATACCCTTCGGGCGGCATTGCTGCCCCCGAAGGGTATTTCGTGTATCAGGCCCGAACGTTGGCGGCCAGCGCGCCGCCGATGTGATCGGCCGCCACCAGTCGGCCCCCGGACAGCGACAGCACCCAGGTGCTGCCCTTGTGGTTGCGTGACTTGTCCGGGTCCACGCCGTCGCGTTCGCACCACCAGGTGATCAGATCCGGAATTACCTTGCCCTGCGTACAGATCACCGGTGTGCCCTCGCGGCCGGCGATGCGCAGCATCCGCTGCCGGCCCCGTTTGGGGCTCTTGGCGTAAGCCTCTTCGGTGAGCGTGGACTCGCTCTCGATGCTGACACCCAGTTCCTCGGCGAGTGGTTCAACCGTCTGATGGCAGCGCACCCGGTCGGCGGCGTACACGTCGGTGACGCCGAACGCCATCAGCTGGGCGACCAGCGCCTCGGCTTGCGCGCGTCCTTTTTTGTCCAGCGGTCGTTTGGTGTCGTCGCCGGAAAAGCGTGACTTGCGGCCTGCGGTGCCGTGCCGCACCACCAACACAGTATGCGTGTCCGCAGGCTGTTTCATGAAGCGCCGCAACACATTTCGGTCCTGGGCGTAGTCGAGCTTCTTCATCGCGGCAGCGACGGGCAACCAGATCAATTCGTCGACCTCTTTGCCCGGCACGAATTTGCCACCGGTGCTGCGAGCCGCCCAGTAGTACACCTTCTTGACACCCGCGTCGATCGGATAGCTCACCTTGGCCAGTCGCCGGCCGAGGACGGCGTGGTGGCCGGTCTCCTCCAGTACTTCGCGTACCGCGGCCATGGGCGCCGTTTCGCCGGGGTCCACCTTGCCCTTGGGCAACGACCAGTCGTCGTAGCGAGGGCGATGGATGAGCGCTATCTCGAGCTCGGGATTGTCCGAATCAGCACTGCTGTGTCGCCACAGCACCGCGCCTGCGGCGTAGACGATCCGCTTGCCTGAGCGCCGACCGCCTGACGAGTTCTGGTCCGACAACTTACTCCTGCAGGTCAATTCGGCCAGCGCCATGCCGGCCATCGGGTGGCCTGGAAAATTACCACATGGGCGTTAGGCGCCCCGGTGCCGCTCCATCAGCGACTCCTGGTGGTCGCGCACGGAGTGACCTTCCCGTGGCGAGGCGGTCCACTGCCCGTCGGCCTCGAGCTCCCAGCACCGCGTGGACGGGTCCAGCGCCGAATCGAACAAATCGTTCAAATAGGAGGTCAGCTTCGGATCCTTGACCTGAACCAGCGCCTCGACGCGACGGTCGAGATTGCGGTGCATCATGTCGGCGCTGCCGATCCAGAACTCGTTGATGCGATTGAAATGCATGATCCGCGAGTGCTCCAGGTACCGGCCGAGGATCGAGCGCACGGAGATGTTCTCCGAGAACCCTTCTGCGCCTGGGCGCAGCGCGCAGATTCCGCGTACCACCACCTCGACTTGCACACCGGCCCGCGAGGCGCGATACAACGCGTCGATCACCTGCTCGTCGACCAGAGCGTTCATTTTCATCCGGATCCGGCCGCCGCCGTGGTCGCGGTGCGCCGCGATCTCGCGATCGACGCGTTCGATGATGCCCGTCCGAATGCTGTGCGGGGCAACCAACAGATTGCGGTAGGAGACTTTGCGTGAGTAGCCGGTCAGCGAATTGAACAGGTCGGTCAGGTCAGCCCCGATTTCGGGAGACGCCGTGAGCAGACCGACGTCCTCGTAAAGCCGCGCCGTCTTTCCGTTGTAGTTGCCGGTCCCAATATGGCAGTAGCGCCGGATGGTTGACCCTTCGCGGCGCACCACCAGGCAGGTCTTGCAGTGCGTCTTGAGCCCGACGTAGCCGTAGACGACGTGCACGCCCGACTGCTCAAGGGTGCGTGCCCAGCGGATGTTGGCCTGCTCGTCGAAGCGTGCCTTGATCTCCACCATTGCCACGACTTGCTTTCCGGCCTCGGCGGCTTGGATCAGCGCACGAACGATCGGCGAGTCACCGGAGGTGCGGTACAGCGTCTGTTTGATCGCCAGCACGTTGGGGTCGGCGGCGGCCTGCTCGATGAATCGCTGCACGCTCGTGGAGAACGACTCATACGGATGGTGCAGCAGCACATCGCCTTCGCGCAGCGTCGCGAAAATGCTCTTGGGTGTTTCCTTGTCGGCGAACGCCGGGCTGGTGGCCGGGACGAAGGTCCAGTCCTTGAGCGCGGGGCGGTCGATGCCGTAGATCTGCCACAGCGACGAGAGGTCCAGCAGCCCGGGCACTTCGATGACATCGCTGGGATTTACGTCGAGTTCGCGCAGCAGCAGCTCCAACATGCCCTCGGTCATGTCGTCGGAGACTTCGAGTCGCACCGGCGAACCGAACCGCCGGCGCGCCAATTCCCGCTCCAGCGCCTGCAATAGGTCTTCGTCGCGGTCCTCTTCGACCTCATAGTCGGCGTTGCGGGTGATGCGGAACGTGTGGTGTTCGACGATCTCCATGCCGGGGAACAGCTCCGGGAGAAACGCCGCGATCAGCTCCTCGGTCGGCAGGTAGCGAACGACGGCGTTGCCCTCCTCGCCGCCGAGTTCGACGAAGCGGTCGACGTTGTCGGGCACCTTGACTCGGGCGAAGTGCTGGCCACCGCCGTCCTTGACCGTGACGGCCAGGTTCAGGCTCAGCCCGCTCACGAACGGGAACGGGTGTGCCGGGTCCACCGCGAGCGGGGTCAGGACCGGGAAGACCTGTTCGGTGAAATAGGTCGACAGTTGGTCGCGCTCAGCCTGATCCAAATCGGCCCACGTGACGATATAAATGCCTTCTTGCGCGAGTGCCGGGCGCACCGAGTCGAGGAACTCGCGCGCATGCCGGGTCGCGATGCGCTGGGTCTGCTCGCCGATGCGGGCCAGTTGCTCGCGCGGCGTGAGGCCGTCAGCCGAGCGGACCGACAGCCCCATCTCGTCGCGACGCTTGAGGCCGGCGACCCGGACCATGTAGAACTCGTCGAGGTTCGACGCGAAGATCGCCAGGAACTTGGCTCGCTCCAACAATGGCAGCGAGGTGTCGGCGGCCAGTGCCAGCACTCGCGCGTTGAAGTCCAGCCAGCTCAGTTCACGGTTGAGGTACCGGTCCTCCGGCAGCGCGTCATCGATCACCGCGTGGGTGGTAGCAGGGGGAGCGCCCAGAGCGCTGTCGCCGTGTTGCCACACGGTTTCGTCAATCCGTGCTTCAGCTTCGATTTCGGTCACCAGGGAATCATTGCTCATCACCGGGTGGTGCTGCTAGCGCTCGGTAGACATCCATCCGCCGTTGGCGCGCCGTTCATCCCCCGGACAGGTTTGCTACGCGCTCAGGGGTGGGCGATAGCGCGGGCGGTTGCCCCGCCGATGCCGAGCCGGCGGGCCGCGACCAAATCGGCGGGGGTGTCGACGTCACAGCGCAGGCCGGGCCACGCGCCGGTCAGCTCGATCGCGCCCGAACGACGATGCCGCGCGGCCGAATCCGAGCCGAACTGCGGCTGCAGCGCCGTGCCGAATGCGCACAAAGCCGCGGTGCCGGTGGCCAGCCGGTCGGCGACGAAACTGCGCCGGTGCGCGCGTGCCGCGGCGATCGCCTCGGCCAGCTCCTGGGTCTGTAGCGCGGGCAAATCACCTTGCAGCGCAACAACATTGGCGAATGACTCCGCGACGAAGCGTTCGGCGGTGGCGATCGCATGGTTCAGCGGATCGTCATGGTCCTGGGGCGTCGGGTCGGCGATCACCTGCGCCCCGAGCCGTACCGCCGCGGCTGCCGCGGCGTCGTCGGGGGTGACGACCGTGATCGAGCCGACGGCGGCGACACCGACCGCCGCCGTCACGGTGTCCACCAACATGGCCAGCACCACGGTCTCGCGGGTCCGCGCCGAGAACACCGGAGCCAGTCTGGTCTTGGCGGCGGCCAACCGCTTGACAGCGATGATCAACGCGACATCGCCGGCGCCGTCACCCCGGGTGCCGCTCATGGCGTCAATCCTGCCAGCGCGCGTCGTCGCGCCGGTCGCGAGCCGTCATGGTGACGGCGGCGGATCGCTGTTCTAGGGTGTAGCGGCTGCAGATGCCGCGTTTGTTAGAGATCGGGATGGGAAATGGCCAGCACAGCGGGCGCCGTTGCGGTGATGGGCGCCGGAGCATGGGGAACGTCGCTGGCCAAGGTGCTCGCCGAGGCCCTCGACGGGACCGGAGCGCAGATCAGGCTGTGGGCGCGTCGATCCGACGTCGCCGAGCAGATCAACGCCACCCGCTACAACCCCGCCTACCTGCCCGGCACCCTGTTGCCGCCAGGTATCCGGGCCACCGCCGACGCGGCCGAGGCGCTACACGGCGTGACGACGGTGCTGCTGGGCGTCCCGGCGCAGAACCTGCGCAGCAACCTCGAGCAGTGGGCACCCCTGATCGCCGACGGCGCGACCCTGGTCAGCCTGGCCAAAGGCATCGAGCTGGGCACCCTGATGCGAATGAGTCAGGTCATCGTCTCGGTGACCGGCGTCGACATGTCGCAGGTGGCGGTGATCTCCGGGCCGAACCTGGCCAGTGAAATTGCGGAATGTCAACCCACCGCCACCGTGGTCGCGTGCAGCGACTCCGGGCGCGCGGTCGCCCTGCAGCGCATGCTGAATACCGGCTACTTCCGCCCGTACACCAACAGCGACGTGGTCGGCACCGAGATCGGCGGGGCCTGCAAGAACGTCATCGCCCTCGCGTGCGGGATGGCGGCCGGCGTCGGGCTGGGCGAAAACACCGCCGCGGCGATCATCACCCGGGGTCTGGCCGAGATCATGCGGCTGGGCATCGCGCTGGGCGCCAAGGGCGCGACCCTGGCGGGCCTGGCCGGCGTCGGCGATCTGGTCGCTACCTGCACATCTCCGCATTCGCGCAACCGGTCGATGGGTGAGCGCCTGGGGCGGGGCGCAAGCATGCAGTTGGCGCTGGAAGGAAAGGACGGCCACGTCGTCGAGGGCGTGACGTCCTGCGAATCGGTGCTCGCCCTGGCGTCCAGCTACGACGTCGAGATGCCGCTCACCGATGCGGTACACCGGGTCTGCCACAAGGGACTGTCGGTGGACGACGCGATGGCCCTGCTGCTGGGCCGCAGCACCAAGCCGGAATGAGCGCGCCGCCGGCCGCCGTTCCGGCAAAACCCCGCCACACCTCGGCGACCCGACCCGTCGGCATCCCAACCGGTACCCTCTCCAGGTTGTGAACGCCAGTGATGCGACCAGCCGGCCCTCCGCGTCAGGGGGCAGCCGGGTGCGCGTTGCTGTCGTCTTCGGTGGGCGCAGCAACGAGCACGCCATCTCGTGCGTGTCCGCGGGCAGCATCCTGCGCAACCTCGATCCGCAACGATTCGATGTGGTCGCGATCGGCATTACCCCCGAAGGCTCGTGGGTGCTCACCGACGGCGACCCGGACGCGCTGGCGATCAGTGACCGGCGACTGCCCGGGGTGACCACCGAATCGGGAACCGAGCTGGCCCTGCCGGCCGATCCGCGCCGCGGCGGCCAGCTGGTGTCGCTACCGCCGGGCGCGGGTGAAGTCCTGGGTTCGGTCGACGTGGTCTTCCCGGTTCTGCACGGACCCTACGGCGAGGACGGCACGATCCAGGGGCTGCTCGAACTCGCCGGTCTGCCCTACGTCGGCGCCGGTGTACTGTCCAGCGCCGTCGGGATGGACAAGGAATTTACCAAGAAGCTGCTTGCCGCCGAGGGGATTCCGGTCGGGCCGTATGTGGTGCTGCGCCCGACGCGGCAGACGCTGGCGCCCGAGGAGCGCGAGCGCCTCGGCCTTCCGGTGTTCGTCAAACCCGCGCGCGGTGGTTCCTCGATCGGGGTCAACCGGGTCGCGAGCTGGGATGAACTGGCCGTCGCGGTGGCCGATGCTCGCCGGCACGATCCGAAGGTGATCGTCGAAGCCGCGATCAATGGTCGCGAGCTGGAGTGCGGAGTGCTCGAAATGCCGGACGGCACAATAGAGGCCAGCACGGTAGGTGAGATCCGGGTGGCCGGTGTGCGCGGTCGCGAGGACGGCTTCTACGACTTCGAAACGAAATACCTCGACGACGCAGCCGAATTGGATGTGCCCGCCAAGGTCGACGACGAGATCGCAGACGACGTGCGCCAATTGGCGATCCGGGCGTTCAAGGCCATCGACTGCCAAGGCCTGGCGCGGGTCGACTTCTTCCTCACCGAGGACGGGCCGGTGATCAACGAGGTCAACACGATGCCGGGGTTCACCACGATCTCGATGTACCCGAGGATGTGGGCGGCCAGCGGCATCGACTACCGGAGTCTGCTGGCCACCATGGTGGAAACGGCGCTGGCCCGGGGCACGGGTCTGCGCTAACGCTCACCGGGCCGGGCGGGGTCGATCGGCACCGCCGTGATGGTGTGGTCGATCACCTCGGAAAGCTGCTGGATCGGTGTGGGCCCGGATCCCGACGGCAGGGTCAGCGCCACATACACCGGCCGGTCCACCGTGTACCAGGTGGATCTGCCTGCGTCACCGCCGGATTGCTGCTCGGCCGCCACCTCGAACCACTGCACCCGGTCGACGATCTGGATCGGGGACCCCACCACAAAGGCGGTCGGACGGTCGAGCCCGCAGCGCAGTACCACCGGCTCGTTGCCGGTTCCGGTGCGCCAGGCGGCCGCGCCCTCGGGTGCCGGCTGTGCCAGCGGCGCGCGCTGATAGTCGCCGAGCCGCTGCGGCAGCGCCGCCGACAGCGCGTGGCATGCGGGGCTGTTGGCCTGCGGCGCCGGCACCGTGGGAAGGGCGACCGGCTGCGGCGGCGCTTCGCGGGTTGCCGCGATGACAAGCACGATGCCGATGGCGAGGACCGCCACCACAACCGCGGCGATCAGCAGGGCCCGCGGCGGTCCGCCTGGGTCGTCGGAGTCCGAACCGGTCATCATCGCCCGGCCGTCGACGCCCGTAGCGTCGAGAACCGGGCACCTCCCATCTCATACACTGGCGCCGTCCGCCCGCGCGGGCAGGGACCAAACTTACCGCAGGTCGGGCCGCTGTACGAGGGCCTTGTAGTACCACGCCGGAGGAGCTGACGTGCGCGAAGAAGTATCCGGCGAGTCGGCCACCCTGGGGCAGCTCGGTGAATTCGCGGTCATCGACCGGCTGGTGCGCGGCCGGGTTCAGCCCGACGCCGTGCTGCTCGGGCCCGGTGACGACGCGGCGGTGGTATCGGCCGGTGACGGCCGCAGCGTGGTGTCGACCGACATGCTGGTGGCCGGCCGGCATTTCCGGCTGGATTGGTCCACGCCGCATGACGTCGGCCGCAAGGCGATAGCCCAGAACGCCGCGGACATCGAGGCGATGGGCGGGCGGGCCACGGCGTTCGTGGTCGGCTTCGGTGCCCCCGCCGATACGCCGACGGCGGACGCGGAGGCGTTGGTCGACGGAATGTGGGACGAGGCCGCGCGGGTCGGCGCCGGCATCGTCGGCGGCGATCTGGTCAGCTCCCCGCTGTGGGTGTTGTCCGTGGCGGTGCTGGGCGACCTGGGCGGCCGGGCCCCGGTGTTGCGTTCGGGGGCCAAGCCCGGCGCGGTGCTCGCCATCGCCGGCGAACTGGGCCGTTCGGCGGCGGGATACTCGTTGTGGCGCAACGACATTAGTGGATTCGACCGCCTGCGAACCCGGCATCTGGTGCCTGAGCCGCCCTACGGCCAGGGTGCCGCCGCCGCGGCCGCGGGCGCGCAGGCGATGATCGACGTCTCCGATGGCCTGATCGCCGACCTGCGACATGTCGCCGACGCCTCGGGGGTGGGCATTGACTTGTCCACCGCGGCGCTGGCTCCTGATCGCGACGCGCTGAGCGCCGCCGCGACGGCGACCCAGGCCGATCCGTGGGCGTGGGTGCTGGGCGGCGGCGAAGACCACGCCCTGGTGGCCTGTTTCGCCGGTGCGGTGCCATCCGGGTGGCGCGTGATCGGGCAGGTGCTCGACGGCCCGGCCCGGGTACTCGTCGACGGCGCCGCATGGCAGGGATACGCGGGCTGGGAGTCGTTCGAAGGTTAGGGTTGCCCGGTGACCGCACGTCCATTGAACGAACTCGTCGAGCAGGGGTGGGCGGGTGCGCTCGAGCCGGTGGCCGAACAGGTGACCAAGATGGGGCAGTTCCTGCGCGACGAGATCGCGGCCGGCCGCAAGTACCTACCAGCTGGTCCGAACGTGTTGCGGGCCTTCACTTTTCCCTTCGATCAGGTCCGGGTGCTGATCGTCGGACAAGATCCCTACCCCACGCCGGGGCATGCGGTCGGCCTGAGCTTCTCGGTGGCTCCCGAGGTGCGGCCGCTGCCGCGCAGTCTGTCCAACATCTTCGACGAGTACTCAGCTGACCTGGGTTACCCGCAGCCGTCGTGCGGCGATCTGACGCCCTGGGCGCAGCGTGGCGTGCTGCTGTTGAACAGGGTCCTCACGGTTCGCCCGAGCAACCCGGCGTCGCATCGCGGCAAGGGCTGGGAAGCGGTCACCGAGTGCGCCATCCGCGCCCTGGTCGCGCGGTCGCAGCCGATGGTGGCCATCTTGTGGGGCCGCGACGCGTCCACCCTCAAACCGGTGCTGGCAGAGGGCAATTGCGTGGCAATCGAGTCGCCGCACCCCTCGCCGCTGTCCGCCTCGCGCGGATTCTTCGGCTCGCGCCCGTTCAGCCGCGCCAACGAGCTACTCACCGGGATGGGCGCCGACCCGATCGACTGGCGGCTGCCCTGAGCTCACGATTCGGGGAAGTTCACGTCCTTCGTGACGGCATTCCATTCTTCGATCGACGCCGACATCGCGGCGATCTTGTCGCGCATCGCCTTGAGCACGTCGCGGCCCAGCAGCAGCCGCAGCGGTGGCTCGTCAAGCGTGGTGACCATCAGCACCGCCTCGGCCACCTTGCGCGGGTCACCCGGCAGATGGTCGGCGAACTGCTTGATCAGGTCCTTGCGCGCGGCCACGTCGGCGTAGGCGGCGATCGGGTGGCGCGATTCCTTCATCGACCGCGTGGCCCAGTCGGTCCGGAATGCGCCCGGCTCGATCGCGGTCACCTTGATGCCCAGCGGCCGCACCTCGGTGGCCAGCGCCTCGGTCACGGCCTCGAGCGCGAACTTGGTCGACGAGTAGTAGGCGTTGGGCGGGTTGGCCACCAGGCCGGTCATCGACGAGATGTTGATGATGTGTCCCGCGCCGCGCTCGCGCATGGCCGGCAGCACCGCCTTGATCATGTCGACGGCCCCGAAGTAGTTGACGTCGAACAGCTTTCGCACCTCGGCGTCCTCACCCTCTTCCACCGAGGACAGGTAGCCGTGACCGGCGTTGTTGACCAGGACGTCGATCCCACCGAACGCCTTGTCGGCCGCCGCTACCGCGGCCGCGATCTGGGCGGCATCGGTCACATCGAGCGCCACCGCGACGGCCCGGCCCCCGAATTCGTCGGCCAGATCGGCCACCGCCTCGGCCCGCCGTGCGGTCACCACCACGCTGTGGCCGGCTTCCAATGCGGCGCGGGCGATCTCACGTCCGAAGCCGGTGGAGCAACCCGTGATCAGCCAGCGCGCCATCTCAGGCCGTCCCTTCCGGCAGCCGGCGCAGATACGCCGTGCGCCGCTGCGCCAGCGCGGTGGCCCGCTCTTGGGCGCTGACCCGTGGCAAGTGCGGCACCTCGGCGTCGAGCCGATCCAGCTTGATCACTCGTCCGCGCGCGCCGAGGTCCTCGCGCGGGCCGGTCTCGCCGAACTCCGCCATCCGCAGGGTCAGGATGGCCTCGCGCAGGCCGTCGGAGTCGATCCAGTTCGCGACGCCGGGGTCGACCGGCGAGATCACGTAGGTGTAGCTGCCGTCCGCATTGGGCACCGACTGCGCCTTGTTGAGGCTGCCGGTGCGGTCGACGAGATCGAGTGTGGTGCCCCAGATATTGCTCAGTGGCACGGTGAAGTATTCGGCGCCCCCGTCGTTGAGGTCGACGACGAACGCTTCGTCGGGCGCGAGTTCGAAGCGGCCCATCACATACACCTGGTTGCGCATCGCACCGACCTTGTCCGCCGACCAGGCCAGGTTGAAATGGTTGGCCGGCATCTTGTAGATGCCATGGCTGAGCTTGCCGGTGAAGTTGGCGAAATACTCCATCATCGCCGCGGTCGCCTCGGCCTGCTCGTCGCGCGTGCGCGCCGGGGTGGCCGGTGAGCCGCCAAGTCGTTGCACCTCAATGTAATTGGGGTCATCGCGGCCCCAGTCCAGCAGCACGTCGCGGATGTAGAACTCGTGAGCTTCCGGGGAGGTCTGCACATGGTTTACCCGCCCGTTGGCCGGGTCGGCATCCACGGTGATGGTGTAGCTGCCGTCGGAGTCGACCTCCATGGTGCGGCCGTTGAGCACGTTGACGGTGCCCATGTTGGCGTCCCACAGGGTGAAGTAGTTCTCGGTCATGCGGTGCTCGCCGACTCGCCCGCGGATCTCGTAACGCTCGTCGCCCGAGATCGGGATCACCCGATACACGCTGTCGGGATTGTCGATGCCCCAACGTGATCCGGGAATGCGACGGCCCGCAACCGGGTGCGCCAGCCGGGTGATGCAGGTGACCTTGGGCCGCAACTTGTCCTGGTTGGACGACCACATCGCCGCCGAGAACATCACCTCGGCGAACGAATCGTCGAACCGCTCGCGCATCGCGTCCGACGCCTTGGCCCGTCCCAGCCAGGTCTCGGCAACGGTGCGATAGGCGGCCTGGACGGTGGGATGGGAGATCAGGTCGAGGGCGGCCAGCTCCTGTTCGTGCTGGGATGCGGTCGAGACTGGATCGTCAGGCATGTGCTGTTCCTCCAAGGTGCTGTCCGAAACGCTGGTTGTACACGGTGAATCGCTCATCGACCTGCTCGGGTAGCAGGCCGTAGTTCGCCAAACCGTAGGGCGGGCGGGCCGCCTCGCGGGGACGCTCGTTGAGCCATCGCCGCATTGCATCCTCGGCGTCACCGGTGAGCGGCAGGCCGACGGCGTCGTAGACCCGAGTCACCTGTGCGATTGGATCGGCCACCGCGTCGTCGAATCCAATGTCGGTCACCACGGCGGCGTCGTCAGTCCAGCCGTCGCGGGTCGACATGGCCCGATCATTGGTCCAGCCCATCCGCTGCAGCCACTGCTGGCCCACCCGATGCACATCGACGCCGTCGGCGTGCATCGCGTGCAGGGTGGCGTTCAGGCTGGCCCCGGAAGCGATTGTGGTGCGCGGGTCGCGGTGCATGTGGACGATGTGCAGGCCGGGGAACCGCGCGCGCAACAAGTCTAGATACCCAAGGTGCGCAGGCGATTTCAGTACCCAGCGCTGGGCCACCTGTCCGCGCCTGCGCTTCTGCCACTGGATGAACTGCAGCATGCGGTGCAGGTGATCGTAGGCGGGGGAGAAGTCTTGCTGGTCGAGCCAGGACCGGTAATACGGAAGGTGCGCACCGGATTCGGGGACGTGGGACAGAAACGCGTCGGCCAGGAAGACGATCTCTTCTTCGGCCTCGCGTGCGTACATCGGGTGGATCGCGAACAGATCCGGCGCCAACTCGCGCGATTTCGCCTCTCGCGCTTCGCTGATCGCGATGCGCGGGTCGTCGGCAGCACTGAACTCATAGTCGAGCCGCGGCGCGACCTCGACAACCTCCCAACCGTAGGCGCAGACGAAACGCGGGTCGGCGGCCAGCAGCCGCTGCAGCAGGGTGGTGCCGCTGCGCATCATTCCGACGACGACGATCGGCGCGGCGACCTGCTCGTCGAGGATCTCCGGGTGCCGGCGGATCCACTCCTGGGTGCGAAGCCGCATGCGCAGGCTGTGCACGAGGCCGGAGCGCAGGATGTGCACGCCGATGGCGTTGAGGTCGGCGCGCGCGTAATCGTCCAGCAGCACCCGCAGCGGGCCCTCGAATTCGCCGGGGCCCCAATCGGTTAGCGTCTCTTTGCGCTGCGCGTCGGCCAGCACGCCCACTGGGTCAAAGGCGTTAGGGGCTGCCACGCGTTCAGAACTTCAGGTGCTGGCTGACGTCGCCGACCTGGTCGACGAACATGATGCGGCTGTCGAACCACCAGGCTCCGTCCACCCGGTGGAAGGTGTCCTTGTAGTGCCCGGTGACGATCACCTGCAGCGGAAGCTCAGGGGTGGCCTGCGTGACGCAGTAATAGGACGTGCTGCGCGCGGTGCCCGCGGCCTCGTCGATGTGGAGCGCCACATTGCTGGTGTTGTGTTTGGTCTTCGGGGTGCCGTCCTCGTAGATCCGGGTGGCCATGTCGTACATCTGGCGCACCCGGGCCGACCCTTCGAACACCGTCTCCGGCGGGCCGTCCTCCACGCCGCAGATGCGGCCATGCGCGAAAAGCCCGGCCACCCCGTCCAGGTCGCCACCGTCGAGGAGCTCGGCGTACCTGTAGATCAGGTTGGTGATTTCGCGTCCGCTGTCACTCATGCAGACCATGTTGGCAGAACTGACCCAACTTACATAGAACCGCCCATTACTCTTAAGCGTCGTGACGACACCCTGGACGCCGAGCCGCCTCGGCAACTTGACCGGCAAGCGAGTCATCGTGACGGGCGCGACCAACGGCGTCGGCCTGGGCACCGCGCAGGCGCTGACGAAAGCCGGCGCCCACGTGATCCTGGCCGTGCGCAACATCGACCTCGGCAAGGAGCGCGCCGCTGCGATGGGCGGCTCGACGTCGGTGATCAAGCTCGATCTCGCAGACTTGTCCTCGGTGCGGGCGTTCCCCGATCAGGTCGACGGGGACATCGACATTCTGATCAACAACGCCGGCACGCTCACCAACCATCGCAAGGAGACCGTCGACGGTTTCGAGATGACGCTGGGCACCAATCTGCTCGGGCCGTTCGCGTTGACGAATCTGCTGCTGGCCCGGGTGCGTTCGCAGATCATCAATGTGGGCTCCGATGCGCACAAGTCGGCCACGCTGCGCCTCGACGACATGCACCTGCGTCGCACCAAGTGGACACGACTGGGCTCCTATGCCATGTCCAAGCTCGGGGTCATGCTGTGGGGGCTTGAGCTGGATCGCCGGTTGCGCGCCGCCGGATCGCCGATCGTCACCCAACTGACTCATCCCGGATGGGTGGCCTCGAACCTGTCGAACATCTCCGACGCGCCGCTGATGTCGTTGGTGCAAAAAGTCGTCACCGTCGTCGCCGACCGGTTGGCCAACGACATCGCCGAAGGTGCGGCCACCACTTTGTACTGCATCAGCGAACCGGTGCCGCCGGGCAGCTTCGTCGGTGTCAGCGGCAGGTTCGGCCTGCGCGGCGAGCCGGCGTTGATCGGCCGCACACCGCTGGCGTCAAACTACGACGTGGCCGCCCGCCTGGTGGCCTTCGCCGAAGAACAGACGGGCACCACGCTGGCCGTCTAGCAGCCGGTTCACACGTGCGGCAGCCAGCCGGACCCGTGCGCCGACAGCACGAAGCCATGGCCTTCGGGGTCTTTGCACGCGGTGGTACCCGCGTTGTCGACGCCGCAGATCACGCCGTCCACGGTGATCGAGTGCAGCGGCGGCAGCGTCTTGACTCCGTTCGGCGTACCCCCGGAGGGTGCGATCTGTTGTAGGCCCGTCCGGGTTCCCATCCAGTTCGTGCGCACAGCACCCTTGGACGTCGGTGAAGCAGCCGGGATACCCGGGAGATTGTTTCCCGTGCACTGCGCTTGACCCGATTGGAAATTGCAGTTGACGC
Organism: Mycobacterium sp. 050272; assembly: GCF_039023525.1. Taxonomy (NCBI): domain Bacteria; kingdom Bacillati; phylum Actinomycetota; class Actinomycetes; order Mycobacteriales; family Mycobacteriaceae; genus Mycobacterium; species Mycobacterium sp. 050272. Next base: position 24,186 of record NZ_JBCHKV010000018.1, on the reverse strand, counting down.
CGTCCGGGGTAACGAAAAATACTTGCGCCGCAGGTATTCCCGGGGTGGACGCGTCCACTTCGTAGTCCGCGACATTGACCGGTGCATAGCTCGCGATATCAGGGAACGACGGCGGATCGGCGTGGGCTGTGCAGGCGCTGAGCACCGCGGTGACCGCCGGTGCTGCCACAACTGCCGCGAACGCTCTAGTGATCATGTATGTCCTATCGAGAGTTGCGGTCTATCTATTACTTTCGTACCCGGGGGCACGACGATCATGGCCCCGGATTGACCAGAACCTGCTGCACGTTGTACGGGACGTTCAACTGGGTGTTCCACTGGCTGACGAAGATATTCAGGTTGTCCAGTGTCGAGCCGGGCATGATGTAGCCGCCGTAAGGCTGAGGAACCGAGACTGGTGTGCCCTGATTGTCGTTGTGCGCGATCACGGTTGGCGAGTTGCCGCTGAAAACGTCCGTCGGAGTATTGGCGACGCGCACCTCTACTTGATTCACGCCCGGGCTGCTGTTGAATCCCGACAACACCGGCTTTCCGTCTACTTCCTGGAAACTGAGTTCGCCGTACCTGTCTGGACTCAGCGGTACGGTCGCGACTTCTCCGGCTTTGCCCCAGCCGCTGCCGTTCCAGGGTTGCCATGCGCCGCGGTCGGTAACGTGCTCGGGATCCACGCGGTACATGGTGACGCCCTGGCTGCGGTCGAAGGAGTCCGCGGCGATGTACACGTTGCCGTCGTTGGCCTGATAGCCGCTGATCTGGGTGGGTTGGCTGGTCAAACTGGTGCCGGGGTGCGGGACGTGGTTCGGGTTGGGCGCCGGTGTCCACGGACGCCACGATCCGTCGATGGGCTTCCAGCCCCCGGCCGGGTCGTTGGTGACTTTGGTCAGCCACGTGCCGCCGTCGGGATTCAGGTCGGTGGTGCCCGCGACCATCATGTACGTGGTGCCGTCGCGCATCCGGATGCTCCCAGCCGGGAGTGTGTTCTTGCCCGCGGCTTGCGGCGGCGGGGGAAACAGGATGGTCGGGCTGCCGTCCGGCCCGGTCAAGGGCTCGCCGAAGTGGGGACGGCCCTGTTTGTCGAAGGTCACCGGCACGGCCACCGACGGGTAGTGCGTCCCGTCGTAAGCCTTGTTGCCGGAGAACGAATCCCCGAAGATCGCGAGATAACGGCCGTCTTGCAGCTGCACCACTTCGCCGAGGTCCGCCGCTCCGATTCCGGGGATGCCCGGATTGGCGCCGGTCCCCGCGATCGGTCCCAGATTCCGTACCTGGCCGGGTAGCAACGGGCCTTCGAACCAGCCACCGACGGTCTGCGGCGGGTCGTAGCCTTCGCTGTGCAGGCTCGCCATCGTGGTCTTCAGCGTGCCCTCATAGCCGTTGCGCGTCGCCAGCAGATCGTTGAGCGCGGCCTTGGTGTCATTGATGGCGTTGTCTTCACACGTCGTGATGAAGGCAGCCAGCGCATGCTTGTCCGCTTCGCTGAGATTGGCTTGCTTTTCCATTGCCAACGCTTGGGTGATCATGTTGTCGAGCGTCTGCAACTGGCTCTCGAGAGCGGCGATCCGTGCCGCGCCGGCCTTCTGGGCTTCGGCCAGTGCCGCAGCGATTTTTTCCAGGTCGACGCCGATCTTGGGTAACTGAAGCGACTGCGCACCAAGGGATTTGGTGACGCGCTGCACCTCATCGGAGTCGTTGATCGGATGGCCGCCGTTCTCCCTGTTCCAGGCCGCTTCGAAGCGCTGGCGGGCATCCGCGAAAGCCTGGCTGGATTCGGCGGTGCACACCGCCGCGCCGTGAAAAGCCTCCGCCAAATCGGAAATCTGGGCGGGACGCCCCGCTTGCAGGCTCTGGTTGATGGCCCAGGGATCGCCGCCGGCATGGGCAATGAGCATGGGGATGTTGATGGACTGCAGCTGCATTGTCATAGCCATCCTCCCCTGATGCAGATGTTAAGGCCGCAGGCAGGTACGTTGCCCGTCATGGGTGAACTCGACAATTCGGTAGCCGTCATCACGGGTGCGGCACGCGGCCAGGGACGCAGCCACGCCGTGGCGCTTGCCGAACAGGGCGCCGACATCGTCGCCGTGGACATCTGCGCCGATATCGACGCGATTCCCTATCCATTGGGGACCAAAGCGGATCTCGAAGAGACCGCGCGCCTGGTCGAAGCCGCGGGCCGCAAGGCGGTGCCCGTCGTCGCCGACGTCCGCGACCTGCCCCAGTTGGAGGCCGGTGTGCAGACCGCGGTCGACGATCTCGGCGAGGTGGACATCGTCATCGCCAACGCCGGGGTGGTGGCGATCGGTGACACCGAGATCCGCAACGAGCCGGTGTTCAACTCGATCGTGGACACCAACCTCAAGGGGGTCTGGCACACGCTGCTGGCGACGGTGCCGTCGATGATTCGCGGGGGCAAGGGCGGATCGATCGTGATGGTCAGCTCGTCGCAGGGCCTGACCGGCCGGGGTGGCGACGGCACCGCGGCGATGTTCGCCTACGCCGCATCCAAGCACGGTGTGGTGGGGCTGATGCGTTCGGCCGCCAATGCCTATGCGCCGCACAAGATTCGGGTCAATTCGATCCATCCGGCCGGAGTCATGACCCCGATGATCCTCAACGACTTCGTGGTGAACCGGATGCTGGAGAATCCGAACCCCGCCGTCGCGCAGATGCTGTTACCCGACGTGCCGCTGGTCGAGCCGCAGGACGTGACCGAAGCCGTGCTGTGGCTGGTCGGTCCCCGCGCCCGCTACATCACCGGCGTATCGATACCCGTGGACGCCGGACACATCGTGATGTAGCTGCGGCTAGCCGCGTACGACCTTGCCGGCCTTGATGCAGGACGCGCAGACATTGAGACGTTGCTTGTTGCCGCCGGGACGCGCCACGACGTGCACCGTCTGCACGTTCGGGTCCCAGCGCCGGCTGGTGCGCCGGTGGGAGTGCGACACCGACTTACCGAAGCCGGGGCCTTTCCCGCAGATATCGCACACAGCGGCCATCGTTCAAGCTCCTCAAATGTTCGGGGGTCCGGCACGGATTGCGCGCCGCGACAGCCCAGGATACCGACTGTGGTGGGCAACCACCAAAACGATCCACAACTGACGCTCGGCTTACTTCTGAACGCGTCGGCGCGGCTGGCTAGGCTCAATAGGCCGGTCAGCCCATACCGGCACGATGTGGCTCGCGGGCGGTCTGCTCGAACGGTTCCGAGGAGGTGGGTCGCAGTGCGCAGTTCGGATCGTCTGCTCGACGCACCGGCGCTGCGGGACTGGGCGCACACCGCCGTCAGCGACCTGATCACTCACATCGACGAGATCAACCGTCTCAACGTCTTCCCGGTCGCCGACTCCGACACCGGGGCAAACATGCTGTTCACGATGCGTTCCGCGCTGGCCGAGGCCAACGCCGGGATCGGCGCGGATGCCAGCCCCCGCTGCGTCGCCCGGGTCGCGTCCGCCCTGTCCGCCGGTGCGCTCAACGGAGCGCGTGGCAACTCCGGGGTGATCCTGTCGCAGATCCTGCGCGGTATCGCCGACGTCACCGCCACCGCGGCCGCGGGCTCCGGCGGTGAGCTGCCACACATGGATGCGGTGCTGCTCGGTGCGGCGTTGCAGCGCGGTGTCGAGCTGGTGATCACCTCGATGGGCGGCCAGGAAGTCCCGGGAACCATCGTCTCGGTGCTGCGGGCGGCCGCCGACGCCGTGGAGAAGTGCGCGAACGACGGGCTGGCCTCGGCCATCACCGCGGCCGGCGACGCCGCAGTCGTCGCGCTGGAAAAGACCCCTGAGCAGCTGGATGTGCTGGCCGACGCCGGTGCCGTGGACGCCGGTGGGCGGGGCCTGCTGGTGCTGCTGGATGCGCTGCGTTCGACGGTCGGCGGCCAGCCACCCGCCCGCACGGTCTATGAGCTCTCACCGCGCGAACAGCAGGTGGCCGGCGCCCCCGAACGGCCGGCACCGCAGTTCGAGGTGATGTATCGGCTGGACGGAAGCAATCCGCCGGCGGCCACCGCACTGCGGGACCGGCTGATGAAATTGGGTGATTCCGTGGCCATCGCGGCCGCGCCGTTCACCAACCAGGCCAGCTATTCGGTGCACGTGCACACCGACGACGCCGGCGCCGCCGTCGAAGCCGGACTGGCGGCCGGACGGCTGAGCCGGATCATGATTTCGTCGCTGAGCTCCGGGTCCGTCGGGCTGCCCGCGGGCAGCTGGACCAAGGAACGGGCCGTGCTGGCGGTCGTCGACGGCAGCGGCGCCGCCGAGCTGTTCGCCGGCGAGGGCGCCCACGTGCTGTCGCCCGCGGCGGACGCGGGCGACCCGGTCACCGGTATCAGCGCTCACCAGCTGATGCGGGCCGTGGTCGACACCGGCGCCGCGCAGGTGATGGTGCTGCCCAACGGCTACGTGGCGGCCGAGGAGCTGGTCGCCGGCTGCACCGCGGCCATCGGCTGGGGCATCGACGTGGTGCCGATACCGACCGGGTCGATGGTGCAAGGGCTGGCGGCGCTGGCCGTGCACGAAACGGACCGGCAGGCGGTCGACGATGGCTACACGATGGCGCGTGCCGCCGGCGGCGCTCGGTACGGATCGGTGCGTATCGCCACCGAGAGCGCGCTGACCTGGGCGGGCCGCTGTCAGCCCGGCGACGGCCTGGGTATCGCGGGTGATGAGGTGTTGATCGTGGCCGCCGACGCGCCCGGGGCGGCGATTGGCCTACTCGATCTGCTGTTGGCGTCCGGTGGCGACCTGGTGACCGTGCTGGTCGGTGCCGGCATCGACGACGATTCGGTGACGAGCGTCCTGCAAGAGCACGTCCACGACCACCATCCGGGCACCGAGCTGGTGACCTACCGCACCGGCCATCGCGGCGACGCACTGCTGATCGGCGTCGAGTAATCGTGGCCTCGCGCAGCGATCGGCTGGACTACGTGCTGGGCGCCAAGGCGGCGAATTCCCTGGACGAGGTGTTCGGCATCCGCACGGTCGACGACCTGCTGCGCCACTACCCGCGCAGCTATACCGAGACGGCCGCGAGATGGGATGCCGCCGACGACTCGCCCGAAGTCGGCCAGCACATCACCCTCGTCGACACGATCACCGACACCCACTCGTTCCCGATGAAGAAGAACCCGCGGCGCAAATGCCTGCGCATCACCGTGGGCGCGGGTCGCAGCAAGGTGACGGCGACGTTCTTCAACGCCGACTACCTCAGCAAGGACCTCACCGAGGGCACTCGGGTGATGCTCTCCGGGGAAGTCGGCTACTTCAGAAACGTCATGCAGCTGACGCATCCGGACTTTCTCATCCTGGATTCGCCGAGCGGGCGCAACCGCGGCAGCAAATCGCTGAAAACCATCGCCGACACCTCCGCGGGCCTGTCCGGCGAGGAACTGACGTCGGTATTCGACCGCCGCTTCTTCCCGATCTACCCGGCCAGCACCAAGCTGCAGAGCTGGGACATCTACGCCTGCGTGCGCCAGGTGCTCGAGGTTCTCGATCCGGTGCCCGATCCGCTGCCCGCCGAGTTGGTCGCCGAGCGCGGCCTGATGTCCGAAGACGCCGCGCTGCGGGCGATCCACCTCGCCGAGGACGAGGCGCAGCGCCGCCGCGCGCGCGAACGATTGACGTTCGACGAAGCCGTCGGCCTGCAATGGGCACTGGTTGCACGCCGGCACGGCGAGCTGTCGCAATCGGGACCATCGGCGCCCCGACGGTCAACTGGTTTGGTCGCGCAACTGTTGGGCCGCTTGCCCTTCGAGCTGACGGCCGGACAGCGCGAAACGCTCGCCGTGCTGTCCGATGGACTGGCGGCCAATCGCCCGATGAACCGGCTGCTGCAGGGGGAGGTCGGCTCGGGCAAGACGATCCTCGCGGTGCTGGCGATGCTGCAGATGGTCGATGCGGGCTACCAGTGCGCACTGCTGGCTCCCACCGAAGTCCTTGCCGCACAACATTTGCGGTCGATCAACGACGTACTAGGACCACTGGCGATGGCCGGCCAGCTGGGCGGGGCCGATAGTGAAGGCGGCGTGGCGACCCGGGCCGCGCTGCTGACCGGATCGATGTCGACCGCGCAGAAGAACCAAGTGCGCCGCGAGATCGCCGGCGGTGAGGTTGGCATCGTCATCGGCACGCATGCCCTGCTGCAGGACGTGGTGGAATTCGCCAACCTGGGCATGGTCGTCGTCGACGAGCAACACCGATTCGGCGTCGAGCAACGAGATCGTTTGCGCGCCAAAGCACCTGCGGGCATCACGCCGCACCTGCTGGTGATGACGGCGACGCCGATACCGCGCACCGTCGCGTTGACCGTCTACGGCGACCTGGAAACCTCGACACTGCGCGAGCTGCCGCGCGGCCGCCAGCCCATCACCAGCAACGTCATTTTCGTCAAGGACAAACCAGCCTGGCTGGACCGCGCCTGGCAGCGCATCCGCGAGGAGGTGGCAGCCGGCCGGCAGGCCTACGTGGTGGCACCGCGCATCGACGAGACCGACGAGCCTGACACTGAGGGCGATGCCCGCAAATCGACTACCGCCGAAGGCCTCTTCGCGCAATTGCGTTGCGGTGAGCTGTCGAACGTGCGGCTGGGGCTGATGCACGGACGGTTGTCCGCCGAGGACAAGGACGCCGCCATGGCCGCGTTTCGCAACGGCGAAACCGATGTGCTGGTGTGCACCACCGTGATCGAGGTCGGTGTCGACGTCCCCAATGCCACGGTGATGCTGGTGATGGACGCCGACCGATTCGGGATCAGTCAATTGCATCAGCTGCGTGGCCGCATCGGCCGCGGCCGGCATCCGAGCCTGTGCCTGCTGGCGACGTGGAGTTCGCCGGGCTCTACGGCCGGCCGGCGGCTGACCGCGGTGGCCGCGACGCTGGACGGGTTCGCCCTTTCCGAGCTGGATCTGAGAGAGCGCCGGGAAGGAGACGTGCTGGGCCGCAACCAGTCCGGCCGGGCGATCAATTTGCGGCTGCTGTCGCTGGCCGATCATCTGGCCTACATTGAAGCCGCGCGCGATTTCTGCACCCGAGCGTATGAGGCTGACCGTCAAAATCCCGAATTAGATTCCCTGGCAGCACAATTCACCGACTCGGATCGCATCGAATACCTGGACAAGTCGTGAGCCGCAAAGTGCTGCTGTGGTTATCGGCAGCCGCGGTGCTCGCGGTGCTGGTCGCCTACCAGACGCTGGGATCGACATCGGCCAGGCACGCGGAGATCGCCGCACGCGCAGACGTGCCCACGGTGGCGCCCGGCACCGATGTGCTGGCCGGCGTTGCGGTGGCACCACTTCGGGTGCACCACTATGACTACCGCAGGTCGGCCTTCGGCGATGCATGGGACGACGACAACGACGCCCCGGGCGGGCACAACGGATGTGACACCCGCGACGACATCCTGGACCGCGATCTCGTCGACAAGACATATGTGGCAATCAAGCGGTGCCCCACCGCCGTCGCCACCGGCACACTGCACGACCCGTATACCAACACCACGATCGCATTCCAGCGCGGCGCGAAGGTCGGCGAAGCGGTGCAGATCGACCACATCGTCCCGCTCGCCTATGCCTGGGACATGGGGGCTTTCGGCTGGCCGGATCCCGAACGGTTGCGCTTCGCCAACGATCCGGCCAACCTGCTGGCCGTGCAGGGCCAGGCCAATCAGGACAAGGGTGACCAGGCGCCGGCCCTATGGATGCCGCCCAACAAGGCGTTCGCCTGTCAGTACGCGATGCAATTCATCGCGGTGCTGCGCGGGTATCAGCTGCCAGTGGACCAGGCATCGGCGACCGTGCTGCGGCAGGCCGCGGCCACCTGTCCGGCGGGACCGTGAGAGGGCCAGACGCACAGTCGGGCCGGGTGCCCGGCGCCGTCGCCGGGTCCTAGGTGCCTTCGTAGGTGTCAGGATCCGGGCGCAGCCGGGTTCCGTCGTTGAGCGCGTTGATCGCGTCCACGTGCTCGGCGGCCAATTCGAAATCGAAGATGTCTAAGTCGGTGGCGATGTGCTCCGGTGCCGCCGAGCGGAAGACGACGGCGTTGCCCAATTGCACGTTCCACCGTAAGAGCACCTGCGACGCCGTCTTGCCGTACTCACTGGCCACCGAATTCACGGTCGGATTGTCGTTCAGCTTGCCCAGGGCCAGCGGTGTGTAGGACTGCGTCACGACGTTGTGCTGCGCGTTGGCCTTGCGCATGTCGTCTTGGTTCAGCAGCGGGTGCAGTTCGATCTGATTGACCGCCGGGGTGGTGAAGGTCAGGTCGATCACCATCTCGAGGTGTTCGGCGGTGAAATTCGAGACACCGATCGAGCGGGCGTGTCCGGCGGCGCGGACCTGCAGCAGGCCACCGAAGGAATCCACATACTTGCCCAGCGCCGCGGCCGGCCAATGGATCAGATACAGGTCCAGGTAATCCAGGCCCAGTCGTTCCAGGCTGGCTTCGCAGGCATCCTGCGCGCCCTTGAGACCCTGGTCGGCGGTGGCGAGTTTGGTGGTGACGAACAGCTCCGCGCGGGGAATCCCGGATGCGGCAATGGCGCGACCGACGGCGGCTTCATTGCCGTAAGCCGCAGCGGTGTCGATCAGCCGGCAGCCGATCTCGAGCGCCGCCGATACGGCGCGTTCGGTCTCGTCCTCCGACAAATCCGCGACGCCGAGACCAAGCACCGGCATCGTGTTTTCGTCATTGAGAGTGATCGAGGGCACGGCGAGGCCCGCATCGCCAGTCACGTCATTCACCTACCTGTGAAACTGAAGGTTCGTGGATCAGGACCAAGCCGACTTCCGTCATCGAGCGAGGAAATCGTCGCCATTTCATCGGCGCTGAGATCGAAATCGAACACGTCGAAGTTACTCGCAATCCGGGCAGGGTTCACTGACTTGGGGATCACGATATTACCGAGCTGGATGTGCCATCTGATCAGCACCTGGGCGGGTGTCCGCCCGCACCCTTCCGCAACAGCCGTGACGGTCGGATTCGTGAGCAGCGCTCCTTGGCCCAGCGGCGCCCACGCCTCGGTCGCGATTCCGCGCTGGGCGTGCACCTTTCGTAATTCCGTCTGGGGATAGCGAGGATGCAGCTCGATCTGATTGACCGCGGGAACGATGCCGGTGGCATCGATCAGAACCATCAGATGCTCCGGCGCGAAATTGCTGACTCCGATGGAGCGGATCCGGCCCTGGTCGCGCAGATGGGCGAAAGCCTTGAAGGTTTCGACAAACTTTCCCAGCGCCGGCACCGGCCAGTGGATGAGGTAGAGGTCGAGATAGTCGAGGCCGAGCCGGTCCATGCTGGCGTCGAAGGCCGTCAACGTGCTGTCGTAACCCTGCTCGGAGTTCCACAGCTTGGTCACCACGTAGAGTTGATCCCGCGGCACGTCGGAATCGGCGATCGCGCGCCCGGTTTCCCGTTCATTGCGGTAGGCGGCAGCGGTGTCGATATGCCGGTAACCGGCTTGCAGCGCGGTACGTACCGCCTGCTCAGTCTCTGCCGGAGGGACCTGGAAGACTCCGAACCCGACGGCGGGGATCGTATGACCGTCATTGAGGGTGACTGAGTTTGATTCGAGGGGGCCGGACATGACACAGAGTCTGCCAGGCGCGCCGGACCTGCATCCCGGAGCTCGACGCGGATCGACGCGCTGGGCCGATCGCGTGCAGGACGTCGTCACCAATGTCGGCGTCAAGGCCATTCCCTGGATCCCGACACCGGCGAAGCGGCTGATATTCGGCGGCCGGTCGATCATCATCGATGGCAACACGCTTGACCCGACGCTGCAGCTGGTCCTGTCCGCGACGCGGCTCTCCGGCATCGAGGGACTGGACGTCAATGACGACCCGGTGGCGTCGCGGGCGCAGATGCGCCAGACGCTGCTGTCGCTACCCGGTCCCCAGATTCACGTCATGGTCGACGACCTGACGATTCCGGGGCCGGCGGGCGGGATCGGAGCCCGCCACTACCGTCCGGCCGGCGATGGGCCCGCGGACTTACTGGTCTTCTATCACGGTGGCGGCTGGACGATCGGAGATCTGGACACCGCCGATGCGCTGTGCCGCTTGACCTGCCGAGACGCCGGGATTCAGGTGCTGTCGATCGACTACCGGCTGGCGCCGGAGCATCCGGCGCCGGCCGCGATCGACGACGCCTACGCGGCGTTCAAGTGGGCCCACGACCATGCCGGAGAACTCGGCGCGAACCCGGGGCGCGTCGCGGTCGGGGGAGACAGCGCGGGCGGCAACCTGGCCGCCGTCGTATGCCAATTGGCGCGCGACGAGGGCGGTCCGGCGCCGCTGCTGCAGTGGCTGATCTACCCGCGGACCGATTTCACCGCGCAGAATCGCTCGCTGAGCCTGTTCGCCCGCGGCTTCCTGCTGACCAAACGCGATATCGACTGGTTCACCGCGGAGTACCTCAACGGCACCGGCATCGACCTGACCGATCCGCGCGTCTCGCCGGCGTATGCCGAATCATTGTCCGGGTTGGCGCCAGCGCTGATCGCCGTGGCGGGATTCGATCCGTTGCGCGACGAAGGTCAGGCTTACGCCGCCGCACTGCAGGACGCCGGCACCCCGGTGGACCTGCGGTACATGGGCTCGCTGACACACGGCTTCGCCAGCCTGTTTCAGCTGGGGGGCGCCAGCGCGGCCGCGACCAGTGATCTGATTTCCGCACTGCGCGCTCACCTGAGCCGGGCCTGATTTGCCGCGCCGCGCTCGCCGGTAATCTAGTAGCGCGGTCTCCGACTTAAGGTCCGCACGCCGACCCAACACAGAAGGATCACCGAAGCTGTGGCCGACAAATCGAAACGTCCCCCCCGATTCGACCTGAAGGCGTCAGAAGGGAAGTCCGGCCGGCTGATCCAGATCGGCGGCACCGCGTTCATCATCGTCTTCGCGGTCGCGCTGGTGTTCTACATCGTGACATCGCACAAGGACAAGAAGGGTGGCATCGCCGGTCAGGGTGACACCGTTCGCGTGACGTCGAGCAAGGTGGTCAACCAGCCCGGGACGAACAACCCCAAGGCTGTCGTGACCTTCTACGAGGACTTCTTGTGCCCGGCCTGCGGCAATTTCGAGCGCACCTTCGGGCCGACGATCTCCAAGCTGATCGATTCCGGAGCCATCGCGGCCGACTACTCGATGGTGGCCATTCTCGACAGCTCCAAGAACCAGAACTATTCGTCGCGGGCGGGGGCGGCAGCGCTGTGCGTCGCCGACGAGAACATGGACGCGTTCCGTCGTTTTCACACTGCGTTGTTCACCACCGGTATCCAGCCCGACGAGCGCGGGAGCAGCTTCCCCGACAACGCCAAATTGATCGAACTCGCCCGCGAGGCCGGCGTCGTCGGCAAGGTACCGGATTGCATCAACAGCGGGAAGTACATCTCCAAGGTCAGTGGCGAAGCCTCGGCCGCGGGCATCACCGCGACCCCGACGATCAAGATCAACGGTGAGAACTACGAGCCGTCGACACCCGATGCGCTGGTCGGAAAGATCAAGACCATCGTGGGCGACGTGCCGGGTATCGACGCACCCGTCGCTCCTCCGGCTTCGTGACGGTCCCGGTGTCGGTCGAACCCGCCGGGGGATCCGGCGATCCGACACCGGCTTCCCCGCGTGATCCATCGGTACCGGCGCTCAGCGCGTGGTGGGTGCTGATTGCCGGAGCGATCGGACTGGCCTCGTCGGCGACCCTGACCGTCGAGAAGATCGACCTGCTGCTCAACCCGTCGTATGTGCCGTCGTGCAATCTCAACCCGATCCTGTCGTGCGGTTCGGTGATGGTCACGCCGCAGGCGTCGCTGTTTGGCTTTCCGAACCCGTTGCTGGGTATCGGGGCGTTCACCGTGGTGCTGGTCGCCGGCGTCCTGGCGGTGGCGAAAGTCCGTTTGCCTCAATGGTTTTGGGTTTCGCTCGAAATCGGACTGCTGATCGGTGCGGGGTTTGTGCACTGGCTGATCTTCGAAAGTCTGTACCGGATCGGGGCGTTGTGCCCCTACTGCATGGTGGTGTGGGCGATGACGATCACGCTGCTGGTGGTGGTCGGATCCATCGTGTTTCGTCCGGTGCTCGACAGCACCGCCGCGCGGCTGCTCTATCAATGGCGATGGTCGATCACCGCGCTGTGGTTCACCGCGGTGTTTCTGCTGATCATGGTGCGGTTCTGGGACTATTGGTCGACACTTCTGTAAGGAGTCGCAGGTGATCTCCAAGGTGCTGGTGGCCAATCGCGGTGAGATCGCGATACGCGCGTTCCGCGCGGCCTACGAACTCGGCGTCGGCACGGTGGCCGTGTATGCGTACGAGGACCGCAATTCGGTACATCGGCTCAAGGCCGACGAGTCGTATCAGATCGGCGACGTCGGTCATCCGGTGCGCGCTTACCTGTCCGTCGACGAGATCGTCGAAACCGCCTCTCGGGCCGGCGCCGACGCCGTCTATCCCGGGTACGGCTTCCTGTCGGAGAATCCGGCCTTGGCCGCGGCCTGCGCGGCCGCCGACATCACGTTCGTCGGTCCCAGCGCCGAAATCCTTGAGCTGACCGGGAATAAGGCACGGGCAATCGAGGCCGCCCGCGAAGCCGGGTTGCCCGTGCTCGCATCTTCGGCGCCGTCGGCGTCTGTCGAGGAGCTGGTGTCCGCTGCCGCCGACATGCGGTTTCCGTTGTTCGTCAAGGCTGTTGCCGGTGGCGGGGGACGAGGTATGCGGCGCGTCACCGACATCGATTCGCTGACCGAGGCGATCGAGGCCGCCAGCCGTGAGGCCGAGTCGGCGTTCGGTGACCCGACGGTCTATCTCGAGCAGGCGGTGGTCAAGCCGCGTCACATCGAGGTGCAGATCCTGGCTGACAACACCGGCAACGTAATCCACCTGCACGAGCGCGACTGCAGCGTACAGCGTCGCCACCAGAAGGTCATCGAATTGGCGCCCGCGCCAAACCTTTCCGTCGAGTTGCGCGACAAGATCTGCGCCGACGCCGTCTCCTTCGCCCGGCATATCGGGTACAGCTGTGCCGGCACCGTGGAGTTCTTGCTGGACGAGAGCGGTCATTACGTCTTCATCGAGATGAATCCGCGGATTCAGGTCGAGCACACCGTGACCGAGGAGATCACCGACGTCGATCTGGTGTCCAGCCAGTTACGCATCGCCTCCGGCGAGACGCTGGAGGATCTGGGCCTGAGCCAGGAGAACATCCGGCCGCACGGCGCCGCACTGCAATGCCGGATCACCACCGAAGATCCGGCCAACGGGTTCCGCCCCGACACCGGGCGGATCAGCACCTACCGCAGTCCCGGTGGTGCCGGCATCCGTCTGGACGGCAGCACCAACCTCGGCGCGGAGATCAGCGCCCACTTCGATTCGATGCTGGTCAAGTTGACCTGCCGGGGCCGCGACTTCCACACTGCGGTGTCCCGGGCCCGGCGCGCGATCGCGGAGTTCCGGATTCGCGGGGTGTCGACGAATATTCCGTTCCTGCAAGCGGTTCTGGATGATCCGGATTTCCAGGCCGGCCGGATCACCACGTCGTTCATCGATGAGCGCCCACACCTGCTGACCGCGCGCGGCTCGGCCGACCGGGGCACCAAGATCCTCAACTACCTGGCCGACGTCACGGTCAACCATCCGCATGGCACGCACCCGTCGACGGTGTACCCACACGACAAGCTGCCTTTGGTCGATCTCGAGGCGGAGCCGCCGGCCGGATCAAAGCAGCGGCTGGTTGAGTTGGGGCCCGAGGGTTTTGCGCGCTGGCTGCGCGAGTCGCCCGCGGTGGGCGTGACCGACACGACCTTCCGCGATGCCCACCAGTCGCTGCTGGCGACCCGGGTCCGCACCAGTGGGCTGATGATGGTGGCGCCCTATTTGGCCCGGACGATGCCGCAACTGCTGTCGGTGGAGTGCTGGGGCGGTGCCACTTACGATGTGGCGCTTCGCTTTCTGAAAGAGGATCCTTGGGAGCGGCTGGCCACGCTGCGCGAAGCGATGCCCAACATCTGTCTGCAGATGTTGCTGCGAGGCCGAAACACGGTGGGGTACACGCCATATCCGGAACTGGTCACCTCGGCGTTCGTCGAAGAGGCGACCGCGACCGGTATCGACATCTTCCGAATTTTCGACGCGCTCAACAACCTGGACTCGATGCGCCCGGCTATCGATGCCGTTCGCGAAACCGGTTCGGCGATAGCCGAAGTCGCGATGTGCTACACCGGTGACCTGTCCGACCCGGGGGAGCGGCTCTACACGCTGGACTACTACCTGAAGCTGGCAGAGCGGGTCGTGGACGCAGGTGCGCACGTGCTGGCCATCAAGGACATGGCCGGGCTACTACGGCCACAGGCCGCACATCAGCTGGTCAGCGCGCTGCGCAGTCGGTTCGACCTGCCCATCCACGTACACACTCACGACACCCCGGGCGGCCAGCTGGCCAGCTATATGGCCGCCTGGCATGCGGGTGCCGACGCCGTCGACGGTGCCGCCGCGCCGCTGGCGGGCACCACCAGCCAGCCGGCCCTGAGCTCGATCGTCGCCGCCGCCGCACACACCGAGCACGACACCGGCCTGTCGCTCTCGGACGTATGCGCACTGGAGCCGTACTGGGAGGCGCTGCGAAAGGTGTACGCGCCCTTCGAATCCGGGCTTCCCGGTCCTACGGGGCGAGTCTATCGCCACGAAATCCCGGGTGGTCAATTGTCGAACCTGCGCCAGCAGGCGATTGCGCTGGGATTGGGCGATCGATTCGAAGAGATCGAAGAGGCGTACGCGGGCGCCGACCGCGTGCTGGGCAGGCTGATCAAGGTCACTCCGTCGTCGAAGGTGGTCGGCGACCTGGCGCTTGCCCTGGTCGGTTCGGGTCTCACCGCAGACGAATTCGCTTCGGAGCCTTCGCGATTGGACATCCCGGAGTCGGTGGTGGGATTCCTGCGTGGCGAGCTCGGGGATCCGCCCGGTGGCTGGCCGGAGCCGCTACGCAGCGCCGCGCTGGAGGGCCGCGGGCCCGCCAAGCCGGTTCAGCAGCTCAGCGGAGAAGACGAGGCCGGGCTCGCGCTCAGTGGTACCAAACGCCAAGCCACCCTCAATCGACTGCTATTCCCCGGTCCGACAAAGGAATTCGAGGAGCACCGGGAAATCTACGGTGACACGTCGCATCTGTCGGCCAATCAGTTCTTCTACGGTCTGCGGCAGGGCAAAGAGCACCAGGTGACACTGGAACGCGGGGTCGACCTGTTGATCGGTCTGGAGGCCATTTCCGAGCCCGATGAGCGTGGTATGCGCACGGTGATGTGCATCATGAACGGCCAGCTGCGGCCGGTGCTGGTGCGCGACCGCAGCATTGCCAGCACGATCCCGACCGCCGAGAAGGCCGAACGAAACAACGCCGACCACATCGCGGCGCCCTTCGCCGGGGTCGTCACCGTGTCAGTGGCCGAGGGCGATCGGGTGAGCGCGGGCCAGACCATCGCCACGATCGAGGCGATGAAGATGGAAGCGCCGATCACCGCTCCGAAGGACGCCACCGTGGGCCGGGTGGCGGTGTCGAGCACCGCGCAGGTCGAGGGTGGAGATCTGCTGGTGGTGCTGAGCTGACGCGCATCATCGGCGGCGTCGCCGGAGGGCGACGCCTCGCAGTGCCGGCGCGCGGGACCCGGCCGACCACCGATCGGGTGCGTGAGTCGTTGTTCAACATCGTCACCGCGCGGCGTGACCTGAGCGGCTTAGCGGTGCTCGACCTCTACGCGGGCTCGGGCGCACTGGGTCTGGAAGCGCTCTCGCGTGGTGCGGCCTCGGCGCTGTTCGTCGAGTCCGATCAGCGCACCGCGGCCGTCATCGCGCGCAACATCGACGCCCTGGGTCTGCCCGGCGCGACGCTGCGCCGGGGCCCGGCGGCCGGGGTGCTGGCCGGTGGGACCGCATCCCCGGTCGATCTGGTGCTGGCCGACCCGCCCTACGACGTCGAGGCCACCGAGGTCGAGGCGGTCCTGACCGCGTTGAGCGCCCATGGCTGGGTGCGCGCGGGCACGGTCGCGGTCGTCGAGCGGGCCGCCGCCGGCGCCTCGCTGACCTGGCCGGACGGCTGGACCTCGTGGCCGGAGCGGATTTACGGCGACACCCGCTTGGAGCTGGCCGAATATGGCTGAGGCGCCCTGCTACCTTGGTCGCTTATGAGCGGCGCCGTATGCCCGGGGTCATTCGACCCGGTGACGTTGGGCCACATCGACGTCTTCGAACGCGCCGCGGGTCAGTTCGACGAGGTCGTGGTGGCGATCCTGACCAACCCCGCCAAGAAGGGCATGTTCGAGATCGACGAGCGGGTGGCGATGATCGAGGAAGCGACGGCCCATCTGCCGAATCTGCGCGTCGAGGTCGGGCAAGGCCTGGTGGTGGACTTCGTCACCTCCCATGGGATGACCGCGATCGTCAAGGGCCTGCGCACCGACACCGATTTCGAGTACGAGTTGCAGATGGCGCAGATGAACAAGCACATCGCCAACGTGGACACCTTCTTCGTGGCGACCGCGCCGCAGTATTCGTTCGTGTCGTCGTCGTTGGCCAAAGAGGTCGCGATGATGGGCGGCGACGTCTCGAAGCTGTTGCCGGAGTCGGTGAATCGCCGTCTGCGCGAAAGGCTGTCGTGAGGTTTTATCAATAGGGTGGGTCGTCGGGCAACCGCGTCGGGACGTCGGGGACCCAATCATCGGGTAGTTCCTCGGGCTCGCGGGGTTCGTTGATCCAGGTGCAGAACGGGCTGGTGCTCGATGTGCCCTTGAATGCGAACAGACTGTCGCGCATATAGTTTCGGAACTTGCGCGCGGCAACTTCCTCTTTGCGGGCTTGCGACCGCCGATTCTGCATGCGCGCTTGACTGATCCGAGCACGTCGCTGCTTGGATTTGTCGCGTCGCACCGGGGTCGGTGTGGCACACGCCGGTCCGCGCGCGTGCGCGAAAAGGTCCGCCCCTGCCGGGTGCGTCCGGTACACCCGCCCGCTGGGTGAGGTCCAGTTGACGGTGCCGTCGGCAAGTTGTGTGTCACGCCATCCGCCGTGGAAGGTCTTTAGCCGATGATGTTGGCGGCAAAGGCATTTGAGATTGTGTGCCACCGTCAGGCCACCGGCTGTTGGGTCCTGGTGGTTGAACGGGATGGTGTGGTCGATATCGCATACCACTGCGGGACGGCTACAGCCCGGGAAGCGACAGGTCAGATCCCGGCAACGAACAAAGCGTTCGAGTGCCGCGGATGGCTGGTAGCGCAGTGCCTCCGCCGGGCT
Organism: Mycobacterium sp. 050272; assembly: GCF_039023525.1. Lineage (NCBI taxonomy): Bacteria > Bacillati > Actinomycetota > Actinomycetes > Mycobacteriales > Mycobacteriaceae > Mycobacterium > Mycobacterium sp. 050272. Next base: position 6,917 of record NZ_JBCHKV010000018.1, on the reverse strand, counting down.
GGAGAGCGGGTTGGCAACGAGTTGTGCTGCGGCGCCGGACAATTCACGGACCTGCTCGGCGTCGATGATCCCGTAGCCCTCGAGGTAGCCCGGCTCATCGCTGTCGGCATAGACCGTTTGTGCGCTGGCGACCACGTTGACGACCACCCGCACACCGGCTGAATCCGGTTCGCTGTCGTCGGCGCCGGCCATCGCAGGACAGCCCGGCTGTTCGCAGCGGCATCCCAGGCGGCGCCCCTGCGTCAGCGCGGCCAAGGCGTCGGCACGGCGCTGATCCATCGTCCGAGGGTCCGCTGCGCACACTTGGCCCGCGAGTTGGGAGAGCCGACGATCGAAGGCGGTCGCGGCCGTGGCCCCGACGGTGCCGTAGATGTCCGCCATCCCGTTGTCCAGCGTGCTGATCGCGATATACCGGTCATTCTCGGCGGTCTCGCGTCGTTGACGGGCAGCATCGGGATCGACGCCCCGCACCGTGGCGTCGACCGCATTGACGATGCGTTGTCGTGACCAGCCGTGCCATTTCCCGATGCGGGTGGCCAGTGAACGGTCGACCTCGGCGATCAGCCGGTCATCGGTGATCAGGTCGGTCCGGCTGATGATCAACCGGACGGTGCGCCAGTCGGTGCGGCCCTCGGACAGCAGAGCCGCGAGGTTGGGAAGCCGGGTATCGAGTGCCTCGGCGTAGGACACCAGATAACTTGCCGCCATCGGGGACAGGTTCATCGCGGCGGCCACCTCGGCCGCGGTCCGCTCGAACCCGTCGATCACGGCATAGTCCCGCCCGCGTTCGGTCTGCTCGGTGGCGGCCACTCGGTGCCGAAGCAATGCCGCCACGGCGGCCATCCGCCGCGCCACCAACATCGACTCCTGCCGGTGCGTCGACTCGATCTCTGTCACCAGATCGGCGGGATCGGCCAGTTCGAACATAAGTTCGATTATAAAAAGGTGCTCCGACAAGTTTCCGGACGGAGTTGAGATTCCTCAGCCGCGCGGTCGCGGTCCATGAGAAGCTCATTCTTGATTTTCGACAGATGGCTTCGGCCACCGCGGGGGATACGCGTCAACGCTGTGATGGAAGGACTCGGCAGTGGATGAGCGGCCTACCGCTGTATTGAGCGATCGCACCGAAGCGGCTGTGAGCCCAATCTTGGGCGGCTGGCGCGCGACGACCGCGCCGGCGGCATTCGCGCCGCAAGATATCGCTCACATCCTGCAGTACGTGCGCCACCCGGTTCATGTCGTCCGCGAGGATGCCACCGGTCAGCTGGGCCTGGCGATGGGCGGTGAACTGGTCGGCGCCGGTGGGTCCGACATATCCCTGATGGGGACGCTGCCGCCGATCTATCCGGAATGGCTCGGCGACCGCGAGTTCTGCGAGTCCCACGGGATCCGCTTCCCCTACGTCACCGGTGCCATGGCTAACGGGATCGCCACTCCTGCACTTGTGGTGGCCATGGCGGAGGCCGGGATGCTGGGCTTCTTCGGCGCGGGCGGCCTCTCGTTCGCTGCCGTCGAACGAGGGCTGGGCGAGATTCAGGCGAGGCTGGCCGGCAGACCACTTGCCTGGGGCGCCAACCTGATCCACTCGCCCAACGAGGTTGCGCTCGAGGGCCGGGTCGCCGAGCTGTTCATCGAACGGGGCGTCCGTGTCGTCGAGGCCTCGGCGTTCATGAAGCTGACCCCCGCGGTCGTGCACTACGCCCTGTCGGGCTTGTCGACCGACCCGGCCGGCGCGATCGTCCGCAAGAACCACGTGATGGCCAAGATCTCGCGTCCCGAGGTCGCCTGCATGTTCATGGAGCCCGCGCCCGCGGCCTTGGTGTCGGCGCTCGTCGCGTCCGGCAAGCTGACTCAGCGGGAAGCCGAGCTCGCCCAGCATGTACCGGTGGCCGAAGACATCACGGTCGAGGCCGACAGCGGCGGCCACACCGACAACCGCCCGCTGCCGGCGTTGTTCTCGGAAATCGTCCTGCTGCGCGACAGGCTGGCACAGCAGCACGGCCTGGCCACCCGGATCCGCGTGGGTGCCGCCGGGGGGCTTGGAACACCACAGTCGGTCGCGGGCGCGTTCGCGATGGGCGCCGCCTACGTACTGACCGGCTCTGTCAACCAGTCGTGCATCGAGTCGGGCCTTTCGCCGCACGCCCGCGGCATGCTGGCCAAGGCGGCAGTGGCCGACGTGATGATGGCCCCGGCGTCCGACATGTTCGAGATGGGCGTGAACCTTCAGGTCCTCAAGCGTGGTGCCATGTTCGGCCCCCGGGCGAAGAAGCTCTATGAGTGGTATGCGGCCAACCCCAACCTGAGTGCCGTCGTGGACAAGCACGGTGCGGAGCTGGAGAAAATCCTCGGCAAGACTGTCGGAGAGGTCTGGGCCGAAACACATCAGTACTGGGAGCAGCGCGACCCCGCGGTGCTTGAACTCGCGACCCGAGACTCGAAATATCAGATGGGGCTGGTCTTCCGCTGGTACCTCGGCAAATCAAGCCGGTGGGCGATCGACGGGCAACCGGATCGTGTCCTGGACTACCAGATCTGGTGCGGCCCCTCGATGGGAGCCTTCAACAGCTGGGTGGCGGGTAGCTATCTGGAGGACGCCGAGCAGCGGACAGTCGATCAAGTAGCGCTGAATTTGCTTGAGGGCGCCACCCACATCAGCCGGGCCCACCAGGCTCGCAAATGCGGTGTGCCCGTTCCGGCGGATGCGTTCAACTACACCCCACGCCCGCTTTCTTTGTAGGTGTTTCCGGCCTCCGGCAGATGAATGCCGAACGCTTTCCGCATGGCGACAAACTGTACCGGTGTTGCGGAATTGTGAGCTGCTGACGTGCGGTTAGCGCATTGTGGTCCGATAATTCCGCGGGGACGATCCGCTTTCGCGGCGCACCGGAGCTGACACGGTCTATTCGAGTGCGCGCAAAAGACGGCGGAACGCGCACAATATCCAACTATTTCCTGTTACTCGCCAGTAACTGCGAACTGACAGATTTGGAGACGCCCGAATTGAACGTCGTCGATCACCACGGCGTCGTATCCGGGCGTTTTAGCAAAGCTCGCCGGGTGCGTTTACGCATCCGCCCGGCGGCTGTTGCCGCGGCGACCGGACGCACGTTGTGCGACAACGGAAATTGCTGGCAGACGTGCTCGAATCACTCACAACGGGCGATGTCAACCCAGGAAACCGTTAGTCACTGCCGGATCCGAATGTCGGTCAAACGGTATTGACAGTTCGTCAGTACAAGAGACGCGGTTCTGATATGGTCCCGGCGAGCGCTCGGCCTGTCTGGGGGGACAGGTCAATGCAGCAAAACCCGGACGATCAATCTTCGGCGTGCCGCAAGTAAACACTCGATGTTGCTCGTCTAGCCAATGCAAAGGTGATCGATGGCATCCAAGCACCCCCCAGTCGCGGTTGTTGGCGTCAGCGCGCTGTTTCCCGGGTCTCCCGAAGCCGAGCGCTTCTGGCGCAACATCATCGGAGGCGTCGACCTGTTCTCCGAGGTCCCCGAGTCACACTGGCGCATTGACGACTACTACCACCCCGATCCGCATATGCCGGACAAGGTATACGCGCGTCGCGGTGGATTCTTGCCTGATGTCGACTTTTCACCAATGGATTTCGGCATTCCGCCGAACGTTATGCCCGCAACCGATACCGCCCAGCTGCTTGCTCTTCGGGTCGCGCAACAGGTATTGGAGGACGCGGCGGGGGGTGATTTTTCTCACATCGATCGCGAACGGATCAGCGTCATCCTCGGCGCCTCCGGCGGGACGGAGCTGATCACCTATATCAGCGGACGTCTGCACCGGCCGGTCTGGGAGCGAGGACTTCGGGCTGCCGGTCTGTCGGAGCCTGAGGTTGCCGCGTTCAGCAAAAGCGTGACGTCGAACTACGCGACCTGGCAGGAGAACACCTTTCCCGGGCTGCTCGGCAATGTGATCGCCGGGCGGATCGCCAACCGCTTCGATCTCGGCGGTACCAACTGCGTCATCGATGCGGCGTGTGCCAGCTCGCTGGCGGCACTCGAAGCCGGGCTGCACGAGCTGTACCTCGGCGAATCAGACATGGTGCTCGCCGGCGGAGTCGATGCCTTCAACGACATCTTCATGTACATGTGCTTCGCCAAGGTGACAGCGCTGTCGGCCAGTGGCGACTGCCGCCCCTTCTCCGACCAGTCCGACGGCACGATGCTGGGCGAAGGACTGTCCATGTTCGCGCTCAAGCGTCTCGACGACGCCGAGCGCGAGGGCGACCGGATCTACGCGGTGATCCGGGGCATCGGCACCTCCTCGGACGGCCGGGCAAAGAGCATCTATGCACCCAGCCCGGCTGGCCAGGCGAAAGCGCTTCGGCGCGCCTATGCGGCCGCGGGCTACGGCCCGGAAACGGTCGGGCTGGTCGAAGCGCACGGCACCGGGACCAAGGCCGGGGACGCCGCGGAGTTCGAAGCGTTGCGGGAGGTCTTCAACGCGTCGGGGCGCGAGGATCGCCAGTGGTGCGCACTCGGCTCGGTCAAGTCCCAGATCGGGCACACCAAGGGCGCGGCCGGCGCGGGTGGGCTGTTCAAGGTGGTGATGGCCCTGCACCACAAGGTCTTGCCGCCGACGATCAAGATCGACCGGCCGAACCCGGCCCTCGAGATCGAGCAGTCGCCGTTCTACCTTTCCACCCAGTCCAAGCCATGGCTGGCCGACAACGGTGTTCCCCGGCGTGCGTCGGTCAGCTCGTTCGGCTTCGGCGGCACCAACTTTCACGTCGCCGTCGAGGAGTACACGGGTACCGGAAAGCGTGCGTATCGGTTCCGTTCCTGGGATTGCGAACTGGTCGTCCTTGGCGCGCCTTCTGCGGCGGCGCTCTCCGAGCAAGCCGCTGCGCTGTCCGCGTCGCTGGTCGACAGTCCGGACATGCTCAGCTGGATCGCGCGCAGCACGCAAGCCGCGTACAACGCCGCGCAACCCCACCGCCTGGCCGTCGTCGCCGACAGCGTCGCGACCTTGCAGACGATGCTCGACGAAGTCGCGGCGAAGCTCAGCGCGGCGGATGTCCCGTCGTCGTTCGCCTCACCGAGGGGTTACTTCTACTCGGCGCAGCGACCGGGGCCGGTCGCACTGCTGTTCCCGGGCCAGGGCAGCCAGTACGTCGGCATGGGCGCCGACCTGCCGCAACTCCATGAGCCCGCGTTGGCGGCATGGGAGTGCGCACGAGCTGACCGGTTGAATGCCGATCGCGATCTGCACGACGTCGTCTGGCCGAAGACGGCATTCACCGATGACGAGCGCGCGGGGCAGTCGGCGGAGCTGACGAAAACCGAGTGGGCACAACCGGGCATTGGCGCGCACAGTCTGAGTCTGCTCTCGGTGATTCGCTCGCTTGGCATTGCACCCGTTGCCGTCGGTGGTCACAGCTTCGGCGAAGTCACCGCGCTCTGTGCCGCAGGAGTTTTCAGCGGTGAGGTGGCGCTGCAGATCGCGCGTAAGCGCGGTCAGCTGATGGCCGAAGCGGCCACCAACAGCGACGGCGCGATGTGTGCGGTGACCGCGCCCGTCGAGCAGGTCCGCCAGCTGATCGGGGAGTGGGGGCTCCCGGTTGTCATCGCGAACCACAATGCTCCCAATCAGGCTGTGCTGTCCGGAAATAGCACCGCCATCGACCACGCGGCGCAGCGATTTGCCGCGGCGGGCATCAAGGCGCGACGGCTGGATGTCGCCACCGCATTCCATTCCGACATCGTCAGCCCCGCGGCGGTTCCATTCGGTTCATTCCTGGCCGGTGTCGCGTTCGGCATGCCCGAGGTGCCCGTCTACGCCAATGCGACGGCGCAGCCGTATGCCGGTGATGCGCAGCAAATGCGGACCACGCTTGCCAACCAGATCGCTCAGCCGGTGCGGTTCGTCGAGCAGATTCAGGCAATGTGGCGCGCCGGTGCGCGCACCTTCATCGAGGTCGGCCCCGGCGGCGTGCTGACAAATCTCGTCGGCAAGTGTCTCGCCGGCGAGGAGCACTCCGCGGTATCGCTGGATGCCAAGGGCCGCAATGGTATTCGATCGCTGTGGATCGGATTGGCCCAACTCGTCGCCGCCGGAGTCCCGATGAATTTCGAGGGCCTGTGGGCCGACTATCGCATCGGTGACGATCCGCGTAACCGCGAGAAGCCGAAGCTGACCTTAAAGATCAATGGATCCAACTATGGACGGCCGCCAATCAGCGATGAGGCTGTGCGCCGACCGTCCGATATCGAAGCAATTCTCGACCGCAGTGGCCGCAGCAACGGGCACAGGACCGAATCGGAGTCCAAATTCATGCCATCTGAATCCATTACCCCCGTGGTCCACATCAACGGCACGCCGTCCGCGGTCCCGCCGCCGGCGCCGGTTGCCCCGACGGTGATGCCTGCCGCGCCCGCGGCCGCGCTCAACGGTCACGCCGCCGGTAACGGCAACGGTCATGCCGCCAGCAATGGCAATGGTCACGGCCACCTCGGTGCGTCCGCGACCGCCGTGATCGCTCCGCCCGCACCGGTGACGATGGCCGCTCCTGCGCCCGTTGCGGCGCCCTCGGCCGCACCCGTGCTGAGTGCCGAAGCGGTGACGGAGATGATCGCAGCGGTAGGAACGCTGCGGGACGCCTTCGACAGTCTGCAACGCGTTTTGCAAGGTCTCGTGGCCCCGCCGGCGGTCACCGCGCCCCCTGCTCCAATTACCGTCATTGCCAACGGAACTGCGGTGGTGGCGCCGGTCGCTCCGCCTGCCCCTGTGGCTCCGCCTGCCCCGGTGGCTCCGCCTGCCTCGGTAATAGCGCCTGCTCCGGTGGTTCCGCCTGCCCCGGTGGTTGCGCCTGCTGCGGTGGTTGCGCCTGCTGCGGTGGCGCCGGTGGTGGGGGTGGATTTGGTGGGTCAGATGTTGGAGGTGGTGGGGGA